>CAVFNI010000001.1:0-139169 GCA_963624045.1 Bacteroidaceae bacterium
AATTGATCCCATGAGACTTTGCAATCGTTTCGGTGTCGTAAATCATACGAAATGTATCTACCATTTCCATAAATTATTGTAGTCAATTCAAGTTTATTGAGACACCAAGAGGAGAAAAGAAAACGCGCTTATTATCTTCTTAAATAAGAAGGTGTCTTATTTAGTGCGATGTCATCAATGGATAATTTATGATGGTTATCCATTAACTGTTTGTTTTATGTAAATCCGTTCCCAAAAAGCAAAGCGGAACGACCTTACATTAGCTGAAGGGGGCGAGTGGTCAAAAAACGCCGTGTTTTAATTACCGTTTTGCACTGAAAAAGAAAAATGCAACGTTGCGTTGCATAGATTGATAGGATTGGCGGAGAAGCAGGGATTTGAACCCTGGCTGGGCATGCACCCACTATCAGTTTTCGAGACTGACCCCTTCGACCGCTTGGGTACTTCTCCGGAGCCGTATAATCCTAACGCGTTTAGGCCTTTTCTAGCAACAAAATTCTATCTTCTTTCGCCGGGCCCTTAGAAATTTGTGGTGTCAATTGCCCTAATCCCTTAAAGCGTATATGCGTGCGCGCCATAAGATTGTGATAATATATTGACCGTGCAAACACCTGAGTTTTCTTTTTTGCCGTTTCTAGCTCTCTTGGATCTAACTGATCCTGATGATCTTTCCTTTTTGATTTTTTCCGCCACCATCATTTTGTTGATGGCTCTTATTATAACTTTAGTGGTCACCTTGATTGTTTATTCGAAGAGGGATGGCAAATATTACCGTAATATGAGCAGCGGCATCAACAGCGTGCGCATCTATCGCATTGAAGCGCAAAAAGGGGCGGTGGTCTTCTTCGATTTGGGCAAGCTGTCCCCGCAACGGCGTTCATCGTTAAACGAATTCTATAATTCCTTTCCGGGCAGCGAACCCCAACGCGTCCGCAGTTGGATCGAAGACATATTGGCGGAGAAGAAAGCCACCGATTATCTTCAAACGTCCGTTTATTTCCATCGTTCAAAGTGCCGGATGAACGCCTTTTTGCATATTCGCAAAAGCGACCCCGTCCATGGCGTTATCCATTTGGAAAGCTACCTTCTTCCTGAGCGGAAAATCAAAGCCAATATTGGCTCTTTGGTTCGTCTTTCTAGCGAGAAGGAATTTTCTGAAGGTCTTCGTAGCCTAAGCGGATATGGCGGTACGACATATTGTTTCAGCTTGATCCAAACTCCTAACGCTGGCTCGCGGAAGAAGGAAAAGGTTTCCCTCGATCTTTCCTATCGCTTCCGCATGGCTTTAGAACCATTTGTCAGGGGAAGCATGAAACTCATCCAAGCCAGCGAAAACGAATTCTTAATTGCTTCTTTCGATCAAAGCGATCAAACCGAGGCCATCTCCTTCGCTTTATTAGCGGTTAACGAAGTCCAGAAGCGTTTGGCCCAATATAGCAGCAACAAAAATCCGATTGAAGTTCGCGTTGGCATCGTTCATAACAAAGATCTCATGGGTGATGGGGACGCCATCATATCCAGTGCTAGACGGACGGCGAAAAACGCCTTCGAGACGAAGAGTTCCATCGCTTTCTTCAAAAAGGGCACGGAGGATTATAGCCTTAGCGAGATAACTCAATATCGAAGTGAGGTGGAACGAATTATCTACGAAAAGAAAATCCTCTATACTTTCCGACCGGTTTACGCGGTGTCCCGCAAAAGGATCATCGGCTACTTAGGCAAGGCCGCCCCCCGTCCCGAATGTGCCTTCGATTCGATTGACGAATTGAAGAATTATGCGATTAGAGCCAAGGACGATAAGAACCTCTTCGCCGCCATCGCCAAAAATCTCGTTGGGACCTTTGTTTCCGAACGTGAACTTAAAAGCCAGAAGCTTTATTATCCGGCTCGTCCTAACGAATTATCCTCCATCCCATCCTTCTTTAAGCGTCTAAGAGGGGCCAAGGATGCTAATTTGGTTTTTGTTTTAGCCAATGATGATATTTCTTCCTTTGTCGCCAATAATGGCATCGAAAACCTTCTTGAAAACATTAAGAACGTCAAAGAAGCGGGATATGGCATCGCTTATACGGTGCGGGGGAAGAGCTTAGGGATCGATATGGTCCTCTTAGCTGAAGCGGATGCTTTCTTCGTCGATTTCCTTTCCAGCGATACCGATACGGGGTTAGACACGGGGATTCGTAGTCAGCTTCACGCCCTCGTTGAGAAGCTTCTTAAATACAAAAAGCCGATTATTGGCTCTAACCTTTCTAACTGGAACGCACTAGAATTGGTCGTTGGCAGCGGAATCGAATATATTTCGAGCGATGTCTTCGCCCCTTATTCGGCTTCCTTGATGCCCGTGAACGAGAAAAACGAGAACCGCATTTTGATATTGAAAGGAAAAATGTGATATGGATAACAAAAACGAAGCCATTACGGCTAGAGACGTCGATTTCGCCAAATGGTATACCGACGTTTGCAAAAAAGCGAAATTGATGGACTATAGCTCCGTCAAAGGCTTTATCAATTATTTGCCTTATGGTTACGCCATTTGGGAGGAGATTCAGTCATTTTTAGATAAGCGTTTCAAATCGATCGGCACTCAAAACGTTTATCTTCCTTCGATCATCCCTTCTTCCTTGTTCAACCGCGAGAAGGAGCATATCGAAGGCTTCGCCCCCGAATGTCTGGTTTGCACAATCGGTGGGGGCGAGAAATTGGCTGATCCTTTGATCGTCCGTCCCACTAGCGAAGTCCTTTTCAGCGACTTGTTTAAAAAGCTCGTTTCTTCATATCGCGACTTCCCTATCCTTTTTAATCAATGGTGCAGCGTCGTCCGTTGGGAGAAGACCACCAGGCCTTTTCTTCGCGGTTCGGAATTCCTTTGGCAAGAAGGCCATTGCCTTTTTACAAGCGAAGAGGAAGCCGAAAACAATGCCAAATGGATCCTCGATAATGCATATGATGCCTGTGGCAAAGAATTGCTGGCTATTCCTTTCATCAAAGGAAGGAAGACGGAACATGAGAAATTTGCTGGGGCCGTCAACACCTATTCGATTGAGGCGTTAATGCATGATGGCAAAGCCCTTCAAAGCGGAACCACCCATTATTTAGGGACGGGATTTGCTAAGGCTTTTGGGATTTCTTACCAAGGGAAAGATAACGGCTTATATGCTCCGCACCAGACTTCTTGGGGCGCTAGCACAAGGTTATTGGGCGCCATCATTATGGTTCATGGCGATGATAACGGGCTTGTTTTGCCTCCCTTCGTAGCGCCGATTCAAACCGTCATCATCCCAGTCCGTCAAAAAGAAGCGGGTGTTTTGGAAGCCGCAAGAAAATTGAAAGAAGAAATCTCCGCTCTCAATATTCGCGTGAAGTTGGACGATGACGATAGTCGTACGCCCGGTTGGAAATTCTCCGAATACGAGATGAAAGGCGTGCCTCTGCGTATCGAAATTGGCCCGCGCGACCTCGCTAAAGGAGAAGCCGTTTTGACTAAGCGTGTCAATGGCGAAAAGAAGGTGGTGGCCCTCGCTTCATTAGCTTCTTCCTTGCCGGCCATTCTTCAAGAAATCCATCAAGATATGTACAAAAAGGCTCAAGACTTCCTTGACAGTCATATCCATGATGTCAAAGACATAAATGAACTTAATGCCGTCCTAGAACAGGGCGGTTATGGCCGCATGGCTTTCTGTGGCAAAATGGAATGCGAAGATAAAATAAAGCTTATCACCAACGGCGGCACGGCTCGCGTGATATACAAAGAATTACCGGAAGATAGTGATCTTCGTTGCCCCATCTGCGGCGAAAAAGCCAAGATCGTCGCCTATTTCGCCAAAGCTTATTGATTTTCTAAGCAAGCACAATGAATGATGGCCGTTCTTTAACGATATGGCCACTTTCGCCAAACGCCTAAAGGCAGTCGTGGTGGACGGGGTTAGGTCGTTTGATGTCTTTCTTTTTGGTTGCGATTAAGGGTTCTTATGGCTTATTTGGTCATATGAAAAGCATCGCTTTAAGCCTTTATACAGAACATCTTTTATTGGTAACAAATTTGCTTTCCTTTTCTCTATTATCTAAAAATAACCGCTTTTGGAGGGGGATTTTGCGATTTTTTGTGGATTTGCGCGCCTAAATCGCCTCAACGTTTATCGGGCGTCGGCGGTAATTCCATCCCGCGCGCTTTATAGATAGCCTCTTTGGCCGCCAGTTTCTCTTTGTATTTAGGGAATATCTCATCCCACTTATGCACGATCTCCATCTTGTGGGTCTTGCTCGCGGCCATTTTCATCCAGTTGCGGTCTAGCAGTCTCTCACCCTTCTTCCAGCAGGCGAAAGAATAATCGGGATCGATGTAATCAAAGCCGCTGGCGTAGCGGCACATGTAATAGACGATGAATTCCTCGTAGGTTATCGTCGGGTCGTCTCCAAGACGATAAAGGAAATCGCCGCGCTCGTCGTGGATGGCGGCGCTTTGTAGAACGCTAATTTCCAAGAACATCAGCCCAACCTCCTGTTCGTAGCCAGCATGGTCACGTAATAATCGTATTTTCCGCCGCCCGTGTGGACCTTCTCGATCTCAACGATATGATACCTCATGCCCGAAGGGAGGAGAGCTTCCTTGTCGCAGCATTCTCGGCGACACGCGCTTTGACTTTGGCATTGCTCATTGCCTATGAGCGTTTAGGCGTGTTTGACGTCATTTTATTTATTCGCCTTCCTTCGAAGTCATGTGAATAATTCTAAAAAATCCTTAAGCGGCCTATCCGTTAAGGCTTGCATAATAAAAAAAGACTATGCTTGCCGCGAGTTGTTTAGAAGAAGATGGAAGTGGTCGTGAAATCTATTCTCCGCTTGCAAATATAATTAGTATTTTTTTGTTCGTTATAGCAGTAACCTCAAGCAAAAGACTATAATTTTCATGTATGAAAAATTCCTCTTTCCAAATATCCGTTAATATTCGCAAAAACATCAATTACGTCAATTATCAAGCCGAACGCCTAAGGAAAGAGGAAACCAAAGGGAAAACCAATGCCTTTTCCTTTTTGCGTGCCGTGGAAATCGAGAACCTCTCAGAAGAGGATAAGCGGGACGTTTGGGTGCGTTTTAGCGCTGATCCTGCCGAATTTTTGAAGATTGATCCCATTCACATTTCCTTTTTGGAAAAACGCAAGAAGACGGTCATCACCTCATTTAATATCCATTTAGATATCGAATCGCTTTATTGTTTGACGGAAAAGCGAATTGGGGCGCTGAAGATTGAACTTATCGACGCTTCTGAGGAAGTTTTGGCGTCGACGGAAAAGTCAATCTCCTTCTTGCCGATCGAAGAGAGCGCTTCCGAAGATCGTGTCGACGAAATCGTTGCTTCCTTCGTAACGCCTAATGACCCTTTGGTTTTAGAGACTGTATCGCGCGCTAAGGATATTAAGAAGGATAAATATGGCTCTTCCTCTTTTGAAGGTTACCTCCTTCATGATCCCAATAAAGTGCTCGAGGATATCGACGCCATTTATTTAGCTTTACAGGAAGTTGGAATCCGTTATTCATTGCCGCCAACATCTTTTGAAACGTCTTTTCAAAGAATCCGCCTGCCTCGCGAAGTCTTGCAAGGAAGGATCGGGACCTGTATCGATTTGTCGCTTTTGTTTGCCAGTCTCTTAGAAGCTATTGGTCTTCGACCTGTCTTGCTTTTCTACAAGAAGCATTGCAACCTCGCTTGTTGGCTTGATGAAGAACATGCCTTCTATGGTAGTAAGGAAGAAAACGCGCAAACCATCTTAAACGACGCTTCCAAAGGATTTAATTATCTTACTGTCGTCGAAGCGACCAATCTTACCGATGACAAAAACATTTCCTTCGAAGAATGCGTTTCCATTGCTTATGAGGAATTAGAAAAAAGCCGCGATTTTCTTTTCGCTATCGATATAAATTCCTGTCGCCAAGAGAGGATTTTACCAATTCCTTCGCCTAAAGAATTGCCCGATGGCGAAGTTGTTTTCGATTTCCCTAGTCTTAAAAGCCAATCCTATGAGACGCCGGCGGTGGATTTGTCTTCGCGTCGAAGGCTTCATGACGAAGAGACGGGAAGGAAGAACCGTTTCGATCATTGGGAAGACAAATTGCTTGACCTTAATTTAAGGAACCGTCTTATTTCCTATAAAAGCGGACTTAACGGTATCGAAATCATCTCTAGCGATCCCGAAAAGATGCTTTCTTTCTTAGAAAAGAATTCCAAGGTATTCCTCGTTCCGGGCATTTACGAGAAAAGTGAAGGGAACAAAACGCCAAAGATTTTGGACATTTCCCCTTCCATGGTGGCTAGCGACGTTATTAATGGTTATAACAAAAACCAGCTTTTGGTCGTCAATTATTCCAATTCCGTGGAAGCCACTTTGAAGAATTTGGCTAGGAAAAGCGCCACAACCCTCGAAGAAAGTGGATGCAACCCTCTCTTTTTGACCATCGGTCTTATTCGTTGGTTTGATAACGAGAAGGCGGCGATGCATGGCACTGGTGAAATGTATGCCCCGATCATGCTTCTTCCCGTCAAGATGCCACGACGCAAAAACGGCTCTTATTACACATTGGAATATTCATATGAGGATTTGCAGTTAAATCGCACGGCCTTTGAATATCTCAAAGAGAATTTTGACTGCGATTTTTCGCGGTTGCTCGCCCTGAAAAGAAAAGAGGACGACACCATCGATTTGCGTCTTATCTATAACGAGATCCGCGAGGTGATTGCCCCGATGAAGAATTGGGCCCTGATCGAGCATTCTAGCGCCCTTTCATTATTTAATTTTTCTCATTTCGTGATGTGGAACGATTTAAAGAGCCATCGCTCCGAGATGATGAATCATCCAATCATCGCTTCTTTTGTTTATGGCGAGAAGAAGTGGCGCTCTGCCGAGAACCTTATTTCCCCCGAAGAGATGGACGAAAAGATTTCGCCTACCGACTTCGCCGCCCCCTTGCCTGCCGATTCCTCCCAGATCAAAGCGATCATCGACGCCGAAAAAGGCGAATCGTTCATTCTCGATGGGCCACCAGGAACAGGGAAAAGCCAGACCATTGCCAACATGATTGTCAATTTCCTATACCATGGTAAAAAAGTTCTTTTCGTTGCTGAGAAAGAGGTAGCTTTGGATGTCGTTAAACGACGTCTGGACGAGCTTCATCTAGGGCAATTCGTTTTGGAATTGGCCAATTTAGGAACCCCCAAAAATGAGATTCTCTCCAATTATTCGCGCTTGTTGGATTTAGGGCCGATTTCTAACGAAGACGCTTATCTTCAAAAAGGCGACGATTTGTTGGAAAAGAGAAAAAGACTCAATTCCATCGTCTCCTCTCTTCATGAGGCTGGACCTTATTTCCTTTCGCCATATGACGCCATCATTTACTATATCGACAAAGAAAAATACGTCACTCCCGATAACATCCCCTTTAAATACATCACCGAATTAACCTATCAAGATTACAAAAAGGCCATCGTCTCCCTCCATGAAATAAGCCGCCTTTCGAAAACCTTCGGCAATTATTTCACATCCCCCTTCCTTTCCTTTCAAAAGAGGGAATATTCTTTATCCTATCGTGAGAAGGCCAAAGAACTTTTAAACGAAGTTAAGGGAAAGACCGATAAACTTCGCCTAGCCGCTTATAACGCTCTTTTTAAAGGTGGCATCAAGAGTGAAAGCCGCCAGAACGTCGAAGCGTATCTAGCCATCATCACCGCTTTGCAAAGCGATATCCCGACGAAGAAAGAATATTATTCAGACGAGGAATTCTTAAATAAGCAAGAGGAAATTTTGCGCCTCGCCGAATTAAAAAAAGAAGAAATCGACGCTAAATCCTCCCTCGTTTCCTTTTTTAATGAGCAAGCCTTCTTGCTAAATGACGTAGATTCGTTATTGAAAGAAGCGGAAGCGGCTATCGCCTTGCCTTTCTTTAAGAAGAGAAAAGCCCTGCGCTTACTATGGAGCCGTCTTAAACCCTATACGCGTAATGGCAAACGGCCGAAAGAGCAAGAACTGCTCAATTATCTTAAACTTCTATCCGCCGCTTATAATGCTCGTAAATCCTTTGAGGAAGGAGGGGCGTACGCCAAAAAGATCATCTCGCATTTCTCTTTTCTTTCCTCAATCACCGCTACGCAAAGCGTTAAGGAATTGAAGATGACCTTCCATATCGCCTCCGCCATAGCGGCGATGGATTTCGTTAACGCCAACAAGGAAGAATTTATCTCTTATATAACCGAAATGGGGGAGGGCGCGCTTTTTGGAAAGGCCAATGAGATCTTGCGTTCCTTGTATGACGAATTCCTGACTTTAAGCGCGCAATTAAAAGATGAATTGGAAATCGATTTATCACTATATGGTGATACTTCTGATTATTTTGGATATATCGGCGAGAAAATAACTGATGCGTTGACTAGAATCGGCAAACTCGGCGATTGGACAAACCTTCTTTTGAGCGTTGATGAAGCGGCTAAATTATTGCCGGATTCTTTCTTAAATTCATTCAAAAACGGAAAAATCCCTGACAAAAACCTTGCGGATTCTTATGTCGCAGATATATGTTTCGCTTATTTGAGCATCGTTTTGGCGGAACGTGAAATCGCCACCCTTTCGCATGAAAAGACCTTAAGCGCCATCGAATCATATCGCCAGGATATCCTTTCCTTCCAAACCGCTTCGGTGGTGGAGACGGCCGCTAGGATCAGCGACCGCTTTCCCAAAGAGGTTTCTTCGTTTGCTTCTTCAACTTTGGCTTACCAATTGCTTAAATTAGCTAAGAATGGCGGGCGCGGGTCCTCTTTGCGCCGCCTTTTCCACGAATATCGTGATTTGATTTCCTTGTTGACCCCATGCTTCATGATGTCGCCGGCCACCTTGGCTCAGTATCTTAGCCCTGATGATTATCACTTCGACGTTGTTATCTTCGACGAGGCTTCGCAAATCCCCACCAGCGAAGCCATCGGAGCCCTTTATCGCGCCGATTCCTTCGTTATCGCTGGCGATGAGGAGCAAATGCCGCCATCGAATTATTTCGTGTCTGCCCTAAGAGGAGAAGGCGATTCTTCTTCTCTTTCCTCGCTCGATGAGGATTTGGAGAGCCTATTGGACGATGCCATCGTCTTAAGGTTGCCACGCAAACGGCTCGTATGGCATTACCGTTCGCGCCATGAATCGCTTATCGCTTTCTCTAATAACCGCTTCTACGGAAATTCCTTATTGACCTTCCCTTCGCCTACCTTGGAGAAAGAAAGCGTTTCTTTCAAGCTTATTAAAGGTGCTTATGAGAAAGGGCGCGGCATCAATCGCCCTGAGGCGAAGGCTATCGTCGCCGAAATAGTTCGTCGTTTAAAAACCCCCGCTTTACGGACGAAATCGATCGGCGTGGTGACCTTCAACGAAGCGCAGCAAAACCTCGTTGAAGATATGTTGGACAAGGAATTATCGGCGAATCCGAAACTCGATCATGCCCCTGGCGGAGAGAAGATCTTTGTTAAGAATCTCGAAAATGTCCAGGGCGATGAGCGGGATGTCATTCTCTTTGGCGTCACTTATGGCCCTGATAAGAATGGGGAATTGTCTTTGAATTTCGGGCCTTTGTCGCTTAAAAGAGGAGAAAGGAGACTTAATGTCGCCGTATCTAGGGCCCGTGAGAATCTCATTGTTTTCTCTTCCTTTGAACCATCGGCCATTCGCGCCGAACGGGCTAAAAACGAAGGCGCCTCGTATCTTCGCGACTTCTTGTTTTTTGCTAAAGACGGCTTTGCTTCTTTACCTAACCGTTTTGAAAACGAGAACCCCATCACCTCCATAAGCGTGGCCTCTTTCTTAGCCGACGATTTAAGAAAAATCGGTTATTCGGTGACTGAAAATCTCGGAAATAGCACTTTTAAAATCGATTTGGCCGTCGCTTCGAAGGAAGATCCCGATAATTACATATTGGGCGTATTATTCGATAACGAGCGTTCCGCCAAGATGAGTTGTCGTGATCGTTATGTTAACGAAACTAATGTTTTGCAGCGTCTTTCCTGGCATCTTCTTTCCCTTTATAGCGTCGAATACCTCGATCACAAAGAAGAGGTCATCAAAACGGTTGTTAACGCCTATAACGAAGCCGTCCATAAGAAAGAGGCGGGGGAGGACGATTCTCCTAAAACCTCCTCTTCTCCCTTATTCATCCCGCGCCCTCATCAAGCGCCTAAAAACGTTCGTCCGTATGAGAAGATGCCTGAATTAAAATCGTCCCGCGCCGATTTTTGTCCTGTCGAAGTGACTTTTTTGCAAGACGTCATCAACACGGAATACCCTATTAGTTCTTCCTTGCTCAATCAGCGTATCCGCGAAGCATATGACAAGGAAAGAATCGGCAGCGTTTTAAAGGCTGAAATCGCCAAGCTTCTTGAGCAGCTTAATCCGAGCGTCGAGAATTGCGGCAGCAGGGTTTTCTATTATCCGCGAGGATATGATCCCCTCAATTATCATTTTTGGCGGAAGAGCGATGATAAGGTGCCAGAAAGGAAAGCGGTAGATATAAGTTTCATCGAGATTGGCAATTGCGCTTACGACATTCTTCTTGAGCAGGGGTCGATGAGCATCGATGACCTCGCGAAAGCGGTTTCGCTCGCTTTCGGGTATGCCGTTCTATCGAAGACTTCTTCCGATTATATCAAGCAAGGCATCCGCTGGAATAGTGGTCGTCGGAATGGCTTATATATTGGCGAGAATAACAACGTTTCCTTGCGGTGACTTTAAACCGCAATTTCATCGTGTATCTTAATGTTATGTGGTAAGGAGATTATCTTTACATTATGTCTTTTTTATCCTTAATCAGTTAATTTATGGCTAATTCGCTTATTGTAAAAAAGTAAGTTATAAATTAGGTGAGGAGAAGGGGGACGAATAATGAATAACAAGGGAATCGTGATAATGGATAAGGAGATAAGGATCAACAAGGACGATTTTTTCCTTAACGGATATTGCTAAATATAAAACCCTGAGGCGCCAGCGGAGGTTGTTAAGAATTGGCATAGGCGCAAAGATACAATAGAATTCATTGGACTTTGGGAAAAACTGAACAATCCGAATTTTAACGTGGTCGAATTCGACCAGTTTAAAAAAGAGGCAGGGTTTAATTATTTCACTTTGTCGCCTAAAAATGGATCGATGGGGTTAACGCTATCGGAATTGTTTCAAAGGCAGGTAAATATAATTCGGGGACATATGCGCATAAGGATATCGCATTGCAATTTGCCTCGTGGATCTCGCTGGAAATAAATCTATACATCATCAAGGAATTTCAAAGACTTAAAGTCACCGAGCAAAAGCAACTCGGCTGGAATATGAAACGCGAACTTGCGAAGATCAATTATCGTATCCAAACCGATGCGATTAATGAAAACATCATTATCCCCCGCGAAATATTCAAAGAACAGGCCTCAATCGTCTACGCCGACGAAGCCGATGTGCTTAATATCGCCCTTTTTGGTTTGACCGCAAAGCAATGGAGGGAACAAAATCCCGACAAGAAAGGAAACATTAGGGACTATGCCGAGGTGCCGCAGCTAGTGTGCCTATCTAACCTTGAGAACCTTAATGTCTACCTTCTTGCCAACGGTTTGAGTCAGAAGAAAAGAATCATCGAACTAAACAAAACGGCTATTCGCCAAAATGAGAATTCTAGCAGCAGGGGAATTAATACCTATTGGAACGACGACGCAAAAGTGAGGCGATAAATGCCAAAAAAAACGAAAAATCACCGATCAATCACGCTTGTTTTTTCTTGTTGTTTTTTGACGGCGTTATTTTTGCCATAGATGCTTAGTAGACAGGGGACGAGCATCGTTAAGCAAGCGCCTACCCATGCCAAAGGATCGCCTAGTGCCGCGCCGATATACGCCAACAGGGGGGACTCGCTATTGGTGGGAGCCATGCCGTTAAGAAGCATTGGTAGATATGAGCAAACGATGACTCGGGCGAGAAGCTCTGCTACGCCGGCTAAGAAATTGACCAATGGTTTTTCTAGACCCTGCAAGGTGTTGCGAAGCAAAAAGAGGATCAAAAGGAAAATGAAATTGGGGACGGCCACATAGATATAGGCGTTGCCATAGGCAATCGAGGCTTCGCTCACCTTATCGGCGCTTAAGAACAAATATTGATAGGCACCGCCAATCGTCAAAAGCAAACCGACGACAGCAACGAGCAAATACAAGATGATTCCAATGAGGAAGGAGGCTTTAAAACCTTTTTTGATTCGTTCAAGATTCTTGGCGCCAAGATTCTGCGAGTGGAAGCTGATCATGGCCGTGCCTAAAGCGTTAAGCGGAGCCATCAAGAAATTGATGACTTTGCACCCTGTTCCGTAGCCCAGTTGCGCTGGTAGGCCGTTTATCGCCACACCTGATGGATTAATATCGAAGCGATAGACGGAAGCTTGCATCACGATGATGCCGATGGCCAGTATGGAATAGGAAAAAGCCATTGGAAGACCATTTTTCAAGGATTCGACATTCGAGCGATGATCCCATCTCCAATCCCCTTTTTGCGGACGAAGCTTCGGATAGCGGTAATAGGCATACAAATAACATGCCACCGCGGCTAATCCTTGAGCTAAAACGGTGGCAAAGGCGGCTCCCGCTACGCCATAATGGCACACCTCAATGAAGATTAAATCCAAGACGATGTTCAAAGCGGTGCTGGCTAGCAAAAAGACGAAAGGAGTGAAGCTATCGCCGATCGAACGGAGGGTGGAGACGATGTGGTTATAGAAGATTTGCGTTATCGCACCGCCAATTAAGACAAGCAAATAGGTGCGGGCGTTATCGTAAATGCCTTGTTGGGTAAGATCGGCGGCATTAGGGGCGATACCGATCCACGCAAGCAAAGGATCAATAAGGAGGATACCGCCGATTGTGACGATGGCGGTGATGATTAGGGAAAGATAGATTTGGTTGACGATGCAGCGCCTGGTGCGATCAATATCTTTCGCGCCGATATATTCGCTTATGAGGACGGAAAAACCGCTCATGCAGCCAATGGCGAAATTGATGAAGAGGAAAAAGACATTGGTGGCGTTATTGACGGCGGCCACTTCCACGTCGCCCAAAGTCTGGCCGACGATCATGCTATCGACTAAAGCGTATATCTGTTGGAATAGCAAACTGAGAGCAATTGGCCAAAAAAATTGCAAAATCCCCCTCAAAACCGGCCCCTTTGTTAGATCTTTCGCGCCGAATGAATTAACGAATCTCTTCCAGATGCTATCCATTGCGCGCTTATTCTAATGACCTAATTCTTGAGTGCATAATAAAAATGCGCTTTTGAAAGCGCATTCACTTCTAGCGTTCTGGCCAAGGGTCGAAATCATTGAAAGAAAGAGGATCGCTATAAGCTTGTGTGAGGATGGCTAGGGGAGGCCTATCGAAAATAGCAATATCCTCGGGATAACCGATATTATCCCAAACGAAGCGATAGATGGCGCGCAAAATCTCATAGAAATGGACTTTGTCGCGGTCAGGGTAATAGCGGTATCTAGCGAAGATATCATAATCACCGAAATTTAATAAGAAGTCGGGCGCATGGATGAGGATTTTCTCATATCGCATAACGCCATGGAGATAATCGACGCCGTCAGTAGCTTTGTATGTAAGGGCATATTGGCGGAAGAAATGCTCTTCCTTCTTTAGATATTCCATAAAGGAAGCCACTTTTTCGCTATTCACTTGATATTTGTTTTTAACGACGTTTCTGATTCCGCCTCTTATTGACAACGATTCCGAAAAGATTGTTTTCTTTTTATCATCGAAAGAGATAAGCAACGCATCCTTATTGTATGGCTTTTCATAATAGGCGTTGCTTGGCGCGATAAAGGAGAAACGAATGGACATATGGCTAGTTTAATACCGTTTCGCTTTTAGGACAAGAAAGCCATTGGGCGTTAACGGACGTTTTGCTTCGAAAAGAAAATAATGCGTTTCGTTTCATTATGGTGTATATTAGCCCTTGCGACGGAGGCGTACCCAAGAGGCCGAAGGGGGCAGGTTGCTAACCTGTTAGTAGGGAGTCATCCCTAGCTCGAGTTCGAATCTCGACGCCTCCGCCAAATATAAACGACAGGATCGGCGAAGTCCTGTTTTTTTGTTTTGCTGATATACGGCGGGCTTTCCTTGGGGCGAGAGCCGCAAGCATCGATGCGGCCACGGCCGATGGGGCGGCGGCCCGCTGGCGGCGCGGATATCGGCGCCTCCTTTTTTCCGCGGATGCGTTGCCGAATCGGTCCTTGTAGCAAAACCCCGGCCCGCATTTCCGATCGCGGTTTCCCCGTAAAACCGCATTGCCGTCCGCGGCGAGGGGAGGGCGGATCGAACATTGACGGCCCGAAAACGGCCCGTTCGCCGGCTCCGTCTTTAGCCATGGCCGCCGCAATCGCGGGCGCCCGCGGGTTTTCTTTGACACGTCGGCCATCCGCGGGATACAATGGCGTATCAAGCGCGGCGCCTGCCGCCGAGGCGGCGGAAGGCCGAGGCCCTTCCCCGGAGCCGCCGGAGAATAGAGGAGAAAGAACATGAACAAACACACCCAGAGGCTGCTGCTGGCGACGGCCCTCGCCTTCCTTTTGCCTTCCGCCCTCGCCGCGTGCAGCGGCAACCGCGGCGACGAGAGCCAGGGTTCGGGCGCGAGCTCGAGCCGCGGTGGCTCCAGCGCCGCCAAGCGCGTCTTCTCCGTGAGGCTCGTTAGCGAGGGGAGGACTTACGAGATCCTCTCCGTCGAGGAGGGAGGCGCCGCCCCGGCCGTGGTCGATCCCGAAAGGGACGGCTACGCCTTCGGGGGATGGTACCTCGACGAGGGCGTCTGGAGCGTCCCCTTCGACGGCTCGTCCGTGGCGGGGGACGTGGCCGCCTACGCCAAATGGTCGCCGATAGAGTATTCGATAGACTACGACCTCGGGGGCGGCGCCCAGAACGCCGACAACCCCGTCTCCTACACCGTCGAGAGCGATTCCCTCTCTTTGCACGCCCCGCTGAGGGAGGGGTATTCCTTCCTCGGGTGGAGGAAGGATGGGAACTTCGTCTCCTCGATCGACCCGAGATGGCTCGGCGACGTCTCGCTCGAGGCCGTCTGGGAGGCCGTCTCCTATTCGATCTCCTACCATCTTGACGGCGGCGAGAACGGCGCGTCGAACCCCTTCTCCTATACCATCGAGAGCGATCCGATAACCCTCTCCGCCCCCTCCAAGGCGGGCTACGACTTCGGGGGATGGTATTCCGACGCCTCCTTCGAGAACGCGGTCGACTCGATCGGGAAGGGCTCGCTCGGCGACAGGGAGCTCTACGCCAAATGGTCCCCGATATCCTATCCGATAGACTACGACCTCGGGGGCGGCGCCCAGAACGATGGCAACCCCCTCTCCTACACCGTCGAGAGCGGGCGCCTACCCCTATACGCCCCATCGAGGGCCGGATACGAATTCATGGGGTGGAGGAAGGAGGGGGATTTCGTCTCCTCAATCGAGCCATATTGGCTTAGCGACGTATCGCTAGTGGCCGTCTGGGAGGCCGAGGCCTATCCGATCTCCTACCATCTTGACGGCGGCCAGAACGAGGGCAACCCGATGGCCTACACGGTCGAAAGCGATCCGATAACCCTCTCCGCCCCCTCCAAGGCGGGCTACACGTTCGAGGGATGGTACTCGGATCCCTCCTTCAAGGACAGGGTCCTTTCCGTCGGCGGCGGGGCGATGGGGGGGATGGACCTCTACGCCAAATGGTCCCCGACGGCCTATTCGATAACCTACAAAGGCCCGGAAGGGGAGGATCTCGACGCCGTCGGCGCGGGGCTCCCCTCATCCTACACGGTGGAGGACGATGACCTCCCGCTTGGCGCCTATGCGCTAAAAGGGTACCGCTTCGAGAGCTGGATGAGGAACGGCCTGACGGTCAGCCACATCCCGGCCGGCTCCACAGGGGACATCGTCCTCCAGGGCCGCTTCGAGGACACCTTCTCGATCCGCTACGTCGACGAGGCGTTCGGCAAGACCAACCCCTCGAACCCCGACTTCTTCAGCGCCGGCATGGAGCCGATCAAGCTCGCCCCGCTCGAGGACGCCGTGGACTACAACTTCGCTGGCTGGGCCGACGAAGGAGGGAACAAGGTGACGAGCGTCGACACGTCGGCCGGCGACGACCTCACCCTCTACGCGACCTGGGAGAGGAAGCTCGGATTCGAGGACTTCGATTACATAGTGGACGAGGGGAGGAAGGCCTGCGTGCTGACGGGCGTCAAGGACAAAACGGTGGCGAGGCTCGAGATCCCCGACGTCTTCACCGGCATAAAGCCGGGGGCGCTCGCGGGGCTTAGCGATTTGGAGGATCTGACGCTTCCATACATCGGCTACGATGAGGAGTTGTCGAAAAATTCTGTATTGGCCTATTTGTTCGGCTACAGTTCTAATGAGTTGGCCGGCGGCGGTATCCCTTCGAGCCTTAAGAAAGTGAGGGTCAAAGGCGGCGACCTTGGACAATACGCCTTTGCGAACCTTGCTAACGTGGAGGAGATCGTTATCGATCCCGAAGTTGAGAATATTGGATATTACGCTTTCTACAATTGTTCGAGCCTGTCGGAACTTACGATGCCAGTGCGGAATATCCCGACGGAGGAGCTGGAATCGAAAGTCGTCCCTTGGTCCACTAGGCCCGCCAGCTCTGCGCAATATTACGGGATTGCTGGTTCAGCGAATGCTAGAATCCCTTACGACAAAGACAAATTGCTTACCGTCCATCTCGATGGCGGCGATAACGGCAAGGGGTTTTCGATGTTCGATTATTGCTTGGGCCTTGGCAAAGTCACCATCGACAACACTAATGTACATAAATCAATGTTCGCGTACTGCAAAAACCTCACGGAAGTGACGATTGGAAACAACGTTGAAGAAATACATGCCGCTTCCTTTTCGACTTGCACATCGCTAACGGAGATTGTAATCCCCGACTCGGTCAAAGGCCTCGGGAAGTTCTACACACACGCAGAAGCAGACGGGATTCGCCTGGGAAGCAGCAGCGGTAGCATGTTTTATGGTACTCCCATCACCAAAGCGGTGATCGGTAACGGCACGGAGATTATTCCGTCGAACATGTTCTATGGCAATTCGATTAAGGAAATAACCATCGGAGAAAAAGTCCGTTATGTCGCAAACCGGGCGCTTTATCTGCCTTATGGCAATACTTTGCCGGACGATTTCACGCTGATTAATAACTCCAAGCAAAAGACTTGGATTATGAGCGGGGAACTCGACGTTAAGTTCATCAAGGCGGTCTTAGCAAGCGAGAACGCTCCTGAAAGGATATGCTATGTGAGTTACGATAGAGATTTCAACGCGGAGGCTATTGGTACGCCTTCGACATACAAAGATAACACTAATTATCAATATTTTGTCTCAATCTACGGAGACAAACTTGACGAGAGCGAGAAAAAGAAATTCGTGTTCTATAGCAAAAACGATCCTTATGCCGACGGCGGCGTGGCTTCCACCGATAACGCCGACATCGAATACTGGCACCATGAGGAAGGTGATGATTGGTATTTTAGAACCTATTGCGTCACGCCGGTAATCTGGCCAAAGCCATAAGCGCGAATTCTCTTTCTGACGTTATTTGGCAAAGCAAATTCAAATTCAAAAATGAATAGTTTTTAATCTTTGCTACACTTTTTGAACGAACAAGGTGTTCGAATAAATACCGCGCTGTTTCGCCATTTAGAAAACATTGGTTTGGCATGTTATGTGTCAGACCTTTTTTCTTTTGATTAACAATTTGGCAAAATCCTGCAAATTAGCGGAGGTTGTCGGTGTGAATCATTTTTTGGCAAATCTGCCTATACTTTAATGTAGATGGTAAGATTAGAGGGAATGAAGAGGAAATTTTATGGATAACAAAATCAAAGTTTTTGAGAACAAGCAAGTTCGGTCTTTTTTGGAATGCAGATGAAGAAGAGTGGTATTTCTCTGTTGTTGATATCGTGAGCATTTTGACCGATAACGATTATCAGACAGCCAGAAATTATTGGAAGGTTTTGCGCAAAAGGCTTTCAAATGAAGGAAGTGAACTGGTTACAAATTGTAACCGGTTGAAAATGGAGGCTTTTGACGGAAAAATGCGTGAAACAGATTGTCTCGACTCAAAAGGCGTTTTGTGACTTGTTCAGTCAATTCCGTCGCCGAAAGCCGAACCATTCAAAATATGGCTTGCAAAAGTTGGTAGCGAACGGCTTGATGAAATCGCCGATCCGGAAAAAGCAATACTTCGCGGCGCTACATATTACAGGGCTAAAGGCTATACCGAAGGATGGATAAATCAAAGGCTTCAAACCATCGAAATGCGTAAAAAAACTTACGGACGAATGGAAAGGCCGGGGAATTAACAAAGAAAAAGAATATGCGATATTGACCGATGAGATGACAAAGGCTTGGAGTGGCATGTCCATTAAAGAATATAAGGAACTAAAAGGTTTAAAAAAGGAAAATCTCAGAGACAACATGACCGATATAGAGCTTGTTTTAAACGTGCTCGCCGAAGTTACGACGGTAACTATATCCAAACAAGAATCTCCGTCCACTTTCGCCCAAAGCCAGTCGATTGCTAGACGTGATGGGAAGGTTGCTAATGTCGCTAAAAAGGAATATGAAGAAGCAACAGGGACGAAAGCCGTTTCTTCGCTCAATGCTAGCGATAAAGCGGCCCTCGAAATAAAAAAGCACAAAGAAGATAAGAACGATTAATCACGCTCCCTATTGCTTCTTTTTGTTATAAGGTAAAGCGTAATGAGCGGAACATTACGCGGAAAAGCATATTTCTATTTTGAATCTGGTCGTTTTTCGTGCCACTTCGGAAATCGATCGCCTTGCCAAGATGCGATGATAAACGTTTTAAAGGACTAAGAAAGGTAAATTAGTTTTATTTGCAATGAAAGGTTTTGTCAAAAACGCGTCCGTTTGCGGCAAAACAGGCAGCCTTTGCCATTGATGATTCGGCGCAATTTGTGCCAAGGCTTCGCTTTTTATGCTGAAAGCTCTAATTTCTTAACGAGATATTTCCAAAGTGAGGCCACTTTGCCTTCGATTCCCTCTTTTTCCTTGGCGACCGCTTCGATATAGAATTTGATTTTTGGCTCGGTGCCACTGGGTCGAACGGTTATCGTCGAGCCATCATCTAAGATATATTTCAAGACATCTGACTTAGGAAGCCCTTCGATTGCTTCCGTTTCGCCATTTTCGTGGGTAATGATATCCAATTCATAGTCGCGGATTTCTTTGACGGTATGGCCATCGATTTCGCGTAGCCCTTCCTTACGAAGCCCTTCCATCATCTGATTCATTTTGATATGACCGCTCAAGCCTTCGAAATAAACGCTGATTGTATCGGTATCGTGATAGCCGTATTTTTTCTGTAAATTCTCATAAGCGACATCCAAAGGAATGCCGAGCCGTTTGTAATAGAGGGCCATTTCGGTATATAGGAGAATGGCTTGCACGCCGTCTTTGTCGCGGACGAAAGGGGCGATGAGGCAACCATATGATTCCTCATATCCGAAAAGGAAGGTCGGGCCGTCTCCTTTTTTCTCATAATATCCTATCCTCTCGCCGATATATTTGAAGCCGGTCAAGAAGCTTTCGACCTTCACCCCGTAGCTCTTGGCGATCTCTTCCCCTTGGCTGGAAGTAACGATGGTGTCGTAAATAACGCCGTTGGAAGGCAATGTTCCATTGGCTTTTTTGGCCGCGAGGATATAGTCGATAAGCAATGCGCCTGACTCGTTGCCGGTTAATCGTTCATAGCTTCCCTTGCTAGAAAGATAAGCCAAACCGCAACGGTCGCCGTCGGGATCGGTCATCACGCATAGGTCAGCATGGTATTTGCGGGCATATTCCAAACTAAGTTCCCAAGCGGCGGGGATTTCGGGGTTTGGCGATTTGCTGGCACTAAAAGAAGGGTCATGGACGCATTGTTCTTTCACGGGTATGATCTCATATCCTAATTCGGTGAAGATGCGCATCGCATTCTCGTAACTTGCGCCGTGTTGGGGCGAATAGACGACTTTGAAGCCCTTTTTATCTAGTTCTGGATGAATTTGAATGCCTTCCACGAGTTTGCAATAGGCGTCGTCGATATCCTTATCGAAGACGATTTGCTTGCCTTTGCCCCCTTTTTCCATTTTGATGTCTAAGGGATCACCCAAGGAAGAAATGATCTCTAATAGGGGCGCGATTGTTTCGGGGGTGAGCTGGCAACCCGTCTCGTCATAGGCCTTAAAGCCATTATATTCTTTGGGGTTATGGGAAGCGGTGATCATGATGCCGCCAGCCGCATGCGCATAACGGACGGCGTAGCTCAGCTCAGGAACGGGGCGCAAAGAATCGAAGATATATGTCTTAAAACCCATGTCATTGAGAATTTGGGAACTAAGCAAAGCGAATTCGCGAGAATAGGCGCGATTATCGTGGCTGATGGCCACGCCTTTGCTTTCAGCGTTAGCGACAACTTTTCTCAAGAAGAGGCCAAACGCATATGCGGCCTTTCCGATCACGAAGCGGTTGATGCGGTTAAGCCCCAAGCCCAATTTGCCGCGCATCCCCCCTGTCCCAAAAGGGGCTTCTTGAAAGAAGGCGTCTTCCCTTTCTTCTTCATTTAGCGATAGAAGCTCGTTTTTCTCTTCGGCTGTTAATAAAGGTGAGGATAACCATTTCTGATAGTTTTTTTCGATGTCCATATTGATACGACCTTTCGATGGTTATTTTAGTTTATTGATGAAGGGTTTATCACTATTCTTTTCGACAAAAACATTAATAAAGAAGGGCAGGCGATGATATGATATCCCGGTCAAGGAGAAAAAAAGAATGTTATCTTCGTCCCGAACAATCAAAACATTGTTGTTGACTCTAGCCTCGTTATTCGTCTCCTCGTGTGCGTCGGCTCCAAGCAAGCCGCAACTTCGTGACGCCGCCATTTCCGAAGACGCCAAATTTAAGGCGGCCAATATCGGCATCAGCATCGATGGATTCAACGCATTAGGCTTCGCCCTCGGCGATAGTTGCGACGTTTCCTTCAGCAACGGTTATTCCCTCACGGACGTTCCGTATTATAACGGCTATTACGTCAAAAACGGCGACCCCATCGTTGTGGCTTATCCTTCCAACGAATATCTTTCCGTTACCCTTAGCAACATCGGCATTTGGGATGTTGCGGGTCTTTCGGAGGAATACACGGTGACGATCACCCTTAACGAACCGAAGAAATATTTGGCGACGCAAGAAGCATTGGGACAAAGCTATTCGCTTGACCGCGAGAAATATTCTAGCGATGAAGAATTCTCCAATTTCCGTTCGCT
Organism: Bacteroidaceae bacterium; assembly: GCA_963624045.1. GTDB lineage: Bacteria > Bacillota_I > Bacilli_A > RFN20 > CAG-826 > UBA4951. The sequence goes on from CAVFNI010000001.1 coordinate 21,375, forward strand.
TAAGGGCGGAAATCTCAAAGAGAATCTTCTCTATCGTGGCGCTAGTCCCGTCGATAACAGCCGCAAAAGGGCTAAGTGCACCGATGGGCTATTGGAGAAAAACGGCATTGCTTGCATCATCGATTTGGCCGATTCAAAAGAAGATATGGGCAAATACATCTCTAGCGATGATTTTTCCTCCTCTTACGCCAAATCCCTATACGAGAACGATCAAATGGTTCTCCTATCGATGGGGGCGAGCTACGCTTCCGACGTTTATAAGCAAAAAGTGGTGGAGGGGTGCCGCTATATGCTCTCGCACGATGGCCCTTATTACATCCATTGCATGGAGGGAAAGGACCGGACGGGGTTCGTTTGCATGCTTTTTGAAGCGTTAGCGGGAGCATCCTATGAGGAAATGTGCGCCGATTATATGCAAACCTATAAGAATTATTACCAAATTTCCGCCGAGGGGACGCCGACGAAATATGCCGCCGTCGTCTCGCTATATTTCGATTCCTTCATGGAATGCCTTCGTCCTGATGAGGATATCTCCTCTTGGAAAACGGCCTCTTATATAGAACCTGCCAAAGAATACCTCCAAAGTGGTGGCATGAACGAGCAGGAAATCGACCGCTTCGTTGCTCTTCTTTCGGCTTGATCATGGCTTTCATGAATTTTGCTGACCGAGGCTTGCTATTAAAAAGCAAATTCTCGCTTTTATTTAACAATTGACGCCTATTGGCAACAATTAAGATGGTTGCGATTGGTGGAAATTATATGAGCAAACGTCAATATTTGTCCGAATGGTCTTTACATAATGACCATTTTAATTTAAAGGCCCAAGTGCCGGGCGACATCACGATGGATTTCTATCGGGCTGGCCTTATAAAAAACCCCTATGTCGAGGAGAATTACAAGGACGCCGCCTATATCGGGAGGGAGGATTTCGTTTACGAATGCCATTTCGATGTGGGCGAAGAAGCTTTTAAAGAACCTTCGCAGACCCTCGTCTTCGAAAGCGTGGATCTCTTTTCTGACGTCTATCTTAACGGCGAGAAGATTGGAGCGACGAAAAATGCTTTCTTGGAATATCGTTTCGACGTTTCTAAAAACCTCAAGAAAAAAGACAATGTTTTGACCGTCTATATGCATAGCACCATCTTAGCATCCGAGCAGATCGACACGACGGGCTATGCCGCCACTTTCAACGTTCCGAGGATCTTTCTTAGAAAGCCGCAATGCCATTTTGGATGGGATTGGGCGCCGAAAATCTGCGCCTATGGATTGGCTGGCAAAGTCTATTTGGAAAGCAAAGACATTTATCAAATTACCGACGTTTATTACCGAAGCGATGATGAAGGTCGGCTCAATTTCTTTATTGAGACGAATTATTTCACTAAAGACATCATCGACAACGATGGCAACATAATCAAAAAAGGCGCCCCCAAAGATGATGATCGCTTCATCGTCAGATTAGCTAAGCATCCCGGAGATGACGATTTTGAGATTCACGAATTCCCCGCCATGGGCAAGAAGAATTTCTTGGCCGTCCATTACAAGGATTTTGAGAAGTGGTGGCCACAAGGATATGGCAAGCAACCGCTTTACGATTATGTCGTGGAATTATATCGCGGCGATAAGAAAGTCGATGAAAAGCGCGGTAAATTCGCCTTCCGAAAGGTAGGCTTGTTAGAAGAAGGCAAGGAAAACGGCACTTTAGGCATGGATTTCCTTATCAATGGCAAGAAGGTCTTCCTTAAAGGCAGCAACTGGGTTCCTCCCGAATGCTTTACGGGGGAAATGAAGGAAGAGAAATACGAAAGGATTCTTTCTTTGGCCTTGGATATGAACGTCAACATCTTGCGTGTGTGGGGCGGAGGCAGCTATGAGAGCGATTATTTCTACGATTATTGCGATCGCCATGGCATCATGGTTTGGCAGGATGTTTGCCTCGCTTGCGCCGATATCCCCGAAGATGACGCGGATTTCGTGCATAATCTCTTAGAGGAAGTCGAATATCAGATTAAGCGTCTTCGTAACCACCCTTCGATCATTTATTGGTGCGGCGGTAACGAAAAGACAGGCACTTACGGAAATGTCATCACCCATGGCGATTTTTTGGTCAATCAACTTCTTTACGGCACCGTCTATAACCTTGATGATACGCGACCATATCGCCGCCAATCGCCGCATAGTTATACCGATATTGGTAACGATTGGACAAGCGGCGACAGCCACCATTCTTCTTTCGAAACGGCTTTAGAGAAGGGGATGGCCACTTATCGAGAGCAAGTCGCCGAAAATATCGTCCCTTTCGAAAGCGAATGCGCGGTCATGGGTCCTTCGAGCGAAGAGACGATGCGCAAGATTTTCGGCGAAAAGCATTTATGGCCGATGGATGAGGTATGGAAGGATCGCTTGATGGAAAACCCATACGCCGCCGTCTTGATGGATTTCCCGCATCGCGAGCTTTATTATGCCGAAAACCTCTATGGGGAGGTCAAGGGTTTTCATGACTTCATCAAAAAGGCTATGTTAGCCCATGCCGAAGCCCTCAAATGCGAAAGCGAATTCACTCGCGCCCATAAAAATATCTGCGGCGCCTTCCTCAATTGGATGTTCGATGACATCTGGCCGAGTGGCACCTGGTCTTTGCTTGATTATTATCTAGAGCCAAAGGAAGCTTATTACGCCCTTCGCAAATCCTTCGCTCCGCGTCTTGCTAGCTTCTATTTGGATAAAGAGGGAACGACTCACCTTTTCTTTGATAATGCCACTAACGAGCCTTTCTCGGGTTCTTTGAAATACGGCGTTAAGAAGATCGATGGGACGCTCGTTTATGAAAAGGAAATCGCCTTCGATGGTTTATTGGATGATACAGTCGACCATCCATTAGAAGAGCAAAAATTTGCCCAAGACGAATATTTGTTTGTGTCTTATAGCGATGGTGAAAAAATCCAAAAAACGATTTATTCCCCGCAAATGTGGCGCGGATTCTCCTTCGATAACGATTTTGAATATCATTTGGAAAAGAAAAACGAACATCGGGCGACCCTGACGATTAAAGCAAAATCCTTCGTCAAATCTCTTTTCATTCATTTTCCCGACAATTACAAATATCTATATTCCGACAACTATTTGGACTTAGAAATGGGCGACGAGGTCCAAGTGGATATCGAATGCGTCGAAAAGACGGATTTCTCATCCCTTTGTTTAGAAGCTTTCTGATCTATTCTTTTTGTCGATGGGCGGCGCGGTATTTGCCTGGCGCGACGCCGTAACGCTTTTTGAAGACGTTAGAGAAATGCGATAAGGAAGAATGCCCGATGATGTCGCAAAGCTCCGCTAAGGAGACGTCGGAATTGACTAAGATGTCGCGGGCGTTTTGGATTTTGATTTCTTGGAGATATTCGCCGATCGAAATCCCCATCTCCTTTTTAAATAAACGCGCTAAATGCGTTTTCGAATAATTGGAATGGGCCACGACGTCGCTTACGTTCCAATTAAGATTATCGGGGCTATTGATTTCAATGATGAGATTATTGAGCCATTGCGGTCTCTTTTCTTCCTTCAAAAGTTGGTTTTGCGTCATGATCGGCTCTAGAAGATTGAACAAAAGAAGCTTGGTTACGGCTCCCTGTTTGATTGGATCTCCGTCTATTTCCTTGATCTGATTGAGGTAAGAGATGATTTTCTTCATCCTCGTTTCCGAAAAGGAGCAGGCTTGGTAATCGAGTTTGTTTAGTTCCTCTAAGAAGGAAGGATCGATGAAATTGATGAAGGATTCGAAATCCTCTTTTCTTATCATGATGCCATAATGGCTGGAATCAGGGTCGTTTTCGTGAATGGAGTGGTGGGCGCTATAGGAAGTGAGACAGGCGTCTAGCTTTTTCAAAACGACGGTTTTCAGATTGATGTTTTGACGGTACGAACCACCCACGCAAATGAAGAATTCATAAAAGTCATGAGCATGATAAATCGGATAATCATGGTAAATGTAATGAAATTTAATACAGCCATAAGCCGGATCTGGGTGTTTTTGCCACGATAAGATATCGCTTCTTTCCATGGCAGTTATTATCTTATTTTAATTTTCCTGAGTAAAGATACCACGCTCACGCCATCCATTGACGTGATCATATACGTTAGAAGCGACAAAGCGGACTGAACCCTACTTAAAATAAGGCATAGTTTTTATGTTTCCATTCACCGAAAGGCATCACATTATTGTTATCTTAAGCCGAGTATTTGTTACAATAATGCCATGAGCGTTCTCACTAAGCAGGCGTTAGCCAAAGCCCTTAAAAACCTTCTATTAGAAAAACCCCTCAATCGGGTGACCGTTGGCGATATCGCCAAGGAGTGCGGCGTTAATCGCCAGACTTTTTATTATCATTTTCAGGATATCCCCGATTTGGTCGTGTGGATGGTCGTCCAAGAAGCCAAGGAACGCTTTAGCGACTTCAAAGACCGCGACGTCTCTTGGGAAGAGGGCTTCATGATTCTCTTTGATTTGATGCTACGTGATAAGAAATTCATTTTGAACATCTATCACAGCGTGAGCCTCGAGCATCTGCAGGAATTCCTTTATGAATTGCTAGCGCCGTCATTAAGGAAAGCGGTGGATCGTTCGAATGCTGGCAAAGCCCTTAACGAGGATGAGAAGAAATTTGCCACCGATTTCTATAAATTCGCTTTAGCGGGAATCATCCTCGATTGGATCAAACACGATATGCGCGAAGACCCCGAGAAAATCGTTTCGCGCCTCGTCGCTTTTTTCGATAACGGTATCGAGCTTAGGTTCTCGGTTTCTTTGGACGATTGATATGGGCGAGAAAAGGTATATTGAAACAAGCGAGAGAATATCGCTAATGGGGGATGATGATGTCGTTTTGGCTTACATCGACTTCCCTTTGAAGGAAGGTGGCGTCCATGTCATCAGCAAGACTTTCGTTGATGAATCGTTAAGGGGTCAAGGGGTAGCGGCGAAGCTTATGACGTTGTTGCTCGAGAGAGCTAGACGAGAAAAATTTTTAGTTATTCCTGTTTGTTCTTATGCCGTCGCCTATTTCGAAAAACACCCCGAAATGGCTTTCTTATTGGCTGAGCGATAATTTCTTAGCCAATCGTTTTAGGCCGTTGATTTCTAAAAATCTCCGCAAATCGGATATATTTTCGATTTGCTCGCCTTTCAAAGCGAAATAACACGCGTTAATGAGCGTATCGTCAAACGAGGAAGAAAAAAGATAGTCGGAATCGTCTTTGTTTCCGCGAATATTCTCATCGAAAAGAACGATGAGGGAACGGCGAAGCAACGCGAGCATCGATCGCTCTATCCAATATGAAAAAACCATATTTGGATGTCGATCCTCCATTTTCAATAAAGCGATATAAAGAGGCAATCCGTCTTCGGGAAGATGCCATAAGTCGGCAAAACAATAGGTATGGCTCTCTTTTTGCTTTAGATATTCGAAAGCGTCCCCTTTGACGATTTTGATTTTTCCTTTCTCCTCGAAGAAAGGAAGGATTTTCTTTTGGAAGACGTCGATTACCCTCTCATCTTTTTCGATGATCGTCACCTCGCTTACGCTCTTCTTCATTGAGGCGTGATAAGCAAAATAACCTAGCCCCAATCCCAAAGTCAAAACGCGGCCGCTAGCTAGCTCAATATGCTCGCGCATGGTGTTTATTTCATGGGGTATTACGCTCATCCAAGGACGGCCTTTTTCTTTGAGAGACAAAAAAGGGAAGGGCTCTAAGAAATATCCAAAAGGCGTTTGCTCACGATAGGTTTGCTTATCAAACGATATCTCATCATACACAAATCCTTCTTTGGCGGCGTATTGGTCATATTCCAAAGAGATATCGCCTTCTTTATAGGGGGCGGGGCGCACCTTTAAAGCGTATTCGTCTTTTCGATACGCCTTCAAAGGCAAGGGGTTGGCGTGGGCCAACCATTGTTTCGAAGGGATCTCACCAAAGAGGACCGCATTCCAATAAGCGGCCTCTTCGATCGTTTCGTCTAAGGAAGAGGAAATGCTTTTCCATTCGCGCAATTCGTTTTCGTTTAAAGAGATTCGCATACCTCAAATTCTAGGTTTTGTCTTGTTTCCAGGCAAGGCGTATCATAGCAGTATGCCAAATCCTAAGATTATTCTCACTAACTTATGCATGCTCTATCGACTTGATGGCAGTTTTTTAGTGCAATTAAGGAAGAAACAGGATTGGCCGGGAATCAATTTTCCTGGCGGTCACGTCGAATTTAGTGAATCGATTTCCGAAAGCGTCATCCGCGAAATGAAGGAAGAGACGGGCTTGACGGTCAAGGACCTTATCCCATGCGGTTATTTTGAATGGAATATCCCTTCGGAAGGCGTTCGCCACCTTTCGTTACTCTTTAAAAGCTGTCATTTTGAAGGGAAGATGCGCCCGAATGAGGAAGGAGAATTATTTTGGCTAAAAGAGGAGGAAATCGATAAATTCCCTCAAGCCACCGATTTTCGTCTCCTCTTAGAGCAAATGAAACGTTATTAAGCAAAGAATTCTTTCGTTTTCTCGATCTCTTGGATATTGATTTTCCCAAGCGGGGTGCGCGGTAGTTTCTCCACGAAGAAGATTTTTTCGGGGAGATAAGACGGAGGCAAACTGCTATTGATCTTCTCGAGGATCAAGGCGCGCACCTCCTCTTCTTTCTTGGCGTGATCGCCTTCCCTTTTCGTTACAAGCAGCCTAAATGCGGCCCCTTTTCTTTTGTCGGGCACGCTATAGCAATAGGCGTCGAAGACATCGTCTAAGGCCAAAACGGCGTCTTCGATTTCGCTTGGGCAAAGAGTCTCGCCATTGATTTTGACGACCCTTTTCATCCGTTGCTTGAAATAACCATAGCCGTCTTTGTCGCGATATCCGTAGTCCTTCGTGAGGAAGAAATGCTCGCCATCTATCGTTATTAGTTCCTTCTGATTGCGCTCGTCATCATGGTAATAGCCGCTCATGAGGCTAGGTCCTCCGATAGCGATTTCTCCGAGGCTACCATCTTCGACTTCTTTGTGGCTATCAGGATCAAGAATCTTCACTTTGATGCCGGGGAGCGGCGTGCCTATGGACCCTTTCTTGTCGCGTCCTTTTGTGCTTACGATAGCTACGCCCGCTTCCGTCAGGCCATATCCTTGGTAAAGACGGGCCTCGCTACCATATCTTTCCATCGCTTCGTTCCATCTTTTTAAGAGGCTTTCGGGCACATAATCGCCGCCGATGAAGGCGGTTATCTGTTTCTTTAGGTGCTCGCCATAAAAAGCATCGCGGGAGAGAAGGGCGTTATAAAGAGGAGGAACGCCCAAGATGACGGTGCTATCCGCCCTTCTTATGTGCTTGATGGCTTCTTTTGTTTTAAAACGGAGCATCAAGACGGATACCCCACCAAAGGAAAGGGGGGTGTGCAAGCCCATTTCGAGGCCGAAGATATGAAACAAGGGGATGGCGGTAAGGATGCGGATCGATTGATAGGGACCGCCGATTAGCTGATAACTATTGGCCCCCACGTGGTTGATGGCCTTGTTCGACAAACGGACGACCTTTGGCTCGCCGGCGGTGCCGCCGGTATTTAGATACACCGCGTCATCGCTTCCTTCCATTTGCGTTCTCATTGCATATGGCAAAGGGCGAAGGCGAGAGAAGGGGATGACCCTTTTATCCTTATGCCCGTATTTAAGGCGGAAGACGATTCTTTTTAGTGACGATGCCTCATCATAAGGATTGATACCGATGATCATCACCTCGCCATCAAGAAAAGGCGAAGCGCTTTCGCTTACGGGATCGAGAGCGAAAAGATAGCGAGAGGAAACGAATTTCATCATTCTGGCGATTCCTTCGCCAGGGGTTAAAGGCTGAACGTTATAAGAAATCGCCCCCATTTTGTTTATGGCGTAAAAAAGGAAGACAGCGGTGGGGCAATTAGGCAAAGCAACGGTGAGCACATCGCCCTTTTTGACGCCTATCCGAGAGAGTTTTCGCGCCGTTATTTCTATTAGTTCGTCGACTTTCTTATAGGAATATGTCACGTTTTCAAAACGGATAGCGATCTTGGAAGGATATTTTTCCGCCGTAATATGAAATTGTTCGTAGATGGTTTTGGCAATGGTCATATTAAAAACCCTTTATTTTGGCCCCCATGGAAAGAAGGACGATGCCGACGATGGCGAAGATAATCACTTGATGCAATAAATAAATGATGAGGGTGTGCTTCCCGATAAAAAGAATTGGGGAAGCCCATTTGGTGGGGAAAGAAGCAGGAAAAATCGATTTCTTGTCGCGATAAAGCGTCTTGCCGACGATGCCTCCTAAGAAGATGGCGATGGTGACGAGCAATGGCGAGAAATAATCGTCGCCATAACGGCATCGACCTGCTAAGAGACCTCCAACGTCGTAAAGCCATTCAGAGAAATTGGTGGCTTTATAGGGATCTAAAACGATCATGTTGTTATTGGGGAAGGCGCGAAGCATCGCGAAGAAATTGATGGCGATAAGAGGAATAAGGAAGAGAAGGTGCTGCCACCAATCCTTGAAGAAATAATCATATATCGAATAGACGATCAAACCGAAAGCGATCGAATGGATGATGCCCATCCAAATGTGGAAATTGGTGCCGAGGAAAAAAGAAGCCGTTTCTAAGAAGACTGTCATTAAAACGGCCACATACGCTAGTTGGATGCCACGCTGGAAATTGGATTTAGAGAAGGAACAGGAGATGCCAGAGATAAACATGAAGCTGCCAGCGAAGAAAGCCTCCAAACAAAAGAGGTTGGTGTGGAGGTTATAGCCTTTGACGGCATAGGAGGAATAGATACCGCCTGCGGCGGCACCGTCAGGTTGGGTGATACTCATGAAGATGAATTTGAAGAAGGTTTGCGATTCGTTGATCCATTTCGGGGCGTCTTTAGGCAAGATGAGCACCTGATCGACGCCATATCCTAAAGCATAGCAAGCGTGGATAAGAACCATCAGCGCAACGGCGATTCCACGCAAAAAATCGATTTCGAAAATCCTTTCTTTCTGAGCGCGAAAGCGCATGGGCAAAGCCATGCTAGCCATGGATTATCCTCCGATGGTGGTCGTTATCGGTGTCTTTAGAAGAGGAAAGAGATTCTTTATTGCGTTTCTTTTTGCGCGCCCTATTTCGTCTAAGAGAAGTCAGCTTGTTTAGCCGTAGCGCCCTTGAAGCGGCGTTTTCGTTGTCTTTGTAGGAAAAAAGCGCTTTGGAGGAGGATCTCCTTTTCCGCGTGTCGGACGAGGGCAAAAGGTTGAAGCTAAGCAGCAGCGAGGAAGTGACGAAAGTGCCGATGAGTAACCCCCAAGCGATGGCGCTAAGGAAATAGGTGCCGGCGCTTAATTCGGCGAAGATAGTCAAAAGGATGAAGAGGCTTGAACAAAGGCTGCCGATCCACGCTTTTTGGCGGACCTTCTCTGAAAAGACGAAAGGCAAAAAGGCCGTTAAGGGGCTAAGGGCAGTAATCAAGGACGGTCCACCTAATAACATTGTTGGCTCTAAGGCGATTTTCTTGAGGTATTCCTCGTCTTTGCCTTGAAAAACCCACCAATCAAGGAAGATTGAGGGATCTTCTTTTTCCAAAATCGCCTTGTAAGATGGTCTAAGGAGAGAGCCGTCAAGCAAGAGGACAATCAAAAAGATCAAGAGAAAGAAAACGATGACGATAATGCCGATGTTGCGATGCGTTTCCTTTTCGTCGGAATTGTCGAAATAAACGTAAGCGCAAGCTAATCCGATCATCAATAGGGCGCCAACTGGCAAAGCGAAATGAAGCGATAGCAAAGGCGATAAAGAGAAATATCCGTAAAGTAACCCTGATATGGTGGCAAACAAAAAGAAGAGGGATTCAACGATGATTTTGCGTTTTTTCGAAATAATTTCACCATCGGAAGGAAAGATAAGATGACCGGATATTGCCAATAAAAAATAAGCGGGCAAAGGGGCGATAGCCGATAGCCAAGGACCGAAATTTCCCGCTTTCATATAGAAGGAAGAGGCAAGCGAGAGGTCATAGAAATTCGATATCGTCAGGAGGGCGAGGGAAAGAACGAAAAAAATCACGGATGTGAGCCAAGGCAAGAACTTCGTTTTCTGGATTTTTGTCATGGGTGCAAAACCAAGGAACATTATATGCCATTCCCTATCTAAAGCACGCTTATTTTGTAAACTGAAAGCGGGTTGCACAATAATCTATTGTGAGAGAAAGGAAAGTGATAGAATGCGCTCTATGAGCAAGATATCGTTAAAATCCGTAAAGAAACATCTTCATAATAACGATGTTGAGATTTTAGATAGCAAGGAATGCGTTTGCTTAGCCTGTCGCCGTTCTTTTAGCGCCCGTTCGGTCTCCGATTGGTTTAACGACAAAGGCAACAACACCGCCCTTTGCCCCGAATGCGGCATGGAAGCCGTCTTAGGCGACGCTTCGGGGATCATCCTTAACCACGAGGATGTTTTGGCCATAAGTAACCTCTTATTCGGCAAGGGTTACCCCAAACACGATTCCGAGGCGCTATATCGATACATCGGGCATTATGAGAATGGCGATGTCGCCGATTCCAAAAAGAGCGAATCCCTATATTTAAAATACCTTGGTTATCTTTCCGATCAGGGCGATGGGAATGCCGCTATGGCGTTAGGCAATTTCTATGCCGAGGGAAGTTCCTTTCATCGCCGTTCCTATTCGAAGGCCATATCATATTTGAAACTGCCTTCGCTTTCGCACTACGCTCCCGCCTCCGATCTTCTTGGCCAAATTTATGAAAAGCTTAAGGAAGATGACTGCGCTTTTGTTGCTTATTCCAAAGCGATGTCTTTGGGCTCGATGCCGGGTTTCTTGCATTATCACGAATGTTTCGAAAAGGGGATTTTCGTTAAACAGGACCCTCTTTTCGCCATGAACGCTTTCTTTGACGCCTTCTCCACTTGCTTAAGCGATTTCGTTCTTTCTTGTGGCGACAACGTTAGCATCTTGCCGTCCTTATGCAATAAGATCGGAAATTATTTCTTTTCGTTTTCCTCATTCATCACAAGAAAGGAAGACAATCCATTTTCGAGCGTCTTCTTCTTATTGGCCAATTCTTGCTTCGCCATCTTGGATTCGCGTAACCTCCTAAGCAAGCGGGAAGCAGGAGAATGGGAGGAATGCAAAAAGATATTGAAGGATATTTATGGCGATAAGAAGGATTTTAAGTGCGCCAATCCCATTTGCGACGACGTGACCTTCGTCGATTCGCTCATCAATCCGCATGTTCTCCCCTTTGTTTTCAAGGGCGTGGCCAAAATAAGCAACATCAAATTTGATGAGCAAACCCACGTCTTGAAATTTATGATCGAATATCCCTATCGCCCCTTGGTGATCGACACGAATAATGGCGCTTGCGCCTTTGGTCCGAAGAAAATAGCCTGGCGTTTCAATAACGTAGGCAAGGTCAAACGCGGGATGGGCGACGAATTTAATTACGTTTACGAAAATAAAGGAACGGTCATCGAAGGGCTTCGTTTCATCAACAAAGGAGCCAAGGAGAAGGAAGAAGAGATTTTAGAAATATCTTTCCTGCCTGGCGAGGACGATCTTTCTAACGGGGGAGAAGCATGAGCAAAGAGAATGCCTTGTTGCCGCTTAAGAAATACCGCGTCAAAGTGATTTTGGCGCCCTGTTTAAAGCTTTTTGAATGTGTGACGGAGCTCGCTTCGCCCTTTTTAGTCCGTTACATCATCGATTCGGGGATCGCTAATGACGATTGGGACACCACTTGGAAGCTAGGCCTCTTGCTTTTTTCCTTTGCAGTGGTGGGGTTTCTCATCACGATGGTGGCCCAATATTTGGCCGCCAGTGTCGCCTCCGCTTATTCTTATGACCTTCGAAAAACCCTTTTCGCCAAAGCCTCTTCCTTATCGGAGAAGCAATTAGATGCCTTTGGCAGAGAGAAAATTCTGACATTATTTGGCAGCGATTCCTATGCCATGCAAAGCGGCGTCATGATGTTCATGCGCCTTATTTTCCGTCCGCCTTTTCTGATTATCGGTTCGACGATCATCAGTTTCGTTCTCGATTGGCGGGCGGGCTTAGTCTTTTTGGCGGCGATGCTTCTAAGCGCCGCCATCATCGCCCTTGTCATGTTTCTTTCGCCCAAACGTTATGCGCGTATCCAAAACGACCTTGATCAGATTTCGACATTGGGCAATGATGCCCTTAAAGGGGCGCGGCCGATCCGCGCTTTCAATAAGCAGGAATTTGAGGAAAAGAAATTCGATGAGACTAATCTTTCTTATCGCAAAAACACGATTTCCCTTGCAAAACTCAATGCTTTTCTTAATCCCTTCACTTTTTTCTTCATCAACGCCGCTTTGATTCTTATCGTTTGGTTAGGGGGGCTTTATGCCGGTGATGGTTCTTTGACAACCGGCAGCATCGTCTCATTGGTTTCCTATTTGGTTTCCTCGTTAGCCGCTTTAGTGATGTTCTCCCGCCTGATCTTGTCACTTAATAAAGCAGCCGCTTCGAAAAAGCGCATCGATTCGTTTTTGGCCATGGAACCCTTGCTCACGAATGCCGAGCATCCGCTAGGAAAAAGCGAAGAAAAAGCTTCTTCCCCTTTTGTTTCTTTTGATGATGTTTCCTTCACATATGGCAAGGAAGGCGATAAGAACGCCATCAACCATATTTCCTTTGAAATCCAAAAGGGCCAGTCGATAGGTCTTATCGGCGGGACGGGAAGCGGGAAATCGACGGTCATCGCCCTTTTGACGCGCCTTTACGATCCTAGTTTTGGGGAAATAACCTATCGTGGCTTGCCTCTCAAGGAATACGATTTGGAAGCGCTACGGAAGGAAATATCCTTCGTCTCTCAACGTCCTTCATTGTTTAAGGGCACCATCCGTTCGAATTTGCTTTTAGGGAAAGAGGATGCTAGCGAAGAGGAAATCGTCAAAGCGTTAGAAGATGCTTGCGCCTATGAATTTGTTAACGCCTTCCCCGAACGTCTCGATCATCCCGTAAGCGAGGGCGGAAGCAATTTAAGCGGCGGTCAAAAGCAACGCCTATTAATTGCTAGGGCTTTCTTGAAAGGCGGGGATTTGTTGATTCTCGACGATGCGATGAGCGCCCTAGATTATTTAAGCGAGCAGAAGATTAGAAACGTCCTTAAGGCGAAGAAAGACCTGACTAAGATCATCGTTTCCCAACGCGTCTCATCGCTTCACGACTGCGATGATATCCTCGTCTTCGATAATGGAGAGATCGTGGCTTCAGGCACCGATATGTCGTTACGCGATAGTTCGCCTTTATATGCCGATTTCGCCTCATCCGGCGCGGAGGAAGAACGATGATCAAACGTTTGAAAAAAGTCTTCCCTTATTTAAAAGGCTCATATGGCAAAATTGCCTTATCTTTGTTTTTCGCCCTTCTTTCGACCGGTTCGAAATTGGCGATTCCTTTTTTGGCGGGCAAAGCCGTCAATCAGATTGTCAACCATGTTGCCGATATTTCCCTTTATCTCTATTTGATGGTCGCTTTTTTGGCGGTTGGCGCCTTCTTCCGTTATCTCTTCGATTTTTCCGTTTCCCTCATTGGCGCCGATTTGATTTACCGCTTGCGCAAGGAAGTCTTTCATTCTTATAACGACATCTCGATTACTTCTGTGGATAAGAAGGCCAAAGGCGATATGCTGCTAACCTTAACTAGCGACATCGAAAAGATTCAAAACGGCTTAGTAAGCGGCTTCGCGGCTTTTTATGATGGCATCATCGCCATTTTGATCACCATCGTTTTCATGGCCATGCTTAATTATGTGCTGGCCATCATGGTGGTGGTTTTGACCCCTTTGTCGATGCTTATTTCCCGTTTCGTCTCCAAATTCAATAGCAAGCATTTCAAAGCGCAAGCCACGAAGTCGGGCGAAGTTAACGCCTTCTCTTTAGAAGAGCTTACCAACAGCGAGGCCATCCTTTCCTTGGGCCTTTCCGAGAAAAGGAAAGAAGAATTTGACGTTCTTAATAAACAGCTTAAGGAACACACCTTCAAAGCGAACCTTGGCGCTTCGCTCATCAATCCTTCGACCCGTTTGGTCAATTCCATCATTAACGCTTCCCTGATTTTGATTGGTGCATTGCTCATCATCAAAGATTGGAACGCTTCGCTGGGAGTCACCTTCTTAGTCGGCGATTTGAGCGCCTTCCTTACATATGCTGCCAATTACATGCAGCCTTTTAATGAAATTTCTGACGTCATCAACGAAATCGATTACGCCTTCTCTTCTTTCGACCGTGTCGATAAAGCCCTTCATGAGGCTTCCGATAATAACGACGGAACCAAGAAAATCGAAGGTAAACTCGCGGATTTAGAAGCTAAGGACATCACTTTCTCATATGATGGGAAGAGAGACGTCATCAAGAATTTCTCTTTCTCCTTCTATCAAGGCCACCGCATCGCCTTGGTGGGGCCGACGGGATGCGGCAAAAGTACCCTTATCAATTTATTGCTTAGGTTCTACGATCCGCAAAAGGGTAATTTTTATGCCAATGACACCCCCTTACCCGAATTAGAAAAGAAAGCCTACCGCGAGCATGTCGGGATGGTGCTACAAGACACCTGGATTTTCAAAGGCAGCGTTTATGAAAATATCGCCTACGCCAAAGAGGGGGCGAGCTTAGAAGAAGTCAAATTGGCCGCCCATAAAGCTCAATGCGACCGCCTTATTGAACGTCTGCCCCAAGGCTATGACACGATGATTTCCGACGCCTCGGGATTATCCATTGGCGAAAAGCAACTTATCTGCGTGGCCCGAGTGATGTTATTGTCCCCGGAAGTGGTGATTCTTGACGAGGCGACTTCGAATATCGACTTACGCACCGAGCGGATGCTTAATGAATCTTTCAAGGAATTGATGAAGGGAAGAACCTCCTTAGTGGTCGCCCATCGTCTTAGCACCATCCGCAATAGCGACGTTATCTTGGTCATGAAAGACGGGGAAATCATCGAGAGCGGCAATCATCAGGAGCTTTTGGCCTTAGATGGCTTCTATAAACGGCTTTACGAGGCGCAATTCGCATGAGGATAGTGAAGAAGGCGTTCGTTTTGATTCCCTTTCTTCTTCTTTCTTCGTGTTCTTTTTCCTATCCGCGTGCCATTCTTTTTGAATCGGCGAAAGGGATGTTAGATTCCTTTGTTTCTTCTTTTAATGAGGAACGCGATGAGAAGAGCCATTATGGCTTGGGTTATAAAAGGAAGGAAAAAGAGGATGATGAAGTCGTTTACGAAGAAACCTTTTTCGTCGATTACGACGTCCTTAGCGATTCCTCTTTCCGTTTCGATTATTACGAAAAGATAAATCAAAACGGTTCTTGTTCCGAGACGTATTTAACCGTTTTTTCCGACGATTCCGTCTTAGTCAAAGACAATCTTACTGACGAAAGCCGTTCGTTCGATGCTAAAAAGGATAAGGATTTGCAGCCTTTTTTCGATTTTGTTCCCAATATTTTAATGAAATGTGCCGATAGCTTTATCATGACCGCTCAAACGATGATGAACGCTCTAGCGGACACTTCGAAGGAAAATTCGCTACGCACTTATTCGGCTTCTTCGAGCGATTCCTCACAATTAAGCCTACATTTCACCGGTGTTTCTCTCGCTATCCCTAAGGTCTATAAGATGATCGAGGAAGAGGTCGCTTACGATTCTTTCGAAATAGGTTTCGAAGGAAGATATATCAATCAGGTTAAGTTGATTTACGAACGGGGGGAGGAGAGCGCCATTCTCGGCGAGAGCGCTTTCTATTTTCGATGGGGGTAAAGAGAGAAGAAGCCGTCGTTTCTTACACCATGTCCCGTATTCGCGGCAAAAACACGGGGATCGAGATGGCTTTGCGGAAGGAATTATTCAAATTGGGGTTACGTTACCGCGCCAATAGCAATAAGGTTTATGGTCATCCTGACGTATCTTTCCAAAAATACAAAGTCGTCGTTTTTTGCGATTCGGAATTTTGGCATGGTTATCATTTCGCGGAGAATGAGACGAAGATCAAAACGAATCGCGATTATTGGATTCCCAAAATAAAAAGAAACATCGCGCGCGATGAGGAAGTGAATGCCTTTTTGACCTCGCAAGGCTATCGCGTGCTTCGTTTCTGGGGGAAAGAAATCGAAGAGGATGCCGCTAGATGCGCCCAACAAGTCTTAGAGGCGCTTCGCCAAAACGGATATTCCAAATAAAAAGCCTCCCGAAGGAGGCGAGATAGACAAGGAAGATTAGCCCACAGCGACTTTCTTTTTGCCAAACATCACGATCAAGAATCCGATGAAGGCACTGACGAAGGCGAAGACGGCGACGCAGATGGAACCAGCGCCTAAGCCATCGATTAAGGCGCTAGGAGGGTTATTGGTGGCGACAAAGAATTTCACGGCCAAGAGATATAAAACGCCGGTGGCCACGCCTAATAAGAAGATACAGCCGCCGATGATTTTATGAGCCTTTTCGCCGAGAACGAAGCCAACGGCGGAGACAATCACAAGCAAAGATAATAACGACATAGCGATGACTAAAGGAACCACAATATTTCGATAGCTACCTTGTTCCATGCCGTAGATGACGTTGAAAAGGTTGCCGTAAGTCGTGCCATAAGAGCCTTCATTAAAAGCAGGCGCGAAATTGCAGAAGAAGGCGACTAGCGCGCAAACGAAGGCCAAGGTGCATAAGATGCGCGGCAGGGAACGGGATTTTTTCATGATGCTTATCTCTCTTTTTTCTAATGATCCTTCTTTAAGGAAGGAGAACGACGCTATTTTAACCTTAACGCCACATTTTGCAAACTCTCATTCACTCTTCTCTTTCGCTTTCCTTATCTTTAAGGGATAATTCCTAGGTATGAAGAGCTTAAAATTCTTTCTTGCTATCTTTGTTTACGAAAGGCTTCGCCCATGAAATTCTTCTTGGGTTTTCTTTCTTTAAGCTCCCTCTTTTTTATCGGTGGGATCGGCGGTTGGGTCATCGAATTGTTTTTCCGTCGCTTCTTTTCGCAAAAAAGATGGGTCAACCCTGGCTTTTTGACGGGCCCGATGCTTCCTTTGTATGGCTTTGGCTTAGTCGGTTTCTATGTGTTTGCCAATTTTATCCCTTTCTCTTCTTTGCCTTGGCCCTCTTGGGCTAGCCAATTATTGGCTGTCGTCGTGGCGGGGATCGTGATGACTATCATCGAATACGTGGCCGGATTGATTTTCATTAAAGGACTTAAGACCGCCTTATGGGATTATTCGAATCGCCCTGGCAACATTCAGGGGATTATTTGCCCGTTATTCAGTTTCTTTTGGCTAATAATCGGCGCCATCTACATTTATTTGGCCAATCCTTTTTTCGTGACGATTTATGATTTCGTCGCCCAAAATCCCCTTCCTTTCGCTTTCGTCCTCGGGATATCTTATGGCTTAATCTTCGTCGATTTCGGTTGGTCGCTTGGCTTGCTTACCCGCATCCGCAAAGCGGTCGAGGATTCTAGGCTCGTCGTCTCTTGGGAAAATATCAAAGTCTCTTTCCAAGACCATTATCGGAAGCTCGAGGAGAAACACCCTTGGATCTTCGCCTTCAAGACCAAACGCGAAGAATGGGGCGCCCTTATGAACGAATATGTCCAAGCCCTTAAGGAAAGAAGCGCCTTGCGGGCGGAAGAGGA
Source organism: Bacteroidaceae bacterium (assembly GCA_963624045.1). Classification (GTDB taxonomy): domain Bacteria; phylum Bacillota_I; class Bacilli_A; order RFN20; family CAG-826; genus UBA4951. The sequence continues at coordinate 39,066 of CAVFNI010000001.1, forward strand.
AAAACTTAAAGCGGAACGCAAAAAGAAGAAATGAATTATCGGTCGTTTCTTTCCTTTAGATAATCGAGAAGCTTCTTGACGGCTTTGCCGCGGTGGGAATATTTCCCTTTGGTCATTTCATCGATTTCCCCGAAATTGGCCCCTCCTTCCTTTGAACGAAAGATCGGGTCATAACCAAAGCCCTGCTCACCCGTTATCGCAAAGAGGATCTCTCCAGGGCACTCCCCTTCGAAATATTTGACGTCTTCCCCTTCGAGTAGAGCTAAAACGCAATGGAAGCAGGCTGATCTATCGCTCTTCCCATCGAGCATCGCTAGCAATTTCTTATCGGCCTCTAAGGAATTACGATCAAGGCTTTCTAAGAAACGAGCGCTCCTAATGCCAGGAAAATGTTCGCCTAGGGCGGATATTTCAATGCCCGAATCATCAGCTAGGACGGGGTAGGGGGAGAATGGCTTGATGGCATTGGCCTTTAAGAAGGCGTTTTCTTGGTAGGTCAATCCCGTTTCCTCGACTTCGATGCCATTTACGAATTCCTTCTCGCTATGGACGCGGATTCCAAGAGGCGCTAGATAATCAGAGAATTCTTGCAATTTATGGGGGTTATGAGTGGCTAATACGATATCTTTGATCATCGGTTATTCTCCTTTGTTTCTTTCTTCTTGGCCTTATCAAGCCAGATAGTCGGCGCTAGCGACAAAACGATGAAGGCGAGCGCTACGAGAAACATCACGCTGGTTGGGGTTTTGCCACTCAGGGCGAAATTGCTTGCGTCGCTATATTCGGTGACAGGGAAGAAGGCGCTGGAGATTAGAGGCCCGCTCACCATCGGCAAAAGGACGGCGAAGACCATGCGGATGCCTTGGAAGAGCCCAACTTCTTTCTTGGGCGTAAGATCGCGGACGATGGCCCCGATGATGGAGGTGCTAATGAGGTATCCGGTGATAAGGAAGGTCCCAAAGACGATGACGGAAGGCATGTTATTAAGGAAGAAGAGGCCAAGGAGGCCGACGACGGAGAAGAGGAAGGAAACATATAGCTGTTTGACGCGGTCATAACGATCCAAGAAGAAGATACCATTAAGGATGGCGATTACGCTGCTAAGCAAGAAGATGACGCCGATGGAAAGATAGAAAGGCAAACCGATTAATTCGGCGCCCCCAAATTTCGCGGGGAGTTGCATATAGACCATGTAATACGGCATGAAGGAATTGACCGCGCTATTGAAGCAAAAGAAGATCAATAAGGCGATATATAGCAATTTATTCTTACGGATGACGCTCGGCTTAAAGCCATGGATGAGGTTTTCCCAATAATTTTTATCGCGATTGGGAAGGCATTCGTCCTTGGGGATGAGGAAAAGGGAGATAAGCCCGCTGACGGCCACCAAAGCGCCACAAATAATGAAATAGAGGAACCATCCCTTGGCAAGTGCGCTAGCCCCATCGGGATAGATGCCGGCCTCGATTTGACTAGAAAGATAATCGTCAGGCAAGGCACCGATATGCAAGGGCATGCCGATGGCCATCATCAAAACGTTGGCAAATAGCGGCAATACGGACAAGAAGCTTTCGACTTTGCCGCGGTTGGAATTATCCGTCATATCCGTCACCATGGCGTTAAAACAGGCGTCGCTGGCGGTGCTGCCGAAGAAAGTCATAAGACAATCGATGACCACCATCCAAATCCCGACCATCATGACCGCCTTGCTAGGGCCATATATAGCGGCCATATTGTCCTTGCTGATAAGCCCAAAGGAGAAGACGGTCGCGCCCCAGATGATAAACCCCCAGGAAATGAAGACCTTCCTTTTGCCGATCTTATCGCTAAGAGTACCCATGAAGAAGGTCGTCAAGGTGGCTATCAAGGCGCTAAAAATCGTCATGTATGTGATGGCGTCGCTATTGCCGGTTTGGGAAAACACCCATAGATTGATGTAATTATTCTCAATAGCCCAAGCCAATTGTCCAATGAGGCCTACGAGGGCGATCGTCCCCCAGAAACGGCCGCCGAGTTTCTTCTTTTCCATACCTAGTTCCTTATTTCCATCTATTATTTGCTTTTCTTGGATTGCAGGGAAGAGGCTAATACGGAGATGAGGATAGGAAGTCTTTTCGTGCTATTTTGAGGCGACGATCATTCTTCTTCTGCCGCCATTCTGATTAAACCAATGCCACGCATTCGCATTCTCTCTTCAAAGAACCAAAATAAAAACCTCGATGCAATCGAGGGCTTTGGACACTGGAGCAGGTGACGGGAATCGAACCCGCGTATTCAGCTTGGAAGGCTGAAGTTCTACCATTGAACTACACCTGCGCTGGCGGACCATACGAGATTCGAACTCGTGGTCTCCTCCGTGACAGGGAGGCATGTTAGACCGCTACACCAATGGTCCGGCGCGTGAAAGAATATAGCATAAGAGAATGGGCAAGGAAAGAAAAAACGCAAAAAGACCCAGATTCCCGCCGGCAAGCGCTTGCGTCCTCCTATCGGTGACACCTAGACCATATGAGAATGTGAATGGTGCGTCCAAAAATCAAAAAAACGCAAAAACCAGTGCATTTCCCTCTCCGATTGCTGAAAGATGGCTATTTTGTAGGAGCTTTTATCTCCATTTCATTCAAAGAAGGATTCTTTTTGGCGGCGTTAAAGGCTAGTTCTACCATGATGATCATTAGCGCTACGAATCCCAATAAAAAGAACGGCATGATGTTAAAACCGACGGCGTTTCCTAGTAGCCCAAAAAGCGGCGGCATGAAGGTCGTTCCTATATAGGCGCTAGCCATCTCGATGCCGACGATGGCAGGGGAATTCTTGGCTCCGAAATTAGTCGGCGTCGAATGGATGATGGCGGGGTAAATCGGTGCCGCGCCTAACCCGATTACGATAAAGGCGGTGACGGCGGCTATATGTGAGGCGATAGGCAAACTTAAGAGGATGATACCGCTTAAGAGAACGATGGTTCCGACTTCGATTATGCGCCTTTCGCCCAAACGGTCGGCGATGAAACCGCTAAGGAAGCGCCCGATGGTGATGCCGATATAGAAAAGGGAGGCGAAGAAAGCGGCGTTTTGTTCGCCTATTCCTTTTACTTCGGCGAAATATGTGCTCGCCCAGCCCATGCTCGTCGCCTCGGCGGCGCAATAGGCAAAGAAGCCTACCAATATGAAGGGAACGCCTTTGATTCGGAGGGCGGAAAGGAGAGTCGTCTCGCTTTTTTCTTCTTGAAGCAACGATTCATTGACCTTCCAAACTGGCAAGGTGGCTAATAACAATACCGCGATCGCCAATTGGATGAAGCCGACGATGCGATAACCATCTTTCCATGACGAATACCCTAAAGTGTATCCCATGATGAAGGGGCTAATGATGGTTCCAATCCCCCAAAAGCAATGCAACCAACTCATATGCTTGGCTTTGTAATGGATGGCCACGTAATTATTGAGCGCGGCGTCAATCGCTCCCGCCCCTAAGCCATAGGGGATGGCGAAAAGAAGCAACACCCAAAAATGCTCAGCAAAAGAAAAGCCGAATAAGGCAATGACGGTAAGGAAAACGCTAGCGACCGTCACAACGCGGGTGCCAAATTTAGCCGTCAGGCGATTGGATAAAAGACTTGAGACGATCGTTCCGCCTGAGATGATCATTGAGACGATCCCCATATAAGAGGTGGGGACATTAAAATCCGTATGCATGATGGGCCAACCGGATCCTAATAAGGAATCGGGAAGCCCCAAACTGATGAAGGCAATATAAATGAGGGCGAGCAAAAAGGAATACACAATTTCCTCGATTTGTTTTTGCTATTTTATTTTGGCGAAATGGAGAAGGCTATCCTCAGGCATATAGCCCAAACGGGAATCGACGGCTTGCCCGTTCTCGAAAAGGATTAGGGTGGGGATGCTTTGAATGCCGAATTTGGCGGCGATTTCGGGAGCCTTATCGACATCGACCTTGATGACGTCGATTTCCTCATGCTCCTTGGCCACCTTCTCGATGATGGGCCCTAAGGCGTTGCAAGGCCCGCACCAAACGGCGTAAAAGTCTACCAAGACCTTGTCTTTTTCTTTTGTGGCTTCGAAGAATTCTTCGCTTTTTTCAATGTGCTTCAACATGTTTTTGTTCTCCTTTTACCGAAAGCATAGCGCGAATAGCGACCAAATTAAAATAAGATGCGCTGGATAATAGGCGTAAGTGAAGATCCGCCACCATTTGGCGTCATAACCGCGACGCCCGTTATAGAAGAGGATTAAGATGGCCGCGAGAGCGCTATAGGATTCCGCTCCCATCGAATAGGGGTCGGGAAGGGAGCTCTTAGCCATCGCCCAGAAGATGAGATTAAGGGAAACGAGGAATACGGCCGCCATGGCGTTATTGAATCCTTGGATCTTTTGCTTGCTTATTAATGATTCGTCATCGATTTTATCTTCTCCTGCGAGGGCTTTAAGGAGGAGATGGCTGAGCCGAGGGGCGTAATAGAAAGCGATGATCATTAAAAAACCGAAAAGGCTATAGGCGCTTCTTAGATAGAGGGGATAGCCGACCGACCAAGCGCTGATGGCGTTATTGGAGGCGGCGTAAAGCTCGCTGACATCCATCGCATAGGAAAGGACGACATAGCCAAACGGTAGTATGGCAAGGGGCCTAATGATTTTTTTGGGATGTTCAAGCAGATAGATGAAGGAGGCTCCAAGGCATAAATCCAAGAAGGCGTTCCCGCCCATCGTGGCCGCCGAATTGCTGTTGATAAGATAGATGATGGTCTGAGCGAGCAAGATGCCTAGGCACATAAGGGCCAATCTTAGTAAATAATTGAGGCGGTCATGCGTTTTCCGTAGTCCTTCGGCTAAGAGAAAAGCAAAGATAGGAAAGGCTAAACGGCCGATGTATTGGAAGATCACCCCGGTGTTATAAGGGCCGCTAGCATCGGCGAAATACCCTTGGGTAACCATCATGAAGCCGATATGGCTGAGGCTCATTGTGACTAAAGCGACGATCTTAAGGGCGAAGCCGTCGATAAAGAGGCGTCTATCTTTCATATTAAGCGCTCTCCGACGGCATAAGCAGGATTTGAATTACGCCCACGAGGTTATTGACGGAATGGGCAATCCAGGAGGCCCCGAGCCCGAATTTCTCGTAAGTGAAGGCGAGCAAAAGCCCCGAGAATAAATAGCTTGGGAAGGAAAGCCATTCATTTAAGCTCACCCAATCGTGGATATGGATGAGGCCGAAGACGACGCTGGCTAGGAAATAGGCGAAGATGCGATTGATGCGCTTGCCGAAGCCGAAGAAGCCGACGCGGTAGGTGATTTCCTCGCATAAGGGGCCGATGATGCCGGTGATTAAAACGGCGAAGACGGGGGCTGTTTTGACCATCTCGATAACGGCTGATTGGTTTTCGTTTGTCGTGGCGCCTAGCGCGCTAGCAACCATATTCCAAAGAATGCTGATTGCCAAAAGAGCGATTGCCATCAAAGCGCCGTAAATATAGGTTTCTTTCCACTTGAAAGCAGGAAAGAATTTGACGATGCCCTTCCAAATGATGAGCAACAATATCGTGATAAGAAGCCCGTAAACGGGGTAATTGAAGAGAGCCAAGGCGCTCCCGGTCTTAGTAAAGGCTTCGATAGCCGTTTGTAATTCGTCCCCCGTAAGACCTTGGGCGGATAATTCGGCGGTCTTGAAACCGACGACGATTATCTGAATGATGATGCCGAGGATCTGGAAGCCACACCAACCGGTGAGGGCGAGGATAAGTTCTCGCCAAGGGTCTAGGTTGACGGTTCTTTCGAAGCTTTTTCGGAAAGCGGGATCCTCATTGCTATCGGCTTTGCAAGCGGGGCATTGCTTCTCTATGCAGTCGTATTGATTATAGCAAGAGGAACACAGCGTTTTGCGGAAGGGGTTATGGAATTTAAGGCATTCAGGGAAGTGCATGGCCATCATTCTAATTGATAGTCGGCGCTTTCTCACCCAAAATATTCCATATGGAAGAAGAAAGCGTTTACCCTCTAAGCGAAAGCGAGACGGAAATCGAGGTCTTAGGTTCCCGCTTCATCGCTTCGCTATATCCGTTAAATGGCAAAGAGGAAGTTAAATCGCTATACGAGAAAACAAAGGAACATCATCCCAAAGCCCGTCATTATCCGTACGCTTACCGTTATTTGCCGTTCGAGGGGGCTAGCGACGACGGGGAACCCAAAGGCAGCACGGGATTGCCTTTATTGGAGGGATTACGGCAAAAGAAGGCCGACCGCATTTTGGTGGTGGTTACCCGCTACTTCGGCGGGACGAAGCTCGGCTTATCGCGTTTGACTAGAACTTACAGAGAAACGCTTTTAGAAGCGGTTTCCAAGATGACGTTAGCCAAGATAGAACCGTGTTTGGCCGCCGAAATCGAAACCTCTTACCCCCTCTTTGAAGACATCAAAAGAAGGGCGGAACATCTCGATATCCAAATAGAAAACGTCGTTTATGCATTATCGGTTAAGCTAACCCTCATCGGAGATGCTAAGATTATCGAGGCCCTTTTGGATGCCTATCCAACGGGCGTAAGAACAATATCGAGCGAAATAAGAACATTAAGGAGAGCAAAATGAACCAAGAAGAATTCAAAGAAAGACGCGCCAAACTCTTTTCCCTCATGGATTATGAGAGCGCCTTACTCGTTTATAGCGGCGTATCCAAAATCAAAAGCGCCGATGAGACCTATCCATTCGAGGTCAATAGGAATTTCTATTATCTGACGGGCATCGAGCAAGAGGATAGCGCCCTTCTTCTCATCAATAGCGAGGGCGAGCAAAAGGAATTCCTTTTTGTCTCACCTTATGACGAAAGGAAGGAGAAGTGGTATGGCAAGCGCCTCACTACCGCCGAAGCTAGCGCCATCTCGGGCGTTCATAACGTCTTAGTCAATTCCTCTTTGGAAGCCAAGCTTCATCAAGCGCTCTGCCAAGATATCGCCGAATATGGCGAAATCGGGCGCTTATACCTTGATTTAGATAAAGAAATCAAAGTGGCCGAGGATACGACGACGATCGATTTGAAGAACACCTTTGAAGCCGCTTACGAAGGACTCAAAGTGATTGACGCCTATCCTTTGATTACCACTTTAAGGCTCCGCAAAAGCGCGGCCGAAATCGCCCTTTTCCGCGAAGCCATCGCCAATACGAAGGTCGGCATCTATTCTGTTTGGAAAGAAATGGCCGCAGGCAAAAAGGAATATGAGCTGGCCAATACCTTCTTACATGTCACCAACGACTTATCCGGCTATCAAGGGCTAAGCTTCCCTACCATCATGGCCAGCGGACGTAACGCCGCCATCCTTCATTATCCGACTCCGATGGATGAGCTTAAGGATGGCGATTTGCTTCTTATGGATTTAGGCTCCCGTGATGGCTATTATTGCGCCGATATCTCGCGCACCGTGCCGATCAACGGTCGTTTTAGCGACTTCCAAAAGACTGTTTATAACATTGTCTTAGGAGCCAATAAGATGGTGGCCTCGAAAGCGAGGCCAGGTATTAGCATCCAAGAACTCCAAGATGCGACCATCGAATATCTTGCGGAAGGATGCTTGGCCGCCGGAATCATCGAGAAGAAAGAAGACATCAGCAATTATTACTTCCATGGCGTTTCTCACCTTATCGGACTTGATACCCACGATCCATATTTGAGCGTCGATAGCCGCGAATATAAGAATATCCCCTTAGAGCCCGGCATGGTCATCAGCGATGAGCCAGGACTATATATCGCCGAGAAAGGGATCGGCGTCCGTATCGAAGACGATTTGCTTATCACCAAAGACGGTTGCGAGGTCCTTAGCGCCTCTATCGTCAAGGAAATACCCGACATCGAGGAAAGGTTGTCGTCTAAGGAATATTAATACCCGTCTATTTTTGAGGCGTACAAATAAGAGACATGTTTTAATGTTTGTTTGGCTGTCAGCTGGCATTTCTTTACCTTTCCCGTTTACTAACGAAAGGCAAATGACGATAATAAGAACATGCGCAAATACATATTGTCTATCGATCAAGGCACGACTTCCACGCGAGCCATCTTAATCTCCAAAAAGGGCGAGAAATTATATCAAGCCCAACGTAACGTTTCTTGTTTATATCCTAAGCCAGGCTGGGTTGAGCAAGATCCTGATGAACTATGGATCAGCGTTGTCGACGTCATCAACGAACTCCTCATCAAAAGCGGTTCTTCGATGTCCGACATCGCCGCCATCGGCCTTACTAACCAGCGCGAAACGACCGTTCTATGGGATAAGAAAACGGGCAAGGCCATCGCTCATGCCATCGTATGGCAATCGAAGCAAACGCAGGGGATTTGCGATAGATATTTGAAAAACGAGACGCTTATTAAAGAGAAAACCGGCCTTCGCGTGAACCCTTATTTCAGCGCTTCGAAGATTCGCTTCATTTTGGAAAATACGCCTGGGGCGGAGGAGCTTATGCGGGAAGGGAGCCTCCTTTTTGGCACCATCGATAGTTGGATAATCTACAAGATGACAAAAGGAGAGAAGCACCTCACCGATGTTTCTAACGCCTCCCGCACCCTCCTATATAACATCTTCGAGATGAAGTGGGACGAGGAATTATGCGCCCTTTTCGATATCGATATGAGGATGTTGCCGACAGTTTTAGAAAACACCGCCGATTACGGCGAGGCTTCTTTCTTTGGCGGCGGCGTCCATATCCATGGGGTGGCAGGCGATCAACAAAGCGCCCTCTTCGGCCAATGCTGCTTCCGTGAAGGCGATGGGAAAAATACCTATGGGACGGGCTGCTTTATGCTTATGAATACCGGCAATAAGCCCGTGCTATCGAAAAAAGGCCTTTTGACGACCGTCGCTTGGAAAATCGATGACAAAGTGACCTACGCCCTCGAAGGCTCCGTCTTTATCGGCGGAGCGGTGGTGCAATGGCTCCGCGATGAGATGGCGTGGTTCAAGGATTCATCGCAAAGCGAGGAATACGCCTCCCGCAAACCCGATACGGCGGGCGTTTATTTCGTGCCCGCTTTTGTGGGGTTAGGCACCCCATATTGGGATGATGACGCCCGTGGCGCCATCTTCGGCCTTACCCGAGGCGCTGACCGCCATAACATCACGAGAGCCGCCCTTTATGGCGTGGCCTATCAATCCAAAGACGTCATCGATTTGATGAAGAAAGAGGCGGGAGTAGAATTATCGGCCCTCAAAGTCGATGGCGGAGCGAGCGCGAACGGACTTCTCATGCAATTCCAAAGCGATATCCTCGGCACGGAGATCCATTTGCCGTCATGCATCGAGACGACTGCTCTAGGAGCGGGCTATCTAGCGGGGCTAGGCAGCGGCTTCTGGCCGAACATCGAGGAAATCGAGCATAACCATAGCTATCAGAAGAAATACCTCCCTCAGATGTCGAAAGCGGAAGCTAAGCGCCTTTATCGCGGCTGGAAGGCCGCCGTGAGGGCCACCCGTGCCTTTAAGGACGGACAATAACCGCCTGTTCTTATATAATGAATGAGCATGCCCATCGATTTTCGCGAAGATAGACCTTACGCCATCATTTGCCCCGAAGAGAGGAAGGATGATTTTTTGCGTCTTAAACGCGATAATCCTTCGCTCGACATCGCTCTTTATACGAAGGAAGAAGCCGTTTCCCTTTTTGGCCTTAATCATGATATCAGGTCTCTGATTTATTTATTGAAGCAGGGGTTGTCGTACGCTTTGGCAAAGGAACTTTTAGAGGCCTTTTGCGCTCCTTTTTTTCTTAAGAGCACGTCTAAGAAGCTTCTTAAATACAAGGGATATTACGACGAACTTCTTTCCCAAGGGTATTTATGGCCCGCTTTCGCTCCCGGACGTTCCTTCGCTTCTCGTCACGTCTATATCGATGGCTATGCCGAAACGAAAAGGATCAGTGAGACGGTCGGAACTTCCTCTTCGAATATGATGATCGATTTCTTGCTTGAGGAAAGAAAGGATCCGCCTTCTAGCTATCTTAAATTCCCCGATATCTATGAAGAACTTCATTACGTTTTAAATGACATCGCCAGACGGATCGATGAAGGAACGCCTATCGACGATATTTATATCGCCGGGGCAAGCCAGGAGCATTTCACCTATCTTTCCGATTTCTCCTCGCTATATGGCTTTTCCATCGATGTCCCAACCGATATCCGCCTCATTGACCATCCGTTGGGCCGCTTTTTGGAAGAGAAATGCCTTGAAGGAAACTTAGAAGCGGTTTTCGAGGAAGCCGCCAAAGAATTCCCTGACGTCGATTTAAATTCTTTCGAGAAAGAAGCCCTTCCTGTCCTTTCTTCGTTTGATGACCCTCATAAACGAAAAAATTTGTTCCGCGAATTATTGAAGGCCCATTCGATGAAACCGAAGAAAATGGAGAACTGCGTCCATCTTCTTTCGCATTTCCTTCCGCCTAAAGGGGCCATCGTTTACCTCATCCATTTCGCGATGGGTTCCTTTCCGCCGATCTATAAGGAAAGCGGCTATCTTTCCGATGCCGAACGCGAGGAGATCGGCTTAGGGAGCGCCCGCGAGGAGACCATCGATGAGGCTAAGCGCCTCGATAACCTCCTTCATTCGGGGCAAATCGCTTTAATCAGCATGAAGCAACAGGCCTTCGGAAAAAGCTATTTCCTAAGCGGCTTGGCCTCCACTTATGGAATAAAAGAAAGCAAACCCCCTTTCCAAGAATACGAATATTCCCACGCCCATGGCGCTTATTTGCTGGCTTCCTTGCTTGATAAGAAACGCAATTACGACGAAGACGACGAGCGGATCGCCCCCTTAAGAGCGGTGGCCTCTGACCTTCCTTATCGCGATTATGATTATCGTTTCACGGGCTATCCTTCCGTTAAGACGAACCCCCTTATCGGCTTTAATCAAAGCGCCCTCGATGAATACATGGGCTGCCCATTCAGGTATCTTTATTCCCGTTATTTGAATGTCGATAAGACGGAGACGAACTGGCATATGCGCTTGGGGAACGTTTTTCATAAGGTTCTAGAGAGGCACGCCAAAGAAAGGGATTTATCTCACGAAGAGCTTTATCGCCTCGCTATCGAAGAAGAGGAATTAAAAGGCCCCTTCAACGCCAAAGAAGCTTTCTTTCTTGAACATTTGAAGCCTTATAGCCAAAAGAACGTGCTCTTTTATGATGAATTCGAAGGTTTCTTCCCTGACGTAAAAACGGAAGAGGAGACCTTCTTTAAGTCGCAAGTGAGCGACAAAGCCCTCATTTACGGCCGTTATGACAAATTGCTGACCTTTGAATTGACGGATAAATACCTCATCATTATCGACTATAAAAGCGGCCCCACTTCCTTTGACTTAAACGCCTTCCTCGATTATGGCCTTAATCCCCAATTACCTTTTTACGCTTTGGCGATGCAAAAAAGCAAAAAATATCATGATTACAAAATCGCTGGTCTCTTCATCGGCCCATTGCTCAACCTTACCTTCGACGAGAATAAGAAAGACGATTATAGCGATGAAGACCGCGCAAAAATGGCTTTGAATGGCGTTTATTGGGCTTCAAGCCCCTTTTGGTCTTCTTTCAATTTCCCTAAAAAACAGAAGGGCAGAAACACGATGATCGCCGGCATGACCTTCAAAAAGGAAGGGGGCATCATTGAAGACGCTCCTGCTGCGCTTAGCGAAGAAAAATTGCAAAATATCTGCGATTCCCTCCTCGATTGGCTCAATAAGGCGGCAAGCGGGATCCAAGGAGGAGATTTTTCTATTCGCCCCGTGCGGGTTAAAGGCGTCGACGACGCTTGTGGCAAATGCCCTTATCGCGATGTCTGCTACCGCTCGGAGAGGGATTTTCCTATCCTAGGCGCGAAAGAGGACGAAGAGGAGACGGAAGGAGGGGAGAGCGATGGAATGGATGACTGATCAAAAAAAGGCCATTGATAGCCGCCAGGGCAATTTCTTAGTGAGCGCCGGGGCGGGGAGTGGCAAGACGGCCGTTTTGACCGAGCGCATCAAGCAAATCGTCCTCGAAGGGCAAAAAGAAAAAAGAAATAACATCCCCTTAGAACTTAGAAAAGGGGCGGAAGTCAATCAATTATTGGTCCTCACCTTTACCAATAAGGCGGCCGCCGAAATGAAATCGCGCATCCGTGAAGCGCTTTTTAAAGCCTATCAAAATGGCGAGCTATTAGAAGACGTCTCTTCGCAAGTGGAAGCCGCCGACATCACCACCTTCGATAGTTTCTTTTATTCCTTCGTCCGCAAATACCATTACGAGCTCGGGATCGACGCGGATATCGTGATCGTCGATAAGAGCTTTTTGGAATTGGAGACCCGAAACATCCTTGATGATGTCTTCATGCGTCATTATGAGGAAAAGAAACCCGAATTCCTTAAATTGATATCGCATTTCTGCGGCAAGGAAGACGATAAGATCAAAAATATCGTACTGGCGTTATTAAACGTGGCTTCCTATGCCGTCGAACCGAAAGCCTTCCTATCTTCTATCGACCAGAAATTTGTTTCTTCTCCTGCCGCCTGGGAGAAAGAAAGGAAGGAATGGCTCGAATATCAAAGGGAGAGGGTGGGGGAAATCGCCGACAACATCGAATATATTTCCTCAAAGGAACTTTATGATTATCTTTCTTCCCTCTTAGATCCCTTAATGCATCTTAAGGACGCCGACGATTTTCAAGGGATGGCCGAGGCTTATGGCAAAACCTTGCCAGCGTCTTTAAAAAACGCGCGTTTCCGCGTTTATGAGGAAGACGCTAAGCCCAATCCGAAATATATTTATCTCGAAGAAGAGGATATGCTGCTTGGAAGGGCATTATTATCTTCCATTAAAAAATTAGTCAAAGAGGCAAAGGGGTATCCTCTTTTCGATGATTTCTTGCTTAATCTAGAGGACGTGCGTCCATATGCCCTCGAGATATCTTCTTTGGCCTTGGAAGTATATGAAGCAATCGAACGGTATAAGAGAGAGAATAACGCCTACGATTTCGCCGATATCGCCGCTTTGGCGAGGGAAGCCCTCGCTAACGAGGAGATACGTTCTAGCATTCGCTCTTCCTACAAATACATCATGGTCGATGAATATCAGGACACCTCCGACTTGCAAGAGGATTTCTTGAAAAAGATCTCTTCGGATAACCTCTTCGCCGTCGGCGACATGAAGCAATCGATCTACCGTTTCCGTCACGCCAATCCGGATATCTTCTTACAAAGGTTTATGTCCTATGAGAAGCAAGACGGCGGGGAGCTCATCGTTATGAACAATAATTTCCGCAGTTCTCCGAATGTCATCTCCGATGTTAATTCCTTCTTTGGCGAAATGATGTCGAAGAGAATGGGCGGCATCGCTTATGACGCCTCGCAGCGCTTGGTATTCGCTAACACCGAACTTTATGGAACAGATAAGAGGAAAGAATACATGACCGACGTCATCTCTTATAAAAAAGAGGAAGACGACGATAGGACGTTAGCTGAGATCGAAGCCCATCTTATCGCCAAGGATATCCTCTCCCGCGTGGGGAAAGAATACGTCGTCGATAAAGACAGCAAAGATAAAAAACGATTGGCGGAATACAAGGATTTCGTGATTCTTTGCCGCAAAAAAGCGGCCTTTGATACCTATTTGAAAATCTTTTCCGAATATAAGATTCCCTCTCTTGCCGTCAGCGAGAAAGACCTTTCTAACGAAGACGTAATTTTGCTTTTCAAGCGGTTTTTGCGACTCTTTTTGGCTTTTGGGTGTGATGAGGCGGAGGAGAAACATTCTTACGCCTCCATCATGCGAAGTTATCTTTATCGCGAAAAAGACGAAAAGATCGCTCAGGATATCTTGACCGGCGATTATCGCCACACCGCCTTTTGGAAGGAATTCGCCTCCTTTTACCAAGGCCTTACGAAGATGTCGCCCTCGCAAGCGGTCGAATCCCTTTTTAGGCGATATCCTTTTTTTGCTAAACTGCCCTCCATTGGCAACGTCGTTGAGAATTACGAGAAAATGAGGACTTTCTCCTCCTTAGCTTCCTCCGCTGACCGCTTGGGGATGGATTTCAAGGCTTTTTGTTCCTATTTCCTTGAACTCGAAAGGCGCGACGTAAAGGAAGCGGTTGATTTGCCAATCGAGACCGATTCGGCTGTCCGCATCATGAGTATTCACGCCTCCAAAGGCCTCGAATTTCCTTTTGTTTACCTTTCCGACAATAGCCGCGATATGAAAATGAAAAACAATTCTGCCGCCGATTTGAAGGTTTCTAACCATTTCGGATTATTATTTACGAACAAAAAAGAGGGCGCCAATATCTTTTCGATCCTCGATTCCTTTAAAGAAAATAAGGATGCCGTCGATGAGGAAATCCGCATCCTTTATGTCGCTTTGACGAGGGCTAAACAGAAACTAATCATTCTTAGGGAAATCGACGAAAGGAAAGGAAGGATAGCACTTCCTCATTCCATGGTGCTTTTCCAAGTCAAAGACGATGGCAAGATAGCAAGCCCAACTATAGCCGGCCATAAACGCTATCGCGATTTCCTTGAGTCCGCTAAGGTTTTCCATCACTTTGGTCGAATCGTCCCGCCTGAGCCTAGCCCTTTAGAGGCAAGAGGAAGCGATGAATCATCTTTGCCTAAGCCGATTCTACGAAGCATTCAAATCGAGGCGAAGGAACCTAAGCGAAAGCGCGCCTCCAAAGATGAGAAGATAAGCGTTCTCGATTATGAGAAGATCGCCTATGGCTTAAAGATGCACCGTCTTTTAGAATGCGTTTCCTTCCTCTCGAAGGATTTAAGCTTCATGGAAGATGGCCCTGAAAAACGCAAAATCGCTGCAATTCTCGCCAATCCTTTCTTTTCCAACCTCCAAAACGCCAAAGAATACCACGAATATCAGTTCTATGACGAAGAGGAAGGGATTCATGGTTCCATCGATTTATTGATCGTCACAGAACAAGAGGCTTATATCATCGATTTCAAAAGCAAGGACATCAGCGACCCCGCATATTCGGAGCAACTTGCCGCTTATCGCTCTTACGTTAGGCGCACCTTCGCTATGCCTAGCCGCACTTTCTTGCTTTCGATAGCCTCTTCCTCTTTAACCGAGATAAAGTAGCGCATCTCGCCAATAAGCGATCGGCCGTGATTCCAAATGAAGGCGAAAGCGAATGTTTCCTAATTTTCGTTAATCCCTGGCATAATCTCAAAGCAACGTTTCCATTCCCGCGAATTTCTTTTTTATAAATTCCGTTGGAAGGAGAAGGAGATAGAGGCGTTTTCTAGAGGCAAAGGCTAGCGCAATTAAGGAGACCCAAGGTGACAAAGATCCTTACGCAATCATGTTTGCGAAAAACAACCCTGATCGCGTTGAGCAAATCTTATCCAGCCTGAACAAATTAGCATTTTTCCGGTCGGCGAAAATCTTTACGCCTTAAAAGATAAATACGATAATAGTTCACGTGGAATTCAAAGCGAGCCGTCAGGATTTCGAAAAACTTCTCGATCTCACCTCTTGTCCTAAAGACATAGACAGGGATTTCATTTACGAATGCTTTTTGGATGCCATGAGCAGCGGCGACGCCCTCCATCAAGAGAGCGCTTTGCTCGCCCAAATCCCCATCAATCCTTTGCAATTAACCTTATATTTGGTCAACGAGCACCTGTTCTTTTTGCACACCCATCCCGATAAAAACGAGCAGGAGATCATTTCCGACGACAATTATGAATCCTTGCTTCTTTCCCTTTCCTTGGATAAATATTTCACCAACGAGCGTCTGGCTCATAAAAACAAGAATTTCGCCAATCGTTTCGCCCCGGAGATAAGCACCATCAATTTATATATCAATTTCGTTTTGGGGATGCTTTCCCGTTACAAACAAGGCGATCCTAGCAACACCTTGGTGGTGGATATCCTCCGCAAAGGCTTTTCGATGGCGCAGTGCATTGTCACTTTGCTTACCAACGGCTTCGAGACGGAGGCTTTTAGCACTTGGCGAACCCTCCATGAAAACGAATGTATCTTGCAAGTGATGCTCCGTTATGGCAAGCCCGTCATCGATTCTTATTTAAGCCATCTTCGCTACGCCATCGCCTTCCGAGGAGGGATCTCCAACAAAGAGGAAACCGATAAGGTCTTCGAGGAAATCAAAGAAGGCATGCGCGCAAACGGTCTTAAGAGCAAGGATATGAAGCGCTTCATCGAATATGGTTGGTTGGCGGCCATCCCCGAGGTGAAGGAGGGGAAGATGGAGGATTTTAAATTCAATTTCCGCGATGGGGTAGAAAGGGCCGCCGGGTTAAGGCGCTACGCCAAAGCGTATGAGATGTCGAGCGAAATCGCCCATAGCTCGCCTTTATTGATTTATTCCCGCAAGAATTATTTTTATTACGTGACGATCATGAACCTATATGAATCCTTCTTCCGTCTCGAGAAGATTTTTAGCAGCGTCTATCTAAGTTCCGTCTCCGAAAGCGAGAAGGAACGTTACGCCTCCTTAAGGAAGCTTTATTTCGGGGAATTGCTTTCTTGCTACGAATATGAGCAGAAATGCTTCTCTGCGTTAGACGAAAGAAAAAGCGGCCAATAGCCGCTTAGCGTCACACGTCGGCGTAGCAACTGCCGCCGATGAATTCCCTCATCAAGGAATTCGACGGCACCCAACTATCGGGGACGTCGATGAAATATTTCAGCATTCGCAATAGCCGCCCCGCGTCGCAATAATAAGGCGAATCGTTGGGGATAGCCGATAACAAGGGATAGGCATATTTCTTCATGACGCAGATTTCGTATGGCAAGAAACTATTATAGACGTAATCGCTTCCTTCTTGCGTCGGATAGATCCAACGGAATTCGCCAGCGCGGACTTTCGGCCACATGGAAAAAGTTTCCTCAGCGGGGCTATGGCGGAATTTTTGGTCGCGGACGATGCGGCGGAGCAAGCGAAGGTCGGTGAGGCTCAAAGGATTATGGTCGTCGAGGTTTATTTGGGCTTGGGGGGAGATGAAGATTTTGAATTTGTCGCTCTTGGGGATGCTGTTGGTCAATTGTTCATTGAGCGCATGGATTCCTTCGATGATGATCGGCTGCTCGGGCCCGATTTTTAATCGCCTTCCTGGCACGCGGTGCCCCAATTGGAAATCGAAACGGGGGAGCTCGACCTCTTCCCCGGCGATGAGGCTAAGGAGGTTCTGTTGGAAATAATCGATGTCCAAAGCGTCAAGGGCCTCGAAATCCCTTTCGCCATCTTCCCCGACGGGAATCTCTTCCTTCGTTTTGTAATAATCGTCGATGGAAATGCGGATGGGGCGAATGCCACGGGAAAGAAGCTCAATCCTTAAGCGGTTGGCGAAAGTGGTTTTCCCCGAGCTAGAAGGCCCAGCGACGCAGATGACCTTGATATCGTCGATATCGTCTTCGATCAGTTGTCCCAGTTCGCATAATTGGCGGTTATGACGCGCTTCGCAGATGTTTATCAATTCGGCGGTGCCGTTAGTTTCCAGTTCGCGATTGATCAAAGCGACGGTGTTGATGCCAACCACCTTCGTCCAATCGTGGGCTTCCTTAAGGACGCGCCCGAAGGTGGGGGCGTCTTCGAAATCAGGGATATCGCCATGGCATTCGCTACGCGGATATTGGACCAAAAAGCCAGGGGCGTAGAGGCGGATTTTGTATTTTTTGACGTAGCCGGTGCTCGGCACCAAACGGCTATACATGTAATCCAAATAGCCTTCGCAGGAATAAAGGTGGACGGTTTTCTCGGGGCGGTAACGCAAATTGGCCGCCTTGTCGGGGAAGCCCCGTTCGGCATAGATCGCTTTGGCTTCTTCGTTAGTGACGACGATGCGGTTCATCGGATAGTCATTAGAGACGATTTGCTCCATTTCGTGATTGATTTTAATTAGCATCGCGGTGGTGGCCACGACGCCAGGGTTGAGGATATGGACGGAAATGCAGCGACTGACGTTATAGGCAAAACGGATTTTGAGGTTCGGATAGGCGCGGGCGAAGGCCATCGCTAGAACATAGCGAAGGGAAGCTTCGTATATTTTCATCGCCTCGTGGTCGTTGACGGTGAGGAATTCGACGGTGGCGTCGTAATAGACTTCGTAAGTTAATTCGCGAACGCGGTTATTGACCTTGGCGCAGATGATTTCGCGTTTTTCGGCCTCTTCAGGGGAAAGAAGCGAAGAGAGGGCTATTTTCTTATCGAATGTTTGTTGGATTCCGTTGACGGTTAATTGAAATGACATGTTGTAACCTCGCTAGTGAGCCCATCATTCTAATGAAGGGAAGGGGCTAAGGCAAGCGCCGCAAAGGGAATTATAACGGAAAAATGGAAGCGCTTTCAAATAAGACGCCTTGGCACGGCGTTTTTTAAACGTTTACAAAACGAGGAAAATTAGCGTCGGCGCGAAAAGCCGTTTGCAAGATGCCGATCGTTTTCTTGAAAGATGAAGCCTTCTATCCAAATGCGGCATCTTGTCTAAAAGGAAGCGACTCCGTTTTGACATTTTCCTTAAAGGAAAGTAGAGTTAAAAGGCTTATGATGAAGAAGTTAGTCACCTGGTATTCAAAGCAAAAGGAGGAGGGGCGCAACCTCTTTTGGTTAGGCGTCGTTTCCCTTTTTGTTTTCCTTTGCTTGACGCCTCTTTTCTTCTTCTATGATATCCAAGGCTATTCTTATCCCATTGGATGGCTCTTAGCATCGCTCTTCAATCTTTTTGCGTATTTAAGCTTCCTCTTTCAAGGAAAGACCCTTTCCCCTGAAGGCGGTAAGAGCGCTCTTCCCATCGCCTTATCGCTTATGTTTTTGCGTTTTATCGGCTATGCCGCCCTTTTGGTCGTCAGCGCCATTTGCACTTTCAAGAAAGAGCTTTTCGGCGGGTTTGCCGCTTTCAATTTCTTCACCGTCATCGCCGCTTTGATCGCGATGCCCTTTATTTTGCTTATCCTCAATTTTATTGCCAAGAAAGACCGTAAGGCCATCGCTCCGAGGAAAGAAGAATGATCCGCCTTTTAGATGCCGCCTCCGAAGCGCGCATGTCATCGATCTTCAAATGGGAGGGGGCCAATAGCCTCGACGCGCCTCTTTTTAGCTCTTTGATCATCATGGCTATTTTGCTAATTATCGGCGCCGTTATCGGCATCCGGGCGCGGATAGGGTTAAAGAAGCAAGAATATCTTAAGCGCCCTAAAGGCATTTTGCTAATCGCCGAGCTTTATTATGATATGTGCGACCGTTTCGTCGTTTCGAACATGGGTAAGTCCGCCGCCGGATATGCCGGATATTTCTGGACTTTGTTCGCCTATCTCTTTCTCGGTTTCACCTTTTCTTTGCTAGGCCTTCCTAGCGTCATCGATTGGTTGGCTGCCCCTTTGTCCTTATCGATTATCATGTTCGTCATGATCCAGGCGGTGGCCATCAAATACCAGCATTTTGGATATTTCCATCGCTATATCGAACCCATTCCCGTCTTCTTGCCGATCAATCTCGTCACTATGTGGTCGCCGATTATCAGCACCACCATGCGTATGTTTGGCAATTGCTTGGCTGGATCGGTTATCATCGGCCTTGTGCAATGGGCCCTTTCGAACGCTTCGAGTGCTATCTTCTCGGCGATGGGCGTAAGTGGCTTTATCGCCGGCGCCGACGCTTATTGGAACGCCTCGCCCACTTGGACGGGCATCTTCTTGGCTCCCATCCCGATGGGCGTCATGAATCTTTATTTCAGTCTCTTCTCCGGGTTCGTTCAAACCTTGGTCTTTGCTGGCCTCACCGCCTTATGGGTGGCGCAGGAGAGACCTGAGGAGGAAACGAAGAAAGAAGAAGAGAAGACGGTTAATCAATCGTCTGAAGAATTAAAGCCAAAAGCCATATAGGAGGTAAAAAATATGGAAGTGGGTTTACGTGCAATCGCGGCGGCTATCTGTGTCGCCTTCGGCTGTTTGTCGGCTATCGGCGAGGGGCTTATCTGCTCGCACGCCATCGACGGCATGGCCAGAAATCCGGAAATGGCGGACAAGCTTCGCTCGAACATGATTGTCGCCGTCGCCCTTGACGAATCGACGGCCATCTATTGCCTTATCGTCGCCATTCTCATCATCTTCGTCATGTAAAGGATCACATGGAAGGATCTATACGTTTTCTTGATAACGCTCCGTTCTCTCAAGAGGATTTTCTTAACAAGCTCTTTCCCAATTTCTGGAGCTTCTTGATCAATTTCCTCGCTTTGATCGTTCTTTTCCTCGCCCTTTATTTCATCGCCTATAAACCGGTCAAGAAATATTTGGAAGCGCGCAAGAATCATATCGAGAAGAACATCAAGGACAGCGAAAGCGCCAAAGCGATATACGAAAGAAAGGCAGCCGAAAGCGATTCTTTGATCGACGAAGCGCGGGTTAAAGGCGCCGCGATCATCGAGAAATCGCAACAAGACGCCGCCAAAAACGCCGATGAAATCAAAAACGAGGCCCGGGCGGAAGCTAGCCGCATCAAGAAGCAAGCCGACGCCGATATCGCCATAGCCATGGCGAAGGCAAAGGCCTCGTTGCACGATGAAATCGTCAATATTGCCCTCGATGCTTCCAAGGAAGTGCTCGGCGATAGCCTTGATGAAGAAACGAAAAAGAAACTCGTCGACGGTTTCGAAAAGAATTTGGGGGAAGGCGATAACAAATGAATAAGAGGGGATGCCTAGCCTATGCGAAAGCCCTTTTTGATTTGGCCAAGGAAGAAGATTCCGTAGCCATCGTCAAAGAGGATTTTCATGCTGTTTTGGCATTCTTCGCTTCGAATGAAGGGAAAGAGGCCTTGCGTTTCTTTTCTTCCTTCGCTTTAAGCTATAAGCAGAAAGAAAAGGTGCTTATTCAAGGGGTCTTTCCTTCTTTGCACCAAACCTGCTTTCGACCATTCCTACGACTCTTATTGTCGAAGAACCTCTTTCGCTATTTAACGGCGATCGAGCAAGAATACCGCGCTTTAGCCAATCCCTATCTCCATATCGCCGAGGGGATTGTCTATAGTGCTGAGCCTTTGTCGGAAAAACAAATATCCGATGTCACAAAGGCCGTCTCCAAGAAAATATCCGCCGTCACCGAACTTGAAAACCGAATAGATAGTCGTCTTATCGGCGGCGTCAAGGTTTATGTCGACGGCCGCTTATTCGATTGTTCGATCGAAGGGAAGATCGAGATGTTACGCAACAAATTACTCGCGGGAGGGAAAATATGAATTTCAACGCCACGGAAATAAGCGCTCTCATCAAAGAGCAAATCAAAGGCTTCGAAGGGAAGATCGAAGATAGCGAAGTCGGAACGGTCGTTTCGGTGGGCGATGGCATCGCCTCCATTTATGGCTTATCCGATGCGATGTTAGGCGAATTGCTTCTTTTTCCTAACGATGTTTATGGGATGGTCATGAATCTCAATATCGACGATGTCGGGGCCGTCCTCCTTGAAAGTGACGTCTCTATTAAAGAAGGAGATACCGTTAAGCGCACGAAAAGGGTGGTGGAAGTCCCCGTCGGCGACGCCCTGCTAGGGCGCGTCGTCTCACCTTTAGGCTTGCCTGTCGATGACTTAGGTCCGATTAATACGACTTCTTCCCGCCCAATTGAGCGCATCGCTCCGGGCGTTATGACCCGCAAAAGCGTCAATACCCCTTTGGAAACTGGCATCAAAGCGATCGACAGCATGATTCCGATCGGCCGAGGGCAACGCGAACTCATCATAGGCGACAGACAAACAGGCAAAACCTCCATTGCCCTCGATACGATCCTTAATCAAAAAGGGAAGGGCGTGAAATGCGTTTATGTCGCCATTGGGCAAAAAAACAGCTCCGTGGCGAACATCGTCGCTAAATTAAAAGAACATTCTTCGTTCGATTATGTGACCGTCATTAACGCTAGCGCCTCCGAACCCGCTCCACAGCAATATATCGCCCCCTTCAGCGGCATGGCCATCGCCGAGGAATGGATGGAAAGGGGCGAAGACGTCTTGATCGTTTTCGATGACCTTTCCAAACACGCCGTCGCTTATCGCGCCTTGTCGTTGCTCCTTCGCCGCGCTCCGGGCCGCGAAGCCTATCCAGGCGACATCTTCTATCTTCATAGCCGTCTTCTCGAAAGGGCGTGCAAGCTTTCCAAGGAATATGGTGGCGGCTCGATTACCGCCCTCCCGATCGTCGAAACGCAAAGCGGCGATATCAGCGCTTATATCCCGACTAACATCATTTCCATCACCGATGGGCAGATCTTCCTTATGTCGGATGCTTTCGCCAATGGGCAGCGCCCCGCCATCGACAGCGGCCTTTCCGTTTCCCGCGTCGGTTCAAGCGCCCAAATCAAGGCGATGAAACAAGTGTCGAGCTCCTTAAAGATCGAACTTGCCAATTACCATGAGAATCTTAGTTTCGCTCAATTCGGCAGCGACCTCGATAGCGAGACCAAACGCATTCTTTCCCATGGCGCCATCGCGATGGAGGCCTTAAAGCAAAAGAATTGGTCGCCGCTTCCGATGTGGGAAGAGATCATCGATCTTTTCGCCGTCAAAGAAGGTTTCTTAGACGATCTTGAAACCGCGGATGTCTTGCCATTCCTTCATGACCTTTACGCCAATCTTTTGGTTTCTATTGCCCCTTTATTGACTTCTTTACGAGAGAAAGGGGCCTTCGACGACGAAAGTCGCGCCGCCCTTAAAGAGGCCATTGCCGAATTCAAGAAAGCGAGGAAATAATGTCCACTTCTTTAGCGAAAACAAAACGCAGAATTTCCTCTATCCGTTCGACGGAGAAGACGACTAAAGCGATGGAGCTTATCGCCAGCGTTAAAGTCAAACGTTTTCGCGACGCCTACGAAAAAGGGCTTCAATATTCCCATGAATTCCGCGATTTGATGGGTTATCTTTTTGGCGAATCGCCCGAGCTCCTTTCCCATTATGGACGAGAAAATGAAGGCGATTTGCCCACCTTGTATTTGGCCATCGGATCAAATATGGGGCTATGCGGCGCTTACAACAACAACATTTACAAATTGATCGATAAGACGGTCAAGGAAAATGATTATTTGGCTCCGATTGGCAATAAATTGGCCAACCATTATCTTAGGAGCGGACGTTATAAGAATCTCATAATGGATTTCAAGGAACTTAATTCCTCGCTTGATTTCGATACCTTCCATGAAGACTGCAAACGCTTGAAGGTCGCTTTCAATGAGAAGAAATATAAAGACATCGTCATCATCTATACCCATTACGTCAATAGCATTTCCTTTATGCCGTTATCTTATCGCCTCTTGCCTGTGCAAATCGGCAAAAAGAATTGGGTTAATGATTCCTTTTGCCCGCCTCTTATCGAAGAGGGGGCGCATGAGGCGATTCATCGCCTGATGCCCGAATACCTCGTATCTGTTCTCTATAGCCTCTTGCTCGAAAGTGAATTAAGCGAGAACGCTTCCCGTCGGACGGCTATGGATAACGCCAACGATAACGCCGACGATTTATTGAGGAAGCTTAACATCGAATATAACAAAGCCCGGCAAAACGCCATCACTCAGGAAATCACCGAAGTGGTCGGCGGCGCCAATGTCGGTCAATAAGGAGAGAAAATATGGAAAAGGAATTAACTGGGAAAGTCGTCCAAGCGGTGGGACCCGTCATCGACGTCCGTTTCGATGATCGACACTTGCCGTCATTATTAACCGCCTTGAAGGTGCATATAAAGAACGATGAATATCTAACCCTCGAAGTCATGCAGCACGTGGGCGATGATATCGTTCGCGCCGTGGCGATGGGCGCCACCGAGGGCGTTTCTCGCGGCATGGAGGTGATTGACACCCACGCTCCTATCAGCGTTCCCGTCGGTGAGAAGACTTTAGGACGCATGTTCAACGTCTTAGGCGAACCGATCGATAACTTAGGCGGGGATTTCTCTTCCGTTAACAAAATGCCGATCCATCGTCCCGCCCCGACTTTCGCCGAACAAAAGGTGAGCAATGAGATTTTAGAGACGGGCATTAAAGTCATCGATTTGCTTTGCCCATACGCCAAAGGCGGCAAAATCGGTCTCTTTGGCGGTGCTGGCGTTGGCAAAACCGTCTTGATTCAGGAATTAATCAGCAATATCGCCAGCGAACATAATGGCATTTCCGTCTTCGCTGGCGTCGGCGAAAGGAGCCGCGAAGGAAACGATTTGTATTTCGAGATGAAGGAATCGGGCGTTTTGAAAAACACCGCCCTTTGTTTCGGACAGATGAACGAACCGCCGGGAGCCCGTATGAGAGTGGCTCTCACCGGTCTAACGATGGCTGAGCATTTCCGCGATAAAGAGCACAAAGATGTTCTTCTTTTCATCGATAACATCTTCCGCTTCACCCAAGCGGGTAGCGAAGTAAGCGCCTTATTGGGCCGAATGCCAAGCGCCGTTGGCTATCAGCCGACTTTAGCCAATGAAATGGGCGCTTTGCAAGAGAGGATCACCTCGACAAAAGACGGCTCGATCACTTCCGTGCAAGCCGTTTATGTGCCGGCCGACGATTTGACCGACCCGGCGCCTGCCACAACCTTCTCCCATCTTGATGCGCGAACGATCCTTGACCGCGGCATCGCCGCTTTGGGGCTATATCCGGCCGTTGATCCGCTTGAATCTAGTTCCAATCTTCTAAATCCTGATGTGGTAGGGGAAAGGCATTACAAGGTGGCGCAGGAAATTCAGCATTTGTTGCAACGCTATAAGGAATTGCAGGATATCATCGCCATCTTAGGCATCGACGAATTGAGCGATGATGACAAAGCCATCGTCGCCCGCGCTAGGCGCGTCCGCAATTTCCTTTCACAACCTTTCCACGTCGCCGAATCATTCAACGGCTTCCCGGGCGTTTATGTTCCTTTGTCGGAAACCGTTCGTAGCTTCGAGGAAATCTTGACGGGCAAGTACGATTCCCTTCCCGAAGCGGCTTTCATGTACTGCGGAAGCATCGAAGATGCCGTGAAGAAAGCCCACGCCATGGAGGGCAAGGATGCTTAATTTGCTGATCCTTACGCCCTTAGGAAAGGTTTACGAAGGGGAAGTAGACGAGGTGATTGTTCCTTCCGCCCAAGGGGCGTTAGGGATATTGCCTTCGCACACCCCTTTGATCTCGACTTTGGCCGATAAAGGCGTCCTTAAAGCGAAAAAGGGCAAGGAAAGCCTTTTCTTTGCCGTTTATCATGGCGCTTTGGAAGTGAAAATCGACCGCGTCATCGTCTTAAGCGAATCGGCTTTTGAGGCTGCCAATGAAGAGGAAGCCAAGATTTTCCTTTTGCGCGGTCGTGAGCCTTTGAAGTTCGATGATAAGACGGTGGAAATCGGGGAGAAATATATCCATCATGGCCAAACAGGGGAATGATTTCCTACTGTTTGCTTAAAAGATCATTTAAATAATCTGCCGCCTCGTTTAAAGGTATTTTCTTTCCGTCTTGGCAGATTGGATATATGGTTTCGTCGACCAAAAAGTGCCTTTTTGCGGAGATTTTGTCATTTTCATTTAAAAAAGAGGCGTCCAAAACGTAACAATCGGTGGTGTTCTTGGCTAAGAACGGCAAGACGATATCGCTATAAAAGGAAGCTAGCGCCGAATCATCGCGGTCGATATATATCGCCAGTTCTTCGCCTTCGTGGCTATCGTTCCAAAAAGAAGAGCAGGCACTATACCTATAGCCGTTATAGACGCTGGCTTTTTCTTTAAAGGCGTTGATGACTTTCCTTCTTAGGATTTCTTTGTTTTCCATGCTGCCATAAAGGACTTCCTCGATTTGCTTTTTTTTGATGAGGTACCAACCTGGCGTCCCCCTTCCTAAAGATGATTTGCCATCGGTGAAAATGGTGGCTAACGCCAAGGCATTTTGCGGATCCATCCGCCATGTTTCTATCAATAATTCCTCGCTTATCGAGCGAAACGTCGTAAAAAGATCCTCGCAAGAAGGGCAACCGTCTTTGGAGACGAAAATGGACAAGCATTCGCCGCTTTCCAATAAGTCGCCCGCATCTTTATAGGAAATATATGGCAATAAGTCATCGTAATCGATGGCTTCGCTAGGATAAGAGGGGTAGCGATATAGCAAAAAATCCTTCGTTTCGTCCGGTTTTTCCCCCTTTCGATAGAAGAAAGAAGAAGGGGCGCAGGAAAATAGGCATGAGGAGAAGGAAAGAAAAAGAAGGAGTCTCTCATGGCCCATAAGTATATTTTGGCATGGAGGCGAAAGAAATAGAAGCGCCTCACCTAATGCCATTCGCCTAGATGTGTGCTAAACTTCCCCATATGAACAAACACGTCATATGGCATAGCATCGCGAAAGAAAGAATCACCCCCGAGGCTTTTTTGGCTTGCATCGAAATCAGCGCTGGTTCGAAAAACAAATACGAGCTAGATAAGGAATCGGGTTCCTTGATCCTCGACCGCATTTTGAGCACTTCGACAAGCTATCCGCATAATTATGGCTTCATCCCTCGCACGTTAAGCGAGGATGGCGACCCTTTGGATGTTTTAGTCATTTGTAGCGAACCGATTCTCCCTTTGGCTTTGACTTTGGCCTATCCCATTGGGGTTTTAGCGATGATCGATAACGGCAAACGCGATACCAAGATCATCGCCGTATGTGCCCACGACCCCCTTTATTCGAATTATCGCGATATTAGCGAGCTTCCTCCTTATGTCGCTAAGGAAATCGCCCATTTCTTCCGTGTCTATAAGGATTTGGAGGAGGGATCACTAACGGAAGTTGGCGAAATGAAAGGGCGAAAGGAGGCTATGGAAGCCATTCGCCATGACCTATTGGCATATGAGAAAGCCTTTGAATAAGAGAAGGAAGATCTTTTCTTTCGTTTCTCTCGGATTCGCCATTTCTTTTGCCGTCATTCTCGTCGTTTTCAGTTGTTTTCCCGGCGATATGAGCGGCAGCCAAAGCGATTTCGTAAGCTATATCTTTAGCGATTTGATTAACGCTTTTTCGCCGCCTTCTTACCGCACGATGATTGAGCCTAATGGCTTATATTTGGAATCGGACAATAGCTTACTGCCCGACAAAGAGGGGGTTTCGCAAATCGCCGAAGGGACCACTTCGATGCTCCGTTATAAGGTGGATGCCCCTAAGATCTTAGGCAAAGACGAATATCTCAATCCTTCTTTTAAATACGAAATCGAAGAAGGTGATCCTAATGGCATCCTTTTTTTCATCAACGAAAGTGAGCGGGAGAAGACCGTTTGGATCGAAACCCATTCCTTGGGCCATTATGCCATTTCCTTTTTGGCGGGCAAGGAAGCGAAGGCACGATATGAATTTGATGTCACGCCCTTGCCTAAGCCTGCTGACGAGACTTATAGGGATATTCCTAAAACCTTGCCTCTAGGAACTTCCTACCGCTTCGATTTCATGATGGAGGATAAGGAAGTGCCTTCCCACGATAATTTCTATTATCACCGCTATTTCTCGCCTGAAATGACGGAATTTAGCAGTGATAATGAAACCATTTGCCGTTTTGAGAAAAACGTTCTTAAAGCGGTCGGGATAGGCCAAAGCAAAATCCATATCGGCGAATTGGTTTACGATATTGAAGTCACTTCCGAAAGTGATCCCCTTCCTTCTTATGAGGATGGTTTCGCCTTAACAAAAGAAGGGGAGAATCTCGCCATTAACGATTGCGATTATTTTTCGGTGAGTCAAGGCATCTATTCGGGGGTAAAGCTCTCCGCTCCCTACGATTCCTATTTCTTCCTTTGCCAAGAGGACGGCACGAAGATCGATATGAAGGATGCCAATTTATCCGCTCGCCTTTGGCAGATTGATGAAAGAACCGCCTATGTTTTGGGGTATCGAGAAGCGAGGGATATCTTCGTCAAGGCGGAAACGCGCGACCTTAAGAGCGATTTGACGGCCTATTCATCGGAGGTCGTCCATCTTACTTATAGCGACATCCCACCCGTTTCGATGTCCTTGCTCGTCAATGGTTCCTTGCCTGCTTCTTTAATCAGCGGGATGCAGGGGAAGACGTATTACATTCAAGGCTCTTTCTTAGGGGCCAATAACAATTCCAATGTCACCAACCGCAAAATAGGCGTGCTTAACCCCGATGAGGAACTTTATACGATTAACGGTCAGAATTCCGAAAGCCTCAGCATCACTTTCAAAAAAGAAGGGACCGTCGATCTAGAGATCGCTAGCCTCGCTAATCCATCTTTGAAAGAGACCCTTCACTTCGAAGTCGCCCTCAAACCGGCGGCTGACCCGACTGACGAGGAGCTCCGTTCCTTCGTGCGGAAGCTTTTTGGGCACGGCACCCTTTTTGCTTTATTCGCGATTTCCTCCTTCCTCTTCGTTTACCTTTATTTCGATGAGAAATGGGGGTTATTCGGCATTGTTTCCTCCCTCGGTGCCAGTTTCCTTTTGGCCTTGCTTACCGAAGGGATCCAATATTTCGTCCCTGGACGCACCGCCAACATGAAAGACGTCGGAATCGATACGCTAGGCGGAACGATGGGCATTGCCTTGGCTTATGCGATCGTCTTAACGACGTTATTGATCCGCCATTGGCGCGATAAGAAAAAACGCAAAAACGAATAATCCTATGTCAATCCGCCATCTTTTTGGCAGTTTTTAATAATTCGACAGTCGTTTGGCTCACCTTATCGACGCGGATTGTCTCGTATTCCTTAACGATAGCTTCGCCAGCGCTAGAGCCTTTCTTGATGTTTTTATGAGGGGTCACCATGACGAGCCCGTCGACTTTCTTGGCTTCCTTGATGGCTATTTCGGCGGCCAAACGAATGATTTCTGGGCTTGGCGAATCGGATTTGATGATCACGTGCGGCCCCTTGGTTCCGATGGCATGGAACCACAAATGGTTTTTGGCGGTGAGCAAAAGGAAGCTTAAGGCGTCGTTTTGGCGAGCGTTTCTTCCAAAGGCTATCCTTGTGCCTTCATAACGGACTTCATATGGCAAGGAGGAAGAGCCCAAAAGCGAATCGTTGGCTTTCTTATGCCCCCTTTTTTCCAAATTCATCATTTTTTCTAAGGCCGCCTCATCGGCATGATCTAGTTCGTAAATGGCCGCCAAAGCGTCTTCTAATTCCCTTTTGGCGTTTTCGAGATTCGCCTCGCACCTTTTGATCGTCTCCTTGGCTTTCTTGGCTTTTTGGTAGTAACGGGAGGCGTTCATTGGCAAAGACAAAGCGGGGTCAAGCTGAATAACGAGCCCATCGCATTCAAAGGAGCCTTTTTGCAGATCTATTTCCTCTAGATGCATGTAGATGGCATCAGCCTTTTCATTGTCGTTAAGGTGTTTTTTGGCGTTTTCGACATCGCTTGCGATGGCTTCGATTTTGCGTTTGGCGTGTTTGGCTTTGGTTTGTAATTCCTTTAAATATGAAGAGAACTTCTCCTTTTTCCTCAAGAAGACGATCTTTTTTATCTCTTCCTTCGTTTCCTTTAAATATTTAGAGAAATCAAATTCTATCGACTTATCAAAGATTCCCTTATTGTCTTTGGCCGGCAATGAATATGTTAACCCCTTCATAAGCGGCCGCTTGCTTTCAAGCGGGGAAGGACGATAAACCCAGAGGATTCGCTTTTCTTCGTCTAATACCAGCAAATTGGGATGCATAGGGAAGAGTTCAATGAGCAAGAAACGCCTCTCTTCTTTATAGACGCGGTTGACGATAGTCGTTTCCAAAGCGACGATGCGGTCTTCGTGAAGCAACGATATCTCTTCGATATAAGGGTTCGAAAGGGTTTTTTTAAAGCTTTCGAGAAAAGGGGCGGAGAGGGAAGAAAAGGGTGATTCGTCGGTGTCAAAAGACAAAAATGGACACTCATTCCGTAGCGAAATGAGAAATCCTTTCATCCCCTTTCCCGATGGGCGAAACAAAAAGGTTTTGCCATCTAATAAAACGGGAGAAGAAAGATGTTTACCCACCAATTCCTTTTTTAGATACGGAAGCAATTCCGATAATTCTTGGTAACGTAATGGACGCATAGCAAGGAAAGTATATCTTCTTAGGATGATAAAATCTCTTTACCTTTTTGCACGCAGTTCAAAAAAATCGCTAAAAGTTCGACCAAAAGCCGATTTTCCTTGCCTAAGCACCTCTTTCCGACTACAATCGGTCTAACATTTATGAAAAAAGGCTTGCTGTTTATCATCTCTGGTCCCTCGGGCGTTGGGAAAGGGTCCATTCGTGAAAAGGTGATGGAACATAGCGAGTTCAATCTCGTTTATAGTGTTTCGATGACTACCCGCGATATCCGCCCGGGCGAAAAAGATGGGGTGGATTATTATTTCGTTTCCGACAAGGTTTTCATGGAAAATGTTAAAAATGGCAATTTCTTGGAATATAACCTTTTCGTCGGGCATAGTTATGGCACCCCCAAAGATAAGGTCGAAGCCCTTTTGAACGCCGGGAAGAATGTTTTATTAGAAATCGACGTCAATGGCGCCGCCCAAGTGATGGAAAAGATGGGGAAGGAAGTCGTTTCCATTTTCATCCTGCCCCCTTCCTATGAGGAGCTCGAAAAGCGGATCCGCGGCCGGATGACGGAAAAGGAAGCTGATATCGAAGGGCGCCTTTCGCAAGCTAGGCGCGAGATGGCTCTCCAAGATCATTATGATTATCGAGTGGTAAACGATGATTTGCTGAGGGCGGCTAAAGAAGTCCTCTCCATCATCGCCCATGCCATAAAATAATCATTTTTGTGCTATCTTAATATTGTGAAGATCGTTGAGGTATTAACCGAATACGGGACGCTATCGCTTAACCGCGCTTTCAGTTATCTATATGACGGGGAGAAAAGGATAGGCGAACGCTTTCGCGTCCGCATCTCCTTCGGCCATCAAAAAGTCATCGGCTTCGTCTTGAAAGTAAGCGATACCGACAAAACGCCAAAGGAACTCGAGAAGGAGCGCGGCTTCGCTTTCAAAAGGCTAAGCGAAGAGGATATTGTCGATGAGGAACCTTTGCTAAGCGAGGAATTGTTGCGCTTAGCAAAGCAAGTGGCCGACTACTATTTCGCCCCCCTCATCGTCGTGCTACAAACGATGCTCCCTTTGTCCTTATCCCCGCGCTCTAGCGCTATGCGCGGTCCTAAGATCGCCTATGAGAGTTGGGTGAGGATTCTTGATAAAAACGAAGATGGCCTGACTAGCGATAAACAGATCGAATTGCTTCGTTTGATCGCCAATAAAGGCCCGATTCTAAAAAAAGAAGCGGGTTCTGCTGCCGTTTTATCGAAATTGATCGACAAAAAGAAAGTCGAGATATACAAAGAAGAGAAGCGGCGGCTCATCCTTAAAGCCGAAGAGAGGGAGGAGGCGCATCCTCTCACCCATTTCCAAGAAAAAGCCTATGAATATCTTCTAGATAGCGAGAAGGCCGTCAATCTGCTTGAAGGGGTGACGGGGAGTGGCAAAACGGAAGTTTACCTCCATTTAGCCGAACGTTATTTGGAAAAAGGCAAGAACGTCATCTTTTTGGTGCCTGAAATCAATTTGACGCCCGCCCTCATGGATTATTGCTTGCGCCGTTTCGGTGAGAAAGTGGCAATTCTTCATAGCGGCCTCACCAATGGCGAGCGTTATGACGAATATCGGCGAATCGCCTCGGGAGCGGCCAAAGTTGTCGTGGGGGCTCGAAGCGCCGTCTTTGCCCCTCTTTCCAACATCGGGTTAATCATCTTGGACGAAGAGCACGTGGAATCTTATAAACAAGACAACGCTCCGTACTACCATGCCCGCGAGGTGGCGATCATGCGCGCTAAAGCCGAAGGGGCCAAATTGGTGCTTGGCAGCGCCACCCCTAGCTTAGAAACCAGGGCCAGGGCCCTTAAAGGAGTTTATGGCTATGTCACGATGATGGAAAGGGTCAACGCTAAGCCACTTCCTAAAACCGCCATCATCGATTTGACTGACCGCCATAACATCGGGAAGAACAGCGAGAAGATCTCTTTGCCTCTCCTATCGAAGATCAAAGAAAAACTCGACCGCAAGGAGCAGGTTCTTTTGCTTCTTAACCGTCGCGGATATTGGACGGGGATCCAATGTCCTAGATGCGGCCATCTCTTCGTGTGCCCTAGTTGCGGTGGTAATCTCACTTACCACAAAGAGGACAATATGCTTAAATGCCACCATTGCGGCTATGTCTCGGTTTATCCGGAAGCTTGTCCAAAATGCGGCAACACCCGTTTGCGGCGCGTCGGATACGGCACCGAAAGGGTCGTCAAGGAAATAAGCGACCTTTTCCCTGATGCTAAGATCGCTCGAATGGATAGCGACGTCGGGAAGGTATCGCGGGAAGTCGAAAAAACCATCCGCGCCTTCAAAGACGGCCAATACGATATCATCGTGGGAACGCAGATGCTCGCCAAAGGGCATGATTTTCCCCTTCTTACCCTTTCGGCCGTCGTGCTCGCTGATATTGGATTATCGTTACCTACTTATCGCGCGACAGAAAGGACCTTCGAATTAATCGCCCAGGCCGTCGGACGAAGCGGCCGTAGCGATAAGACGGGGGAGGCCATGATCCAAACCTATAACCCCAATCATTATGCGATCGTTTATGGGGCCAAACAGGATTATGGGGCTTTCTACATCAAAGAGATGCAAGAAAGGAAAATCGCCCAATATCCGCCTTATGTTTATCTCTTTTTGCTCGTCTTCTCGAGCGAGAACGAAGCGAAAGCGGCTCAGGTGAGCCTCAATTTCAAAAACGAGATCGCCGCGATGCGTTTAGAAGGGGTTTCTTTGCTAGGGCCGATCGTGCCGTTTTATGCGATGGAAGGAGGGCGTTATCGCCGCTCGTTGCTTATCAAATACAAGAAACGGGAGGCGATTGAGCCGTATCTAAGGCAAATGCTTTCGAAATACGCCTCTTTTGGCGGCGTCCATATCTCCATCAACGTCGATCCGCTTGATTATTGACGATCGAAGATCACCAAAAATCGCAAAAAGGCCTGCAAAAAGGCATTATTTGCTATGAAACAGAGGTTATAAAAGATAAATAGAGGCGCACTATTCTTAATTTTATACCTGTGGTATACTTTTCTAACGAAGAAGAGGAAAAGAATGATTACGATTGCTATTCTCGGCCTTGATCAGTATGTGGTGGGCCATTATTCGAAAGAACATAGCGAAAACCTCGCTAATTTGATGGAGGTCGACGAGGACGAGCTCAATTTTTACGCTCCTTACGCCGTCATCTTCCATCATGGCGTCGAACAGACGAGCTGGCACACGGAAGTGATTGTCCGCGCCCCAAAGAAACTCGAAGTCATCGAGGATAAAATCGCTGATTATCTTCTCAAGACGCTCAATGAAGTGAGCATCAATGTCGAAATATCCTTCGAATATTATCTCGAAGGCAAACGATACGAGATTCATAATGATGCCTACCCTCGCTATATCGAAGAGACGAATCTCGTCGATGTGGAAGGCGATAGCGGCGATCCCGACGAAGATGATTTTGGGCCGGACCCCGCCGATCATGCAGAACTCGACATAAACGACCCCAATCAAATATATCTAGGGAACGTTTTCGCCGGACATGAAGAGGAATTGCAAGCGAAAGAAGACAAAGAATGCTGCCATGAAAATGGCTGCGCTTGCCATCATCATAAACACCATTAGGAGGTAAACCATGCAAGAACTTGAATTCGCGAAGAAAGCCCTGGACGACATCCTCGATAACGGGACGTCCTTTAACGAGGCGCTACGCAAAATCTTCCAAGCGGATGTTTCCATTCGCCCCCTCCGCTCGGTGGTGGCGGCGCTAGTCGGATGTGAATTGCGTCACCATTTGATGTTTTCCGATGTCATCTCCAAAAGCGGACTCACCCTTGATGAGGCGGAAAAACGCTATCTATCATTAGTTATCGCCGATCTTTATTTCGTCAAACGGATCGCGCCTGAAGAGATGATAATGGCCGCTAAAGAGATTCTTGGAGAAGAAAAGATTTCTTCTTTGATGACCTTGTTTGAAAATCGCGATCATCCCGAGACCCTCATCTCGCCTGAGCTCCCGAAAGCGAGCAACAAATATCTCTCTCTTCGCTATAACACCCCCGAATGGGTACTAAAAATCTGGGAGCATTTCGGCTTCGGGACGACTTACAAAATCCTTAAGAAGAACAATCGCCCCGGACTAGAGACGGTCCGCGTCCGCACCTCCAAAATAAGCGTTGAATCGCTCTTGAATAACAATCCCGATTTCCTTCCCTCTCCCGTCGAAGGGGTTTTGCAATATAAAGGCAAGACACCCTTACGCCGGATGGATGAATTCCGTCGGGGCGACATCTTTGTCGAGCGGATGTTAACTAAAGCGATCATCGACGAATATAAGATTTCCGAACCCCTGGAGCTTTTCTGTTATAACGGCAACAAAGATTCGAGCATCTTGAAGGAAATAATCGAGACTTATGGCGACCGCATCGGCCTTAATCTCGGCGTGCCCGCTTTAGAGAATTATGCCGATGTCGCCGCGATGATCAGGCGCGATAATCTCAAGAACGTCAATTTCTTCGCCGCCGCCCCCGATTCGCTTGAAGCGGCCATTTCCAATCCGCAAGACCTCGTGATCGCCGCCCCCGATAGCTCCAATTTCGATTTGGTGAGGGAAGAGCCAGATTTCCTTTTGCATTTCAAAAAAGAGGGGATGGACGCCCTTTTAGCTCAGGAGAAAGCCGTCTTGGAGAATGCTTCGAAATACGTGGCGGAAGGCGGCACCCTAATCTACATGGTTTATACGATTTCCAAGAAAGAGGGGCATCAAACAATCGCTTCCTTCTTGGCTAATCACCCCGAATTCCAAATCGTCAAGGAAAAGCAGTGCTTCCAATTCGAGGAATTCGATACGGCGATGTATTATGCCGTGATGCATAAGGATTCCAAGGAAATCAAAACCGGCGCCCCTCTCGATGAGCTTTTCGATCCGAATGTTTTAACGCAGCCTAACGCTTGCGCTCAGATGAAATAACCCTTCTTCGTATGAAAAAGAACCTCTTTGGGTATACTTTGGAAAAACTCGAAAGCGAGATGCTTTCCATTGGTGAGAAGAAATATCGCGCCACGCAGCTTTTTTCTTGGATTTATGTCAAAGGAGTCCTTTCTTTCGATGAGATGAGCGACATCTCTAAATCCTTTCGTGAAAGGCTGAAGGAAGAATATTCTTTGTCCTTGCCCTCTCTTCAATTATCGCAAGAAGCAAAAGATGGCACCCTCAAGCTTCTTCTTTCGATGGAAGACGGCGCGAAAGTGGAAACCGTCCTCATGCGTTACGATTATGGCAATGCCATTTGCGTTTCTAGCGAAGTTGGTTGCTCTATGGGGTGCGCTTTTTGCGCTTCGGGCATCTTAAAAAAGGAGCGCGGCCTTAAAGTCGAAGAGATGGTCGGGCAAGTGATGGTGATGAACGCCGTCTTGAAAGAGCAAGGCGAAAGCGTCTCCCACGTCGTCGTGATGGGAACGGGGGAGCCGTTTGATAATTACGACAACGTCAGCGATTTCCTTCATATCCTTAATGCCCCTAAGGGCCTAGGCATCGGCGCCCGCCACATTACCGTCTCGACCTGCGGCATCGTGCCGGGGATTCTTCGTTACGCAAAAGAGGGGATTCAAGTCAATTTGGCGATATCCCTCCATGCCCCAAACGATGAGATTCGCCGTCAACTAATGCCTATCGATCGCCATTACCCGATTGCCGTCTTGATGGAGGCCGTCAAAGAATATATTTCCTTAAGCGGTCGCCGCGTCACCTTCGAATACATTCTGATCAAAGGGCTCAACGATTCGCTAGAAAATGCCAAGGAATTGTCGTTATTGTTACGGGGCGTATGTTGTTACGTCAATCTCATCCCCTTAAATCCGGTGAAAGAAAAACCTTTCGAAAGAAGCGACGAAAAGGCGACTAAAGCCTTCTATGAATACCTCAATTCCCATGGCGTCAATTGCACGATCCGCAAGGAATGGGGGAAGGGGATCGACGCCGCCTGCGGACAACTCCGCGCCAAAGCCATAAGGAGGGAGAAATGAGCAAGATATATCACGGCACTTACGCTTATAAGACCGATGTCGGGCGCGTAAGGCAAAACAACGAAGACCAAGCCATGGTCCTCATGAATTCATATAACGAGACCTTTTTAATCGTTTGCGATGGCATGGGCGGGGCTAAAAAAGGCGATTTGGCTTCGAAGATCGCCATCGACATCTTGACGGAATCGTTCCGTCATAAGCCCAAACACAAATTTGCTTACCTCAATCGCCGTTGGATCACTAAAGCCGCCAAGGAAGCCAACGCCAAAATCAATCGCTACGCCGATAAGCATAGCAAGGTCAAGGGCATGGGCACGACGATGGTGGCCGCCCTTATTTATGGTTCGAAGATCATGATCGCCAACATCGGAGATTCCCGTTGTTATCTTTATAACAACGATAATGGCAAGATCAAATTGCTTACGGAAGATGATACCTACGTTCGTTATTTAGTTAGCACGGGGAAAATAAGCGAAGAAGACGCCCTCTCTCACCCCGATCGCCATGTCCTTATGAATGCGTTAGGCATATATCCCAGCGTTTCTTTAACGATCGATACGAGGAATTACCATGGCGAAAGCGTCCTTCTTTGCACCGACGGTCTCTATAATCAGATTAATCAAGAACAAATCGGCAACATCCTTTCGACCGATGACCGCACCGACCAAAAGGTTTCTTCTTTGGTGGCGGAAGCCAATCATAATGGTGGGACGGACAATATCGGCATAGCCTTATGGGAGAGCATCGCCAATGATTGAAATAGGAACGAAAATCGACGGGCGTTATCGCATCACCTCCCGAATTGCCCATGGCGGAATGGCGGATGTTTATGAGGCATATGACGTTTCGATGCATCGGACGGTGGCCCTTAAAATCATGCGAACCGACGTAATGAACGACAAAAACGTCGATCGTTTCGAAAAGGAATGCATCGCCTGCGCTTCCTTAGATAGCCCTCTTATCGTCAAAGTGTATGGTCAAGGGAAAGTCGACGGCCGCCCCTATATGGCCAACGAATACGTTTCGGGACGCACCTTGCGGGATAAGCTTAATATCGCCACCGGGCATAACCTCGCCCCTTTAGAGGCAGTGGACGTCATGCTTCAGCTTACCGATGGTGTTTCCTATATTCACGAACACGGCTTATTGCACCGCGATCTGAAGCCCGATAACCTTTTCTATCTTTCCGATGGATCGATAAAGATAGCCGATTTCGGCATCGCTTCGAAACTGGGGGAGAAGGCCGAGGGCGATGCCATTCCCGGCACCGTCTATTATTGCGCCCCTGAGATATTGATGGGGCAAGAAGCGCTAGTGTCCAGCGACATCTATTCGTTAGGCGTTATCTTCTTCGAATTATTGACCGGCAGCGTCCCCTTCGATGGCGATTCGACGGAAGAGGTGGCTTTAGCACAGATCAAAAAACACTTCCCCGAGCCTTCCAAAATTCTCCCTTCCTCGCCGAAGATCCTCGACAAAATCGTCGTGAAAGCCTGCCGAAAGAGGCCGGAAGAGAGGTATTTAAGCGCCCAAGAGATGCATGACGCAATCGCTAAAACATTGAAAGAAAAAGACAAACTGGTGGAGAAAAAATCCTTGATCGCGAGGATTTTCGGTTTCAAATGAGTCTTCTTTCCGTATATAAGACCCCATTAATTTCCCCTTCTCTTTTGGCAGCCGACAAAAAGCGTTTTCATGAAGAGGTTTCGCTAGCTCTCTCTATGGGGGCTTCGCTTCTTCATTTCGATGTGATGGATGGATCCTTTGTACCGGCCACTTCCTTTAATATCGATGATATGAGCGCGTTACTGTCAGCCTTTCCTGGCCTCTCTCTCGACGCCCATTTGATGGTGAGCGATCCTCTTACCTGGGGTCCTTTGTTTGGGAGATTAGGGGCTAAGAACGTCACTTTCCATTTAGAGGCCCTTCCTTCGAAAGAGAAGGCGTTCGAAACGATTTCCGCCATCAGAGAGACGGGCGCTTCGGTGGGGATGTCGATTAAGCCTAAAACGCCGCCGGAATCCGTTTTGCCATATCTTAAATATCTGGATTTGTTGCTTTTGATGTCGGTGGAGCCAGGGAAAGGCGGGCAGGCTTTTTTGCCCGAATCCGTTAAGCGAATGGAAACCTTATATAAATATAGGAAGGAAGGCGCCTATCACGACCTTCTTTTGGAAGTCGACGGCGGCATTAACGAAAAGACGGCGGCATTGATGCTAGAAGCGGGGGCCGACATATTGGTGGCGGGCAGTTATTTATTCGGACATGATGATTTTGCCGAAAGGATGGCGAGGTTATTAAAATGATTCTTGCCGCCACAATCATTCTTATCATATCCGTCCTTTGCATAGCGGCCTCTTTTTCGTTGGCTCACCGCAAATTGAAGGAAAAGGAGGCCGATGCTAGCCCCCTTCGTTATTTTCCTGCCGAATATTTTAACCCCAAAGAAGAGACGAATCGTTATTTGCTGCCTCTTTTTCTTATCGGCCTTCTTTCTTTTTTGGCCCCGTTATTGCTCCTTTTCATGGGGATCGACCGTTTGGAGACTTCCTTTAGGATCTATGGTGCCTTTGGCGTGGCGTTATGGCTATTGTTCGTTATAGTTTACGCATTGCTTATTTTGATCCACCCTTCGAAAGAGATGCCGCATGTCGTTTTGTATTTCCTCGCAGCCGTCCTTCTTATTGTTTCCATTAACGTCAACGCCCTTTCCTTACGGGCCGTTTCTGGCATTTTGAAAAGCGAAATCGCCGTCAAAGTCCTTTATTATTCTCTCTTCGTCATATCGGCTTTGCCGTTATTATTGCTTGTTAATCCCAAACTTCGCACCTGGTACAAATTAGAAGCCAAAACTCAAAAAGATGGCACCGTCCTCCATCAAAGGCCCCATCTTTTCATTTTGGCTTATAGCGAATGGACGCTCTTGTTAATCGCTTTCGCCGCCTTCCTAATTTCGATGGTTGGCGTCTTCTTGCTTTAAGGAACGAAAAAAGAGCCGACGGATGCGGCTCTTATCTTAACGATACGAAAATTATTTGGCTTCCGCTTGTTCGCCTTTTTTGGCTTTGACGCTCTTATTGAGGGAGCGGTAGGCGCGGGCGGACATCCGAACTTCGACCATCTTGCCGTTGATGTTGATTTTGTATTTTTGCAAATTGACATTCCAGCGGCGGCGGGTGGCCAAAACGCTGTGGCTGCGGTTATTTCCGCTCATCGGTCCTTTTCCGGAAATTGGGCATACTCTAGACATAATTTCACCTCTCGTTGCTTTGCGGATAAGACTATATCACCTCGTCGCGATGCATGCAAACCTTATTCGCGCGCATATTTGCACGCCTAGGCGGGAATTTGTGTTATCATTCTCATGTTATCAACCATAAGCCCCAGGAGGAGCACGCATGAGCGCCAAACTTGTTGCCATGATTTTAGCCGGAGGAAAGGGAACGCGGCTAAAGGCTTTGACCAAAAAAGCGGCCAAACCGGCTGTCGAATACGGTGGGAAATACCGTATCATCGATTTCCCTTTAAGCAATTGTGCCAATAGCGGCATACGCACCGTCAGCGTTTTGACCCAATACGAATCGAGCGATCTGAACACGTATGTCGGCAACGGTGAGAAGTGGGGCTTTAACGGCAACCGTTCCATCGCTAGCATCCTCTCGCCTAAGCAAACCGAGGAAGGAAGCAATTGGTATGCCGGCACGGCCGATGCCATTTATGAGAATTTGGATTGGCTCGCCGCTCAAGACCCCGATTACGTTTTGATCCTTTCAGGCGACCATATTTATAGCTGCACCTATAACGAAATGCTCAAAAAGCATATTGAATCCCGAGCGGATTGCACTATCAGTGCCTATCCCGTGGCTTGGGAAGAAGCCTCTAGATTCGGCCTTATTATTGCCAACGAAAAAGATGAGATAACCTCTTTCCAAGAAAAACCGAAGAAGCCCCTTTCCAATCTGGCGTCGATGGGCATCTACATCTTCACTTATTCGGTGCTCAGGGAATATTTGTTAAGCGATCATGACGATGCGCAATCGGATCACGATTTCGGCAAAAACATCATCCCGACGATGCTCGCCGACAAAAAGAAATTGGTCATACATACATATCACGGCTATTGGCGGGACGTCGGGACCGTTTCTTCTTTGCATCGCGCCAACATGGATTTGTTGATGTCCAACAAAGAGACGGATCTTTATTCGGTGCAGGGAGAAAACCGCATCCTCTCCGAAGATAAGCATAGCATCCCCCAATATATCGGCCCGCAGGCTAAAGTGTGTGACTCTCTTATCAACCAAGGGGCGCAGATTTACGGCGAAGTGGAGCATTCCGTCATTAGCGGTGACACCTTAATCGAAGAGGGGGCCGTCGTTAAGAACTCCGTCGTCATGTCAGGAGCCCATATCCTAAAAGGGGCGAAGGTGAAAGACGCCATCGTGGCGCCCGATACCTTGGTCGCCCCCAAAGAAGTCGTCGAACCGACAGAAGGCGAGGAAATCGCCTTGCTTAGCAACAAGAAAGCGAGGAATTGCCGATGAAAGACGTTATTGCCTTATTGAATTGCCACAATTCGCCGGAACTTGGCGAATTGACCGCCAATCGACCGCTAGCTTCCACGAGCTTCTTAGGCCGCTACGCCTTCATGGATTTCGCGATGAGCAATTTCGCCAATAGCGGAATCGAAACCTTGGGAATCTTATGCAAAAACCATCAGCGCTCCCTCCTTAAGCATATGGGTAACATGTCGAGTTGGGTGAGCAACACCAAATTGGGCCGCACCATCGTCTTCTATAACGAGAAGGGCGTCCTCAATGAGGCTTATAACACCGATTTGAACAACATCCGCGAAAACGATTGGATCCTTTTTGACAGCAACGCCAAGACGATTCTGATCGCTGCTCCCCATGTCCTTATGACCATCGATTTCGCCCCGTATATCGAAAAGCATAGAGCCAAAGGCGAGGCGATAACCGCTATATACAAGAATATCGACAATGCCGACACGGCTTTCCTTAATCGTCCGCGTCTAGAAATCGGCAAAGATGGTTACGTCAAGGAAATCACGCCTAACGATGGGAAAAAGAAACGTGCCAATCTTTCTTTGGAAGCGTGGATCATCAATCGCGACGTCTTTAGCAAGATGCTAGCGCGTTCCGTCCGCTTCGATGCTTCCTACGGCATCCAGGAAATCCTCGCCTCTTTCATCAAAGAGAATATTTATAAGGTATGCGCCGCCTCCTTTTCTGGCTACGTCCGCTCCATCGATTCTTTGGAGCATTACGCCCAATATTCCTTTGAATTGCTTAACCCCCTCGTGGCTAGGGAACTCTTCCGCCCCGATTGGCCGATTTTCACTTTGACTCACGATACGCCGCCTGCCTTATATGGGCCTTCTTCCCATGTCGTCAATTCCTTCGTTTCCAATGGCTGCGTGGTTGACGGCGAGGTTTCCGATTCGATTATTTGCCGCAACGTCAAACTCGCTAAAGGCAGCGTAGTCAAGCGCTCGATTGTTCTTTCGAATACCCTGATTGGAGCTTCTGCCCGCATTTCCGATGTCATAATCGACAAATATTCGAGCGTTGCCTCCAAACACGTGGTGGAAGGCGATCCCGATAATATCGTTTACATCAAACAGGGGGCCAAATTATGAAAATCGCCGTTTTCGCCAGCGAATCCAATCCCTTTTGCAAGACGGGCGGGCTCGCCGATGTCGCTTTTTCCCTCTCTAAGGAACTAGTAACGGCCGGGCATAAGGTCATCTTCGGCTTGCCATATTATAAAAACCTCCGTTTGGGCGATAAGAAACCCAAGGAAATCGGTTCTTTTAACGTCTATCTTTCTTGGCGCGTGCAAGAAGCGCGCATTTATTCGCTTAACGAAGAAGGAATCACCTATTATCTTATTGCCAACGATTATTATTTCGGACGCGATTCGCTATATGGTTACGACGATGACGGCGAGCGTTTCGCTTTCTTCGCCTTGGCGGCTAAATCGCTGCTCCGTTTTCTTTCCTTTGACGCCGATATCGTCCATGTCCACGATTGGCAGGCGGCGATGCTTCCCTGTTTGATCAAAGAAGGCAAGCCTTCTGATTCCTTC
Source organism: Bacteroidaceae bacterium (assembly GCA_963624045.1). GTDB lineage: Bacteria > Bacillota_I > Bacilli_A > RFN20 > CAG-826 > UBA4951. The sequence goes on from CAVFNI010000001.1 coordinate 81,204, forward strand.
TTTAGGAAAATGAAATTTGTTTTGACGATCCATAACCCCGCTTTCAAGGGGTTATTAGATCGTTATTACCTAGGGGATTTCTATAATCTCGACGATCATCTTTTCGCTTCTGGGCAAGTCCGCTTCGACGGGATGGTAAGCACCCTCAAAAGCGGCATCGTATACAGCGATAAGATCACGACCGTTTCCCCTTCTCATCGGGATGAATTGCTTCGCAATGAAGGGGGGCATAACCTCGATAGCGTGTTGCGATTAAGGGAAGGTGATTTCCTTGGCATCCTCAACGGCATCGATTACACGGAATGGAATCCTCTTACCGACGAATTCATCGCGGCGAAATATGATGCCTCTTCCCGCGCTTCCCTTCACGAAGAAAACCGCGCTGATTTATTGTCGTCTTTCCATATCGTTGATCAAAAAGGTCCGGTGTATGGGCTAGTCAGCCGTTTATCCTGGCAAAAAGGCATTGATTTGATCGTCGACAATTTCGAGAATTTGCTCGCTAAAGACGTCAATTTGGTGGTGCTTGGCTCGGGCGAATATGGGCTCGAGAGGAAATTTGAGGATTTGCGGGCCCGCTATCCCGATAAATGCGGAATTTATATTGGGTACAACGAAAAGCTGGCCCATAAAATATACGCTGGAGTCGATTTCTTTTTGATGCCAAGCCTTTTTGAGCCGTGCGGCCTTTCGCAGATGATCAGCCAACGATATGGCGCCCTTCCGATCGTCCGCTATACCGGCGGCCTTCGTGACACCATCAAAGGCTATACGGGGAAAACGAACGAAAAGACTGACGGAATCGGTTTTAATGACTATAATATTTCGGGCTTAAACTACGCCCTAGGCGTGGCGGAAGGCCTTTACCAAAACCGCGAAGCGATGGAAAGGTGCATCGCCAACGCGATGGCGGCTAACCATAGTTGGAAGAGGAGCGCCGCCCTCTATGAAAAACTCTTCTTCTCTTTGTTATCATAAGGAGATACGTATGCCATTCGATCATCGCGCCACTGAAAAGAAGTGGCGGGAATATTGGGAAAAGAACAACACTTTTTATTGCGATACGCATGATTTTTCCAAACCCAAATATTATGTTTTGGACATGTTCCCATATCCCTCAGGGGAAGGTCTTCATGTCGGTCACCCTGAAGGCTATACGGCCACCGACATCCTCGCCCGCATGAAAAGGATGCAAGGATATAACGTCCTTCATCCGATGGGTTGGGACGCCTTCGGCCTTCCCGCCGAGCAATTCGCCATCAAGATGAACCGCCATCCTGAGGAATTTACCAGGAAAAACATCGCTCATTTCAAAGAGCAGATTAAGGCGCTCGGCTTCTCTTATGATTGGAGCAAGGAAATCGCGACGATCGACCCCGAATATTACAAATGGACCCAGTGGATTTTCGCTAAAATGTTCGAACATGACTTGGCTTATGTCTCGAATATCCCCGTCAATTATTGCCCCGAATTAGGAACCGTTTTGGCCAATGAAGAAGTAATCGACGGCAAAAGCGAGCGGGGCGGCTATCCCGTCATCCGCATGCCGATGCGCCAATGGGTTTTGAGGATCACCGCTTATGCTGATCGTTTGGAAAAAGATCTTGAGGGCCTCGATTGGCCGAAGAGCACTTTGGAGATGCAAAAGAATTGGATTGGCAAAAGCGTGGGCGTCAATGTCGTTTTCGCTTTAGCTGACCATCCCGATTCTTCTTTCACCGTCTACACGACGCGGGTCGATACCCTCTTTGGATGCACCTATTGCTGCTTGGCGCCTGAACATCCTCTTTTGGATAAAATCGTGACCGCTGAGCAAAAAGAGGCGGTTATTCGCTATATCGAGGAAGCCAAGACGAAAAGTGACCTCCTTCGCACGGCGCTATCAAAAGAAAAAACCGGCGTTTTCACGGGCGCTTACGCGATTAACCCTATTAATAACCAAAAAATCCCCGTTTACGTGGCCGATTACGTCTTGGGGGCATATGGCACGGGAGCCGTGATGGCGGTGCCCGCCCATGACGAAAGGGATTTTGCTTTCGCCAAAGCGCATTCCTTGCCGATCGTCCGCGTTTTGGAAGGCGGTAACGACGAAGAAGCCTACACCGAAGATGGTAAGCATATCGGCAGCGCCTTTGCCGATGGGCTATATATCGCCGAGGCGAAAGAGGCGATAACCAATCGCTTAAAGGAAATTCATAAAGGAGAGGTCGTCGTCAATTTCAAACTCCGCGATTGGATTTTCTCCCGCCAAAGATATTGGGGCGAACCGATTCCAACCGTCCAAACGGAAGATGGGAAAGAGCATGTTCTGCCTGATGGCGAATTGCCTTTGATCTTGCCTGAACTTGACAATTACGCCCCAAGCAAAGATGGGAAACCCCCTCTTTCGAAGGCACCCAAAGAGTGGTTGGAAACCTCTTTCGACGGCCAAAAAGCCCAGCGTGAGACCAATACCATGCCGCAATGGGCTGGTTCTTCCTGGTATTACATCCGCTATATCGATCCTCATAATAACGAAGCCATCGGCGATAAGAGGTTGCTCGATCATTGGCTGCCGGTCGATTTATACATCGGCGGGCAAGAACATGCCGTCTTGCATTTGCTTTACGCCCGTTTTTGGCACAAATTCCTTTTTGATATCGGCGCGGTGAGTTCCAAAGAACCATTCGCCCGTCTATATCATCAGGGAATGATTTTAGGGGCCAATGGCGAGAAGATGTCCAAATCGCGGGGCAACGTCGTCAACCCTGATACCGTCATCGATGAGACGGGAGCCGATTCTTTGCGCCTTTTTGAAATGTTCGCTGGTCCATTAAGCGAAACGAAGCCTTGGTCGACGAAAGGCTTAGAAGGAGCTAGGCGCTTCTTAGAGAGGGCCTACCGTCTAGTCGATGATGAACAATACAAGGCTCTCATCTCACTCTCTAATAGCGGCGAGCTAGATTTCTCCTATAACCTCATGGTCAAAAAAGCCACCGAGGATTTCGAGGCGCTTTCCTTTAATACCGCCATCGCCAAGATGATGGTTTTCGTTAACGATTGCTATAAGGCTAAATCCCTTTATCGCCCCTATTTGGAAGGGTTTACGAAGATCCTTTCTTGCCTTTGCCCTTTCATCGGCGAGGAGATGTGGGAAAAATTAGGGCACACGAAGACGCTCGCTTATGAGCCATGGCCGACTTTCGATGAAAAAAAGTTGGAAATCGATCTCGTGAATCTTCCCATCAGCATCAACGGCAAAGTCCGCGATATCTTGCCTGCTAGCAAGAACGCTGACGAAGCAGAAGCCATGGAAATCGCAAAATCCTCGGCAAAAGTCCTTTCTTTCCTTGAAGGCAAAACAATTAAGAAAATTATTTACGTCCCTGGGCGCATTTTGAATATCGTTGTCGCTTAGGGTGGCATTTTCTTTCGCTTTGTTCTATCATCGTTTCGCCCGAGACTCCGTTTAGAGGAGCTTGGAGCGGAGATAGACCACATATGTTACTTGCCATTGACATCGGTAACAGCATGATCGATTTCGGCTTTTATAACGAAGGCCGTTTGCAAGCTGTTTACAAAATCGCCACTAAACCCATTCGTAGCGAAGACGAATATCGAAGCCTCCTTTTATCCGCCTTCCATAACGTTTCCGTCGATGTCTCGGAAATCAAGGACGTCATCATCTCTTGCGTCGTGGCCTCCTTGGCGAGGCCTTTTGTCCGTTTGTCTAAATCGCTACTACATTCTCGCCCCTTTGTGCTTGGCCCAGGGTTGGCTAGCGGCGTCGCTTTAAAGGTTGATAATCCTTCCGAAGTCGGTAGTGACCTTGTGGCCGATGCCGCCGGCGCTAAAGCCAGATATGGCGGCAATCTTTTCATCGCCGATCTTGGCACGGCCAGCAAATATATCTATCTCGATGAAAGCGGATCATTCTCTGGGCTTGTTATCGCGCCAGGCTTCCGCCTTTCGATTGAGGCGCTTGTTTCGGAGACAGCCGCCCTTCCTGAAGTTTCCTTGTTGCCGCCTAAGAAAGTGATTGGGAAAAATACCCTTGATTGCATGAATAGCGGCATCACCTATGGCACGGCTTATGAGGTTCGTGGCTTTCTAGAAGCCTTCGAAAAGGAAACGCAAAAGAAACTGAAAAAGGTCCTGACTGGCGGCAATGCCTCCTATGTGGCTTCCCTTTTGCCCGATTTCTCTTATGACGACGATTTGCTTTTGTTTGGTTTAAAGACCATTTATGAGCGGAATAGGAGGGGCGATAAATGAATTACCAAACGGTTGTTACTTGGATTTGTTTAGTCCTTTTCCTTTTGGCCCTCCTTTATGAGAGCAAAAAGGAGAATCAGACCACCTATGCCGCTAGGCAATTGGCTTACGATGCCGCTTTCTTGGCCATTATCCTCATCATGGGCTTCATCCCTCAGATGGGCTATATCGCTATTTTGCCAGGCCTCTCTTTAACTTTAATGCACTTGCCAGTGCTTCTTGGCGCATCGCTATTTGGCTGGAAAAGAGGCCTTTTGTACGGCCTTTTCTTCGGATTCACCAGTTGGATGCAAGCTCTTTCCTCGCCCATTGGCTTCAACGCTTTCTTCGTGGTTCCTTGGGTGGCGGTTTTGCCAAGGGCGATTTTTGGCTTTTTAAGCGGCTTATTCTTCCAACTTATCAAGAAAAATCCTAGAATGATTCGGAACGTGTTAGTGGTAGGGAGCGTCAGCTTCGCCCTCACGATCATTCACACGTTGCTAGTCTTCGCTTCCCTTTTCGCCTTCTATTACGATGCGATCCTTCCTTTCTTCCAAAGCCAAGAGATCATGAGTTCCGTCTTGTCGCTTACTTTTGGCGGGATTATCGCGGTAGGGGCATTAGGAGAAGGGGTTTTAGCGGGGATATTGATACCGTTATTGAACAAAGCATCGATGAGATTGATGGGGAAAGCGAGGTAAAAAATGGCAAATTTCAAGAAATTGGCTAAAGGCTACGAGAAGGTTGGGATCAAGGCGCTACAGCGCTTCATTCAGATTCCTAGCGTTTATGACGAGAATAGTGTCGCGCAAGGCGCGCCATATGGCAAAAAGGTCAAAGAAGCGCTCGAATATTTTGGCAAACTCGGTGAAGATTATGGCTTTAAGGCCCGTAACGTCGATGGGTATGCCATGGAGCTAAGCGTCGGCGAAGAAGGTCCGCTTATCGGTATTTATGGACATAGCGATGTCGTGCCGGTGTCGGGTAGCTGGACTTATAAGCCCTTCGGCGGCGAAATCAAAGATGGCGTCGTTTATGGCCGTGGCGCCTGCGACGACAAAGGTCCTCTCTTAGCCAGTTTATATGCCGTTAAAATGCTTAAGGATAATGGTCTTATCAAAGGCTTTCGCGTCAAAATCGTCAGCGGTGGCGACGAGGAAAGAGGTAGTTCTTGCTTGCGTTATTATTTCGAGAAAGGACGAGGGGAAGAGCCAACGTTTGGCTTCACTCCAGACGCCAATTGGCCTCTTATATACGCCGAGAAAGGCATCATCCATGCCCATGCCCGCAAAATCCTTAATCTTTCACCCATCATCGCGATGGATGGCGGCACGGTGAGTAACGCTGTTTGCGATTCATTGCTCGTGAGCATGAAACCCGATCCCAAATTCCTCGCTTATCTTAAGGAGATGGGCATTAAAGCCGACACGAGCGTTTTGCCAGATGTCATGATGGTCCGTTTCATTGGAAAAACCGCCCATGGCAGCACCCCTGAGCTTGGCGAGAACGCCGCCCGCATCGCTTTCGAGGCTTTGGGGCATTTCTATAAAAACGAAGTTCTCCTAACCTTGGCCAAGGCGATGGAAGATCCTTTTGGCGCTTCCTTTGGCGGCAAACAAATATCGAAGGAATTAGGTTCGACAACCTACAATTTCGGCGTCATCAAATACGATGGAAATTCCTTGTCGATATCCATCGATTTCCGTTATGGCGAGGAAGCCGATCCTAAAACGCTGCTTCAAAAATTCTTCGATCAAACAGGCACTTTGCCGATTATCGATAGTGAGACCGCGCCTCTTTTATATAAGAAGGATAGCCCCTTGGTCGCCACTTTGATGAAGGCTTATAAGCGCGAGACGATGGAACTATTCGCCAAGCCCCTCGCCATTGGCGGAGGCACTTACGCCAAAGAAGCCAAAAATACCGTGGCTTTCGGTGCCGAATGGCCAAAGCACCCTGGCAACATGCATAGCCCTGACGAATACATTTACGTTGAGGATTTCCTTAAGGACATCGCCATTTACGCTCGTGCTATTTATCTGCTTGGACAAAAGGCGAAAAAAGCATGAGAAGTCGCTTTAAAAGCTGGGCTAAGCCGTATTTGGAGGAGCACCATGAATTGGTGCTTTCGTCGATAAAAGACGATCCTTCTTTCTTCGTCGCTCCCTTGGCTTTGGAGGTCGGGGCGGGCAAAGGCGGATTCTTGCTAGAGATGGCCGCTAAGCATCCCGAAAGAAAATATCTCGCCTTGGAGCGAGACGTCTCTATATGCGGCACCTTCGCCAAGCGTTTCGTCGAAAGCGAAATTGCTAACGTCCGCTTGATGGTCGGCGATTTCGATGATCTGTATGAAGAAATAAAAGAACTCAGATTTGCGGAGATTTTTTTGAATTTCAGCGATCCTTGGCCGAAAAAGAAACACGCTAAAAGGCGTCTGACGACCGCCAAGCGCCTTTCGTTGTTCGCTTCTTTGCTAGAAGATGATGGCTTATTGAAGATCAAAACGGATAACGATTCGCTTTATGACTTCACTCTCGAGGAAGGAGAGAAAGCGCCTTTGTCCTTATTAAAAGCGGAATTCGATTACGCCTCTTTGGAAGAGAGTGATGTCGCTAGCGAATACGAAACCTCTTTCCGCTTGCTCGGAAAGAAGATTCACCGGATTATTTATAAGAAGGAAGAGAGGAAATAACCATGTATCGTCTATTTTATAACCGACCTGTCTCGGGCGATGTCTTATTCGTGTTACTTGACCCCACTAAGAAAACCACCAAAACCGAAAGAAGGGACGAGGTTGAGGCGATTTATCATGAGGATGAGGTGATCGGCTATAACATCTTCGATTTCTCGAAAACTGTCCGCTTGAATTCGCATGGCGCCATTTTCTTGCCTGACAATAAATTGGTGGATGCCGTCAATTCGATTCTTTCGCGCACCCGTTTCTCATTGCTCTCATATCCTTCTTCTAGCGGTTTCCGCGTCATGAAAGTCCTTTCTTTGGAAGAGCATCCTCTAAATGAAAAGGCTTCGATTGTCCTTTTGCTCGGCGAGGAAGAGAAAACCTACGCGACGGTTTCTATGGCCAACAATCTTGAAGTCGGTTCGTTATATGTGGCGGCCATAGACAAGACGATTCTCGCCGATGGAACAATGTTCGTTAGCCACACCGAGAAAAACCTCCCCATCGACGTTCTTTTGATGTCGCCATATCAGTTAAAAATCGGGGAAGATGGACTATCTGCCTTTTCGCCTGACGGCGGATATCAAGTGGGGGATGATTTCTTTGCCCCTTCGAAGGAGTAAATATGGAAGAATTGGAAATAAAATTGAAGGAAAGCGGCCGCTTATTACGTCTTACTAACCGCACCTTTAAATTCGATGAGCGAATCGCCGAAGGCTATTTCAGCGCTAATTATTTTTTGAAGTCCCGCCAGATCGTCGAACGTTTCGCTCCCAACCACATCGTCGAAGAGCAATTCTTCCAAAGAAAGGACGGCGTCATGGTGTGCGGGCTCGACGAAGCGATTGCCTTAATTCATACCTTTGCTAGGCATCCCGAGAATTTAAAGATTCTTGCTCTCAATGACGGTGATATGGTTTCCCAGAACGAACCGGTTCTTAAAATAATCGGGAAATACGAGGATTTCGGGTTTTTGGAATCCTTGATTGACGGGATCCTTACCCGCCGCACCTCGGTGGCTACTAACGTGCATAACGTCGTTAAGGCTTTGCGGGGCACCGATACTTTTTCCATGGCGGACCGCCAAGACGATTATCTGACGCAAAAAGGCGATGGTTATGCCACTTATGTGGCTGGCATCAAAAAATTCTCCACCGACGCCCAAGGCGAATGGGTGGGGGTGAAGGGCATGGGCACGATGCCGCACGCCTTGATACAGATTTGCGATGGCGATATCATCCGCGCTTGCGAAATCTATCACCAAACCTTCCCATTAGAAAAAGTGACCGCTTTGATCGATTATCATAACAATGTCGTTTATGATGCCATTAAAGTAGCCAAGCACTTTGGGCCTGAGGTGCTTCGTGGCATCCGCGTCGACACATCCAAGGCCTTAATCGATCATTATTTCGATGATAAAGACACCTCTTCTTTCGATCCGCACGGCGTATGCAAAGAATTGATTTTCGCCCTGAAAGACGCTTTGGATAAAGAAGGGCTCTCCTGGGTCAAGATAACGGTCTCCAGCGGCTTTAATGCTAAGAAAATAGATGAATGGACCGCCCTTGGCGTGCCAGTGGATTGCTATGGGGTTGGCACCTCCCTTATTAAAAACGATACCGTCGGATTCACCGGTGATTTGGTGATGCTTGACGGCAAGCCCCAAGCTAAAGAAGGGCGTTACGACCATCCTAGCGATCGCCTCCAAAACGTTCCTTTCCCGATTCGCTAAAAAGATTTTGCAAAACCTGAAAATATTTTCATTGCAATGCAATTATTTTTTCATACAATGTGAATAGAGAGGGGTTTAACCATGGAAAACTTAAAAGACCGCGTTACGATTTACCAAGTCGCTCAAGCGGCTGGCGTTTCGCTCGCCACCGTTAGCCGCGTCATCAACAAACAAGGGAACGTCACCCAACCCACCCGCACGAAAGTAGAGGAGACCATCCGTCGCCTCGGTTATAAGCCAAGCGGTTTGGCTCAAGCTTTAGCCACCAACAAAACGACCAATATAGGCGTCATCATCCCGAGCGCCAATTACGTTTATATCTCAAACATGCTTAACGGCATCAGCGAGATGGCCAAAGAAAAAGGCTTCGTGCTCACGTTATTTACGACCTCCCATTCGCGCGAGGAAGCTTTGTCGATGATTGAGAAAGTCATTACGACTCACGTCGATGGCGCTATCGTTTTTGATGATGAGCTCGATACCGAGGACATTATGAAAATCAATTCCTATAGCGTCCCAACGATCGTGGTGAATAACCGCCTCGTAGGGGAGAAGGTCGGATGCATCACTTTCTCTTATGAGGACCTATTGGAATCGATCATCAGCAATTATTACAACGATTCCTCCAATCCCGACAAGAAGAGCATGACCTTCCTCCATGTCCATGATGGCGGCCGTTTGCTAATGCACTGCGAAAAAGCTTTTATGGATGTCCATAAACGCCTGGGGCGCCCATATCATATCGTCAATTGCGACGACTCGTACACGCGTACATATTATGATTTCTGTGATTATTTCAAGCGTGAGCGAAAGGGTTATTTCATCGCTTATCGCGATTCCATTGCCGCGGCGATCGAAAACGCCGCCACCGACAGCGGCTTAAGCGTACCCGATGACGTTGAGATTCTTTCTTTGGTCGGCACTAAGTACGCCAACATCGTTCGTCCGTCGATTTCCTCGATGCAAATCGATATGGCGGAAGTCGGCAAACGCGCCATGTATATGCTCATCGATTTGATCAATGGCGAACTCAACGATAAGAGCTATCGTTTCGACGCTCACTTGATTCCGCGTGATAGCACAATTGAGAAAAAATAAACTTCAAAACAAAATAAAAGACGGGCAAAAGCCCGTTTTTTGTTATGTATTAATTAAATTGTAAATATTTGGCACTCACCACTTGACAGTGCCAAAACATTGATTATCATAACATCGTATCCGTAGGAGGGAACAAACATGAAAATCACACCGCTCAACGATTACCTTCTTATTGAAAAGGTTCCGAGCGAAAAGAAAATCGGTTCGATCGTCTTAACGACCGAAAAGAAACAAGGAAACATCGCTACCGTCGTAGCTGTTGGCCCTGGCAAATTCGAGGATGGAAAACTTCATAAAATTGAAGGAATATCCGTCAACGATCGCGTAATCTATCGCGAATATGCCGGCACCGACTATGAAGATGGCGACCATAAATATCTTCTGATCAAAGCCGAAGACATCCTTGCCGTCGTCAATGATTAAAAGAATCTAGAAAGGAATTAAAAATATGGCAAAAGAAATTAAACTCGGCAAGAGCGCACGCGACGCGATGGTTGCTGGCGTCGACGTTCTCGCTAACACCGTTAAGGTGACATTGGGCCCGAAAGGCCGTAACGTCGCTCTCGACAAAGGTTATGGAAGTCCCGCTATTTGTGAGGATGGCGTTTCCATTGCCCGTGAGATCGAATTGAAAGATAACTTCGAGAATATGGGTGCCAAGCTCGTCTATGAAGTGGCCAATAGAACCAATGAAAAGGCTGGTGATGGCACAACCACAGCCACGGTTTTGGCGCAAGCGATGATTCATCGCGGCATCAACGCCGTCGAAAAAGGAGCCAACCCCGTCTTTGTCCGCATGGGCATCGAAAAGGCTGGTAAAGCGGTCAGCGAAGAGCTTCTAAAGATTTCTAAACCGGTGGAAACCAACGAAGATATTGAAGCGATCGCCGCCGTTTCGTCGCATAGTGAGGAAATCGGCAAACTCATCGCCGAAGCCATGGATAAAGTCGGCAAAAACGGCGTTATCACCGTCGACGACTCCAAAACGTCGGAGAACGAACTTTGCATCTCTCAAGGCTTGGAATATGACAAAGGCTTTATCAGCCCCTATATGGTGACCGATAACGAGAAGATGACGGCTGAGCTCGAGGATGCCTATATCCTTGTCACCGACATGAAGATCAGCAACATCAACGACGTCGTCCCTCTTCTCCAAAGCGTGGTCGATTCGCATAAGCCTTTACTCATTATCGCCGATGACCTCGATAGCGACGTCACTTCGACTTTGATCGTCAATAAGATCCGCGGCACCTTCACCGTCGTGGCCACCAAAGCCCCGGAATTCGGTGACGCCCAAAAGGCTGCTTTACAAGACATCGCCATCTTGACTGGCGCCAAATTCTATAGCAAAGATCTTGGCATGGCTCTTAAAGACATCACGATTGATGATTTGGGCAAAGCCAAGAAAATTACTGTCAAGAAAGATAGCACCACGATTGTCGGTGGCGAAGGGTCGAAGAAGGAAATCAACGACCGTATCGCTGAACTCGAATCGCAATACAATATCGCTAGCGGCGAATACGATAAGAAAAATATCTCCAAACGCATCGCCAAGCTCTCTAATGGTGTTGCCGTCTTGAAAGTTGGCGCCTTGACCGAAAGTGAACTCAAAGACAAGAAACTTCGTATTGAGGACGCTTTAAATGCCACTAAGGCGGCCGTGCAAGAAGGCATCGTCATCGGCGGTGGTGCCGCTTTGGCAGAGGTTTATGCGGAAATCAAAGGCAAACTCAAAGATTCCAATCCTGATATCCAACGCGGTATCGATGCCGTTCTTGAATCTTTGCTTGCTCCGCTTGCCCAGATTGCCGAGAACGCCGGTTTTGATAGCGACGAAATCGTCTCTATTCAAAAGACGCAGCCAAAGAACTTCGGGTTTAACGCCCTTGAAGGCACTTGGGTTGATATGTATAAAGCTGCTATCGTCGACCCAACTAAGGTCACGCGCAATGCTGTTTTGAATAGCTCTTCGATCTCGGCGATGTTCGTTACCACGGAAGGCGCTGTAAGCGAAATCAAAGAAGAGAAACCGGCCGCTCCCGCCATGGGCGGAGGCATGGGCGGAATGTATTAATCGCCAACGCCACAAATTCTCTAATGGGGATGGCTTGATGCCATCCCTTTTTTATGACGAGATGGGAAAATGCTGGTGTTTTGCAATGATTATCGCTCCATTGGCTAATATCTCCTCTTGCCCCTTTCAAAAAGGATTTAAGTTGGTAGAATACCGCTTGGAGCTAATATTATGGAAAACATCTACGATGACTTGAAATGGCGCGGCCTCATTCAACAATTCAGCAACGAAGAAGCCGTCAAAAAATTATTGGAAGAAAAGCAAACGATTTATTGCGGCTTTGATCCTAGCGCCTCTTCGATGCATTTGGGCAATTATGTCATGATTTCCATTTTGGAACGTCTGCAAAAAGCTGGTCATCGCATTATCGCCCTAGTGGGCGGGGCCACCGGCATGATTGGCGATCCTTCGGGAAAATCCAAAGAAAGAAACCTTCAAACAAAAGAGAAATTAGCGGCTAACACTGCCTCGATCAAAGCACAATTGGAAAGGTTCATCGACCTTAGCGACCCCGAAAAGGGCGTCATTTTGAATAATTATGATTGGCTAGGCAACATGCAAACCTTGGATTTCTTGCGCGATTACGGAAAATATTTTTCCATCAATTACATGTTATCAAAGGAAATTGTCGCTTCCCGTTTGGAAGCGGGTATCTCCTTCACCGAATTCTCCTATCAAATTCTTCAATCGATCGATTTCTATCATTTGAATAAGGAATATAACTGCCATATTCAGATGGGCGGCAACGATCAATGGGGCAATCTTACCAGTGGTTTGGAGCTTATTCGAAAGATTGATGGCGAGGAAGCCATCGCCGAGGCGATGACCGCCCATCTTATCACTAGAGCCGATGGCAAGAAATTCGGCAAAAGCGAGGATGGCGCTCTCTTCTTAGATAGGAAGTTGACCTCTCCCTATAAACTCTATCAATATTTCATCAATACGACCGATGAAGACGCCATTAAATATTTAAAGGTATTCACCTTCCTTTCTAAGGAAGAGATTGAGAAGGTGACTTCTGATCATATGAATAACCTAGGCGGACGCATCGCACAAAAGAAATTGGCGTACGAAGTGACTAAGGACATTCATGGAGAGGCGGCTGCCGAGGAAGCGCTAAAGATGAGCGAGGTGCTTTTCTCAGGTGATGTCGCTTCCTTGAATGCCGAGGAGATTGAAGAGCTTTTGGGTTCCTTAAAAGTGGAGGTGACAACCCCTATTTCATTATTGGACTTATTGGTGAAAGTGGGGGCGGCGCAAAGCAAGACGCAAGCCAAGACGTTCGTTGTCCAAAATAGCGTTTCCGTCAATGGCGAAAAGGCCACCGATCCAGAATGCCTCTATGACGAATCGAAGGCTTTGTGTGGCCGTTATTTGATCGTAAGACGCGGCAAGAAAAATTATTTCCTAGGCGTTTTATAAAGAATACATCAAAAAATAGCTGGCTTTTGCTGGCTATTTTTTGATTTTTTCGTAAAGCAATAACGATGCTTGCAAGGGTATTCCGACGAAAAGAACAAAAAAGATGTTCTGATTCAAGAAGAAATAAAAAGTGATAGAGAAGGAAAAAAGCAGCCCCCATATGAAGACGCTTAGCAAAATCGTCTCCGCCAACCCTTTGCCCCAAAAGCGCTTCACGAGCAACCCGTCAATAAGTCCGATGGCAGGCACGCTCCAAAGAAAGGCGATCCAACCGGAATATAAATCGTAGCTGATAACCAAATTGACGAAGATGCAAGTGCTGACTAATAAGCAAAAAGTAGCGGCTAAGCAAGCGATCACTATCTTATTGGTGTTTTTGTTTTTGTTTACTTCGCTAGGCGTTTGCTTGATGTCGATTTCGTTCCGCAAAAGGGCATCGACGCTGACGTTATAGAAGTCGGCGATTTTAAGAAGAATGTCGGCGGAAGGAATGGCTTTGCCTAATTCCCACTTGGAAACGCTCTTATCGCTATAGCCAAGCATTTCGGCGAATTCTTGCTGCGTGAGTTTCCTTTCCTTGCGGAGCATTTGAAGGTTTTTGGAGACGATAAGATTCAATTCTTCCATGGCAAACATACTATAGAAGAGGTTTAGGGAATAGAAAATAGGGGATTTTTGCAGCAGAAAAATTGATTTTTTAAAAATATAGCATTTATCGTATAAAAAAGAACATTTTAATACAATGACAAAAATATTTTGTTGATCTACTTGATAGGTAAAATAAACAATCTAGTTACGAGAACGATATTAATAATTATATAAAAAGTTTCGAAAATTACTGTTATAGATAAATTCTACGAATCGTAGAAATGCATTCTACTAATCGTTTTTATCTCATTAGAGACAAAAGCGATTTTTCCGGTTTTTATAATTATGTGCTCAGCAAGCTGAGCGTTTTATGCAAAGCAATAAATCAAAAACCATCATCCTCAATTCGATTGCCATCACATTGGTGGTGTCTATAGGTGTCGGCGTGGGATATATCCTCTCGACGGTTTTTCCTTATTTCAAAAAGGAAGTCGATTACGATTCGCTCGATGCCAATTATTTGAAAGCCAACGGCAACGAATGCCTGAAGAAATTCGAAAAAACTAAGTCGAACGGCAATCCGTTTGATGGTAAAAGCATGCAAGGATGGGAACTAATCAATGCCGCCCTTTGTAAATTCGAATCGGCCTCTTCCAACAAGAGCCAAGGGATTGGGGTCGCTTATGCCAAGGTAGGACCGATGAGCGTCGATCAGCAAATCCGCAGCACCATGTATCGCGTCAATGATGAATATTTCGAAGAATCGCTTTCCAAATCGTTTGCCGTCAATGTAGCGTGGCGGATGTACGAAAAGGATGGTGAGACGAAGAGATACAAAGGGAATTGTCCATCGGATGTGGAAAAACCCTCTTTTTCTGGAAGCGAGGAACCAGCCGTATATACCAATGACCAATACCTCGATTACGCTGGCCGTAATTTAAGCGGTTCCTCGACGATATATATCATTTCCAATAAGACATTGGCTTCGGAGGAACAAAAAAGCCTTTCGGGCCTCCCTTTCGATGAAATAATTTCGAATTCCGATGACACATATACCATCAATTTGGAATTAGACGCCCGAAAAGCGGTGGTCAATTACGTTAAGCAGATGACGGCCACGACGGCGATGAACGGCAAACCGGTCTTCGATTACGTTCATGTGAGCTTCGTTCTTACGTCCGATTGCGAACTGGTATCTTCCGTCTCAACCGAAAAATATTTTGCCTCGACGCCTAGCGGCTCTTCCAATATCACCGGCACTTTGAAAACCGTCTATTCGACCGGCGGCAATTACGTTATTCCTTCGCCTGGCAGCAACGAGGCGATTGATTATACCCATTAAGTTCCGTCTAGGAGGGAAAGAAAATGAAAGAAAACGAAAACGAAGAAAAGAAGTCGAAGAAGGGCAAATTCCTTATCTTCTTTAAAAAACGCAGTATCCGCGTAGGGGCAATTTATACCGCCTTATTTGCATTAAGCGCGGCGGGAGCGTATTGGATGACGCCGTTATTAAATGGCAGCCTAGATAGCGATGGCAGCATCAGTAAAAACGATGACGACGGCCTTTCCAATGTCGATCGTTTCATGGCGGCTTTAACTGACATGTCGGGGATGCAAGCTAGCATCAACGAATTAAGTGTGACCTTCCCCGATAACGATGGCATCGACAATACCACCAACGTGGTTAGCCTCGCCACGGGATCGAAGCTCTTACTTTCGATGCCGGACACCAAACATATCGGATTCCATTTGGATACGACGGTTACCTTATCGACTCCGAATAGCGGCATCGCCGATGTTTCGAAAGCGATGCTCGTTAATTATGACGGAAATGACCTTTATGTTTCCGTCTTGGGCGCCAAATATAAGTATCTTTCTTCGACTTATGAGCAGATAATCGACGATTTTATCTCGGTTATGGGCAAAGACGCCGTGACGATCGATCCGTCTTTCTATTCGTGGGTCGAAGGGCTTATCGGCGGCATGAGTGGCAATACTTCGTCTACTTCTGATGTGTCGGTGTCTTTTGTCGAAACTGCTTCTACATCCTCATCTTATTCTTATACATGCACGATTACATATGGCGGAAGCGATTATGTCATCGATATGACAAGCGACACCTCCTATAACCTGACTTCGGTCAAAGCTTCGTTGGCTTTTGGAGATATCGCCTTGAAATTCGATATCACGACGGATATGAAGACCCCGACGCTTAGCGCCATCTCTTCTTATGCTCCTTCGGATAAGGACAGTTATGTGTCCATCGTGAATATGAACGGCGTTTTCCGCAAAGTGGCCAATCTTGTCAAAGCAAAGAAATTTGATGTCAATTTTGAGGGCGCTTTGACATATAAATGGGGCAATGAGGAAGATAAGAAGGACGATTCTGTTTCTTTAAACGCCTTGGCTAAAATCAATTTGTCAGACAAGGACTATCGTGTGGGCCTCAATGTCAAAGACGCCATAAGCGATACGCGCTCAAAGAATGTCCAAATCGCCTATCTCCCGGCTGATGGAAATAACCCCCAAGAGGCTTTCTTGAATTACAACGGCATCTATAAAGCGTCGATGGATCAATTGACATTAGATGCTTTGATGGGTCGCGTTTCGAACGCTTTCGATGGTAGCTCTAGCTCCTTCGACGCTAGCAAAGCCAAGAATCTTTTCTCCTTCGTTTTCGATAGCGATGTCATGAAGGCGATAGGGGAAGGGCATTATCAACAAGTCATCGAATCGATCGATGATCTTAAGACGAGCGACGATAAGATCGTGGCCGGGATCAACTTACAAGGCTATGGCTTTGGCAATAATTCGAAAATCAGCGTCACTATCGACGGCAACGGTCAAGAAGGCGTCAATAACATCAAACTCCTTCGCATCGAGCTTAGCGGCATTTCGTTTAAGGATTACACCTTTAACGGTGTTATAACTCTCGATGAATACCAAGAAGAAACCTTCGTCAGAAGCGGCTTCAATCGTTTGGAGAAACTTCCTGATGTGTATGACCAAATCTCTGGCATCGCCAACGACAAAAAAGCGGCCTTCACTCTGGATGCCGATATCAGCATCAAAGATTCCGCCGATATTTCTTTGAAAGGCGATATGCAATTCGATGCCAATAAGAACCTCGGCACTGGCAAAATCAAAGTGGTTGAGCCTTCCAAAAACCATCTGCTTACCGCCGACTTCAATTCGACCGACGTCCGTTTGCAATACCAAGACGCCGACATGACCGCCAAGAAAGGCACGTTGGCAAAGATAAGCATTTCGAGCGTTACCGATTTCATCGATTTTGTCTCCTCTCTTTCGACTAACGAAAGGTTTATTAACCGCTTCGTTTCTCCTTTCTCCTCTGTCGTTGGCGAAATCGCCATCTCTTCGACCATCGAAGAAATTGCCGCCGGACGATATGGCGCTTTGGCTTCCCTAGACATTCTTAAAGGCTATACCTTCACCGACACGCAAAGCGTTTTCACCATCAATGCGGCCGATTTGGGTTATGATCAAGACCTTAGCTTCGCCATCAATTACGCTTCCGAGACGAGCGCCGACGAAGAAGGGGAAGTCAAGCATTCCGTTTCGTCTTTCCAACTTCTCCCGACCGAATTCGGTCAAGTGACCGTCGGAGCCACCTTGGCTTTTGGCCAATATGATGAAGAAAATACGGCGAATCTTTCTTATGAGGAAAGCGAATACAACGATTTCTCTCATGTTTCTTCCCTCGCTAAGGCCGCTATCAATACCGCTGTCGATTATGATACCTATCACGTCACGGCCGCGGCCGATGTCACCCTTTGGACGGCCAATATCATCCATATCGACCTTGATTTCGTGGCTCAATACACCGATAACGGATGGGAATATTACGCTAAATTATCGAATATCCCCCTCATTCCCGCCGTCAATAGCCAATATAGCATCTTCTTAGGATATCGCCGCAACGTCGAAATCGTTTATAAGAACGACAAAGTCTACCTTAGGGGGGAGAATCCCTTCGGCGAGCACGGTTATGACACCGAGCAAGACCGAACCGATGGCAAAAAGATCGATTGGAGCGAAAGCAATGCTGGGACTTTCAGCAAAGAATATCTATCCAACACCGAGAATTTATTGAAATTCATCCTCGGCGACGTCTTGAATGTGCAGCCATATTATTTGGATATGATCGCTTCCTCTGACAGCCAAATCTCCTTAGGTGGCCTTTCTTTCGACTTGCCGAAATTGGCTTATGAAGATGTTTTAGAATCTACTTCTTATGATGCCGAGACCAATGATTACGGCATGACGCTAAATATCGGCGCGATGTTCCAAACCGATTATGTCATAAAGGCTTCCTTCGGCGCGAAAGTCAATAACGACGAACATTTGACACAACTCGTCTTCAATGCCTTTGTTTTCGCTGGCGTCCGCGTGGATTTCTCTTTCTCGGCGGAATTGATTGAAGTGGGTGATCCTCTTAGCGAAACGACGTCCCAAACGATCGCTAACGTGATCGCTTTGGCCGAGGCTGGAACTGCTCATTAATCGAATCGAGGCCGTATTGGCATGGGTTTTTGGCAAAAAGCAAAACAATTCAAATTGGCAAAAGCAAGCTTGATAGGCGCTTGCTTGCTTTTGCTTTCCTCTTCGCTATACCCTTGCCTTAAGGAACCTGATGTCGTGGTGGCTAAGGACGATGAGACCGTTTCTAAAGGCGATTTGCCTGATGGTGACGGAATTCTCGCTAAATTCACCAATAGCCTTACGGAAACAAGGGGCTTAAAAGGCGAACTATCCTTTTCCCTCACCTTTGCCGACAAGGATTCTTTGTCGAATAGCGACTTATCTTTGTCGGAGGCTTCTTTGGCTTTTTATAAGGACACCGATAATTTTGCTTTTCATTTGGATGGCTCTCTAATTTATAACGACGCCACCTTGCCATTATTGGCCCATTTCTCTTCGGATGATTCCTATTTAAGCCTTTTAGGCGCCCGATATTCTTATAGCCACGCCGATTTCGATTCCTTTTTCGATTCGGTCATTTCCATTTTTGGTCGCGATTCCATCAAAATCCCTGATTCCTTTTATCGCTGGCTCGATTCATTTCTTTTTAAAGGCGACGGTGGTCGCCTCTCCGATATCAAATTGGAATACCTTCTTGAGCAAACGAGCGTTTCTTCCTATCTTTTCTCCTTATCTTGCCCTTCGCTATTTTCTAACAAAATCTTCTTCTTGACCGATTTGGAATATAACCTTGTTAAAGTCTATGGCGAGAATCTGAAGGGCGAAGGGTTCCTTCTTTCTTTTTCTTATCTTATAAAAGAAGATCGATTGAGCTATTCTGACCTTCTTTCCTTAAAGCCAACGGACAATGAGAGTTACACGCCGCTTATCGATTCGATGGGCATCGTTAGGAAAGCAGTCGAATTTTCTAAGAGCAAAAAAGGCCACCTTTCCCTTGAAGGCACTTTCCGCAATCAAACTAATTTCGCTAATCGCAATGAGACGGGCGTTGAAGAGAATTTCGATTTATCGGCCAATTTGGATTTCGACATCAACAATTCCCTCTTTGCGGGCGAAGCTATCGTCGGCGGATATGATCTAAATGATGTTCGTGGCACGAAGAAGATTTCCTTTTTTAACGAAAGCGACCTAGCTTCTTGGAAAGCGTATCTCACTTATAACGACATCATGAAATTCTCGATGGATGCCACGACCTTCGATTCCTTGCTCGCCCTTTTCGAAAAGGATAGCTTAAGTGAGGGCTTTACCAATAGCCTTTTTTCCTTCTTGACCGAAAGCGCGGCCATCATAGACATCGAAAAAGGGCGTTATGACAAATGCGTTTCGATGATTTCCTCCATCGAAACTTCGCCTAACAAAATAATTGCCAATCTTTCATTGAAAGATTTCGGATTCGGCGAAGAAGCGACGCTAAAATTGACGATCGACGCTTCAAGCGAGGGGGTTTTGCAGGCGATTTTAGAAAATTCTACAATCGCCAGCCTTTCCATCGACCGCCTTGTCATTACCTTCTCCGATTATCTTGAAAGCAGCCATGACACTTCTAATTATTTCGACATTAAGGGGCTACCCACTTGCGCTAGCCAAATGCAAAACCTCTTCCAAAAGAAACGGGCCAATTTCAAATTCAATGCCAGCGTCCTTGACGCCTCTGGCTTAGGCTATCCCGAAATCAGCGGCAACGTCTATTTCGATTTGAACGACGGGATGAAAAAGGGCTCAGGAGACGTCACCCTAAAACACAAAGTGGAAGACGGCTCGACGAAAAATAACCACGTGAAAATCGATGTGACGGGCGCTTTGGATAGCGACGTTACCCGTTTCCATTATAACGACGGCGACTCTAATAACGAGGGCATGCGCGGCGAGATGACGATTAAGGATCTTAATTCCATCATCGCCATGGCGGTGGAATTATATAACGATGATGATCCGCGCTTTGCTAAATTCTTCGACCCCATTAAGGCGGCCATGCTCTCGAATGTGGTGGGGGCTTTGACGGCTAACCGCTATGGGCCCTTTATCGCCACGTCTTTGATTCAAAAAGCCTCGTTAGGCGATGATATGTGCGTTTTCGTATTGGATGGCGGCGCTTTCGGGTTGAAAGAAGGAAGTTCCTTTGAAATCGCCTTAAATTTCCAGCAATCCGAACTGACATCGATCGTCCTCTCGAATCTCCTTTATGGGGAGAAGACCATCAATTGCACCATCACCTTGGGTGAGGCGTCATTTGATGATTCGAAACTTAGCATCGTCACCGATTTCGCCGAAGGTAATTATTATCGCTTCGATGGCATCGATGTTTTGCTAAAGGCCGCCCTTAACGAATCGCGCCGCGAGTCCTTCCGTCTTTATAGCGATTCGGTCAAGGTGACTTTGTCGGTAATCGGTATCGACGCCATCTCTCTCAATCTCAAATTGGATTTCTACATTTACGTGAAGGGCGAAGTGGTCAAGGTATATGGCTCCGTTTCGAACATCGGCACGTTTATTGTGTCGCGGAATTACCATTTTCTTGCTAGCAACAATTACCGCACATCGCTTATTTATTATGATAACATCGATACGGAAAAGACGGCGTCCACCGGTGTGGAGACTGCTTTAGCTGATCAAAAAGGATATTTATACGTTTCTTCTTATAACACCTATAAATCTTGGGGAAGCGAGAAAAAAGACACCGATCCTATCGTTAAATACAGCACCGACCAATTGTCCAACAACAAAAACGTCTTGCGTCTAGTGCTTTACGATATTCTCGGCCTTAGCGACACCATCTATAACAAAGCCGCCGAATCGGTCACGGGCACGAAAGAAAAAGCCACGGCTTACGAGAATCTTCTCACCCAATATTCTTATACCGCCAACGATAGCAACCACCCATCCTGGAAAGTCGGTGTCAATTTGGGCGCCTTAGCTAGCAACAGCATCCTAAAAGAGCTTAGCGTCATCATTAACGGCGGCGATTATGGCAGCGCTTCGGAAGGGTATTTAAGTTCTTTGGTTATCCCTGCCCAAACTATTCTTCAGATGACTGGCATTAGTGCCCAGACTAGCCAAAGCACCATTTATAACGCTTTGCCTGGCACTGATTATTGGGGCAATACGGGCGCCGCTTTATGGAATGCCTTTGTGCCTGGCAACCGTTCCTTAGCTTGCTCGGCCGACGCCTCATAATTCCTTCTTAACCTCCCAAAGGTTTCATCGGATAATAAAGCCATGAAAAAAAGAAACGTTTCCCGATATTTGTTGTTGGCATCCGCATTATTGGCTTCTTGCGCATCTAGTGATGTCGATTCCTCGGAATCCTCTTCCTCTAGCGAGGAATTAAAGGGGGATATCGGCTACCGTTATTTGCGAGCGGATCTTATCGCCTTCAAGGATTATGATGTTTTTAGCACATTATCTAAGCATCCAAATTATAGTTTCGGCTATAAGGATGCCACCATCACCCGTGGGTTATTTGGGAAGGATGATCCCTCCTTTGCCTGGGTGAATTCGGATATCGCCAAAATATCGATCGATCCCGAGAGCGTTTCTTCCGTCTTCTCTTCTCTTAAAAGCGATTCATTTAAATCCCTAAAAATCGAAAACCATGTGCAGAATGCCATCATTTCTACAGAGAATGCCGGTATTTCCGCTTTGGTTTTTAGTGGCAAGGAATGCCAATTCGACAATTACCTTGCCGATGGCGTCCTATACTGCAAGCCGAATGATAATGCCCGTAATTTCATCAACTGGGGGATGAAGCTAACCCTTCCAAAGTACGGTTATGACGTCTCTTCGTATAATTTTCCCGATGAAGGAGTGAAGAAAACCCTTTCCGATGAGAGCGTTTCCTCTATCGATCATAGCGGCTTCCTTCCCGTTTCCGAAAGCCTTTCGGTTCTTTTGCCTTCCTTATTGGAACGGCTTCTTTCCTCCGATGCCGTTATCACCGCCTCCTATGAGCAATATGCCGGTAAGATGCGCTATGCCTTCGATGCCAAAATGAAGGATATCGCCTCTGATTTGAAGCAGATGGCGGATTCGTTAAAAGGGATGTCGTCCTTGATCAAAACGGAAGAGAGGGAGAAGATTCAATCTTTTATCGATGAGGACCTTCTTCCGATGCTAGAGACGATAAAGCAAAGCGATCTGGCCCTTCGCCTACGTTATAACCAAGAGAAAATCTTATCCGCATATGTCGATTTCGAATTGCAGTTCGACGAGGATAAGATGAAGGAATATATCCTTTCGAGGGAAGATGTTGAAGTGGGATCTACGTCCATCCCTCTCTCTATGAGAATAAAACAAGACACTTCTTTTGATTTTGATGAAACGCAGACAGTGACTTTCCCCGATTTTTCTTCTTATCAAGAATTCGAAATGCCTCCTAAAGCTTGAGACGATTGGCGAAAACAAAAAAAGAAAAAGCCCCGCGCCGATATGCGGGGCTTGGTTTTTGAAATGGCAATGAATTAGAGAAGGCGGTTGTAGTATTCGATGATCTGCGCTTCGTTGATTTCTCTGGCCAATTCGTTTCTTTCGGGCAAACGATTGAAGGTGCCAACGAATTTCTCGACGTCGACGCTGACGTATCCAGGGATATTCGGTTTGCCGTCAAAGGATTCCTTGACGACCTTGAGGGGGCTGGTTTCCTTTAAGCCGATTTGATCGCCGACTTTGCAGATGTAACTGGCGATATCGACTTTCTTGCCGTTGACGGTGATATGACCGTGATTGACGAGCTGACGGGCGGCGGCGCGGGTGCGGGCAAAGCCCATACGATAAACCAAATTGTCGAGGCGGCTTTCGAGTAAACGGAAGAAGGCGAGGCCGGTGACGACGGTCTTCTCTTTCTTGGCGATCAAGAAGAGACGGCGGAATTGACGTTCGTTGACGCCATAAAGCTCCCTGAGCTTTTGTTTTTCGAGGAGCTGAGCGCCGTATTCGCTGGGCTTCCTTTTGCGATCTTGGCCGTGCTGGCCTGGGCCATAAGCCCTCTTTTTGAGTTCATCGCCGGTTTCGAGAACGCTGAAATTGAGGTGGCGTGATTTTTTCCACTTCGATCCGGTAAATTTAGACATATTTTATGTCTCCTTTCTTTGCGTAAACAAAGATTAGAGGGCTTTTCCCGTTTCCCGGATGTCGCTCTTCCTTTCGGCCCGCTAGCGCAAGCTTACTCGATAGCCTTTGAGGGACATCGGACGAAAACGTAGAAGACCTGCTAGCCTTTACGCAAGGATAACTATAGTTATCGTTAGGCCACTCGTCAATTGCTTTTTTCGCTAACGCAAGGCGCCTTTTCGGAAGGGAAGGATAAAATGGTGACGATGGTATGGAGGAAGAATTCCGTATCGACTTCTTGGCGGGGGATGTTATTCATCAAGCAAAAACGGTAATAGGCGATGATCGCGGAAGCGGCTACATAAAGATTGGCTTCCTCGCCAGCGAAGATCCTCTTTAGTTGCGACATGATGCTAAGGCGCCATTCGTTAATGAAGGGCCAATCGGGGCGGCGCCCGAGCCGGAGCGATAGGAATTCCTTCTGCGAATAGACGTAATCGAAGGAAACAGCGACCGCTTCGTGGTAGCTGTTGTCGCGGTTGCGGTAAGCGAGCCATGCGTTATAAGCGCTTTGCCGGTGATGTTCGACGAATTCTTTCGTCTTCTTGTCGAGCAAATCGTAGATATTCGAATAATGGTAATAGAAGACGCCTCGTTTAACGCCTGCTTTAAGGCAGATTTCGGAAACGCTCATTTCGGAAATGTCGCGCTCTTTGTAAATGGAAAGAAAAGCCTTGTCGATGCTTTCTTTTGCGTTCTTAGTTCTTTTTGGTCGGCTCATGGATGCGTTTATTGTAGTCCATTGGGGAGAAAAGTGGCGCATTTTTTCGTTTTTCCTCCTCTTTAAGAATCGCCTAAGGTGGTAAGATAGGTGGGACGGAGGTTTCTGTATGTTTTCTCTTGCTATCGTATCCATCTTATTAGGCACAATCGAAATAGTTGTTATCGCGGCCATTGTCGGCGTCGCGCTTATCGCCTTTGGCGTTTTCTTATATTTCACGTTCTTTGCTCATTTGAGGCTTAAAAAGATCGTCAATGAGCTTTCCTCGTCCTTTGAACTCGACCATGGCCGCCTTTTCGGCCAAGACGCCCAATTCATCAGACGCTTGGAATCGATTTCTTCGGTCAATCTCGTTTATGTTGACGAATATGGCAAGTGGCGGAAGGATTTTATCGCCGTGCGAGACGAGGATGCCTCGGCTCAAGCGGCCATCAATAGTCTCAAGGATCTTGTGGGGAGCCATCGCTATAAGGAACTTAAGCAATATCTTCCGACGGCTCGTGCCACCATCGACAAATATCACGCGCGGGTGGATGAGCTCGATAAGGCTTTGCATGAGAAATTCTTATCCGAGGATTTAGTGGCTGCCGATATCCTTAAAGAAAAAGAAGCCTATCGCGAAACGAAGCAGCTCTTCTTTTCCAAACAAGAACAACTTTCCTTGGTCGCTGAAAGCTTCGAACGGCTTTTTAAGAAAATCGACAATCTATTCGAGGAATGCGATGGGGAAGTCGAAAGTGCGCGTTATGAGGAAGCCAAAGATCTTCTTAAGAATAAAATCTCGCCACTTATCGTCGAAAGCACGAAGATTCTTCGAAATTTGCCTGCTATCTGCGTGAGCATTAGCAATGTTATTCCCGACAAAATCAGCTCATTAAAGAACCGCTACGAGGAACTCTCGAGCCAAGGTTATCCGCTCAATCACATTTTGCTTAAAAGCGACATTGTCGATTATGAGGAATCCCTCTCTAAAATCGCCGATAACGTCAAGGCCTTGCGACTTAATGGAGTGGTGGAGCAGTTGGACGCTTTGGTTTTGGATATCGAAAGCCATATCTCCGATTTCGAGGAGGAAATCGATGCCCGTGGCAAATTCGAAGCGGAATCAGAAGGCGTCTATGAAAAGGAAAACGAGCTAGAGAACGCCTATTATAGCCTCAACCATAAAATGCCGAAGGTTCGGGAGATCTATCTCATTACCAGCGATGATTCCGCAACCTTAGAGGAAATCAAAGCGCTTATCGACAAGGCCGGCAGCGCCAAGCGATCCCTTGACGCCCATTTCCATAGCGCCACCAAGCAGCCTTATACCACCTTGCTTTCCAAGCTCAAGGCGCTTAGCAAAGAAAGCGAAGCCGCCGAGGCGGCTATGCAAGCCTTCTTAAACCACATCGCCTCTTTGAAGATCGATTCCGAAAAGGCCGCCAAAGCCGTTAAAGAATATAACGAAAGGCTATTGACCGCCGAAAAGGAAATCCGCGATTTCTCTTTGCCTGAGCTCTCCGCTTCCTATCAAGGCAGATTGGATGCTTTATACGTTTTAATCGACAATTTATATACCGTTTTGCATACCGCTCCCATCAACGTGAAGGAGGTCGATCGCCTTTATGATTCGTTAGTAAGCGATGGCGACGCCTTCATCGCCAGCGTGCTTAAGGACAAAGAGGGCATCAAAGAAGCCGAAACGGCCATCGTCCACGCCAATCGCTACCGCGCTAACAGTTCGGCTATCGACAATAGCCTCCTTCAAAGCGAAAACCTCTTTTATAAAGGCGATTTCGCCAATTCCTTAGCTAATAGCAAAGAAGCCATCGAGCAAGCCGGTGGTTATCCCGAGACCTTTCGATGATTTATTTGGATCATGCCGCCTCGAGCCCCCTTTCGGTAAAGGCGGCCGAAGCGCTCGAAAAATCACTTCTTTCTTACGCTAACCCTTCCAGCAACCACGCTTTAGGACGCGCTTTGATGCGCGAAATCGAGGAATGGAAGATTAAGATTCTCCAAGCTTTTCGTTTGTCGCCTAACGAATATCGCCTGATCTTCACTTCCTCGGCTACGGAAAGCAACAATCTCGCAATCAAAGGTGTGGCCGAACATTATCGTAATCGCGGCCAGCATCTTGTTAGCAGCGTGTTGGAGCATCCAAGCGTCACCGCTCCCTTTAAGAGCCTAGAGAAGAGTGGCTATCACGTCACTTATTTGTCCGCCACTCCAGAAGGGCGGATCGATTTAAGGGAACTTTCCGATATTATCGATAAGGAGACGACCCTCGTTTCCATTATCGGCGTCAATAACGAAATCGGCTCGATTAACGACATCGAATCCATCGCTCAAATCGTTCATCGCTTCCCTAAGGCCTTCCTTCATTCCGATATGACGCAAGCGATCGGCAAAACCCCTTTTGATTACGGCGCGCTCGATCTTTTCTCTTGGGGCGCCCATAAATTCGGCGGCCCTAAAGGCGTGGGAGGGCTAATCTTAAAAAAGAACATTCAGCTTAATCCGTTACTTGATGGTGGCGAACAGGAATACGGTTTTCGTAGCAGCACCCTTAATTATCCCCTCATCGTCTCCGCTTCGGTGGCGATAATTGAAGCGCTATCGCTAGAAAAGCAAAGGGAGAAAGAAATTAAAGAAGTCTCTGATTATCTTCGCTCCTTGCTATCTAAAAATCCCGAAATCTCTATCAATTCCCCCCTCGATTCGTCTCCTTATATCATTAATGTCTCGCTAAAAACGCGCAAAGCCAGCGTGGTTATGGAAGCCCTAAGCCAAGAAGGCATCTATCTTTCCTCGGTCTCGGCTTGTAATTCCAAAGGGGAACCCGTTTCCTCGATTCTTCTATCGATTGGCAAAAGCCATGAAGAGGCCGCCAATTCCTTGCGCATTTCCTTAGGGCCAGACACTAGCAAAGAGGAGATCGATCTTTTCGTTAAGGCCTTAAACGATATCTTAGAAAGGATTATTCACCGATGACCGACGCTTATTTTCTTATTCATTATGGCGAGCTTGGGACTAAAGGAGGCAATCGCCGCCTCTTTGTGAAGGAATTAGCCAAGAACATCCGTCATGCTTTGCTTCCTTTTCCTAGCGCTTCCCTTAGCTATGATCACGATCATGCTTATGTGATGATCGGGGAAACGAACCCCGAAGACCTCCTTAAGCGTCTTTTGGATATCAGCGGCATTCAAAAAATATCCCTGGTGAAGAAATGCTCTAAGGATTTCGAAAAGCTTTGCCTTGCATCATTAGAGGCCATCAAAGAAGAGAAGGGGAAGACCTTCAAGATCAAAACTAAGCGAGCCGATAAAAGTTATCCGCTCGATTCGATGGAGATTTCTAGACAGATTGGTTCCTATATTTTGCGCAATACATCCTTGGCGGTTGATGTTCATGATCCAGACATCACCTTAAACGTCGAGCTTAGGAAAGAAGCCGCCTATTTATACGCCCATTCCTATTTAGGCGCTGGCGGCTATCCCTTGGGAATGAATGGCAAAGTCATGATGATGCTTAGCGGTGGCATCGATTCCCCGGTGGCCGCCTATTTGCTCTTACGCCGTGGCGTTCGCGTTGAATGCATCCATTTCGCCGCCCCTCCTTATACTAGCGATGCCGTTATCGATAAGCTTAAGGATATCCTCAAGACATTGTCTCGTTATCAAAGCGAGATCAAGCTCCATATCGTTCCCTTCACCAAACTTCAATTGGCCATTTACCAAAACTGCGATGAGCCATATTGCATCACCATCATGCGGCGGATGATGTATCGCATCGCGGAAAGGCTCGCTAAGGAAAGGCATTGCGTGGGTATCGCCAATGGCGAAGCCATCGGGCAAGTCGCTTCGCAAACCCTTGATTCGATGATTGCCATTAACGAAGTGACGAATTTCCCCGTCATCCGTCCATTATCTTGCACGGATAAGCTGACCTGCATCGATTTGGCCAAGAAAATTGGCACTTATGATATCTCCATTCGCCCGTTTGAGGATTGTTGCACGATCTTCAAACCCAAGAAGCCCAAGACGAAGCCGAAGATTTCCGAATGCGAATATTTCGAGAAGAAATTCGATTACCTTTCTTTAATCGAAGAAGCCGTTAAGGATAGCAAAGCCATCTTCATCAAAGACGAAGAAGAGGTTTTCTCGTAAAAAGGACAATGAAAAACCGCGCTTATTGAAGCGCGGTAAGAAGCAATCGGTTGGTGATTTGCGGAAATTTTTCGCTTTTTAGATGGCTTTTTTGGCCGTTTCGACGAGGGCTCCAAAAGCGGTCGGATCGTTGATGGCCATTTCGCTAAGCATCTTGCGGTTAAGGCCATGGCCGTTTTTGTCGAGGATGCCAGCCTTAGTTAAGCCGTTCATGAATTTGCTATAGCTTAATCCATAAGGGCGGACGGCGGCATTGATGCGCTTGATCCATAATTTGCGATAATCGTTTTTGATGTCGCGGCGGGATTGGTAGGCGTAATTGTAGCCATGGAGCACTTGTTCTTTGGCCGTCTTGAAGAGAAGGTGCTTCGAACCGAAATAGCCTTTGGCTAATTTGAGGATTTTTTTGCGGCGGGCATGCGTCGCAACACTGTTTTTTACTCTCATTTCTTGCTCTCCTTATTTCTTGCTGACCGCCATGCTCTCGACCCTCTTTTGGTCGATGGGGTTCAAATAATAATCCCCGGCTAAGTGCTTGCGTTGCTTGCGCGATTTGCGCGGAGCCAAATGGCCCATGCCAGAGTGGTGGACCTTCACTTTTCCGCTCGCGGTGAAGCGAACGCGTTTGCTGAGCGTCTTGCTCGATTTCATTTTCGGCATCGTTCTTCCTCCTATTTCTTTTTCGGCGCTAAGATCGAATTGTACCATTTGCCTTCCCAGTACGGCGCCTTATCGACGGTCGCGATGTCTTCGAGGATGGCTACGAATCGCTTCATCACTTCCTCGCCGACTTCCTTATGGGAGAGTTGGCGACCACGGAAGACGACGCAAACCTGCACCTTGTTCCCCTCTTCGAGGAATTCGCGTCCTTTGCGGGCTTTCGTTTCCAAATCGTGCTGCCCGATTTGCGGGGTGAGTTGGATTTGCTTAAGCTCGGTGACGTGTTGGTTCTTACGCGAGATCTTTTGCTGCTTTTGCTGCTCGTAGCGAAGTTTTCCGTAATTAAGGATTTTGCAAACGGGCGGTTGGGCGTTCGGAGCGACGCAATAGAGGTCTAGGTCGTAGCTGGCGGCCAATTGGTTGGCGGCGCCGCTAGACATCCTTCCTAATTGCTCGCCATTAGGTCCGATGACGAGGACTTCCGGGTAGCGGACGTGCTCATTGATGGGGTCGAAGCGCTTTTCTGGGCGGCGACGATCGCGCGGGTTACTGTAAGCGATGGTTTTTTCCTCCTTGAAGACAAAATAGCGTGGCACCTCGCCACGCCTACATAGTAATCTTCTTACTCGTGTAGCATCAGCCGACCCTCAAGGAGAGTCCGGCGAGTTCATGGCGAACTGCTTTCTACTCTATCGACAAGGGAATTATCCGCTTCTTAAACGCCATTGCAAGGGCAAATTTGCTTTTTTCTTGCGTTTTCGCTATAAATAATAAGGAAAAAGGCAATATTTAAGCCAATTTGACACGAAAGGAGCGTTATGTCCCTACGTTATGCCGTTTATGATACGCCCGCCGGCGATGTCACCATCATCGCCAAAGAAAAGGCTTTAAGCCGTTTCATCTTCGGCGTGGTCGATCCTAGCGATGCCGTCAATGAGGAAAACACTTGCCTTTATGACGCCATCATGGAGATAAACCAATATTTCTTCGGGCAACGCCATTCCTTTGATTTGAAGCTTGATCCCGAGGGGACGCCCTTTGAGAAGCGCGTATATGAATACGTATCGCTTATCCCTTACGGCGATACGAGGACTTATGAAGAAGTGGCCATCGGCATTGGCGAACCGAAAGCGGTCCGCGCCGTGGGCATGGCCCTTAACCGCAATCCCTTGCCTGTCTTTATCCCTTGTCACCGCGTCATCGGCAAAAACGGCGATTTGGTCGGCTATGTCGGCGGCCTTGAGCTCAAAAGAAAGATGTTAAAGCTTGAAAAGGATAATCTCGACCGCCATTTCGCCATCAAAGGGCGGTAGGGCGCCAATTTAAACGCCTCGTAACATCTATATTGCTAATAGAAAATTCATTGAACGTTGTCGGCGTCTATTTTCCTGCTTTCGTGGCAGGTGAAATAAATGATCTGCCAATCCTTCGACAAGGTTTTCAATAATTCCTTTGCTTTTGGGAGCCTCTCTTCGTCTAGACTTTCGAATGGATCATCGAGGACGATAAAGGAGTCGCGCTTCTTATACATCGCGTCTAAGACGGCGAACCGCAAAGCGAGCATCATGATGGTTCTTTCCCCATCTGATAGGTTCTTGGATTCTCTTAATTGCCCTTCGATTTCGTATTTAATCTGGTATTCGTAATCCATGGTGACGTTCATGCCGATTTTTTCATAGATTTTGGAGGCGTAGCTAGAGAAAGAGTCTTTGATGGGGTTGATATAGGTATCTTCCATATCCTTCTCTGCTTTTTCTAGAAGGCTCAAGGCGATTTCGGCGATACGGATCTTCTCTTTGTATTCCTTGATGGTTTCGTTATTGTCAGCGATCTCATTTTGAAGCGATTCCCTCTCGTCGATTTGCCTTTCGTTTTCGGCTATTTTGTTATCGATATCGGAAAGCTCATTATTTTTGCCCTCATGCCTTTTCCTTAATTCCTCTTCTTCCTCTTCGACGTTGGTTGGAAGGAAACCTTCTAGGCCGTTTTCTTTGATGAAGGCTTCCTTTCTTTCGATTTGCTCTGCCTTAGCTTCCTTCGCTTTGTTATATCGCTCCGTGTCGGAAAGGAAGGTGCTCGCTTTTAAAAGCAGGTCTTCCTTAGCTTCAATCCCATGGGCAAGGAGGATTGAAGCGATGGTTTTTTCGTGATTCTCCTTCGCTTTCTCATTCGCTTCTTTGTTCAAGAGGATGGGGTTATTTTTCTTAAAGAATTCGATGTCGTCCTTGATGCTTTTTAGTTGCTCTATCAAATCGCCTTTCTTGCTAAGGCCATATTTCCCTAAGAGAGAGGCGATTTTGGAATCTTCCTTCTCATCGCTTTCCGTAAGGCTATTTTCTATTTCCTGGTTTCTATCGGCATCCCTTAAAAGGTCTTTGTATTCTTTCAAATCCTTCCTATAGGCTTCATAGGAGTCTCCGACTTCCTTTGATTCGTAGCCAAAAGAAGAGAAATAAAGAAGCATGGCCCTTTCTTTTTCCTCGAAATCCTTCTTGGCTTGTTTCATTTGCTCGGAAGCGTTCTCGACATCCTTCGATTTCTCTTTGGAAATCTCATCCCTCAATTCTTCGATCCTTAGGGCATAACTCCCTGAGGTTTTCTCGTATTTAGCGAAGAAAGCATCCAATCCTTCCGCGATTTTTCTTAGCTCTTCCTCTTTTTCTTTTATCGTTTCCTCATGTCTCTTTTTCCTCTTTTTCGAAACGAAGAGATATAAGCCTAAGGTAAGGATGGTAAGCAATATCTCAAGGAAGATCGAAGGCTCTTTGAAAGAGGATTTTAGATTAGAAAATTCTTCCTTTTTCCTTTCGTATTCCCTATTTTCCTCTTCTGCTTTCAATAAGACGTTTTCCGAGGGCAGATCCTTTTCCTCTTCCGCCCTTGCGATATCCTTTTTGTTTGCGAGCAAGCGATAATCGAAATATTCCTTTTCCAAGTCCTTCTCGTCTTTGATCTCTTTTCCTTCGAAACGTTTCTTTAATTCTTCATATCGTTCTAGGTCGATGGGGATTATCCCTGTCCTTTTGCGATTCTCCTCAAGCTTATTGGAGGCCTTGAACAATTTTTCGTAGTCTTCATCGCTTAGCACTTTCCCTTTCAATTGCTTAAGCTTTTCAATGTCGGAAGGCAATAAAGCGTAGCTTCTATCGAGGTTTTGACAATTCTCGACTTCCTTGATGCCGCTTTGTAAGGAAAGAACTTCTTCTTTGGAAAGGATATTGCCGCCATATTTGGCGGATATGCTATCGATCGTTTCCTTCGCAGCGTTGATGTTGGAATCAAATTGCTCCACGGTGCTATATTTCCCTTTGAGGACGTGGATGGCGGAATAATCCCTTTGCCGCTTCTCGATATCGGCCAGATCTTTTTTGAGGACGCTCCTTTTCTCATAAAGATCGTCGAGGCCCTTTTCTAGGCCGTCGAGTTCCGTGATTCTATCGGCCTTGATTTTGTTGCTTTTCTTCAATTCATCGATGCGATAGGGGTAGGCTTCCTCATTCTTCTTCGTCGGTGCCTTGGTTCTTAGATCGTCGCCTTCGATGGAAGAGACGGTGTCTTCGTACGAATTCTCGCTTTCCTTATCGATCACGATGTTACCGATCTTCATCTTGATGGATTCGTTGGAGGCGAAATCAAGGTCTTCTTTGGCAATGAAATTACAGCGTTTGAAAGCTTCTTCGTCGATTCCGAGGATCATCTCCCCTAATTGCTTTCCCGCTTCGCCTTGAAGTTCCAAGACGCGCTTCCTTTGGAAGGAGGTTAGTTCAACCCCGCGCTCATCGTAGATTTTAAGAATATCTTTCGACGGGGTGCTCCCAAAGGTTCTTTCGATGCGGTAGGTGGCGTTTTCGAATTCGAAAATCATCGACCCTCCGCATTCTTTGCCTGAATAGGGCCTATAACGATTTCTTTCAAAGGAGGTTTTGCTCGTCTTCTCTAAGGAATAGAGCATGGCTTTGATGAAGCTCGCTAAGGTCGTTTTCCCTCCTCCGTTAGGGAGGCAAAAAGGATTAAGGCCCTTTTCGAAATCGAAGGTCATATCGGAATAGCAGCCGAAATTGGAAATCTTGCAACTTAATATGCGCATCTATTTTTCCTCCTTCATTAGCTTCGAAAGGCCGTAATCGATGACCTTCCCTTTGGTGTCCTCATCTAGCGAGGAATCTTCTAAGACTTTGTTGATGAACATGTTCCTAAGGGAATTCTCGTTGACGTTATGAACGTAATTGCAAGCGAGTTTTGCGGCGTTTTTGACACATAAGTAATATCTACGATCCCTAAACGTCCTCTCCAAATCCTTGCAATCGACAAGGAAGTCGGCTTTCCCGTTTAGTTTGATTTCGGTGATTATGGTTCTATTTTCCTTCCCAAGGGAAGCGGAAATCCTCTCCTTCAAAGAGGCTTCGTTTAAGCCGTTCATCGTAACGTCGATATGCTCGAACTTGATTTCGTTTAAAGCGACGAACGTGGTGGAGCCGTTCGCGGTATCGAGCACCAAGAAACCTTTGTCTCCGGTTTCGTCGAACCCCCTTCCTAAAACTGAGCCCGGGTATTCGTATCTTGCTTCGCCAAGGGTTCCGCTTTCTCTTTTGTGGATGTGGCCCAAGGCGAAATAATTGATGTTCTTATCGCTTAGCCTTTTAAGGTCGATGTAATTGTCCTCCCTCGCGTTATGGATATCCCCGTGCAACATCAAAATATTGAATTTATCCGTGGTGAAAGGCTGGTGGTCATATAACGCGGAATTATCTTTCCCGAGTTCGTAACCAATGATTCGGACACTTTCCTTCGTATAAGCGACGATCCCGTCGAAGGTATGAAGATTGTCGAGACTTTCGTTGCATTTGGAGGAGGAGTCGTGGTTGCCTTTGATGTAATAGAAATCGATCTCGGGGTTCATACGGATGGAATCATAGAAGAATTTCTTGTCGCTTAGCGGCACGGCGTTTTTATCGAAGATATCTCCAGCCATCAGGATAGTGGTTATGCCATTTTCCTTCGCGTAGTCGATGATCTTCGAAAAAGCGTTTCGTAGCTTCGTCACGAGGACGTCTTTGATCTCCTTTGGCATTCTTTCGAATTTGGAGGCGATGTGCAAGTCGGCGAAGTGAATGATTTTCATCGTTATGAAGCCCTTTTGATATTCCTAATCAATAACGTTTCTTTTCCTTGATCGATTCACGAAGGATCTTTTGGAAGGAAGCAAACGGAACGGTGATTTGCTTCTCGTCGCCATAAAGGCGATAGGTGACCTCGTTATTGGCCATTTCCTTCTCGCCGACGACCAAAGTGAAGGGGATTTTCTTGATT
Source organism: Bacteroidaceae bacterium (assembly GCA_963624045.1). Classification (GTDB taxonomy): domain Bacteria; phylum Bacillota_I; class Bacilli_A; order RFN20; family CAG-826; genus UBA4951. The sequence goes on from CAVFNI010000001.1 coordinate 115,482, forward strand.
TGGCTATTTCGGAGACGATAGCCGAGCTTCTCTTGTCCGTCGTCGACCTCGCTACGGATGCCTTCGTTAAAGAGAAGGTCGTTAAGCTTATGGGCGTATTCGCCATGGGCGGCGACGTTCACGGGGAGGATATTCACTTGGATAGGCGCTAGCCACGTCGGGAAGGCGCCGCCATAATTCTCGGTGATGATGCCAATGAAGCGCTCGACGGATCCGAAGACGACGCGGTGAAGCATGACGGGTTCTTTCTTTTGGCCATCCTGATCGATATAGGTGCAGCCGAAGCGGTGCGGCAGATTGACGTCGAGTTGAATGGTGCCGCATTGCCAAGTCCTTCCCATCGAATCCTTGAGTTTGAAATCGAGTTTCGGGCCGTAGAACGCCCCGTCGCCCGGGTTGATTTGGTAGGTATGACCGCTATCTTGGCAGGCTTTGGCGAGGGCTTGCTCGCTAACTTCCCAGAAGCTCTTTTCCCCGATATAGTCATCGGGCCTCGTGCTCAAGACGATATGGTAGCTAAGCCCGAAGACGTCATATACCTCGTCGAAGAGGGCCATGATGCGCTTGACTTCGTCTTCGATTTGATCGGTCCTTAATAGAATATGGGCGTCGTCTTGGGTGAAGGCCCGCACGCGGAAGAGGCCATTGAGGGCGCCGCTGGCCTCATGGCGATGAACGTGTCCTAGTTCGGCGTAGCGTAGCGGCAATTCCTTATAGCTATGGATGTCGTTTTTATAAACCAAGATGGCGCCTGGGCAATTCATCGGCTTGATGGCGAAATCCTTCTCGTCGATCTTCGTCGTGTACATGTTCTCTTTGTAATGGTCCCAGTGGCCGCTTTGTTCCCAAAGCTCGCGGGAAAGCATCGTCGGCGTCTCGATTTCAAGATAGCCATAACGGCGATGGATCTCATGCCAATAATCCAAAAGGCTGTTCTTCAAAACCATGCCATTAGGTAAGAAGAAAGGGAAGCCGGGGCCATAATCGCTAATGAAGAAGAGGCCAAGGTCACGTCCCAATTTGCGGTGGTCGTTGGCTTTTCTTTTTTCGAGGACCTCCAAATGCTCCTTCAAAGCCTCCTCGCTCCACCAAGAGGTACCGTAAATCCTCGTCAATTGCTTATTGTCGCTATTGCCGCGCCAATAGGCGCCCGCCACGCTGAGGAGTTTGAAGTGCTTGATGTAGCCAGTGCTAGGAAGGTGAGGGCCGCGGCAGAAATCGACGTAATCTCCTTGTCGATAGAGGGAAAGTGATTCGTCTTGATGCTCGTCGATTAGTTCCTCTTTGTATTCGTTACCCGCGAAAACCTCACGCGCTTCTTTTGGAGAAATCTCTTCCTTGATGAAGGGAGAATTCGCTTTGGCGCACTTTTTCATCTCCTCTTCGATTTTAGGAAAATCGTTTTCGGTGATGGAACGTCCTTCGCCTAAATCGAAATCGTAATAAAAACCTTCTTCGATCGCCGGGCCAAAGCCGAATTTGACCCCGGGATAGAGGTGGGTGAGGGCCTCGGCCATTAGGTGCGAGGTGCTGTGATTGAGGATTTCGAAGGCCTCGCTATCGCTAGTGGCGATGAAAGAAATCTCATCGCCCTCCTTTAAAATGGTTCTTAAATCGCTATTCACGCCGTTGATCTTAAGGGCGACGATTTCCTTTTTCCTTTCGGGGGAAAGGGCCTTCAAAGCGAGGAAACCGCTCGCCCCATCCTCGATTTCGACTTTCTTTCCTTCGTAAACGATCTTCATATTCTCTCCTCGGGCATAAAAATAAAACGCCCTCATTCTCTAAGGACGCTTCCGCGCGGTACCACCTTGTTTCGTCAAAATAAAGACGCTCTTTCCCTTCTTAACGCGAACGGGCGACGCCAAACTTATTTCGCTTGGGGCTCGGGAGTGGTACCTCGAAGGCTATAGCAATCGAAGCGTGTCTCCGTCAACGCACCTTTATTATGAAAAGGCTTATGGCCATGTCAAGAGGAAAAAGGTCAGTCGATGTCATGGACGGCGTTGACATTCACGATGCGCATGAAATTGGTCTTGCCCGCTCCCGTCGGGGTGCCGCCGGCGATGATGATGGGAGAGCCCTCTTCGATACCCAAATCGCGGGCGACTTTCAAAGCCAAAGCTTCCATCTCCTCGATGAAATCTGGCATCGAAGTGTGGATGAGATGGGAATAGACGCCCCAATACCAAGCGCTTTCTAAGCAGGCTTTACGGCTATTGGTGATGGAGATGATAGGACAAGATGGTCGGGCTTTGGACATCCGTTTAGAACTATTGCCTGTTTGGCTGAAGTTGACGATCAGCTTGGCGCCGATTAGCAAGGCGGTGTTGGCGATGCTATTGGCGATGGCGTCGTTAACGGTGTGCTCCGATGAATCGAAAGCCTCCTTGGCTAAGCTTTCGTAAGGAAGCTCGCTTTCCATGGCTTTGGCGATGTTTTTTTGCATCCGCACGGATTCGCTCGGGTACTTGCCCGAAGCGCTCTCGCCGCTAAGCATCACGCAGTCGGATGATTCGTCGATCGCGGTGGCCACATCCGAAACCTCGGCTCTTGTGGGGCGGGGATGGGTGGTCATGCTATCGAGCATTTGGGTGGCGGTGATGACGGGCTTGCCATATTGGCGGCAAAGCTTGATGATGCGGCGTTGGACCAAAGGGACGATCTCAGGCGGTATCTCATCGCCCAAATCGCCGCGGGCGACCATGATGCCGTCGCTTATTTTGACGATTTCCTCGATCTTCCTAACGCCCTCGGGGTTTTCGATTTTGGCGAAGATGGGGATGTCGGGTTTGCCATATTTGGCCAGGACTTTCTTTAATTCGACGATATCCTCGGGCCGTCTTACGAAAGAGGCGAAGATGGCATCGACGTCGTGTTCGGCGCCAAAACGCAAATCGGCTTCGTCTTGCTCGCTAATAAAGGGCATCGATAAATCGCTATTGGGGACGTTCATGCCCTTTTGGTCTTTGATGGGGTGGTCGTTTTCCGCTTCGACTAATAATTCGTGCTTATTCGCATCCTTGGCTTTGACACGGAGGATGAGGTTGCCGTCATCGACGAGAATCGGATCGCCTTCCTTGACGTCGTCATATAGGCCTTTATAGCTGCAACTAAAGCGTTCGGCGTTACCTAGAAGCGGTTCCGTGCATATGCGCATGCGCTGGCCTTTATGGACTTCGACTAAGCCGTTTTCCATATAGCCGGTGCGGATTTCGGGGCCCTTGGTATCGAGGCAAACGGGGATATAGATGCCCCGTTTCTCGAAAGCGCGCACGATTTCGATTTTCTGTAATTGCTCTTCGTGGCTGCCATGGGAGAAATTGATGCGCATGACATCCATTCCTTCGTCATATAGCTTCCCGATCATCTCGGCGCTATCGCTAGCCGGTCCGATGGTGCAGACGATCTTCGTCTTCTTTTCGGTATGTAATTTCATATATGAACCTTATTTGAGTATGTCGATGTAGCGAAGGAGGGAAATATGCTTATCGCGCGGCAATTTCAACGCTTCGTAAATGTCATAGCTCACGATTTCGTTATTGACGATGCCAACGCATATGCCACCTTTCCCTTCCATCAGGCAATCGACGGCGTAGGCGCCCATCCTAGCCGCCAAAACGCGGTCGAAGGCGCTGGGCGATCCGCCTCTTTGGACGTGGCCTAAAGAAGTGGCCCGCGAATCGAAGCCGGTGTTTTCCTGAATGCGCTTGGCGAAGGCGTGGATATCGGGATAAAGCTTTTCGCTCACGATCAAGATGGCCCGTTTGTCCTCGCTTTCCTCGCGCATCTTCCTAAGGGTTGAGAAAACCTCCTCGTCGGGGATCGGATGATCGGGGGTGATGACCATCTCGGCCCCTTCGGCGATGGCGCTAAAGAGGGCTAGATCGCCACAATGGTTGCCCATGACCTCGACGATGGAGCAACGGGAATGGCTTTCGGTGGTATCGCGGATCTTATCGACGCATTCGATGATGGTATTTAGACACGTATCGAAACCGATCGTGTAATCGGTGGAAGCGATATCGTTATCGATGGTGCCGGGGAGGCCGACGCAATTGATGCCCATTTCGGTCAGCTTCTTAGCGCCCATATAGGAACCGTCGCCGCCGATGACGACCAAGGCCTCGATGCCTTTTTCCCTTAGGTTATCGACGGCGATTTGACGGATGCTTTCCTCTTTGAATTCAGGCAAGCGGGCCGTTCGCAAAATCGTTCCGCCGCGGCTGACGATATCGCTGACGGAGCTGCGGTTCATCTTTTTGATCTCGCCTGCTACCAAACCTTTATATCCATCGTATATCCCATAGACTTCGAGCCCATGGCATAATCCCGCGCGCACTACGGCGCGGATAGCGCAGTTCATGCCCGGTGAATCCCCGCCCGACGTGAGTATTCCAATACGCTTGATCATAGTTCTACCTCGTTTTTGCCGTAGGTATTATAAACCACTCACACTATTTACAAATAGTGATATCGAATTTTGTTTGACTGCGACAAACTAAGATCGGTTTAAGGGCGTTATTTGCCATCTAAACGCTTTGGAGGCGATAAGAAATCCTATCGACTATCCTCTAGCGCTCCATTTAGTGGTAAGATACCCTCATGGTTTGGAACGCAAGCGAAGAGACGATGAGCCGATTGGTGAGCCCTAGCGACGTCTTTTTCGTTGCTCCCAAAAGCCTATTTTCCAACGTTGACGTCGATATTTTGTTCGATTTCTACGCCCCGATCGTCTCCTCTTATAGCGTTCTCCTATATCTCCTATTATGGCGTCAGAAGGAGAAGGGGAGGATCTTCTATCGCGATTTCTTCTCCCGCTACCAATTAGGGCAACAGGATATCGTCAATCGATTGCCATCCCTAGAGGCCATCGGCTTAATCAAAACCTTCTATCACAACGAAGGGGAGCGCGGTTGCTATTGTTATGAGTTATACGCCCCGCGGACGCCAAGCGAATTCTTCTCCAACGAATTGCTTAACGGCTTATTGGTCCGTTTCCTCGACGAGAAGGAAAGAAACGCCTTGAAGAAGAAATACGTTTCCGCTTCGAAGCAAAAGGAAGGGTTTGAGGAAATCTCCGTCGATTTCTCTTCTTTCTTCCAAATAGATTCCTCTTCTTTGCCGCCCCTCGATCAAAATAAAGAAGGGCTTATTTCCCGCGAAAGCGCCCCCTTAAAGCTTTATTTCGACAAAAACATCCTCTTCAAAGCCCTTTCGAAGGAATTGCCTGACGTCTTGCCTAGCGATTTCTCTAGCGAGGAAATCATCCGCGTCGCGCGGATTTCCGCCCTTAATAACCTCGACGAGGAGGCGATGGCCTCCCTTATTGCCTTCGCCTATCATCCCGAAAGGAAAAGGGGCGAGAAAATCGACCTCCCCTTCCTTAAGGAAAGAGCCTTGGAAGCGGGCATCAAGGGCTGCTATTGGAAGAAGGGGCCCGAAAAGACGGGCGATAGCCACGCTTTCGGGAATAGCAGTTACGCCAAGATGATGAGGAGGGCTGATGAAACCTCTCCCATCGCCTTCCTTAGCAAATTGCAAAAAGGCCATAAGCCGCCGCAAAGCGACCTCCGCCTCTTAGATCGCCTCATCAACGACATCGGCCTTTCGCAAGGGGCGACGAATGCCTTGATATTCTATGTCCTTATCGCCAACGACAACCATCTTAATCCAAATTACGTCGAAAAGATCGCTAGCACCTTAGTAAGAAAAGGCATCGATAACGCTTTGGACGCTTGGAATTACCTTAACGAGCAGAAGATGAATAAAGGGAAAAAGAAGCCACTTGCTTTCTCTCCTTCCTCTTCTACGCAAGAGGCGCCCAAAGAAAAAGAGGAGACGCTAGAAGAAGACGATTATGAGACGGTCCTAAATTCCTTATAATATAAAAGGATAATATGAGCGAATTTCAAAAAATCACGGCAATAACCCCCTCTTCTCCTTCGCATGTCAACGTTTTGCTTGAGGAAATCAAAGGCGACACCGCTTTGATGAACGAATTATCCGTCTTAGGCATCAAAGACGAGGAAATTCCTTTTTACGTCACCCTTTTAATCAATTACATCGATTCGAAGAAGGCTTGCCAAAATTGCCAAGGATTAAAGGCTTGCCAAGCGGATGTTCCATATATGTGCCGCCATCTTCTTATCTCCTCTAGCGGTCGCCTCATCTCGGAATTATCCCCTTGCCCGCTATATTCAAAGGAAATAAACAAAGAGACCCATTTCCTTTATCGTGATTTCTCGTCCGATTGGTCTTCCCTTTCCTTTAAGGTCTTAGCTAAGAAGGAGCGGTATAAGGAAGCCAAAATGGCTTTGGTGACCGCCATAAAGAAGGGGAGTTTGCGCCCTTGGTGCTATTTCGTTGGGGAGAATGGCTCTGGCAAATCCTATTTGCTCGCCTCCCTAGCCAACGATTTAGCCACCCAAAACAAAAACGTCGCTTTTATCGATACCAACAAACGTTTTGACGAATTAAAGGAATATTCGATCAAAAACAAGGCGTTATACGAGAAGATGATGTCGGTTTTGACAAACGTCGAATATCTCTTCCTCGATGGCTTTGGCGATGAATTCAAAAGCGATTACGTCCGCGATCAGATTCTCTTGCCTCTTTTAAGCGCCCGTTCGAAGGGTCGCTTATGCACTTTCTTTTCTAGCGTTTACCATCTTTCCGAAATCGAGCGCCTATATTCCAAAAGGGCGGGCGATTATATCGTCTCCAAGCGCCTTGCGTCTTTGATTTCCTCGAACGCCGGGAAAGAGGTTGTTTTGTCAGTCCCTCTTGAAAGATTCTTTTAGTCTTTTATTTTGATAAACGCGCATTCATCGATGATTCTTTTTACCCTTTCGAAGGGACGATCATCGGTTTCGATGACCAATGAAGCCCGCTTTTTGGCTTCATCATAGGGAAAGGAATCATTTAGCGATAAGGAAGCCTTTGCGTCGATCCCTCTTTTTTGCAAACGCTTAATACGGATCTCTCTAGAGGCGCTTACGTAGATGATCGCGTCGCATAATTTCTCAAAGGGCGTGCCAAATAGCAAAGGGACGTCTAGCACTAGCTGCCCGTCATGATGCCTCTTTATTTCTTTTTCGAATTCCTGATAGACCAAAGGATGAACGATATCTTCTAGTTCCTTTTTCTTCGCTTCGTCCTTCGAGACGATGGACAGAAGCAAATGGCGGTCGATTTCCTCATTTTTGAATATATCTTCGCCAAAATGATGAATTAAGGTTTTTTGCACAGTCTTTTTGTTGTAGAGGTCATGGACGCATCGGTCGGCGTCTAAAAGGAGATAACCAAGCGAGGCGATATAATTAGACACCTTCGATTTGCCTGAGGCGATAGGTCCGCTTACGCCGAGGATAAATGGTTTGTTAGGAAGCCTTTGGCAATGGGGGCAATAGGTCGTTCCCCGCCCGCCGACTTTGATTTTCTTTAAGAGGGCCCCGCATATGGGGCAAGGCTTCCCTTCCCGCCCATAGGCCCATAATAGAAGCTGCATCCGGCCATCGATCCCATCGGTAGGATGATAGCTTCGGACGGTGCTGCCGCCTTCTTCGATGGCTTTCCTTAATATTTTGACGGCGTTATCGAGCATCGTCTTTGCTTCCTTTAAAGTGGTTTGAGAGGCTTTTTGCAAGGGATTTATTTTAGAACGGATCAAAATCTCGTCGGCGTAGATGTTGCCGATGCCCGCTATAAGGGTTTGGTCAAGCAAGGCCTCTTTGATGGGCCCTTTCCTTTTACTTAACCCCTTCAAGAATTCTCTAGCGTCTAGATAAAAAGGTTCCTTTCCTAGTTTAATTAGCGGCTCGCTAGAATATAATTCGTCGTCGTTTTTTAAATACATGACGCCGAATTTCCTCGTGTCGTTATAGATAAGGCTTTCGTTATTATCGAGATGAAAGACGATCAAATCGTGCTTTTTAAGCTCGTTGTCACCTCTTTCGACGCGGTAACGCCCTTCCATCCTTAGATGGGAGATTAGAGAGAGGTTATCCGACAAGCGAAAGATCAAATATTTCCCTTTTCTTTCGATCGTTTTGATTCTTTTCCCTTCGATATGGGAGAGAAAGAAGCCCTCATCCCCTTGGATAAGGCGAGGATAAAAGATTTCGATCTTGACGATTTTTCTTCCCGTCAAGAGAGGCAAAAGGGTCTTCCTTACCGTTTCGACTTCTGGCAGTTCTGGCATATTATTCCTTCGCGTCGTACCACGACTTTCCTTTCGTTATCTCAATCGATAATTTGACGGGCAAATTGACGCATGACACCATGATCTTCTCGATGGCGGGTATCAAGATTCCCTCTTCCTCTTTTTTCATTTTGAAGATGAGTTCGTCATGGATTTGCAAAACCATTTCGCTTTGGTATTTCCCTTTTTCTAGATAAGCGTTGATTTCAACCATCGCCTTTTTGATGAGATCGGCGGCGCTGCCTTGGATGGGGGCGTTAAGGGCGGCCCGCTTGGCCGCTTCGCGCTTGACGAAATTCGGATCGTTGATGTCCCTTAGGTAGCGTCTTCTTCCAAACATCGTCGTCACATATCCTTGGTTTTGCACGTCGGATATGAGCTTTTGCAAATAAGCGGAGACCTCGGGATAGGCGGCATAGAAATTCTTGATGATGTCGCTAGCTTCTTGGATGCTTCCGCCGATTTGCTCGGCGAGGCCATAGACGCTAGAGCCATAGATGATGGCGAAATTGACCGCTTTGGCATGCCGCCTCATTAACGGCGTCACCTCTTCGGTATGGAAAATCAATTTGGCCGTTTCCGTATGGACGTCACGGTCGCCCTCAAAGACGTCAATATAGGCCTTGCACCCCGACAAAGCGGCCAAAATCCTCAATTCGATCTGATGGTAATCCATCGAGACCATCTCCACGTCGTTATCGTCATAATAGAAGGCTTCGCGCACCCTCCGCCCCTCTTCGTCGCGGGCGCTGATATTTTGGAGATTGGGGGAGGAGCTTGAAAGCCTTCCCGTGGCGGTCTGAGCTTGGTTAAAATAGGAATGGATCTTCTCGTCGCTTTGGATATGGGGGATTAGCCCATCGACGTAAGTGCTAAGCAATTTGGCGTATTTGCGGTATTCCAGAATATGGGGGACGATGGGGTGGGTGTTAGATAATTCGCTAAGGACCTCCACCCCCGTGCCGCCGCGATGGTGGTTAGGCAAATGGAGTTCTTTGAAGAGCAAATCGGCGATTTGCTTTGGCGAATTGATGTTCAAAGAATGGCCGGCTTCCTTATAAACGGCCTCTTCGGCGGCTTTCTTTTTGACGCTGAATCCCTCGGCTATCGATAAAAGCTTGTCTTTATGGAGGGGGAAGCCCTCGATCTCCATTTTGGCTAAAACGGAAAGCAATGGCATCTCGATTTCCTGATAGAGGCGATAGGCATCCACGCTTTTGAGGGATTTTAGGGCTTCGGGAAGAAGCTCTAAGGCGTAATAAGCCATTTTGGCTGTCTTGGTGGGGTTCTCGCTGGAGAACAAAGAGGGTTCTTCTTCTCCTAATTCGATTCCAAAGGAGCGGTAGATGAAGGATGGGTCGTTAGAGGCCGTCCCATCAAGCAAATAGGAGACGAGCAACAAATCGTCTTCGATTCCGACGACATGGATGCCATAGCGATTTAGCGAATAGATGAGCGCTTTGCCGTCGTATGTGGCTTTTTTGATTTCGGGATTTTCCAAAATAGCCCGCAAATCCCCGTCCTTTTTCAAATCGGTGAGGGATTCGTAATATATTTTGCCGTTCATATAGACGGCGATGCCGTGCGCTTCCTCTTCGTGATATCCCGAGAAATCGATATCCAAAGCTACGCCGATTTTCTTTGATACGGGGAGCCCTTTGAAAGAGGAGAGAACAAGCGGGGCGATCTCTTTTTGATCGTGGTTTTCCTTAGCGAGCCTAGAAGGGATGCGCGCTAAAAGCTGATTGAGTTCAAGGCGCTTGGCGAATTGGCTGAGGGTAGATATGTCGTAACCATTATAGACGAGGTCATCGAGAGAGAAGGGCAAAGAGAGGTCGGTATCGATCGTCGCGAGGTGATAGCAGGCGCGTCCGAGATCTTGGTTTTCGAGGATGTTCTGCCACACCTTGCCTTTTTGCTTTGATGCGGCCAGGATGATTTGCTCTAAAGAACCGTATTCTTGGATCAATTTGACGGCGGTTTTCTCGCCAATCCCCGGTATCCCCTTAAGGTTGTCGCTAGAATCGCCGCGTAGCCCCTTGTAATCGATGATCTGAAGCGGTTCGAAGCCGTATTTTTCCTTCATGTTGGCTTCGTTTACCACATCGATGTTGCTTAACCCCGTTTTTAAAAGGTTCACCGAGATTTCCTTATCAATTAATTGCAGATAGTCTTTGTCGCTGGTGAAGATGTCGACGGCGATTCCTGCCTTTGAGGCCTTTTTGGCGATGGAACCGCATAGATCGTCGGCTTCGAAGCCATGTTCTTCGAAGCAAACGATCCCTAAGGACGAGCATAATTCCCGCGAGAGGGGGAATTGCTTTTTTAAATCCTCGGGGCAAGGCTTGCGATTGGCTTTATATTCGGCGTATTCCTGCTTGCGGAAGGTGTTCCCGTCGGCGTCGAAACCGACGAAGATACCATCTCCTTTCTCCAATTTGGCTAAGAGTTTGACGAGCATGTTCGCGAAGGCGAAAAGGGCGCCCGTGGGCGTGCCGTCTTTGCTCTTCATCAAATTGGGGCTTGGTCCGTAGCTAGTGGCGTAATAAGCGCGGAAGAGCAAGGAATTTCCGTCTATGACATAAAGGTGTTTCATATATTGCCTCCGATGGATTCAATTTTGCTTACGATGTATGAGCCCTCTTTCCGTTCGTCCTTCTTGACCCAAAGATAAACGAGGGCGTCATTGACCAATAGAGGGAAATATTCGCTATAGGCGTCGTTAAAGACGACGGAACTCATTTCGCTATATTCGTCATAGACGTCTAAAAAAGCCATCTTCTTGCCGTTCCTCGTCGTGATGGCTCGGCAGGATTTGACGATGCCATAAGTGAGGGCTTCCTTATTTTGCGCCATGGCCTCGGACAGGGGGATGGCTCCTTTAAGGGCGATTTCGTCGCGATAGAAGGAGAGCGGGGAGCCGCTTACCATAAGCCCCAAGGTTTCGTATTCGTTTGATAAATCAAGCGCTTTGTTTTCGGGGACGTCGATGATCATCGGCTTTTCTAGATCCAAGTCGAGCAAGATGCTTTCGCCATTTTCCCCGCACGCCATATCGGCGTAAGAGAGAATGCTATGGAGAGCGGCCCTTAAGCTATTGCGATTGTTATAAATGGTATCGAAGGAACCGCTGTCGATAAGGCGGGTGAGGATTTGTTTGTTCAAGCCATCTTTCTTCATGCGGGAGGCGAAATCGAAAACGTCGGTGAAAGGGCCGTTTTGCCGCCGCTCGTCTAATAGGCGCGAAACGAAATTCCCTGGCATCCCCTTGATGGACGATAGGGGGAAGCGGATTTTTCCTTCGTCGAGCGAAAAGGTTTCGTCGCTGCGATTAACGTCAGGCAAAGCCAAAGAAAGTCCGCGTTTTTTGATCTCGCTTAAGGTGTTTTTGAATTTGGCTTCGGAAGGGGAGAGGGAGCCGAGGATAGCCGAATAAAATTCTTCGGGATAGGAGGCTTTCAAATAAGCCATCTGGCAAGTGAGGACGGCGTAGGAGATGGCATGGGATTTATTGAACCCGTAATTGGCGAAGCGTTCGATTAAGGAATATAGAGCGTTGCTTATTTTTTCCGTATGCCCGTTTTTACGGCAACCATCGATGAAAGATGAACGCAAAGCCAATAATTTATCGGCTTTCTTTTTGGAGATGGCGCGGCGGAAGAGGTCGGCTTCGCCATAGCTCATCCCAGCGCTTTCCCTAGCGATCTGCATGATTTGCTCCTGATAGACGATGATGCCATATGTCTCTTTGAGGATCGGTTCTAATTCGGGGGAGAGGTAAGTGACCTTTTCTAAGCCTTTCTTCCGCCTTGCGTAAGCGGGTATCGATTCCATCGGGCCGGGGCGAAAGAGGGCCAAAAGGGCCGCCACATCCTCAAAGGAGGTCGGTCCGACTTGTCGGATGGCTTTCTTCATTCCTGCGCTTTCGAGTTGGAAGAGGCCCATCGTTTGGCCGCTAGCGATCAAGGATATGGCTTTCGGGTCATCGTGGGGCAAGGAAAGGTAATCGATTTCGATTCCTTTCGAACGTTTGATTAAGGAAAGGCAACGCTCGATGGTGCTAAGGTTAGTCAAACCGAGCAAATCCATTTTAAGGAAACCTTGTTCCTCCAAATAATCCTTTTCGATGCAACAGACGTATCCCACTTCGGGGGAGACGCTTACGGGGGCGGCTTCGCTTAATGGTGTATCGTTAAGGACGATGCCCGCGGCGTGGAGCCCCGCTTGGCGGGGGAGGCCTTCGATTTTGGAAGCCAATGAAACGAAGCGCAAAAAATAAGGGTCGCTATCGACGAGATCGCGGAATTTCTTAGAGGTACGATAATCATCCCGCAAACTGAGGCGGTCGTTCATGATGCAGCTGATGACGAGCTCGATTTCGTTTTGCTTGAAATTATAGACGCGCCCGATGTCGCGAAGGGCTTCCTTGGCGCCGATCACCTGGGTGGTCAAGACGTGCCCCGTTCTCTCCTTGCCGTATTTTTCTTGCAAATATCTAATGACTTTCTCGCGGCTAGTATCGGCGAAATCGACGTCGATATCGGGCATCGATAGACGTTCGGGATTGAGGAAACGTTCGAAAAGGAGGCCATATCGTAACGGATCGGCCATGACGATATCTAAGGCGAAGGAAACCAAAGAGCCGCCCGCCGAGCCGCGTCCTGGCCCAACCATCACCCCGTTATGCTTAGCGAAACGAACATAATCGGCGACGATGAGGAAATAATCGGAATAGCCCATCTTGGCGATGATCCCTAGTTCGTATTCGGCCCGCTTGATGTATTCTTCTTTGTTAGATAGCCCTTTTCTTTCGAGGCCTTCGAAGGTGCATTTCTTAAGGTATTCGTCGCTATTTAACCCGAGGGAGTTGTGAAAATGGAGCAAGCCGCCCCGTTTATGGATCAAAGAGAAGGAAATAAGGTTGGCTAGGCGCTCGGTTTGCCTTATCTCTTCCTCGGAATAATAGGCGGCCACCTCTTCTAAGGACAGAAAGTGCTCGTGCCCATCTTTCTTATCGTGCTCGAGATGGCCTTTTTCCAAAATGGCCGTGACGATGTCAAGGACGATGGCATCTTCCTTTTTGGGATAGGAGATCTTAGGGAAGGCGATAAGGGGATAGCTATGATTCAAGGCGAAGGAGCGGATGCTTTTTTTCGTTTCTTCATCGAGGCCATAAGGGAGGCCGAGCCATAAGATGTCGATGCCTTTTAGCAAGGGGAAGATTTTCTTGGCGAATCCCTCTTCGTCAGCGATCCTTTCTTCGACAAGAAAGACTTTCGCTAACCCCGTTTGCCTTTCTTTCAAATCGGAGATGGTGGCGTTCCCTTCGCTTACCTTCTTGGCTAGATATAAGAGGTTACGGTAACCGTCCTCGTTTAAGACGAAAAGGGAAAAGGAGGCCTCGGGGCAATGATAATCCATCCCATATATCGGGGTTATCTCCGCCTTGAGGGAGGCGTGATAAAAAGGAGCTAGGCCCGATAAGGTGCCGTTATCGCAAAGGCCGACTCGCGAATAGCCCATTTTCTTCGCTAGGAAAGGAAGTTTCTCCACGGGGATGCCGCTTTGGAGATAACTGAATCCGCTATAGACATGCAAGGGGACGAAAGCCATGGGCTTATTATCGCTCAAATCCTTTCTTTTAGAAAGAAGGGCGCTATCTAGTTACATTCAAAACATTTAGCAAGACTCTAATCGCGGTTTTCTATAACGGCAACGTGCCGACATCTATAAAAGCGGAGGGGGAAGGCTTTTTCAAACATAAGGCGGATTTTAAGGGCCGTTTCTACGCGTTTCCTTTGTAAGAAGAAGTCGCAATAACTAAAATATCCACATGAAAAAAATCATTTCTTGGAACGTCAATGGCCTTCGCGCCATCCTTGGCAAAGGCTTTGCCGATGTCTTTTCGAGTCTCGATGCCGACCTTTTCTTCATTGGCGAAAGCAAATTCACCGAGGAAATCGGGAAGGGATATCCCTTTATCCCTGATGGATATCACCTTTATCAAAGCACTTCGAAAATAAAAAAAGGCTATAGCGGCGTCGCCCTCTATAGCAAGGAAGAGCCCTTAAGCGTCCATTATGGCCTTCATGACGGCCATTATAGCGAAGAAGGCCGCGTCATCGTGGCCGAATACCCTTCCTTTTATTTCTTAGGGGCTTATGTCCCCAATAGCGGCGAAGAGCTTAAGCGCCTACCCTTCCGTTTAGGCTATGAGGAGGAACTTCTTTCTTATATCAATGAGCTAAATGCCAAGAAGCCGGTCGTCTACGCAGGCGATTTAAACGTCGCTCACGAAGAAATCGATCTCAAGAATCCCCAAAGCAACCACCATAACGCCGGTTTCACCGATGAGGAAAGAGGGGCCTTTAGTCGTCTATTGGGGAACGGTTACATCGATTCCTTCCGTCATTTATATCCTAGCAAAGTCGAATATTCGTGGTGGAGCTATCGCTTCCATGCCCGCGAGAAGAACGCCGGCTGGCGGATCGATTATTTCCTCTTGTCCACTTCATTGCTTCCTAAGCTCGTCGATTCGCGGATCCTCACTTCTGTGATGGGTAGCGATCACGCACCAATCGAATTGATTCTTAACATTTAATTTTTAATTTCCATATAAAAATATAGGATTTTTCAATTAATTAAGTTAAATGTATTGAAAATCACAAACTATTTATACTGCGTTTTTCGGTATTATTGGCAATTTTTATACTGCGTTTTTCGGTATTTTAAGCCATTTTCACATTGCGCTTTTCGGATAATGGCCTTATTCTAACTTTGGAAATACAAAGGTGAGAGAATGATATTCAAAAGAAAGATAGACGCCGCTCTGATTGAATGGAAAAAAGAAGCCAAAGGTCAAAAGGCTTTACTAGTGGAAGGGGCGAGGCGGATTGGAAAATCGACGGCCGTAGAAAATTTCGCTCAGAGGAATTACCGCAGCTATGTGCTGATTGATTTTGGCAAAGCTCGCCCATCGGTCAAAAAATTATTCGATGATCTATTGGAAGATCTGGATACCTTTTTCATGATTCTTTCCAGCGAATACAACACTCCTTTATATGAAAGAGATTCGCTTATCATATTCGACGAAGTCCAATTGTTTCCACGGGCGAGGGAAGCCATAAAATACCTTGTGGCCGACGGCCGCTACGACTACATTGAAACGGGATCGCTCATATCGATTAAAGAGAATACTCAAGGCATTTTGATTCCGTCTGAGGAGAGAAGCATCTGCATGTATCCGATGGATTTCGAGGAATTTGCCTGGGCTTTAGACGAAGGGATTCTTATCGATTATATAAAGAAGTGCTTTGACGAAAGGGTTCCGCTACATGAATCGCTGCACAAGAAGGCCATGTTGCTTTTCAAGCAATACATTTTAATAGGAGGAATGCCAAAAGTTGTCGACAAATTCTTGGAGGAGCGGAAACAATTTGCCGAATGCGATAAAGAAAAAAGGGATATTCTCCATACGTACCGCAACGACATCCTGAAATTAAAGGCCAGTTATAAGAATAAAGTCCTTTCCGTTTATGATCAAATACCATCCTTTTTATCGACGCATGAGAAGCGGGTCAAAATTAATTCGCTCGATTTCGGTGATAAAGCAATCAATTACGAGGAAACCTTTTTCTGGTTGGCCGATTCAATGATTTGCAATGAATGTTTTGCTTGTAACGACCCCAACGTTGGGCTTTCGCTCAATGAAGATAGGTCGTTCATCAAATGCTATATGGGCGATACGGGGTTGCTTCTTTCGCACGCTTTCGACGAGAACGAAAAGAACGATTTGAGCGTATATGCTGCAGTATTGAACGATAAATTGTCGATTAACAAAGGGATGCTATTCGAAAACGTTGTGGCCCAAATGTTGGTGGCGAGCGGCAACAAATTATATTTCTATACGCGCTATAACAATGAAAAGCATCGTAATGACATCGAGGTGGATTTTCTCATTTCAAGCGGAAGCAAAGTCGCCAACAAAATCATCCCGATTGAGGTGAAATCGACGAAAAAATACAAAACGGAATCCTTAGAGAAGTTCGTTTCCAAATTCAAAGATCGCATCAAAGACGCCTACGTCATTCATCCCAAAAACCTTTTTGTGAGGGAGGATGGGATCGTTTGCATACCTGCTTATATGACTTTTTGTCTTTGATATAAGGCGTTTATAGCATTTTGCATCATGATGATATTGCGCTTTTTGGCGATGGTGACAAAATAGCGGCGTTAGGAGGATTCCTATGGAAAAAGAGAATCTAGACGCTTTATGGACGCCTTGGAAGATCGGAAGTTGCGAAATCAAAAACCGCATCGTCATGACTTCGATGGGCGGGACCTCGCTATTCGGATGGATGGAGATCAACCACTTCGATAAAGAGGCCGCCAAATTTTTATTGGAACGAGCCGATAACGAAGTCGGCCTTATCTTGCCTGGCATCCAACCCGTTTATAATCCGATGTTCGGACAATGGCTTTATCGTAAGAAGGGGATGTACCGCAAACTCAAGCCTTTCATGGAGGAGATTCATAAAAGAGGGGCCAAGATGTTCGTGCAGCTTACGGCCGGTTTCGGCCGCAGCTTTACCATCGATCACATGATGGAGACCTTATATACGAACCCCGTTTTGCGCGTTCTTTCCAAACCTGTGATGAATTTCGATATGATCTGCGCCTCTTCCTCTCCTTCGCCCAACCGCTGGAGCGACAAGGTGCCGTCGAAGGAAATGACCGTCAAACGGATTCATAAATTCGTCGAAGCCTTCGCTAAAACCTCCAAACTCCTTAAAGACGCTGGTGTCGATGGGGTGGAGATCCACGCCGTTCACGAAGGATATCTCCTCGATCAATTCACCCTCAAATACATCAATCACCGCGAAGATGAATACGGCGGTTCCTTCGAAAACCGTTACCGTTTCCCCGTGGAAATCGTTAAGGCAATCAAGGAACGTTGCGGGGAAGACTTTCCCGTCAGCCTCCGCTATAGCGTCTTAAGCAAGACCAAAGGCTTCCGTAATGGCGCCCTCCCTAACGAGGAATACACGGAAGTGGGGCGCGACATGGAAGAAAGCGAAAAGGCCGCCAAATACCTGCAAGATGCTGGTTACGACATGCTTAATTGCGACAATGGAACTTATGATGCCTGGTATTGGGCCCATCCGCCTATTTATATGCCCGAAAACACCAATTTGGCGGAAGTGGAGCACATCAAGAAATTCGTTTCGATCCCCGTTGTCGCGGCTGGGAGGATGGAACCCTTCGCGGCCTCTAAGGCAATTAGGGAAGGCAAAATCGACGCCGTCGGCTTCGCCCGTCCTTTCTTGGCCGATCCTTCCTACGCCAAAAAGCTCAAAGAAGGTCGCCTAACGGATATTCGTCCGTGCATTTGCTGCCACAATGGCTGCTTTAATATGTGCACCTATAAAGGGGTGGCTAACGATCAAGAATTATCGGATGCCTTGCATATGGCCCGTTGCGCCGTCAATGCCGAGACGATGCAAACCAATGTCCATCATATCGTTCCTAGCAAGCACCCCAAGAAGGTCGCCATCATCGGTGGCGGCATCGGCGGGATGGAAGCGGCTCGCGTCCTAGCCTTAAGGGGGCATCATCCTGAGATTTATGAGAAAAGCGATCATTTAGGCGGCGTCTTCCTCGAAGCGGGCAAAGCCTCTTTCAAAGGAAAGCTTCGCGAATTGCTTGCGTGGTATATCAAGGAGATGAAAGACCTTGATATCCCTATCCATCTAAATACCGAAATTCATGACCTTAAGGACGTCAAAGCCGATGAAGTCGTCGTCGCCACGGGATCGACGGCTCGTAAATTGCCAATCAAAGGATTCGAGAAAGGCATCGAAGCCCTTGAATTCCTTAAAGGCAAGGAAGTAGGGGAGAAGGTTGCCGTCATCGGCGGGGGCCTCACGGGCTCGGAAATCGCCTATGAATTGGCCCTCGAAGGGAAGAAACCCTTCATCGTCGAGATGAAAAACGACCTCATCGCCCAAAAGGGCATCTGCATGGCCAATAGTCAATATCTACGCGATTATTTTGCTTTGCATAATATCCCCGTCTATCTCGAAAGCGCCCTTAAGGAGATCAAAGACGGGTCCGTCATCATTCAGCGTAAAGATGGCAAAAACGAAGAAATCCCTTGCGATTCGGCCATCCTTTCGCTCGGATATAAGCCCACGCCACTATTTAAAGAAAAGAAACGCACCCACCTCGTTGGCGATTGCTTGGCCGTGGGGAATCTGCGTTCCGTCATTTGGCGCGCCTATGAAGTGGCGATGAAAATATAAGGAGAGAAAAATGTACGAACCGAAAATGCGTCTGAATGAGGATGAGAAAGCCATCCTCATGGGCAAAGAAGGGCCGACTAAGGCTAAGATGATGGAAGTGCTCGTCCGTTATGGCGATACCTTCGGCGCCGATTGTTTGTTGCCCCTCACTTACAAGAAAGGCCATTTCGTCACTAGTTTTGGCATTTCGATGCTTAAACCGGTCTATCCGCTCATGAAAGAGCTTATCGACGCGGGGCTAGTCGCCCCCGAAGGCTTCACGATGGACCCTAGGCCGATCGATTATAAGAATTGCAACGCCACCCCGTTAGAGAAGTTGGTCTTCAATCATTTCGTCTATGGCAAACAATCCTTTTACGAGAAGCAATTAAAGGCGATCGGAATGAAGGATATGAACGACTTCACCTGCACTTGCTACCTCAAAGAGGTCGGCAACACCCCGAAGAAAGGCGATGTCATCGCCTGGAGCGAAAGCAGCGCCGTCGTCTTTGCCAATAGCGTCCTTGGGGCGCGTTGCAATCGCAATAGCGGCATCCTCGATACCTTTGCCACAATCTTGGGAAAGACCCCTAATTTTGGCTTCACTACCGAAGAGGGGAGAAAGGCGACTTGGAAGATCGTTTTGAAAGTCGATAAGCTCCCCGAAGCGCAAATCTTAGGTTCGGCCATCGGCATCAAAGTCCAAAGCGATGTTCCTTACCTCGTCGGATTGGACAAATATCTAAAACCCCTTCCCGACGAAGATAGCATCGCCTATCTGAAGGATTTCGGAGCTGCCTCGGCCTCTAATGGAGCCGTCGGTCTCTATCATATCGAAGGCCTTACGCCCGACGCTTTAGAGAAGGGCGATTCCTTGCTTAAGGAAGGATATCAAACTTATGTCATCGACGAGGCGGAATTAGAAAGGGTCTATCAAAGCTATCCGATGATGTGGAAGCGAAGTGACCTAAAACCTCACAAAGCCTTTATCGGCTGCCCGCATCTTACCTTGAAACAGCTCGTCGATTGGACGAATAAGATGGAGGAAGGGCTTAGGCGCAGCGGATATAAAAAATTATGCGTCTACACCGTCTTTACGGCCGCGCCGAAGGTCGGCGAAGCCTTCAAAAAGCTTCCCGAATACGCCAAATTCCTTTCTTTCGGCGCCCATCTTAGCTTCATTTGTCCTCTTATGTACGTCGATAACCCCATTGCCGGCTCGAAGCCGATCATCACCAATTCCAACAAACTCCGCACTTATAGCGCATCCCGTTATTTCGTCGACGAGGACATTCTCGACATCATCACCGGAAATAAGGAGGTCAAATAATGAAAGAATTTCATGGCCGCGCCCTTTTTGGCGGCAATTGGAAGGGAAAGGCGGTGGTTTCGCATCAAGGCTTAAATACCCTGGCGAGCTTTCAAAAAAGCGCTTTGATACCAACGGCGAAGAAAATCGTCGTAAGCGATCAGAACAATCCCGATTTGTATAAGAAGAACATCACCGGCAAAGCCCTTTGCCTCCCCGAAACCATCGGCTCGACGACGGGTGGGATGGTCATCGAGACGGTGGCAGTCCGTCATCTCGCCCCTCCCGTTTGGCTTTTCTCTAAAACGATCGACCCCTTGGCCGCAAGCGGCATCATCCTTTCGAATGTCTGGAATGAAGTGGGGCTCATCGCCATCGATGGCCTCGGCGAAGAATTCCTCTCCTCCGTCAAGGACGATGACGATATCGAAGTCAAAGAAGACGGCACCGTCATCGTTTATTGATTTTTCGCGTTAACCTTGCAAATCTCGCCCGCTTTTCATTTTAAAAACTAGATTAGCAGGTTTGACTATGAGATTATTTTTTCCTATACCTCTTTTTATATGCCAATTTCGTATGGAATTTTTACATCTTTCGCGACTAAGTCGATAAAACCTTAATGGCCCTTCGTTCTTGCTTTAGAATAATGATGAGGTGATTCATTATGAAGATGTCCTTCCGTTGGTATGGGGAAGGCGATCCGATATCGCTATCCTATATTCGCCAAATCCCCAATCTTTTGACCATCGTCTCCGCCGTTTATGACGTTAAACCGGGGGAACTATGGCCATACGAATCCTTAAAGAGGCTTCAGGAGGATTGCCTAAAAGAAGGGCTATCCTTCGAAGTGGTCGAATCGATCCCCGTGCCAGAGGATATTAAGCTCGGTAGGCCTACTCGCGATGCGCTCATCGCCAATTACGCGGAGAATATTCGGCGCGTCGGCAAGATCGGCGTCAAATGCGTTTGCTACAATTTCATGCCCGTTTTCGATTGGATCAGGACGAATCTTTCCTATAAAAACGCCGATGGATCGCTCTCTTTGTCTTATAACGTCGACGATTTCAAGAAACTCGACCCCCAAAACCTCCATCTGCCAGGATGGGATGAGTCGTACGGCAAGGAGGAACTTAGATCCTTATTAAGCGAATACGCCAAAATGAGCCATGATAAGCTCCGTGAGAATCTCCTTTATTTCTTGCGCGGCGTATTGCCCGCTTGTATAGAGGCAGACGTTTCCTTAGCCCTTCATCCCGACGATCCGCCATGGGATGTCTTTAACTTGCCACGGATCGCCTCTGTAAAAGAGGACTTCGATTGGATCTTCTCTAATGCCCCTTCCCCATATAATGGCATGACCTTTTGCTTAGGCTCCTTGGCCGAATCGCCTAATAACGACGTCTATGTCATGCTAGAGAAATACGCCAAAGCCAAACGCATCAAATTCGCTCATTTAAGGAACGTTAAACTGGACGATGAGGATGGATCTTTCCATGAATCGGGCCATCTCTCGAAGGATGGAAGCGTCGATATGGCCAAGGTGGTCAAAATTCTCGTCGATAACGATTTCGATGGTTATATCCGCCCCGACCATGGCCGCAAAATTTGGGGGGAAACGGGCAATCCCGGATACGGCTTATATGATCGCGCGTTAGGAATCGCTTATATTAACGGCTTATGGGAAATGGCCGTGAAGGAGAAACAAAAATGAAGATGGAATTGCCTTTGAAAGTTGATTTATCTAATGAAGTGGCGGTGGTAACGGGAGCCGCTGGTGTTCTTTGCTCGTGTTTGTCTAGAGCCCTTGCCTTAGCGGGCGCTAAGGTCGCGCTGCTTGATTTAAACGGCGAGAAAGCTAACGAGGTAGCCGCGGAAATCCGTCAAGAAGGCGGCGTGGCCAAAGCCTATGCCTGTAACGTTCTTGAAAAGGACGATTTAGCTAAAATCCATGCGGAAATTGCCAAGGATTTTGGAAAATGCAGCATTTTATTGAATGGCGCGGGCGGCAATAGCCCCAAAGCCACCCAAGAGAACGAAAGCGCTTCTGACAAGGATTTAGAGGGAGATTACCGTTCTTTCTTCGATCTCGATAAATCCGGAATCGAATTCGTCTTTAATCTCAATTTCCTGGGGACTCTTTTGCCCACTCAGGAATTCGCTAAGGACATGATAGAGGCGAAAAAAAGTTATCTTTTTCCTTCTTTTTGATAGATGTGCTTCTTTAAAAAAGAATGATAAGGCACTATATTATTCCTAGATTTGCGAGGTTAATCCATGGCCGAACGATTGCTACACCCCCCATTTCTAACAAAGCGATTCTCGACTCGGAATCCAACCGTTACCTTAAAGCGACCTTCCATCAGGCCAATCGCGAATTTTTAGGCTATCACGGCCATACGTTCTGGGAATTCTTTTTGGTGACGAAAGGCTCTTATAACCATAACCTTAACGGCATCAAGATGCAGATGCACCAGGGAATGGCATATCTAATTCGCCCTTGCGATTGTCATTCCATCGTGCAAAACGAGGAAAATTCGTCATGCCTTTTCATCACCGTCTCAATCGAGAACATGAAAGAGGCGTGTTCCACTCTCTCTAAGGACCTTTATGAATTCTTGATGGGCAGGCCTTCCTTGCCTTGCTCCTTGGCCGATCATCAGATTCGCAAGCTTTTGGATTTGTGTTTCTATATCCAAGCGAGGCTAAGCGGCGACCCCAAGGAGCCGGAACTGCCCTCTTCCTTATTGGTCTTTAACTTCCTTAGCGCCGTCATCGATCAGAATTACGTCTTCAGTGATAGTAAGCCGGATTGGCTATTGGATCTATTGAAGAGAATCCAAGCGCCGGAGAATCGGGCGTGGCATGTAAGTGATGTCATGGAGAACGCCAATTATTCCCATTCCCACGTTTCCCGTTCCTTCCAAAAATACATGGGTTGCTCGATCATCGACTACATATCCGAGGTGAAGATGCAAAACGCGGGAGATCTTCTCATCTATTCCGACATGACGATCTATGAAATATCTAGCGCCCTCGGCTATAAATCGCCGACTAATTTCTCCGCCGTCTTTAAAGCGGCCTATGGCCTTTCTCCCGCACAATACCGCAAATTGAAGCAAGTTCAAAAAGTTGCCCCTAAGGAATAAGGGCTTTTTGCGGGGGATTTTGCATTTTTCGCCCCTAAAAAGCCCTTATTCTTTCTTTTCGATCGTCGTGTCGTAAATATAAGCGATACCAATTCCCAAAAAGAAGATCGGCGCCAGATGGGTATAGGCGCTTAGCACGCTTAAGGCGGCCGCTTTCGGCAAGCCATTTTGAACGAAGGAGACGACATCGGAAACAAAACTGATGGCCTGGATGGCCGTTAAGGCGGTCATGGTTATAATAAGAAGCATTTTCTTCGTAAAAAGATGGCGATTAGGCAAAAAGCCGCCGAAGATCCCCGCCGATATCAAAAGGACGAAAATCGATATGGAAGCGATTCCCCAGCCATTGAGACGGACGCTATTGGGGTCGCTAAGGACAGGAACTAAGCCGTTCAATAAAAGGATCAAAGATATTGTCGAGGCAATGGCGCCAACCATGGCAAAGGAAAGGAAAGAATCGTCGTGAATGGCGGCATAAAGGCCAAAGACGCCAAACAGGAATCCTATGAGGCTGCCGATAGAAGCAATGCACATCTCGCTTCGTTCCGTTTCGTTTTTCGTTATGACGGCCATGACGAAGGAAATGATAAGCAAAGTCAAGAAAACGCCCAAAGCGGTCAAGTAGTAGGCGCCGATGAGTTTCCGATTTGCCTTGTAGCTAATTTTTTCCATCGCATAGAGTTTATATGTTAATAACAGAAAGTCACTCTTTTTCTATGTTGTTTAGTGGTAGACGAAAAGTACTCAAAA
>CAVFNI010000002.1:0-117803 GCA_963624045.1 Bacteroidaceae bacterium
AAAAACCTCGTTGTTGCTTGTCCAAAAAGAAAACGAATTATATATTTCTTCTAATTCCATCTTCTTTGAGATTAGTTCATTGGATTCCCAAAAAAGTGATATTGAACGGATTTCTATTTGTCATGAGAATCGGCCTCCTCGATTGAAATATTGATGTTTTTATGAACTTTCAATTTTTTATGAACTTTTATGAACTATTGTGAACTTTATAAATTCTTGTGAACTTTCTTAAGTCATAACTGCGATAGCCTTGCCATTAGACGCAAACGGGCATAATAGAAAATCCGCTTGCTAGCCCCTTTGCCTAGTTGTATATTATATGAGCGCTTCCGTGAGGAACGTTCGTTGTGGGCCTTTAGCTCAGTTGGTTAGAGCGTGCGCTTGATAAGCGCAAGGTCGATGGTTCAAGCCCATTAAGGCCCACCAAATTAACGTGTTCCCCGCTTAAGCGGGGTATTTTATTTCAAGGGTGTTTGGCTCAGTGGGAGAGCGCTTCCTTCACACGGAAGAGGTCATTGGTTCGATCCCAATAACACCCACCAGAATAAGTCCGCTCTCACAAGAGGGCGTTTTTTGTTGCTTTTTAAAAAAGCGAATATCATCATTATGTGGCTGCCGCCTTAGCTCAGCTGGTAGAGCAACCGCCTTGTAAGCGGTAGGTCTTCGGTCCGAATCCGGAAGGCGGCACCACTTGATATCGACGATCGCCTCAAGCGGTCGTTTTTTCTTTCTCTCATACAAAAAAGCCCTGGAAACCCAGAGCTTTGATGGTGATAGTCGAAGCGATTAACGCTTGCTGAATTGCGGCGCTCTACGAGCAGCCTTAAGACCGTATTTCTTACGTTCCTTGACGCGGGCATCGCGCGTAAGCATACCGGCGACTTTGAGGGTTTTGCGGTCAACGCCAGCCAATAAGAGGGCGCGGCTGATGCCCAAACGCACCGCTTCCGCTTGGCCGGTGAAGCCACCGCCCTTAACTTCGGCGTAAACGTCGTATTTATCTTCGTTACCCGTCAAAACCAATGGTTGTTTAAGGTTTTGAACAAGGGTCGCATAGGGCATATATTTCTCAACAGCAATGTCATTGATGGTGATTTTGCCTTTGCCAACGGTCACATAGACGCGCGCAATCGATTTCTTGCGGCGGCCGGTTCCATAATATTTCGTTTCTTTAGCCATTGCTTATCTCCTTATTTGATTTCAAGGACAACAGGCTTTTGGGCCTCTTGCTTATGCTTGTCGTCGGCATAGACGAAGCATTTCTTCATCATCGCCCTGCCTAAACGGGTGTGAGGAATCATCCCGCGCACGGCCCGTTCAACGAGCTCCACGGGGAATTCGCGTTTCATAACGCCGGCGCTGCGGGTGCGAAGGCCACCGTTATAACCGGACACGTTATAATAATTCTTCTTGTGTTCGCCGCCTTCCTTTCCCGAAAGTTTCACTTGGGCGGCATTGATGATGATGACATAATCGCCAAGATCGGCGTTTGGCGTGTAATTAGGTTTGTCTTTGCCCATTAAGATGGTGGCCACTTGGGTCGCTAAACGGCCAAGGGTCTTGCCAGAGGCATCGACGAGATACCATTTGCGGACGATGCCATTGGCGTTCGCAATCGTGGTTTGACGTTGCATATTTATCTCCTCTTCTTTCTTACTGCTTTTGCAGTGCCGCTATATTATCTAGAGGCATGAAGAAAGAAGCAAGAAAATTTTGGCAAATTGTAAAGAAAATGCCAATAATCTGGCTCCCTTTCTTTATTTTTTGGTTTGAATATCGCGCTTTCCTCGCTTTTCTAGATAGCTAAACAGACAAGAAAAAGTCAAATCAAAAAGCCCCAAGCCAAGCAAATATCCCATCGTCACGTCGCTAGCAAAATGGGCGCCGACGATGATTCGGGATATCGCGGTTAAAAGAGACCACAAATAGACGCCGAGGCGAACGAAGAGGACGCCTCGTTTGTTTACTTTGCCAGTTATGGACAAGAAAGTGGCGATCACTAAACCCCCCACCGCATTCATCGTGTGGCCGCTAGGGAAAGAGGCGTGCGTGCTTCGAAAAGGCCAACTAGGAGATGGTTCATAAAAAGAATGATAGCCCGCCACGGGATCAGACGTGGTTACTAGATAACGCCAACGGGGACGTTGCCAAATCGTCTTGATGCCTGTCATTGCCAACCACACAAAGACATATAGAAGCACCACGCATAAGCCGTAATGAAACATTTTCTTAGGGTCGTCGATCTTAAGACGATAAACCAATAAAACCGCCAAACCTAAATAAACGAATAATATAAGGAAAAAAGCCCAATAGAGTTCGCCCCATCCTAGCGCCTTGGCATAAGAAAAGAATTGCCCGCCGCCATATCCAGCGAAAAAGATAGCGAGAATAGCGAAGAGAACGCCGAAAAGAATGTTTTTCCATAAGCTGCTCTTATCCCGCAAGCGAAACATCATAGTGGCTCCTACCACAGTGAAGAATTGAAAAGGCTGCTCCCCTAAGAATTCGAAAGTGATGCCAAAGACATTTTGTTTATCATAAAGAGCCTGAGTGATAGGCAAATCATAGAAAGTGAGCAAGATAAAAACCGTCAGCAAAAGCGGATAGATAATGAAACGCTCGATTTTGCTTAAGCTAAACGATTTCATCTAAAAGTCTCTGCTAATACAAAGTCTACCGAAAGGACGGCCCATTAATCAACGAGGCCTCTCCCTTTTAAATATTGATAGAGCTCTTCGCCTAAATAGCGATGCCCTTTTTCATTGGGATGAAGCCCGTCGACATAATATTCGCTAGGACCATGGATCCCTAACGGCGGGGTTGGGATGCTCGATTCGAAAATATCGATGCCATAACTAGAAACAACTTCTTTAATAACATTCTTATATCCCGCCAAATCGGGCCAAGTAACGAAATTCTTGCGGCCATCGCCAGCGTGGCTTTCTTGATCTTGCCGAGGGGTTGGCAAAACAAAGCAAATCTGTTCTTTTTTTAGGCCTTTGTCATTAAGAAGATATTCGCATAAAACGCGGAGGGCGCCGTAAAAAGTCCAAGGTGTGTTATCCCCTTTCTGACCAAGTGGCGCATCGCCATGGCCGAAATCGTTAGTGCCCCCAAAGACGAACAAGAAATCGCAAGGATTCATCCAACGCGCTCTCAAAATGAAATCTTCATCGGGGGAAAAGGGGTCACTAGCAACCTTTTGCCTCGCGATGCGCGTGCCGCTTAGACCATAATTGACGGCTTTGGCGTTTGCTAATTTAGCGCAAACGGCCAAATAAGTGGCGTCAGGAGCAGGGGCGCCCGCCCCTTCGGTGATCGAATCACCGAGAAAATTGATTGTCAAATGTTTCATGTCGACCATTATCCTAGCCTTTAGTTAAAGACGCAAATGTTTGCCACCGATAATAAACGTCATTTGCCATATAAATCACTGCGCGTTAAACGTTAGGGCAAAGCAAACGACATCGCCTCGTCTTATAACCAGTTTAAAGTCCTTTTGAGTTACGTAATCGCTTTAATGATATATCGCGTTTTCATCAAGCAAAAAACCGCAAACAAAAAGAGCAAAACCGATCAGTCTCGCTCTTTTTATAAGGATTTAGATATTTTCGACGTTATGATAGACGTTCTGAACATCCTCGCATTCGTCTAATTGCGCCAGCATGTCCTTCATCTTCTGGACGTCTTCGGGGGCCAAAGTAACGTACTGATTAGGAATAAAGGTAACTTCGGCCGTGTCATAATCGGTGATGCCAAGATCTTTTAAGACCGTTTTGGCTTTTTCGAAATCAGACGGCGTGCATTGGATTTCCACTTCGCCATCCTCTTCCGTCACGCTTTGGACGTCGACATCGCCAAGAATCAAGGCTTCCTCGATTTCGTTGCGCTTCGCATCATCGCCCTTGACGTCAAGAACGGCAGCGTAATTGAAATTATAGGCAACGCTTCCCATCTTGCCACCTTTCCTCGTGACGATGGTGCGAACATTGACCAAGGCGCGGTTGACGTTATCGGTCAACGTATCGACGATCACAAACGAGCCGCCAGGCCCAAAAAATTCGTAGCGGCCAGGAATATAGGCCACCGCATCGCCGCCTTTGGCTTTTTCAATGGCGCGGTCAATGACGTCTCTCGGGCAAGTTTTGCGATATTTTTCAATCGCACTACGCAAAGCAAGGTTGCTTTCCGGGTCCGGGATCCCACTTTTCGCAGCAGCGTAAATCTCCTTCGATGCGCGCATGTATATCGCGCTTTTGGCTTTGGCGGTCGCCGCCATCGCGGCAGCTCGCACCTCAAAGTGTCTTCCCATGGGTTTCTCCTTAAAATCGGGGATATTTTAGCACTACCATCGAATGGTGATATAGTCTTTTGTCGGTCTTTGACGCAATATCTAGCATCATTCCAACCCAAAAACCATTTTAGTTAGACGTCATTGTTTCGCTCAAAAGAGCGGGCATCACATTCCTTGCATTCAAAGAGGAGGCCGCGAAAGGGGGTGACGAAAGGACAAATCAATGAAACAAACGGCCTCCTCCAAGAAAATTATGAAATAAAACGCCCCTTAAAGCAAAGGGAGTCGCTATTTCTTCTTCGTTAAATCTAATTGCGAAAGGGGCTTGATTCCTTTGCTTTTGGCAAAATTGCGGAACCAATCAAACGGCGTTTCCAATAATTCCTTAGGGGCGTGCGCATCAACGCCATAAATGACTGGCACTCCCGCTTCCATGGCCAAATCCCAAAAACGATCGGAAGGATAGAAACATGGTAAATTCCCCCGCTTATAATCGCGCCTTTCCCGACGCGATGGGCCCATATTGATTTCCAAAGGCATCTTGAGGTCTTTAGCGACCCCGATAATCTCTCTAGCGCATTCTTCGCTGACCTCATCCCAAAGACTTGTCCAGCTAGCGAATAAATCAGGGTGCGCCACATAAAGAAAGAGTCCGCTCCGCATCCCTGATATGAGATCGCTAGTATATTTACGAGTGGCTTCTCTTTTATCGCTCATCGTTCCGTACCAAACGAATTCTTTATGGTCTTTCAAAAAGAGATGCTGGCCCAAAAGCAAATATTCGACGATCTCCTCATTTAGGAGTTTTGCGTAATATTCGTGGTAATCATTGGGAAAATATTCAGCTTCAAAGCCCAAATGAATCGCTATTTGTTGCCGGTATTTCTCCTTCAAAGCGCGAACGCTGCTTAAATAATCTGGCAATAACTTAAACGAGCCGCGCATTCCTGGCTGTTCATGATATGGCAAGAAAATGTGATCGCTGAATCCGAGCGTCTTATAGCCGCCCGAAATGGCGGCAAGCACATATTCCTCATCGCTTCCTAAGGCATGCCCACACCGGGAGGTATGACAATGGTAATTATGTTCGATTGGTTTATTCGTCATAAATGACCTCTTCTAAGAGCAATCCCTTTGGGTCGCTCTTGAAGGAAAGTATATCCCTTTCTTTGCTATCGAGATGCGCCGACAAAAATTCTAACGAAAACTTGCCGACTGCCACCTTCCAAGCGGAAGCGATAAGCATCCTGACCATATAGGTCATAAACCCGTTGGACATCAGGCGCACCTTCACCGCTCCGTCTTGCTCCTCGATAGAAAGAATGGACAAGTCGCGAATGAAGAAATCTTTATCTTCTTTCTTCGTCGTGAAATTCTTAAAATCGTGTTTTCCCTCGTAAATCCCCATCGCTTTGACGAATAACGAATAATCAAAGCCTTTAACTTGAAGCGGGGCCTCAAAGGGGTGAAGGGGATTTCTTTCCCGATAGGAGAAAGAATAGGAATATATCTTCTTGATAGCGCTATGGCGCGCATCGAAATTATCAGGCATCTCTTCTAAGGAACGACAATAGATATCTGCGGGCAATAAACGATTCCAAACGTATTTCGTTTTCTCTAAATCCATAATTGCCTTATTTCTTTTGAAAGACACCACTTGCCCTAGGGCGCTTACCCCAGCATCCGTCCTGCCCGCCCCGTGGATACAAATTTTCTCATCTAATAAATAACTTAACGTGCGTTCTAGTTCGCCTTGGATGGTTATTTTGCCAGGCTGCTTTTGGAAACCTTTATATAATCGGCCGTCATAACTAATGATGGCTTTATAGGTGCTCATAGGACCGTTAACCCCCAAAAGAATGAGAAAGGATCGAAAGCCAAGGCGGATACGGTAATGAACAAAGCGAGCACCATCATGACAAACAAAACCAAAAAGGCATCCGAAACGTGGAAATGAATTTGCCGATAACGGGTGCGTTTGCCATTGGGGTCATAGCCCCTTACCTCCATAGCGTCGGCCAATTCATCGCTACGCACTAACGAAGTGGCAAACAAAGGAATAACCAAAGAAATTAGCGAACGGAATTTGGTTTTAACCCCGCCGTATTTAAAATCGACGCCCCGCGAGGCTTGAGCCTTCATGATGCGTTCTACGTCATCGAGGATCGTCGGAATAAAACGAAGGGCTAAAGTGATGATCATGGCGATGATATGGGAAGGCAAGCCGATCATTTTAAGCGGATATAAATACCATTCAAGCGCAGCCGTTAATTCTAATGGCTTGCTACTCGATGTCAAAACCATCGATAAAGCGACCATCAAAACCAAACGGAGCATGATGCGGGCAGCTTCCAAAAGGGATTCGTAATAAAAAGAAAAATCGCCAATTTTAAAAGCCACATGCGTATAGGAGGAACTTGGCACTAAAACGTAAATCACAAGCAAGAACAACACGAAGAACCATAAGCTAGAAAGGGACTTAAAAAGGGAACGTACGGAAACGTGGGCGAAACATAGCAAAACGATGGTTAAAACGACCAACAATCCAGAAAATAAGAAAGAAGTCGCATAATTAGCAAAAGGCAAGAAGACCGCGACCAATAACAAAACATAGCAAAATAACTTCGCCCGCACGTCCATCTTGTGAAGGAAGGAATCATATGGAACGTAACGACCTAAAGCAATCCCCGTCATCGTTTACTCCTATTGGCAATAGCCTTGCCTAGGTCATCAATGGTACGCAATTTCGAAAAATCAACGTCAAAACCCCTCTCTTTTAAGCGCAAAGCAAAATCGAAAACCTTAGGATTATCCAAGGAATAGACGCTTAAATCGCTTCCGAACAATTCCTGAGGGGCGCAAATCCTTTGAATGCGTCCGTTATCGACAACGATGACGCGATCGGCGTATTCCAAAACCAAATCCATGTCGTGGCTAACGAAAATTACCGTTACTTTCTTTTCGCAATTGATGCGTTTAAAAAGATCCATCGTTTCCTCGGCCGCGCGAGGATCCAAGCCGCTCGTCGGCTCATCGATCAAGAGAACTTTAGGCTCAATGGCCAAAATCCCCGCCAAAGCGACCTTTCGCTTTTCGCCACCCGATAATTCAAAGGGGGAACGGGCAAAAAAGCTCTCATCGAGCCCCAAGGTGAACAAAGCCTCGTGCGCTTTCTTTAGCGCTTCCTCTTTCGATAAGCCGAAATTCCTAGGACCGAAAGCGACGTCCTTTTCCACCGTCTCCTCAAAAAGCTGATATTCAGGGAATTGAAAGACCAGCCCCACTTCTTGCCTTAATTTTTTAATGTCCTTCCGTTTCTTCTTGATATGCGAAGCATTGACGAATTCGTTAATCCGGATTTCGCCTTCGGATGGCGTTAAAAGGGCGTTGGTCAATTGGGCAATGGTGCTTTTGCCACTTCCCGTCTTCCCGACGATAGCGATAAAAGAACCATCTTCGACCATGAAAGAAACCTCTTTGAGCGCGCAGTATGAAAAAGGGGTATTGGGCGCATAAATATAAGAAACATCGCGGAAGCTTACTGGCATAAATAGTCCTCTAATGTTTCTAGGGAGATAACGCTTGCGGGCACCTCACCGCCATTTTCCTTGATGGCCGCGACTAGTTTCTCATAAAAAGGCAAATCTAAACGCATCGCCTGAAGCTCGGCGGTATGAGAAAAGACCTCCTTAGGAGTTCCTAAAAGAGCGAGTTTGCCACCGTTAAGCACCAATACCCGATCCGCTTTCGCCGCTTCTTCGATATCATGGGTGATGGAAATGATCGTCAACCGCGGGTTTTCTTCCTTCAAAGCAAAGGTCAGATCGATGATGCTTTTCTTAGCGGCGGGATCAAGCATGCTCGTCGCCTCGTCATAAATAAGCAAATCGGGAGATAAAGCCAAAACGCCGGCAATAGCCACCCGTTGCTTTTGCCCGCCCGAAAGGTTCTCGGGGGCTTTGTCGAGGAAATCATACATCCCGACCTTTTTGGCGTATCCATCGATTATCTCATCCATCTTGGCGGGTTCGATGGCGCGATTTTCCAACCCAAAAGCGATATCGTCGCGCACGGTGCTGCCGACGAATTGGTTATCGGGATTTTGAAAAACGAAACCCATTCTTTGGCGAATTATAGCAATGTTCTTTTCGTCGATAGGAAGGCCAAAAACCTTGGCTTCCCCTTGGTATTTTAGATTAATCCCGGCGATGACCTTCGCCAGGGTGCTTTTCCCTGAGCCATTATGACCGATGATGGCAAGATATTCCCCCTCCGTAACATTAAAAGAGAGGCCATCAAGCACCTTCTCATCGTCATTATAAGCAAAAGAAAGATCATTAATCTCGACGATCGCCATCTTGTCCCTTCCTTCTTTTTCTTCGCCTTAAAAGTTCAAGCACCAATAGCACGATGAAATATCCTAAGACGGCTAGCGCCAAGGCCAAATAAAACGGCCATCCCGTGACTTCGCCTATCTGCCTTAAAACAAGCAAGAAAAAGAAAGCCGCGAAGACCCATACGATGAAAAGCACTAAAGCGCGCCGCCAAAAGGAATCCTTCTTCATTTTTCGATTTTGAGCACCTTCCCCACATACGGCGTAAGCTTCACGCCCGCCATATTTAGCATTTTCCTCGAAGCCTCGAAGATAACGTTCTCTTTATGGCTGTCGGAGAGATAAACGACTTCTTTGATCCCCGTTTGGATGATGGCTTTAGCGCATTCGTTGCAAGGGAAGAGGGTGACATAAAGTCGACAACCTGATAATTTCTCCCCGTTTCTCGTATTCAAGATGGCATTGAATTCGGCGTGGCAAACATAAAGATATTTGCTTTCCAATCCCTCGCCATGCCCCCAAGGCACCGCCTCATCATCCACCCCGCGTGGCATGCCATTATAGCCAATGGAAACGACTTTGTTGTCTTTGTCGACGATGCAAGCGCCAACTTGGGTGCTGGGGTCTTTGCTCCGCAAAGCACTAAGTTGGGCGATGCCCATGAAATATTCGTCCCAGCCGATATAATCTTCGCGATGCGTTTCCTTCTCCATAAAAGACTCCTTCAACAAGGGTTATCATATCGACATTGCATTGATATTTAAAGAAATCTTTCCTTTTAGGAAACCTTGGCGATGATAGCCTCATACGGGCGAAGCTTCTTTTTGAAGGTTAGGCCCGCTCCCTCGTAATTAGATAAAACCACTTCGCCTTGCATCGAACGAATCTGACGTGGCAAAAGAGCCGTCCGAGCGGAAAGATTGAGAAGAACGAAATACATCTCCCCTCGATAGCTGCGGAAATAGGCAAATATCCGGCCAGAAGTTTTTAAAGGCTCGAAATCGCCAAACGATAAAGCGGGCGTCTCTTTCCTAAGGGCAATAGCAGCACGATAAAAATTAAGGATTGAAGCAGGATCACCCTCTTCTTTAGCAACGTTAATGGTTTGATAATTGGGATTGATGGGTAACCACGCGCTTTCGCTAGAAGTAAACCCGGCATTCTTCTCCGCGTTCCATTGCATGGGGGTTCTAGCATTATCCCGATTGACGTTTTGAATCAATCGAAGGGCTTTTTGCTCGGAAAAATGCAATTTTCGCATCGTGCGATACATCCAGAAATTAACGGGGTCTTTGAATTCCTCAACCTTGAAGGTCGGATAATTTAGCATCCCGATTTCTTCTCCCTGATAAATAAAAGGGGTGCCTTTTAAGGTAAGAAGCAACGTTGCAAGCATCTTCGCGGACAATGAATAATGTTTCTTCGCGTCGCCGAAACGCTCAATCGACCTTAATTGGTCGTGATTCTCTAAATAATTGGCGTTCCAAGAAACGGCGGCTTGCCAATCGAGGATCGTCTTTTTGAATTTCTTAGGCGAATAACGTTTTTTAAAGACAGGCAAGAACCTCTTATCGACGTTCATCGTATCGAATTGGAAGAACATGTCGAGTTCGTTTTCCAAAATCCGTTCGCCGCCTTTTTTATCGATGCCAAAGCATTCCCCCACCGTCATCGAATCGTAATGTGAGAAAACGTCTTCTTGCAAGCGTCTTAATATCTGATGGCAACCATCTTTCGTCAGATAATGCTCGTTTCCGATCACCCAAGGTTTCCATCGACCGTTTTTCAAAGACTCCTTCCAAATCTGATTGATGACGTCGCAACGGAAACCGTAAATCCCTTTGTCGAGCCAAAAACGCAAGATATCCTCCACTTCCATTAGGACTTTCGGATTGTGCCAATTTAAATCTGGCTGATTCTCATCGAAGATATGCAGATACCATTCGTTATTGGAAGGGAGGTAAGTCCAAGCCGAACCGCCGAAATTGGAAGTCCAATTATTCGGGGGCTCGCTATTATTTTTGCGCCCTTTGCGCCAGTAATAATAATCGTGATATGGCGAAGAAGGATCGAGGGAAGAAAGGAACCAAGCGTGCTTGCTGGAAGTGTGGTTGACGACCAAATCCATGACGATCCTCATCTTCCTTCGCTTAGCTTCAACGATTAAACGTTCCATGTCTTTCATCGTCCCGTATTCACGGTTGATAGAACGATAATCGATCACATCATAACCAAAATCTGCGTTGGCCGTCTCATAGACCGGGGATAGCCAAATGATCCCGACGCCCAATTCCTCTAAATACGGAAGCTTTGAGATAATGCCGGGGATATCGCCGATGCCATCGCCATTCGAATCGCAAAAAGAACGGGGATAAATCTGATAAACCACGTTATTACGAAAGAATTTTTCGTCCATATTGTTTCCTGCAATTGCTATTTAAGCGCAAATCGCCCAAAAAGCAGTCGGCTCTTTTAAGAAGCCGTTTTATTTAATGTCCCATTCGGTCAAGGTTTTGCCGTCGATATCGGTAAAGGAACCACTGGCAATCATGATGATATCCACGAGGGTGCCAATGCCAAAGCAACCGCCCGTGAGTAGCCACAAAATGCCCGTGCCGATTTTCCCGACGTAAAAGCGATGGATGCCCGATATGCCGAAAAACGCCACGCAAGCCAAAATGAGAGCTAAGCCTCGCGAGTAAGAAGAGGCGCTAGAACCTTTGTCTGTCATAACCTCCACGTTGATGGTCTCCGTGGATGAACTTGCCTCTCGCCTTGCCCCGCAATGGGGGCAATATAGCGCGTCATCCGCCATTTCTTTTCCACACTTGCTACAATACATCTCCATTCCCTCCTTATAGATAATTGGATCCAATGAAAATCTACTAAGAGCCAAGAACTCCCATGACAAAAAGCACCAAAAGGAGAATCCCTGTCACCAATGAAATTATAGATAAGACAAGACCTATAACACCGGTGATTCGCCCGATTTTGGCATACGCATGTCCTTGCCCCTTATTCGACAATACGATGGCGACGATGGAAAAGGGCAGATTGGCAAAAAGCAAAAACAAAGACATTATGCCAAGAATCATGCTCGATAAAGCGTATTCTTTGTTCACTTCCTCTATATGCTTATTATCGATTGCCGTTCCGCAATGAGGACAAAAAGAAGCCTGATTATCGATTTCCTTACCGCATTTTGTACAACGCATATCTTTTCAAGAGAGATTATAGGTCTTAACCGAAAGGAATGTCAAAAAAGCCCACAAAAAAAGATCCGCAAAGGGACCTTTATTGATTGATTAGGAAATTAGAAACGCCTGAGCATCAAAAGGCGATAGCCATGGCCATAAGCCGAATCGATGCGGGCGCCTTTAATGTAGGCGATCTTACGACGGATGCTCGAAATATGGACATCGATGGTGCGGGTTGGCAAATCGCTCTTCTTATCGCCCCAAATAAGTTCCACCAATTTCTCTCTTTCAATGACGTTAGGAGTGGCCTCGTATAAGGCTTTTAAGATTTTCCATTCAAGTGGCGTGAAACGAACATGGTAACGGAAATAGGTTAAGGTTCGGTTGGTGGTATCCGCCATAACGATGGAACCATCGCCGCGGGTGATTTCGACTTGTGCCATAAGGTATATATTCTCCTTGCGTGTATTAGTATCTAGACGATTATGACACTTGTCAACTGTTTTTTGGCAAATTGATTGACATATCAAAGAATTTTACCATCAATGTTATTTTTCGCAATTTTTCCTTCTTTTTTGAGTTAAATGCAATCTTAACATTATAAATCGAGAAAAATTTGCCGATATGAGAATGAAAAGATTGCTTAAGCGCCATCTAGTTTTTAAAACGCAGGCAATGTTTCTTCTTAATCCAAGAGTCGTTTCGAAAAGGAAAGGAAGAAGGAGACGAAATAAACGTCGATTAAAGTTGATGGCGCCACTCCGATTATGAGCATGGAAAAGATATACCAATAAGAAAAAGGCGAATCGCCAGCGTTATTGATCAAAAAGAAAAGGAAAAAAGCCAAGGATTTGAGTAAACACATGGCTACCATTTCTGAAATGCCCATAACGAAGG
Organism: Bacteroidaceae bacterium; assembly: GCA_963624045.1. Lineage (GTDB taxonomy): Bacteria > Bacillota_I > Bacilli_A > RFN20 > CAG-826 > UBA4951. Next base: position 12,723 of record CAVFNI010000002.1, read on the forward strand.
CGAGCTCATATATGTCGCCATCATTTACGTCGGTAACCGAAAGGCGCTGCCTTCTTTTTTTCAAAACGCCTAGCAGCAATAACATTGCCACCACCCCTATAATAGTCAAAATCAGGATGAGGGGTTTAAGCCAAACCCCACTCTCGCCAAACGGGCCATCCAAAACCGGGGTAGCGTAAAGGGCTATCGCAAGCAACGCGATAAACATCAAAAAAAGAAAACACGCGGGAAAAGGCTTGGCGAATACCCTTGGGAAACGTTTTGCTAAAGCCATCAAGAAATATGGCAAAACGCCAAGTAAGGCATACACCAACGACAATAAGGGGTTGAAAGCGCCCTGCGGCAATAAAAAGGCGGGAATCATATCGGCGAAAACACCCACCGCCGCCCCATAAAGAGGACCTAAGGCAATCGAAGAGAAAATCACGATCGACGGCGTCAAAGAAAAGCGAAGAAAGGAAAAGGAGCCCATGGGGACGCTTTTGAAGACCATCGTCGAAACGATGGCGAAAGATAATAGGATCGCCGAATAAGCAATTTTTTTCGTGATCTTAGTTTCTTTCATCGGAAACCTTCCTTGAGCAAATAAGCGCGCACTTGATAAGCGAAATCCAAGCTGCCGATCACTAAAATTGGATCGTTTCGATGGGTTGTAAGCAGGAAATTTATCGCCAACGCAAACGATTCGTTATAAGGATAAGAGGAGGCGATATGGTCGGGATAATCCTTTATCGTCCGCGCCCGTTTGGCGGGAAACGAGGTAATCGTCACATCCTCGATTCGTTTCTTAATAATCGCTAAATTACTCACAATATCCTTATCTTTATAAGAAGCGAAGAGCACATGCGGCGTTTTCCCTTGCGTCGCCGTCAAAAAACTCGCCACCGAAGCCTCGATGGCCTCGGGATTATGGGCTCCATCCAGATAGATATTGGAAATTCTTTCTAAACGGCAGGTTAGCCCCTCCCCCAATAAACCCATGCGAATGGCGTTTTCGGAAGCAGGATAACGAAGACGAAGTAGCTTAATAGCCTCAATGGCGATCGCGGCGTCATCGATCTCATAGCGAGCCGGCGTCTTAACCATCAAGTCGGAATATGGCGGATAATCGAAATGATAATATGGCGACAAATATTTCTCGTTGCTACTTAAACCAACTTCATAAAGGGAAGAATGGCGACTAGAGGCCGTCTTTTGGATTTCCTTTTTGGCATCTAAGGGCAACTTACCGATTAACACCAAGGAATCGTTTTTGATGATGCCGGCTTTTTGATGAGCGATCGCCCGAAGGTCTTTGCCTAGGAAGGCAACATGTTCCAAAGAGACGCTGCTAATGATCGAAAGTAACGGCGTCATTTCATGGATATTGGTGGCATCCTTCTCTCCGCCCATGCCGCATTCAATGATAGCTATATCGACTTTCGCTTCCTCGAAAAGAACGAAGAAAAGAAAGGTCTCGATTTCGAATTTAGTAAGAGAGGATTCTTTGATTTTCGCCTCAAATTTCAAAAAAACCCTTGCGAAATCCGCTTCTTTTATTGCTTCACCGTCGATTCTAGCGGCTTCTAAGAAAGAGGGCGCCGGCTTAATGAACGCGGCCACCTTATATCCCGCTTGGCGATAAATATTTTCCAAATAACGGGCCACCGAGCTTTTGCCATTGCTTCCAGCTATATGGATAAACGGAAAAGAGAAATGATAATTCGCTTTCTTCAAAAAGGCGTCATATCCGTCTCTTTCATAACGGACCATGGTCAAATCTCGCTCTGCTAGGAAAGCTAGGATATCGGGATAATCCATTCTAATCCTCGTAATGGGTGCCACGACCCTTTTCTAGACGCCGTTCCAAATCCTTGCTTTTCAAGCTTTCTCTCTTATCGTGGAGCTTCTTACCTTTAGCCATGGCAATCTCAAGTTTGGCGTAACCACGCGAAAGAAAGAGCTTGGTGGGCACGCACGTCTCCCCTTTTGTTTTCAAGCGGGCATCGATCCGTTTTATTTCCTTCTTTTGAAGCAACAATTTGCGGTCCCTTAAATGATCGACGTTAAAGATATTGCCTTCTTTATATGGAGCAATATGCATGTTTCGAATATAGGCCTCGTTGTTCTTAATATAAACAAACGCATCGTCAATCGTCGCATTGCGAGCCCTTAAGCTCTTGATTTCCGTGCCAGTCAAAACGATTCCCGCCGTCAAAAAGTCGCTCAAAAAATATTCATAATGAGCGCGACGATTTTCTAGGAGGGTTGAAGAATCTTTCTTACGTGTCATAAGCGAGAAGATTATAAAACATCCTTCGCCCTCTTGCCCTCTAAATAATTCATGTTGAAAAAACTGTTGTTAAGTTATCGCGTCAATAGACGAAAGAGACTATGTTCTCTAAGCCTCCCACGCCGTTTTTATAACATTAGAAACCTTCTCGAAATCGAATACGCCATAACGCAATGATTTGTCATCTTCCGCATATTCTTCTTTTTCCATTCGTAAATAAGACGAAAGGACATCACCCTTCAAATCGCGGTATATATCTTCCATAAACGCAGGGATCTCTTCCTCGCCATCAAGCAAATCAACATATTTCCCTTCGCTTCCGTAGTATTCATAACGTGGTAATAGCACATCATCGCCATCGAAAACGGCCCTAACCATATCGCCTGGGTGTTTGCCATTAGAGCCCAAAATCGGAGCATAACAATTTTCTAAATTCTCGTAGGATTTCTTATACGTTTCTAACCTCTTGCCTTCATAGGAAAACAGCGAATCGCTTATGAGAGAATTCTGATATTCGCGGGGGTATCCTTCAAATTCAAGAGGCACCATCTTATTCGATGAATCGTCGTGTCGAAGGAGCACCCGCTTATACAAATTCATGTTTTTGTTAATTGCGGCACCTTCACTGACATTCTCTAAAATCGTCATCTCTTTCTTTTTGGCGCAAAAAGCCAAGCGATACCCCGATGGCGCAAACGGGGCTTTGGATGTTTCAGAACCTTGGTAAACGAGGATATCCTCTTCGCCTATCTTTTGAGCCGAGATTATGTATTTTCCGTCAATGTCGCCTTCATCGCCAATAAAATGAAAGCTATCGCTATCTTTGCTAAAGCTGGCCCTATATGCATCATATCCTTCCTTTAACGCAGCCAATCTCTCTTCTTTAACATAGGCGAAATAATAATCGGTCGGATTGGCTTTGTATTCCACCAAATAAGTGCAATAAGCCTTAGATTCGGACACCGCAGCATCAGGCCCCCTCCCTTCATTAGTCAATATCTTGCCGCTTAGCAAGGTGTAATAAAGCATCCCTGAGCCTGGTCTTTGGGAATCATATTCAAATTCAAAATCACGTATCGCTTTAATAACGGAAGGATCTTCCACTAAAAGAAAGTCTTCGGGAAAAGAATCGAACGATCCTTCGTGGCAAGACGCTAGCAACAATGAAGATGAGGCAAAAAAAGTGATGAGAAGGTCTTTGAATAAAACGTTTTCCATACATTTCTTCTCCTTTTCTTTAAGTTAAAGAAAAAGTGGCCTAACGTCAACTTTTCCGCTATGCCCGCATAATTGTATTTCCTTGCTATTCATTTTCTAGCAATACGCCAAATTGATGATGATTCGCAATAGCTTTCAAATGTCGTATATGATTGATGCCGCTCCTCCACAAAGTCAAAAATGGCATTTGCATATGTTAAAAATACGACGCGTCCTTTGTGTAGTCTCGCATTTCGCTTGAACGCCAGCTAATTCGATGTAGAACTGACTAATGTCGCGATTAGAAATGCCGAGTCTAGGCAAAACGCAAAATCAAAAACGACGAAGAAAAGGCCGAAATCCGACGTTTTGCAAGAAACAATCATTGGGATTACAAATTATGTTCGATAAATACTCCTTTTTAATCACAAATTTAGTGTGTTACTGAATGTAAATTAAGGATACATCTTGATTGAATTCTCAAAAAACTACGGATTGGACGTGTCGCCCATCACGCGAAGCAATACATCAATTAAGAAGCCATGTCATGAATTAGAAAACCCAATAATACAAAGATACGAACATCAAGAGGGTTCCTAACAAAACGAAAAGATGAAAGACAAGATGAAACCATTTTGAATGTTTGATGCCCACGCAATATAAAACGGCGCCGACGGTGTAACTAAGGCCGCCCATTAATAACATAAAACAAGCTGGATACCACCCAATAGCCATCACCAAGGGGTAGAAGGATAGGATGATAAGCCATCCCATTAGAATGTAATCGATAATGCAAAAGATTTTGAATTTCTCTAGATTAATCGAATTAAGCACGATCCCCACCACTCCTAAAACGAGGCATGGGACAAGAATCGCATAGCACCAGGCAAGGTTATAGGAACGCAATCCTATCAATGTATAAGGTATATACGTGCCCATGATAAGCAAAAACACATTGTCATGATCAAGCACGCGGCAAATCCGTTTTAAGCGACCGACTGGCAAACCGTGATATAAGGCACTGCCGGCATAAAGGATCAATAAAGATAAAGTAAAAATAACGGCACACGTCACTTTGATGCCATCGGAGGCATCAACCGCCTTAGCGATAAGAAAAGGCCCGCCAATCAGGGCAAATAACACCCCCAAAGCGTGCGAAAAGCTATTCCAAAATTCTTGCTTTTTGGTGTAATTAGGAAGAGCGGTTCTGCTTGGTGCCATGGCTATATATTAGGTCTGCTAGTTTCTTTGTCAAGCACAACTTGTTTTTAAAACTAGATTATGTGCGCTTGCTTTCCTCTCTTTCTCCCCTAAACTAATGTCATGTTGCTTTTCCTTAGGAAATTATTCATCCCACATTATGAGGAAACCGACCGCGAAGAAGTCCGTTCGATGCATGGCGTCCTCGCTAGTTCCATCGGTCTATTGACCAATTTTATCTTGGTTATTTTAAAAGTCGGGCTGGCCATTTATCTCGCTTTCGAGGCGAATTGGAGCATCTTCCCGATGGCCCTCATCGTCGATGCGGCCAATAACCTTTCCGATATGGCTTCATGCATCGTCGTGATCATCGGTTTCAAAGTCGCCAACAAGCCCGCTGACGAAAAGCACCCCTTCGGCCATGAACGAGCCGAATACGTCGCCGGTCTCATCGTTTCCTTCCTAGTGCTCCTCATCGCCATGGAAACAATCAGGGAATCGATCGTCAAAATCGTCGAAGCGCAAAACGTTTCGTATAACACATTAAGCATCGTCTTACTAGTCATCGCCATCTTTATTAAAGGCTTTCAAGGCTATTGCTATTATTCCTTAGGCAAATGCATTGATAGCCAAACCCTTAAAACCTCTGCCGTCGATTCCTTAAGCGATATTTTGGCCACATCAGGAGTTTTGCTTGCGGCCATCCTAGCAAAAACCCTTTCATGGGGTTTCCTCGACCCCTATATCGGCTTATTCATTTCTCTCCTCATTACTATCGCCGGCATCCGCATGATGATCGGTAACATCAATCCGTTATTGGGCTATAAGCAAGACCATTCGTTGGCCATAGATATCGAAAAAGAAGCCATGAAAGAGAAAGGCGTTCTAGGGATCCACGATCTCATCATCCATAGCTATGGCCCGACAAAGAAATTCATCTCCTTCCATTTGGAAGTCGATCAGAATACCTCTTTGCTATCGGCTCATAAATTGGCCGATACCATCGAGCATTCCTTGCGAGAAAAGGAACACGCCGACGTATTGATTCACGTCGATCCCGTGGATACTGCAGACCCCGAAGCACAGAATCTAGAAGCTCTGACGCAAAAATACGTTCAAAGCATCAGCTCCTCCATTTCCATCCATGACTTTCATCTCATTCGCGGTGCCTCGGAGACGAAAATCACCTTCGATCTCACCTTGCCTTTTTCCTTGATGAAAAAGAAAGATGCCATCAGTGAACAAATCGTCAATGAAATAAAGAAGCACAACCCTACTTATCGCATCTACATCAACGTCGACCACCCTTTTGATTAAATCGACCAAAATCGGTATAATCGAAGAAAAGGGGGCAATATGGAAAACGATATTCATTTCTACCGCTGCCAAACATGCGGCAATCTTCTTCATCTTCTTCACGAGGGCGGTGGCCGATTAGTCTGTTGCGGCTCGCAGATGGTTGAATTAGAACCGAAAGAAGGCGGCATGGCCGCCGAATCCCATCTACCAGTTATCGCCAAAGAAAACGGCCTATTAACAGTCAAAATAGGCGCTTCCACCCATCCGAGCGAGCCTCATCACCACATCGAATGGATCGCTTTGGTGACGCCATGGAGAACCACCATCCGTTATCTTAAATCGGACGAAGAGCCCACGGCCGTCTTTTCCGATGTGCCACATGGCACCATCTTCTCCTATTGCTCTTTGCATTACCTCTGGAAGAAAACCTTTTAAGAATGAAGCGTGCGTTAGTCTTATGCGGCGGCGGGTCGCTAGGCGCATATGAAGCCGGCGCCTGGCGTTACCTCAAAGAAAAAGAGATTGATTTCGATATCGTAACAGGCACTTCCATCGGCGCCATCAACGGAGCGATGGTGACTATGGACGCCTACGAAGAATGCGTGCGCCTATGGGAGGAGGTCACCATCAACACCGTTATGACCGACGGTTTTAATATCTCCGAAAGCCTGATGGATAGTTGGAAAAACGCCAAAGACGGCAACCTTAAGAAAATCATCGGCGGCTATATCAAAAATAAGGGTGTCGACATCACCCCTTTTAAAGAATTGGTCAAAAAAACCATCGATCCAAAGAAAATCAAAAATGCGTCAAAGACCCTTGGGGTCGTCACCACCGATTACCGTTCCCGCAAAGAAGTCGATATCATCTTAAATAACGAACCTGAAGAAATGATTCTCCCCTGGCTTCATGCCTCAAGTGCTTGCTGGCCCATTTTCCCGATGGAAACAATCAAGGGTCGCAAATACATCGATGGTGGCTTTGTCAATAATCTCCCCATCGATTTGGCGCTTAAGTTAGGAGCAGATGAAATCGTGGCCGTTTTATTGCACGCCTTCCCCAAAGAGCCACAACATCCAGAATTGATGGAATGCCCCTTTGTTACCTGCATCCGTCCCTCAAGAGACACCGGAAGCATCCTCTATTTCGAGTCTCACACCTTGCAAAACAACATGATGCTAGGTTATCTCGATGCCATGAAAGCGTATAACGACGCTTGGGGGTTCTCCTATTGCTTCAAAAAAGATCCGAAGGCCATCAAGAGGGCCGAAGAAGTCGCTATCGCTTGCGTCAAGGAAAACGTATACCGTAGCAAAGCCATCCGCGATTCCCTCTTTAGCAAGGATATGCCTCGCCCTAAAGAAGCGATTGATTTCTATGTCCGGGGGTTGGAGCTACTAGCGAGCGCTTTCGAGCTTAATCCATATATAATTTGGGGAATTGATGATATTCAAAATGAAATCCTCTCGCACATAAATAAACGAGCTAAGGAATTAGGCGAGATAACAGATCCTATTCTTAGGAAGAACATCCGTAGGAAGGATGTCGTCTTAGTGAGGCTTTATTCCGACATCATCAATGGCAAGAAAATCAAATGGTTAGAACCGATAATCGTTAAAAAACCGCATGTGGCGTATTTGAAATCGCTTTTGACGTATTTGCTTAAATAACATCTGACGAATGCGTTAGAAGATTATCATAAGATAGAGACGGACAATTCATTTTCTACAATTTGTCGGATTCAGTAGCCACAATTCGTCGGTTATTGCCATCATAAAAGCAAAAAAAGCTATCGTCTCTCTTGTGCTCTTTTAACAGCTTTACCAACATTGTATGTGATCAATCACCAAGATTGTCCATATCAGATTACCAAGATTGTCGGTCTTCAACTACCAAGATTGACAATTTTCGTCTTTTCAATTCTTCTCACGTTTCTTCTCTTAAAATGGTACACGTAACAAAAAAATAGCCGTGTGCTAAGAACGGAATGAAATATATTTTATTCAAAAATCCCTAGCAAAACGCGGCTCAAATTATCTGTTTTTAGTTAAATGCGGCCGCCTATTACAAATAATATTTGTTCAAAACGGCAAGTGTCTTCTCATCCAATTCATAAACAAGCGGTTTGCCCGTGGGGATTTCCACGCTGATGATTTCTTCGGGGGTGAGATGCTCAAGCTCCATCACTAAAGCACGGAGGCTATTGCCATGGGCGGCGATTAAAACGCCTTTGCCCGCTTTGATGGCGGGAGCGATTTCCTTATCGAAATATGGCTTCACGCGTTTGGCGGTGTCAACCAAGCATTCCGTAAGCGGAAGATCCTTCTCCTCCATCTCGCCATTCTTGACCAACTTTTGATAAAGTTCCTGATTGCCAGGGAAACGGGGATCGTCTTTTTCTAACGCTGGTGGCTGAATATCGGCGCTACGACGCCAGATATGAACCTGCTCATCGCCCCATTTTTTGGCGCTGTCGGCTTTGTTAAGGCCTTGCAAGGCGCCATAATGCCTCTCGTTGAGGCGCCAGCTGAAATGCTTTTCGATATCGTCCTCGCCTAATTCGTGTAACACAAGGGCCATCGTCCTATTGGCGCGCTTCAAGACGCTCGAGAAAGCCACGTCGAAATGATAGCCGTCTTTCTTTAAAAGGGCGCCCGCCGCTTGGGCTTCCTTGACGCCATTTTCCGAAAGATCGACATCCGTCCAACCAGTGAATTTGTTCTCCAAATTCCATTCCGATTGACCATGACGGATAAGAACTAATTTAACCATACCTAAATGCTTCCTTTCTAAGCGGACACATTATAAAACGAAGGTCCTTAGGCGACTAGGTGCAATCGCTAGATCTAACGGAATTTCTTCGTCAATCGCATTTTGAGTTTATGAACAAAATTATAAAGAGGAGAAGAAACAAACGGTAACAAACCTAAAAGCGAAACGACCGCCAAGAAGAGAACAACCGATAACGGCGATAGATAAGGATTGGCAAACAAGAAACCAGCCATAGAAAGCAAATAGCAAAGAAGCAATGACAAAGCGAATCCTACTATGGTGGCGAATGTCGAAAAAGCGTTAAAAATCAAATAATCCGACGGATTATGAGCGAATTTCCCCATCGGAACCACGAAATTCAAATCGATGTCGATGACAATAAAGAAGCAAACGACACCAACGAAAACAGAAAGCAATCCATATATGGCATCATCGGCTTGGATGAAGGAAACGCCACTATAAACGCCCATGCCGACAAAGAAAGAGAAAACTAGCAAAAACAGCAAATCCGCGTAATTTTTTCTTAAATAAGCAAGAAGACCGCTGCCATAGGAAATTTCCGCTCCTCTTGATGGTCTATTGGTGATTTTGGGCTTTTGGTCCTTAGTGACGGGTTGCGGTTTGGATGAAGTCTTCTTTGCACACTTTCTAAGGAAAAAACAAGGATATGAGGTGCGTAAAATCGCCCGATATAAGGACTTCGCGTGTTTCTCGTTGTCCATGATATCGCCATCTATAAGCAAATACATGACGTTCATATCGGTTAAGGACAATAAGGCGCTAGCAAGTTTCTCCTCCCCTTCCTCCTCGTTATTTACGGGCATCTGGGATAAAGGAGTTAGAGCAGCCGTCAATAGGCGCTTGAAATCGCGATGGGAAACGCCGTCATCGACCGCGAATACGATCCTTATCGACGCATAATCTCTAACCGTCAAGCCCAGCATATAGATCTTAGAAAGATCGTCATTGCTTGAAATCGAGAAATTATCTCCACGAAAGGAGCCGGCTTCTAAAGACAAAAAGCGGAAGGAAAGAAAATCAAATAACTTTCTATCGGCAGATGACAAATCAGTAATCTGATACGGAAAATGAAAATTCATTATTTCCGAAAGGTCGTCACCAGATTCTTTTGTTTGCAAAGCGTCAATCTCAATCATGCGGATACATTCTAGCGTTCTCCTTCCTTTATTAGAAGAAAAGAATAGACAAGATTCCTCTTAGACGCCCATTCATTAACGATGCAAAATCGGTAATTTTAAATAGAATGGTCTTAATTTCCATAAGAAAAGTGGAAGCGCTTACAAGAAAATGAATAAAAACAAGGGGGATTTTTATGAATAAACTTGTTACTGCTTTAGCGTTACTCGGCTTAGGGGCCGTCGGAACCATCGGAACTCTTAATGAGTCCGTGGCAAATGCCGATGTTGCTTTTCCTAAAGAAGGCGTCCAAAAGAAGCTTTCGATGGGCGTCACCACGCCGTCGTTCCGTTACTTCTTACTCGATAGCGCCAAAGAAGATGGGACTGATACTAAAACAACGCAAGCTTCAGGGACATCTTTGATCGCTGCTTCCAATCTATCTTCAGACGCTCATACAGGGTATCGTTCACTCAAAATGGAGGATGAAACCGGTTTGGGTGTTCGTTTTGGCTATTCTACCAATGGCGATTTCAACCTATCCTTCTGGGCTAAAAAGGTAGCGGATGGCGCTAAAGAAACAAGGTTTAGCATTCGTTTTGACAATTACAAGACTACTTCCGATGAAGAAGGAACGAGTCGAGTCTATTATGCGGTCGCAACTGTCATTGAAACCGTTAATGGCTGGTCCCACTATTCCTATAATTTCAACAGAATGCTCGAATCTCGTCCGTCTTTTTGCCTTACTGCCTACGGAAGTTGGCTCATCGATGACATGACGCTAACCGACAAAGACGGAATCAATTACATCATGGACGGCGATTTCGAAGATACCGAGATGCTGGATTATAAATTAGTCAATGCCGGTATGGCGAAACAAAGTGATGGCAGCGTGATTATCGGTTTTGCCTCCTATAACTTCGAATACAATACCGCATCCACTTCTGGTTATAACGAAGCATATTTCCAAATCAATCCGACTGGCAACGCAAATTCCTTGACTGTATCATTCGATTATTGCGGATATACAGTAGGAATAACCAACCGCAATGGCTATGAAACCCAAACAGAAACACGCGCCTCAAATGACGGCACATGGCAAACACTCAGCAAGACTTTGAGCACAAACGAAATTTTATCTACACAAGCAATTTATTTTGGGTACGCCAATAAAGGGAAAAACCACGTCACTTACGTCAAAAACATCTCTTTCCAGGATCCCGACGGAAACGAATTGCTTCCCGAACAGCTGACTAAAGAAGGATATGCAAAAGGGTTCGCTGAAACAATGCGTGACTCTTTAACATGTGATGGCGGTGTCACCCCTCCAAGCGAATCAATGTGGGGAACGATCCGTTATTGCTTCGAAAGAATCCCCTCTGCCAGCCAAGAATATATTAAATCGCTGAACCCAAATGCCGATGGTAACGAAATCGAACAGGCATTATACAAATACAGCTTCATCATCTCCAAATATGGTGACCAATATTACGATTACCTTGGCTATAAAGGCACTTCGAAATTATTATCAACCAACAACGCCGTCATGGCTTCAAACGAAAACAAGAATGTGCTTTATGCCTCGCTTGCTGTCTTTGTCGCCGCATTAGTCGTCACCGCTTGCTTCATCTTCAAGAAAAAGAAGAGCGCTCGCTAATAGATAGCTTCATCTAAACGTCTAACGGCACGGCATACCGCCTTGCCGTTTTCTTTTATGTCGTTAAAAAACGCAAAATACCCTTCAAAACCTTGCTCAATATACCCTTAATCAACAAATAAATTAACATTGCGATAACAAGCGAACATAAAAGAATTCTCTTTCGAGCATCGCCAATCCCAATTGCGATTTTAAAGGAAGAAACTGCTATTGCTTTTTAGAAAACCATCGCCTACTTGAATCTATTAAAAATAAAGCGATACTTTTAAGGTGCTACGAAAGAAGGGTCATCGATGAATAAGAAAATCAAAATTGGATTAATCGGCTTGGGGCAAAGAGGCGATATTTGGGTTAAAGCAATCCTTAAAAACTTCACCGACGATTTGCAGATCGTCGCCGTTTGCGATGTCTATGCCGATAGAGTGGCTAATTCCTCCAAAGAGATAGAGGAAGCCGGCAAGCATAGGCCGGCCGAATATCTTAATTCCGACGATTTGCTTAATGATAATAACGTCGAAGCGGTGATTATCTCCGCCGCTTGGGAAGCTCATATCCCCTTAGCCATCAAAGCGATGACCATAGGGAAAATAACCGCCCTAGAAGTCGGTGGGGCTTATTCAATTGACGATTGCTGGCAATTGGTAAGAACATACGAAAAAACAAAGACCCCTTTCTTCTTCATGGAGAATTGCTGTTATGGCAAAAAGGAACTTTTGGCCACTAGCATGGTCAGGAAAGGCTTATTGGGTGAGGTCGTCTATTGCCATGGCGCCTATTGCCATGATCTAAGGAACGAGATTTCCTACGGGGTCAAAAACAGGCATTACCGCCTACGCAATTATTTAACCAGGAATTGCGACAATTATCCTACCCACGAATTAGGGCCTATCGCCAAGCTTCTAAACATCAATCGTGGCAATCGCATGGTGTCTTTGGTCTCATTATCTTCGAAAGCCCGCGGCCTAGAAACTTACGTCAAAGAGCGTGAAGACCTCGCGCCCCTCCACAATAAACACTTCATGCAAGGCGATGTGGTCGAAACACTTATCAAATGCGCTGATGGCTCGCTAATATCCTTAAAACTAGACACGACTTTGCCTCATGCCTATAGCCGCGAATTCACCGTCAGCGGCACCAAAGGCATATTCGCCGAATTAGGAGATTTGGCTTTAGTAGATGGCTCCTCCTTCGACCACGAGAAGGACGCCAATGAATATCTAGGCTCCTCTAAACAATACGAAAAGGACTATTTACCGAAAATCTGGCAAGACGTCACCGAAGAGCAAATCAAAGCAGGCCATGGCGGCATGGATCATTTGATGTTAAAAGGATTCATCGATGCCATCAAACACAATACGGAAATGCCAATCGACGTCTATGATGCTGCCGCTTGGATGGCTATAACTTGCTTATCGGAAGATTCGATCGCCCAAGGTGGCAAGCCCGTCGCCATCCCCGATTTCACCGGCGGACAATGGGTGATGCGCGAACAAAAAGACGTTACGGATTTCTAAAACTACTTCCTAATACACAAAGCGCCTCCTCAGCATAAGAAGGCGTTTTATTTTGGGGATGCTCCCACTACTTTATTCCAAAATCCTCGCAAATCACGGATAAAGTGGCGGCCGTCCACCCCATCATCTCATTGGCTGGATATTCTTTCTTCTTTGCTCGGCCGCCCTTTAAGGGATCATACGTTTCCCAAAGTTTGCCCGTTTGATCAAAGGTATTGGCAAGATTTAAAATCCATCGCTCGCCGACCTCTTTCGCTTCATCTAATAAGCCAGCGGAAAGTAATCCCCAATAAGCCAAATAATTATCATATGGCCAAGAATATGGATAAGCAGCTTGATAGGGAATCGTTTCCTTTTCATCTTTTTGCGTTGAAACTATGCCATGGGGATATGAAAGCCTTGAAAGAACTTTCTTTATGGCGGCTTTGTCCTTAGATAATCCAACAATGAACGGCATGAATTGACCGGTGAAGCAATAATCCTCGCGATATATCTTCTTAGCGGAGAAATCATAATCATAATAGACACCGTCTGATCCTAGCATCAAGGCATCCATCTTTTCTTTCCTCGCTTTAGCGGCCATGAGGAATCTATTCTCCTCTAGAGGCTCGAATTTCTTGGCCATCATAGCTAAATCGACTTCCATGCCATAAAGGTTGGCATTAAGATCAACAGGATTGATATTGATACCACGGTCGCGGAAGCGTGGCGAAAAATCTAGCCCCGCTTCAGCGGCGGCGCAATAATTCTCCCCTAAATATGCGCGTGTGTCGGCTGACAAATCGACGCTTAACCCCAAGCGTTCCGTCGCCACATAGTGATAATAATCACATAAATCCTCTTGCGTTAAAGGATTATGGAAATGACGATTCAAGCCATTCGGCGCGATTCTTTCCTTCATCCAGAAAGCATATTCCTTCTTTAAAGCGAAATAAGCGTCTTTAAGCCATACATCATCATGGCTAACCGCATAAATATCCTTAACCATGAAATGGAGATAAGGCGGCTGGGAAGTCCACTTGATGAGATTCTGACTATAGGCGTTAGGCACAAAGCCAAGTTTATTCAAAGCGTAAATGAGGTTATCGACATTCCATTTGGCGTAATCGAAGAAGCCGTCGGCAATAAGGCCGCGGTTAGTATAAAAGGTGTCCCAGTAGAATAAGACATGGAAGTCGCCTGATATGCAAGGCGGCACAAATGGATAAGGCAAGGCATATTCGCCTTTGGGTTCGTTTTCGGGGCGATGTAGCGCTAACGGCCAACGCGAAACGATGTATTTTCTCGTTTGCTTAACCAAATCCTTTTCTTTGTTATTCATAAAAGTACCTCCCACCTATTTCTTTTAGCGTTTTAGTGCGCTTATTGCTCTTAGAAAAGAAAGCGGATTAAGCTTTCTAATCGCTCTCTGTCACTTCGACAAAAGCCTCGTCAAAAAGCCCGGCATCCAAATCCTTCCCTTCAAAGGCGTTCGCTTTTACGTTATGTATAGAGAGGGTTATTTCGTTGCGTCCGGTCTTAGCGAAAGAAGCAATATCAAACCTGAAAGGCGGATACAGCCGTGTTCCCGCTTCTTTGCCATTAATATAAACGGTCGCATAATCACGGATATCGCCAAAATGAAGGGCCGTGGCTTTGAAATTATCGGAAAGTTCGAAAGTGTATTTCAAGACGATTTCTCCATCAAATTGATGAAGGTTATTTTTATGGGCAGAGACGAATGGATATTTCTCTCCGTTAAATGAAGCCTCTTCTAAAAGCAATGGCACTTTCTTGCCGTTTGTTGCTTCCTTAAAAGGAGAGCTAGCGGCTGGATAATCGGTTCTAAACAGGAGCAATTTGGCTTCATTAGGAGAAAATGAAACCTTCTCAGAACGTTGTTGCCCTTTAGTTATTAGAGTAAAAATTTCGCCCGTCTCAGCATTTGCTTCTTCGACGACCTCGCCTTCTTGCACATGAAGCGAAATAAAATTCGTTTCGTCGGTTTTATTCACTAAGAAACGCAATTTCCAACCAGTGCCTTGACGAACATAAGAAATGACGTTTTCCCCGTCAAAACCTTTATCAATTTGCTTATCGAGAGACTTGATGAGGTTCGCTTCATCAAAATAAAAATGGAATTCCGAAACGAAATTATCGTCTTTCTTCTTGCCTAAGGAATAAATGCGGCCTTCTTTGGAGAATTCTTTGATTATGGGAAGGACACTTTGATCGGGAGAAGAAGGCAAAATAAGAGCCTCAAAAGAGAAATCCTCATAAATTAAACGGCCATGATCAACTTTTGCTTTTGAAAGGAAGGATTCTGGCACAAGCTCATAATCGATGCCGCTAGATAGCAAAAGTCCCGTGAGACGATCTAGACAATCATCGATGTCACAAACTTCGCGATGGCTTAGGGGAGTAAAGAGCTTCTCGGCGGCGATAGCAGGATAATAAAGAGCAACCTTAGGACGATGTTCTCCTTGCGAAAGGGCATAGGAAAGACGCGTTATATAACGACTTATCGTATCGAAATGGGGCCAATAATCGTTTTGATAAAACAAAGACGGCGGCGATTCCATCTTGCGGAAGCCTTCAATTGAGGAAAAGAAAGCGTGTAGCACCACCATATTGATGCCTTGAGCGAATTGAAGGTCGAGGTATCTCTTCATCTCCTTGGGCGTAAGTTCCCATCCGAATCCGCCAAAGGTTTCCGATAAAGCACGCGGCTTCTTTAAAAGGTCGGCGGCACTCGAGCATAGCTTTTCGGTGATGCGAGGAAGACTCTTATCAATGCAATCGGTCCCCGCATAATCCAAACCATCGATGATAGAAAAGAAATCGCCTTCCGTCTGAACGAGCCAAGAAAGCTTTTCCTCGTGATGAAGATGGCCGATAAGAAGCAAGCCGTCCTCATGCAAAAAATCCGTAATCTTATCGAAATATGACTCCTTATAGAAGCGGTCCAAAGCCTCATAATAATCGGCGCGAATCTTCTTGGATAATTCCATATCCTGCCAAAGGGTAGGCAAATACGGGCGGATATCGTATCCATAAGCCTTCTTAAATCTTTCAGGGAAAAGCTTGCTCCAAGCGATGGTATTCAAATTCTTCGCCTGTTCCAAATAATTCTGATAAAAACCCGGCTCATCGGTGAAGAAACCCTTGATCACGTTTCCCCAATATTGAGGGAATCTCTTCTTATATTCTTTATGCGTAACTTCGATAAACGCCTCAGTGGCCTTCTCATTTAGCAAATCCACATACGGAGTGTCTGTATAGGCGGGCGTATGCAGACAATTTTCCATCCGGAAAACAAAGACCTCCCAACATAAGGTGGTCGAATGCCATGGCTCCTTGCCGTTTCTACCACAATCGGTGATATCGATGAATTCCTTGTCTTGGAAAACGGCAACGACAGCTACCAAATCGCTGTTAGGCTTGTTCGGTATATAAACTGGCTTCCCCAAAACGGGATAGATTTTCTCCACGCTTAAGCACTTGGAAGCAAAAGATGGATCCCTTTTTAAAACGCGCCCTCCGGCATAACCGCTCGGCCAATCGTCCTCGTCATAAATCCAAAGGCGCATCCCAAGCTTTTCCGCCATCTTTAAAGCCACGCCGATCTTATGAAACCATTCTTCCGACAGATATTCGAAGGCTAATCCCTTTCGCGCATGGATGATGGCCTCATAAATGGATTTACTTGCCATCTCCTTCAGCTCATAGACGATTTCCTCGTCTTTCATCTCATCATTCCAAAACCAAAAAGGGACAGGCGAATATTCTTTTAAGGGGTTAATGAAGCTTTTGTTATCAAACATAGGAATCCCTTCCTAAAGGCTTTTTTCCATTATATAGTTGCGATTTTAGCCGCCTAACATAAAACCGTCTTTCTTTTATCCGCATAGAAATTGCTATTTTTCATTGACTTGCTTAAAGCAAATGGCTCTTTTTTAAGAAATCACGGGATTTTTTGCCACTAAGAATTAAGTTGAAATTATCTTTTTTATTGACGATATTAATATACGCAAGGAGAACAAGCGTGCCAAAAACCTATCTCGGCTACTTACGGCCAGATTCCAATCAAATAACCAAACAATACGTCACTCCGTGCCCGCCCCATAATCACTATCTTTGGGAACTTATTTTCTTTTTCGATGGCATCGCCACGACGGCGATTAACGATAAAATTTATGACGTATCAAGCGGTGATGTTTTTCTGATAGGCCCTCCTCACCTTCACGAAATCGCCCTCTTAAGCACACCGCATCTCCATCAAGACGTTTATTTCACCGAAGAGGAATTAAAGCAAACCCTTAAGGCGCTCCCAAAAACCTTTCAAGAAGAGATCTTGTCGGGCAAACGCATCATCCATCTCAAACTTAGTGGCGATAATTACGGCTCCGCCCAAAGCTATTGCGAGAACATTTTGAAATTCTCTTTATTCGATAACCCTCTAGGCGAAGGATATGCTCAGGAATATCAGAAATTCCTCAGCTATTCGCTTATCAATTGGATCATCGGCCTCTATGTCATCCATTATTCGAATCGGCACACCCAAACGCCCAAATGGCTCTTGGAGCTCGTTAATGAACTTCAAAGGCCCGAAGTCTTTTCTAAACGGGTCAACGATATCGTTTCATCAACGAATTATTCCCATTCCCAAGTCGGCACGGTCTTTAAGAATTTCATGGGCATCTCTTTGGTTGATTACCTTATCAACGTCCGCATGAATTATGCACGGGAATTGCTTGAGGCCACCGATAAAAGCGTCCTCACCATCTCCGCCGAATGCGGCTACAATTCCCTTTCGACCTTCATTAAAACCTTCCGCGAGAAAAACGGTTGCTCCCCGCTTCAGTACCGCAAAAAGCAAAAACAAGAAACTCTTATTAATTTTGATTTAGTCGAAAAATAATTGTGATTTGCAAGGATATTCGTCTTTTTATCCTTTGACACCATCGGAAACAGATAAGCCATTTTGCAAAGGTTTTTGGAAGAAGGCGTAGACGATGATGATCGGAATCATCGTGATAATGAGGGCGGCGAATTTAACGCCCGTCCCCACCGTCGCATCGCTCATTAAGTTGTTTAAACCAGCCGACAAAGTGTAATAGGTCGGGTCTTTGATGAAAGTGATAGACATGACGTATTCGTTCCAAATGCCGGCGAAGCTAAGAAGACAAACAATGAATAACGGCGGTTTGACCATCGGCAAGACGATGCGGAAGAAACGCTGGAATTCATTGGCGCCATCAATCTCCGCCGCCTCAAGGATATCGTTATTTAGGCCTCTCATGAAAGGCAATGTCAAGAAGATATAAAACGGCATGCCTTGCAAAGCATTAAGGAGCATCAAAGTCGGAATGACCATCGCCCCATCGGTCATATGGAGTTTCTGACAGAATTTCAAAAGGGGGATGAGGAGCAATAGCTGCGGCACCATCATGAACAAAGCGTAAAAATGATCCAAAAAGCGGAACAGCTTGAAACGATATTTGGCGATGACGTAGCTCGATCCCAAAGTAATTAGGACAGTCAAGCAAACGGTGCCCGCCGACAAGACGACGGAATTGAGGAAATAACGGGAGAATTCCGCTTCGTTCCACGCTTGGACGTAATTGGAGAAGAGGAATTCCTGGGGCCAAAGGAAGGCTCCGGCCATAAATTCCTTCTGACTCTTAAAGGAAGTTAGAATAGCCCATATAAGCGGGAAGACGATCAATGCCGACCAAAGAACAAGGAAGATGCGGATAACCCAGCGGGAGATGACCTCGCTTTTGGATTCGGTAGCGCGCCTATGAGACAAAGATAGGTTGTTGCTATTCATAGAAGCGCCTCCCGAAAGCGTTCATAAGCGCTTTAACACCTAAAGATATGGCTGCGGTGAGCACTAGCATCGTAAGCGCCGCGGCGTAAGAGAAGGCCACACGGCCGCCGCTCGTGCCATAGATATAGACATATAAGCCCATGACCATCGAATTGTTATCGACACCGCCATTGGGGGTGAAAACGTTCACAATCCCGAAGTTGCCGCCTAAGGATTGGTAAAGGATGGAAACGACCATGAAGGTCACTTGAAGCCAGACGGCCGGCATCGTGATATGAATAAGCTGTTGCCAAGATGAGGCGCCATCAATCTCCGCCGCTTCGTATAATTCAAGCGGTATCTGATTGATCGCCGATATCATCGTAATCATAAAAAGCCCTACCCCACACCAAGAAGCCACGAAACCGATGCACCAAAGAGGAAAATCAGTCAGCCAATCGATTGGTTGGCCGTTAAAAAGGCCGGTGATGGCGTTAAGAAGACCGCTATTGCCGCTCATGAAGATAAAACGCCATAATGAGCCAATGATGACCACCGAGAGAATATTAGGAATGTAGAAAATGAATTTATAGGTGATAACCTCTCCCGTCTTCAGGCGGAACCTAGTTAAGCCAACGGCAAAAAGGATCGTGAGGACAATAATCAAAACCTCTTTGATCCCCGTGATCGCAAAATCGTTGCCAAAAGCCTTCCAAAAGACGGGATCGTGCAAAACTTCCTCGTAATTCTGTAGGCCAATGAAATCCTTTCGCACATATCCCCTCCAATTGGTAAACGAATCGAAAATGGATTGGATGATCGGATATACGCAGAAAATGATGTAAAGGACAAACGGCAACAAGCAAAAGATAGCAGCAAAAGCGACTTTGCTTTTATCGATTCTGACTTTTTTCGTAGGCCGATGGCCAAGAGCCAAATTCATGGATATTACCGATCGGCGATTTCTTTGACGGCAGCCGCTTTAATGCTGGCGCACGCCTCATCAACCGTCGTTGTCTTTTTGACTAAGCTATTGACGGCGGCGTTAATGGCGGTATCGACGCCACCCCAACTGCCATCGTTTCCTTTATGTTTGTAACTAGGATCGTTAAAGACGGATTGAACATATTTATTGACTTCCGTCACTTTCGTATCGCCCGATAGATCGAGTTCGGCCACCGAAGGAGAATCGGAAGCGTAAACGAATTCCTTAAGCACTTCGTCAGTATATAGATACGTCATGAATTCCAAAGCGCCTTCCTTGTTTTTGGCTTCTTTAGCCACGCCGCAAGTGACGGAAGTGGTAACGATGGTTTGTTGCTCCTTTACTAAAGGAGAGGGGGCATAACGCATCTCGAAACCATCGGGGATGGCATCGAGTTTGGACATTTCCGAGCGAAGCCATAAACCGTTAGGGATCATCGCCGCTTTATGTTGCAGCCATTCTTGCTGGCTCGTCGTATGATCCATGGACAAGCAATCGGCCACGACGTTGTCAGATTGATTGATGAATTCGTTGAAGCGGTTTAAGACCTCTTTGAATTCGCTCGATTCATATACATCGGCATCACGGCAATTCATCACGCGGTCAAAGAAGGTATCGCCATATTCCGCGAAAGCGGGAACGAGCATCCCTTGAACGAGATAGCCGCTATATACGCCTGGATAGATAAGCGTTTTGATATCCGTTGTCGCATTGTTAGTGAAAGTCTTAAGCTCAGAATAATTGCTCGGGAACGACCATCCTTTTTCATCGAAAAGGGCCTGGTCATACCACATGCCATAGGCGTTAAGAATCAATGGGGCGCCATAGGTGATCGTGGCGTTATCCGTATCGGTGTATTTGCGGAAATAGGCTTCATTGACCTTTTCTTTGATAAGAGTATCCTCACCAGCAACTTTAGCCGTCTTAAGCCAGTCAGAAAGGTCGTATATAAGCCCTTCCTTGAGCCAAGTATTGGTGCTGATGGTGCCATCGAAGAACACGAAATCAGGCGGATTCCCATTCATCCAACGGTCTTCGAACGACGTGTTCACGTTGTTATCCATGTTGACGAGAAGATCATATTCGGGGTGATCGGCTTCGAATTTTTCCAAAGCCTTTCTCCATGGCGCCGTGCCATAGCCGCCAGCAAAGATTTGGAAGGTGATCGTCTTAGAAGCATCGTCGCCGCCTCCTTCTACGCCGCAGCCTGCGAGCGTTAAGGCCGTCACGGCTAACAAAACAAATTTCGCTTTTTTCATGGAAGTTATTCCTTTCTTTTCGCCTTTTTCGGCTTATTTATATAGACGGCAACCGCTAAGACCGCTGCCGTTGCTACCACCACTATAGCCCCAACCGTCGTCAGAATGATAGATGTTACTAAAGCATCCGAAATCATTTTCTCGTCGGGTATTGGCTCAGGCAAAGGATCATCCTTCCCGTACGTATTAGCGTCCATCAAACGGAAAAGATAAGTGTTCTTCGGTTCAAAATCGATATCAAATTGATCGACATCCTGCGCCACGAGCTTTTGATTATAAACATCATAAATGTCATATCTCTTCGGCAAATAAATCGTCCTTGCACCACCATAAGGCGAGTCGATGCATAAATATCCGCTCGACGAGAAAACAACGTCCGAGAAGGATTCGTCATAAACATGGGCGCCGACCTTCTTCATGATGTTCCTTAGAACTTGGGCTGGAACATGCCCGAAACTTGAGAAAACAGACAAATACGAACCGTTTTCGTTGCTAACTTCTTTATAAGCCAAGCCGACATAATCACTATTCTTAATGTGACCTAATGAAACGGCATCGGGATCGATAACGGAAGCCACCGGATTCACCTCAAGAATTTCACCCTTCCCATAAGTGATGCCGCGGGCGCCACCCGTTAAAGCGTCCTCGTTGCCCTCATCGATCGTTACCGCGGTGTAGACATTGCCTGGCACCAATGAGACGTCAATATCAATCAAGGAGGAAATGTTGCCGGCGTTCATCGAGCCATCTTGACCATAAATGCCAGGCGTGCCAATCCAGAGAACCGCCTTGTCGTCTTTCTTACATTCCTTATTGATGCCGTCGATCGTTTCCTGATCAAAACGGTTGCCGACGAAGATATATAGTTTGTAATCCTTGGGCAAACCTTTCTTGAAGTCGCTAGCCAAATACATGTCATACCCAGCGCCAATGGCCGCCAAATCTTCCTTTTGTCGCCCTAGATTAACTTCAAGCGCGCTATAAGATCCGCCAAAATTGTAAGCGTAATCGCTAGGCATCTTGTCCTCGATAACGAAAGCCACCTCACGATTATTTTCGTTATCTTGATGTTCCATGGCGTAAGACCATTCGGCCATCGTTAAGGAAACGAGATTATAGATCTCATCATCGTCGTACCAGCCGCCCGTCATATCGTAAATCCAAGCGCCGTACCCCGATATAAGCGCATTCCCAGCGTCGCGCTTCATGAGGTTGACGGTGTCTTCTAAAGTGTAGGTCTTCCCCCATTCGTCCATCGTCAAAGGCGATTGATCTGGCATATCAACCTTCACCGTTCTTTCGTCAAATTCGACCAAGCACAATTTGCCAGCATTGACAATAGAGGTGGCCGCTTGCATCGGCGAATTGCTATACCCTGTCTGCCTGGTCATATAAGAAACCGGACCGCAGAAGAAATCGCAAGGGCTACTTGGCTCCAACAAGCGAGCGAATTGGTTATTAGCGATGCCACTAGATTCATATGTCAACGCATTCGTGATGTAGCCTTGATAAGTGCCAGCAAGCCACTTGCCATCGGATACCTCCTTAACAACGCTAGAGAAAGCCAAAATCGAATTGGTGACGTTATAGGCTTTAAAATCCTGATAATCCAAAACGCTTCTTTGCTTAATGCCATCCAAAAGGGAAGTGTACGATAAAGATTCCCTTTCCCCATAAGCGGGAATAGAGGCATTCTCAAAGGTCACCGAAGCATCACCCCACGCCGCTTGAAGAGCACTATTGGTTTGATATTTATTTTTGAGGTAGATCCTCCATTCTTTTTGGGCAATTTTCGAAAAATCGCTGCAATTCCCGAGTTCCATACCGTATTCTTGCCACTCATAAGTAGAACCTTGAGCGAATTTGACGGCGAAGATATGGGCAGCATACGGCATCGATTTCATGTGTTCGAGAACCGCTCTTAGATAAGCGCAAACATCCGTCACCCATTTCTTAGAAGCATACGAAACCGAATCCGTACCGCCTTTGGCGCTAAGAGCCCTTTCCTCAGGGTATTTATTAAGCCACCACGATGGCGGATCGCAACTAACCATCACAAGGAGCTTTGCCTTAGGCGCACCAGACAAAGTCGTATAAATCGTTTCATCGAATGGTTCAAAATTGTATTCGTTATCGCCCGTCCAAGTTGATTCGCCCGTGATCGTATCGACGACTTTGTTATTGCCAACCGAGAACAAGCGCATGCCGGAATTATAGAGATTTTGCGCATAGGACGGCTTAAAGTACTTAAGTCCGTCGCTTTGCATGAAAAGATAAGGCGCATAATCCTCTTCGCCGATACGAACTTTCGTTAGGCTCTTCTCCCGCACGATGCTCACTTGCTCTATCTCAATTTCCGTCTCGAGGAATTTCACATAATGACCGCGCAATTTGTTGTTGCTATAGTCGGGATTGTTAACGATGCTGATGGCATCGGTATCAAGCTGAAGCATATAGGATCCGGCTTCAATGAAATCGGGCACATCGATCTTATAGCCGATGGCGACTTCTTCCCCCGCTTTCCACGAAGTCATTTCAGGGCCAGAGACTTGAGTCAATACCGATTTAGCGGGGTCTGATTCATCGACGTCGCTAGAATATTTGCCCCAGAACGACGCGGAAATGGAAATTGGCTTCTCGATGGCTTTCATCGGCTTCCAGGTAATCTCAAAATCCATGGAATCGCCTAATTTCACTTCCGAAGGCATCTTGACGTCGATAACTTCCAATTCGGGCGCTATTGATGCCGCCGATATAAAGGGAATCGAACCCCAAGGCATGGAGCCGACTTGCCCAATGACATAGGAATTCAGCCACGACGAATCATCGTAATCTATTAACGTCCAACTTAAATCTTCATTAGAAAGGTTTTCGCCCGTCAAAGGTCCCGCCTCTTTGGAAGAGAGGGTTTCCGTGTCCGAATAAACGGAAAGGGTGCGCCCGCTTTCGGTGATGATGCTGATTTCGAATAAAAGACCAGAATAATAGGAACCGTTATAAACACGAGCAGCGAAAACGTTGTCCCCTTCTGATAGATATTGCGTGATATCAATAACGCTAGGCGTCGACCATGACCCACCCCGACCAAGACTATGCCCATTGATATATGGATATCGGACATCGTCAGCCGTCACTTGCAAACTAGCTGAGGCAATCGGCTCAGCTATATTGAATTTCTTGCGATACCATCTATTCTGATAAGCGGCATCGGCAGTGACGTCTTTATCGGGATAGGTGACCCATTGTCCCGTCCAGCCTGTTTCATCGTTAGGAGAATAGCTCTTAACTGCATGGACGTTATCGATATAAATCGTCGAACCGGAATCATTTAGGAAACTGATATAGGCTTTAACGCCGCGCTTGACCGTCACTTCCACGCTTTTGGCGAGGAATTCATCGGTTAAGTCGTATTCTTTTTCGACTGTCTGAACGGAAATGTTCGAAGAATCAAAGAACTCGAAACGAACTTTCCCTTTAGCGTCATTATCGCCTTTCGCATCGAAGGTGAAAGTGTAGCCATATCCGCTTAAGAATCGTTTCCAAGTGGTCGTGGCCGAACCGTCAGTAGCAATCGCTAAGGTTTCCTCGTCCGTAAGAGAAGCGCTCTCGAAATCCCAATTCATCAAAGAACCATCCTCTTTAGGGGTGGAGAAGGTTTCATCGTATACGTCATCGCCAGTCGCCGAGCAAAAAGCCTTGTCGAGATAGACGTCCGACTTGCCATATTTGACGATGATGGTCATCGTGGCGCTTGCGGCATTGTTTTTAGCTTGGAATTCGATGAAGAATTCGCTCCAATCTTTCGATAGCGAATCGGCGTTAAGTTTCATGCTTCCGCCTTCAATCGTCCTGATTTTATTACCGGAGGCATCGTAAGTAGTGATGTTCATCGAAATCGACACGCCATAAGAATACTGGCTATTGTAATAAAAGCCGACACGATAACGCTTGGCCCCCTCAATTGGGAACGGCGTTTTGTTAGTGGCGTAAAAATAGGAATCGGTATTCGAACGAACGACATGCAAAGATTTTTTGCCGTCATAGCAAACATCTTCGCTATAATTAGCCGTTCCCTCTTCCGAAAAGGTCCATCCATCTTCCTCTTCAAAACTGAAAATACCTCCGCTTTGCGTGGATTTTCCGATTTTTAAGGTATCGGCTTTTTCTTTTTTTGGCGTAAAAATGGGATTAATGTTTTCTCTTGCTCCGGCAGAGAAAAGCACGCCAATCGCTAATAAGGATAATAACGCTTTCATTATGGACGATAGCCCTCCTCTTGCATGATCCAATATAAATTGGACAAATTTTCTAACGATATTCCAAAGGAACGAAGTAAGCTGACAATCTTATCTTGAAGCGTTAATCCAGATTGCTTTTTGATTGTCTTCACCCAGGAATTGGAGATGGTGGTTCTATAACGAATATGACCGACGTTAGCGAAATTCGTGAATTGATAATCGCGATAAAGATCGGCTTCGGAAACGCCCATAAGGCCATTGATCAAGAAGGCGATCATGCCCGTCCGGTCGGCACCGGCCGTGCAATGGAAATCAACGGGATAATTATCCTTGTTCCCTAACGTTTCAAAAATCGTTTTAATGGAGGCGATATTCTCCGCCAACGTCAAAGCGTTGTCTGGAATGTTCCAATTAAGCGGAGCAGAAACATATTTGACGGAATATCCAAGTGGGCTGGTAGTAATTCCACTTGTCTCACCATCATCAACCCGGCGCAAATCGATTTCGGTCTTAATCCCCAAATAGGAGGTCTCTTTTAAACCATCCTCGGTGATGGACCTTTGATATTTCGAAGAGCTAGAAGCGTTGAAAGGACCACTACGGAAAAGCATCCCTTGCTTCACCATGAATTTCCCTTCGCTGTTGCGCCAACCGCCTAGGTCGCGGAAATTAATAACGCCGTCGACATAAAGGTTGCGGAAAATGCTTCGCTCCGTCGAAAAATGAAGGGTCTCGCTTATGGATTCCGTGCCACCGTATTTGGTCGTTACTCGATAATAGTAACGAGTAGCGAGTTTTAAATTATAGACGTTGACATAATTGTCGTTCGTTTGATAAATACGGCCGCCAGAAAGGTCTTCATTTTCGGAAATAGTAAAATAATAGGTGGGTTTTGCAGTGCTTTTTATGTTTTTTGCATCCCATTCGAATTTTAATGCATCGGGTCTAGAAATCTCCGCATTGGCTTTAGCAAATAGTTCGATCGAATGATTGCCATCTTGAATATATTTCTCTTGCAAGACGGTATGAAAGCACGCGGGGCTAGCAATTTGATAGAGCTTAAGCCCAGCGGAATTATCACCGTCTTCCGCCTTGACCTCATGCATCGAGCTGCCGACGGCAAAAGGAATGAGCAAGGAGAGGAAAAGACAAAGGAAACCGCTTCTATTTGGCATGTTTCTTCCCCTTTATCAAAAGCGCTATCGAAGTAGCTAGGCCAGCAGCCGCAAGAACGGCAAACACAATGCTAATCGTTAACGTAGCATTTACCATCGAATCCGTAGAGCCGTTCTTATCGGAATCATCTTTTTGACTAGAATGCGATGAAGAATCACCTTGTGATGAGGACCATATTGAAGAGGAGCTTTCCTCTTCTGAACGCGTTTCCCCAGAATAGGAATCCTCCGAAGAGCTAGAAGATGGTTCAGGATCAGGGAAAACATAATCAAATTTGCCATACGGGAAGATATTATCGCCAATTTCCGATTCATCGGTGACGTGTTCGTTAGGATAGGATAACAAACATTCGTTGCCTGACGAATCTTTGATCGAAATATCCTTCAAATAGCCTAAACGGCCGCCCCAACCATCGCCCAATGAAAAGGAAAGCGAAGCCCCTGTGGTAGCCACGAAATCAACACTCGTGCTCGTCCATGTTTCATTATTGGCAACCGAAGCCACCAATTTGTTCTCGCCATAAGTAGCGCTTCCAAAACCGTTTCCGTAGCCATTGCGGCATTCATATGACAGCGTATACGTTTGCCCCGCCTCCAAATCCATCGCTGCGGCATCGTAGATAATCTTTGGCGACGCATTCCCGTTATATGTTTCGTAACAACCAGCATAATTCAAAGAGCCATCGGCGTTCTTTGCGATCCCAACATTTCCTTGTAAAGTGACCCCTGGCAAATCGTAACCCTCAAAAGAACCATCAGGGATGTAGTTATAGCCCTCGCTATCGTAAATCCCTAGTTCGTCAATGGTATACGTTCCATAAAAGAACATTTCCATCCAAGAGATATCGCACGAACCGCTGGCGCTCTTTTGAAAACGATATGTATATTCAGCCCATTCCCCATTTGTATCGTTGCTTGGCACGGCATCGGCATACCAAAGCCTAGTCCCATCCATAGAAACGTTATCTAAACGCATACTGCCTCGGCTGCCGGCTTCGGCGGAATGTTTATATCTGAATTTGAAATCATAAACCCCAACCGGAAGGAAGCCCAACTTCATGAAAACGCCGCTATTTGAAAACTTAAGGGCTTTCTCGCCGGCATAACAATCGTCAGTTAGCCCGCTAGGTTTAAGCCTAGTATAAGAGGAGGGGTCGGTTTCCGTGTCCACCATCGCAAAATTCATCAAACTCATGAATGGAGAAGGACGGCCCTTTAACGTCATATCCGTCACAAAGAAATCCCCAAATCCTGAAGCGGAAACCCTTACTGCGAGACTTTCGCAATTTTCGGAAGTGCTGTAATAGCCGCTCACATTCTCCCACACTGAATGCCTGCCATTTAGGCGACTAACCTCACTCGATAAGATAGAGCCGTCCGTCAGTTTCTCCAAAACGGTGACAACGAAAACGTTTTCATCGTCATTCAAGCATTCGGTGCGGAAAGAGAATTCCACTTTATAATAGGTGTCAATAGAGGCGGTGAAATAATCGCTTGATGCCAAGAGTTGATAAGCAGAGATTCGACGCGACAATTTTAACGAATTGCCTTTGACCGAATCGTTATATGCGGAAGCGGAAAGATATGCGGAAGTGATGGGGTTAGTTCCGGTATCATCGAGCGTTTGCACACTCCAGCCATCTGGTAAAGAAGAGGTTTCATCCGCCACCGCTTTAACCGATAAAAGGCCATTAGATAACGGAAGCCCGATCGATAGTGCGGTGAAAGAAAGAAGAAGTACTGAGAGCCCTTTGTTTCGCATAGTCACTCCTTTATGTAATTGCATTAAAACAAAATGCGCGCAATGGCTCTTGTTTAAAATGAGATGAAATTGTTCTTTTTTGTCTTTAAAACGGCTGGCACCGCTTTCAAAAGGATAAAAATTGTCTTTTTTGCCAAAAATTTCAACAAAAGGCGCACACAAAGATAATCGCCAAATCGTAATGGCTTACGACAAGCAAATAGCGGCGATTGCTGATTTTACGCCCAACAATTGTCTCTTCGTTTATCTAACGAGCATATTTTGGCGTTCTTGCTTAATCCTTTTATAAAAAATAAGAAAATAAAAGAGACCGAAAGACAAGGCGAAACTGCCACCTTTAATGAGGAACCTGACCCACGCATCGAAGCCATCGAGCGGCAACAAGAACTTATAGACAGAGAATAAGGCGGCAAAAAGAGAGCCTGCAAGCAATATTAACGATCCAAGAAGGAGGAAATAGCGGCCGATCGGCAAAGCGAATTTCTTCTTATAGAAAATATTGGAAATAATCCAAAAACCGATTACCACAAAAAACGCCGAACCTATAAGAGGGCCATAAATGCGGTACTCATTAGGTAAATAGATGGATAGCAGCGTAGAAGGAACGAGGCTAATGACCGCTAAGACGAAAAGAATAATAGCCAAAGGTTTATGCTTGCTTTCAACGCGCTGGACTTCTAATCCCACGCTTTCGGTGAGAGGGATAAGCCATAAAAGGAGGGAGGAAAGAGCGATGATATAAATCTGAAGCAGGCGCTCACTAGAGAGAACTTTGTTCCCTAACCAAGCCAGCAAAAAATCGCCGCCCGCCAAAGCGAAGCCACCGATTAAAAGAACGAGTACACTCATTTGAAGGAAAGATGCGCGCAAGAAAGTCTTTTTGATTTCATCGCGCTTCCCTTCGATATAAAGCGAATTTATTTTTGGGGCGCAGGTATCGCTTACGCCCTTAGATAATAGCGCGGCATAAGTGTAAAATTCCAAGCCATAAGAAAAGACCGTTACATCCCCCGCCCCTAGGGTCATCGAAAGAATTATCTTGCCAGAATTATTTTCAATTTGAGAGACGGCTATAATCAAGAAAATAAAAATCGAAAATCGAAAAATCTCTCGCAAATCACGCCTAATTTCAGTTGGCGCGACAAAAGAGATGGGCATTTTCAAAATCTTGAGCGAAAAAAACAAATTCACTAACCCATAAACGGTTTGCACCATGAGCGTTATGAGTGCCACCCATAAGATCCCTTCGCCAAAATGCAAAGCGAGCATAGCGAATGCCACCGTCAAAAGCTTGGCGATAATTAAAGTAATTTGATGGTGCAAAAAGCGATTACGGAAAACTTCAAACCAAGCAAAAAAGGACAAGAAAAAATCAATCCCCGTGGAGAAAGAGATAATCAAAATCACCCAAAATACCAAGTTATAAGAAGAGGAAGGAACCTCTTGAATAGTGAAAACCTGATAACGATATAACAAAGCGGCCATCACGCCGCATAAGATTATCGCCAATCCTATAATCCCAAACAAAATAAGATACGTTCCATTGATGGAAGATAGCTTCTCACGCCCTTCTTTTTCTTTTTTCGTGGCAAAATGGACGTAAGAATTCTCCATCCCTAAAGATATAAGGGTGATTACCTGCAAGAGGGAAACAGCGAAAGTAAGTATGCCGTTATTAACTTCATGAACGTGCGATAAAACAAAGGGCGGATAAAAAAGAGAAACGGCCAAAAAGATGGCAATGCGTATGTAATTAAAGATGATGCCGAGAGAAATTGATGTTTTAGCCTGATTGCGATTCATCTTAACAAGTATACGCCAAAACTAACGACAATCAGCGCATTTTCCTAATATAACGAAGGGAAGCGACCTTATCTACCCATGGCAAGAGATGAGCATCTAAATAATCGAAGAGACCGCCAAAAATCGGAAAGCACCAAAAATCCAAGAAATAAGAATGAAACATGGTAAAGATCATGACGATGGCAATCACGCCTAAAACGGAATAAACATTTATCGAGTTACAAAAGAAATGACCTATTGCATAAAAACCGCAAACGAAGAACGCGCTCCATAAAAAGAAATATAGCGCATACGACCATTGCTTTCTCAAGGCTTCCAGGACATGGGCAGAACCGGCTAATACCACCAAAAGAACTATACCGCCTATAGCAAACCATAATGCCCCTTCTCCCGGTGCGAAAATTAAACCAACGGTTACGAGAATAATATCGACAAGTGAATAAACCAAGAAAACAACATAACGGAACGGACTCTTATCACGCCGATAAAACAAACAAAAATATAAGCTTAGCGTCACCGAACAATAAAGGATAAACAAGGCGCTCATGTTCCAAAAATCGTTAAAAAATTCATTGTTTGTCAAGGAATACACGAATGGGAAAACGCTGAGCAGGGAAACAAATATTGGGAACGTAAAAACTAATATTGTCGAAATATTGGTTGGGGTTTTGCATTGTTTTTGGGTTTTTTGGCCATCTAAATCGACACAAATGGCGTTGCTTTCAGGGTGTATCGACATCACCTTTTGATGCCGTAATGACGACAGAGCCGGAATCAAGACCATCCCATATAGAGCCATGCTTGACCAATTTAAATATGTAAGGTCAGTAATCTCCATAAAGGAGCGGGTCAAACTAGATATATAAAATAGGAGATATAGCATCGCTTTTTTGTCCTTACGAATGAAGGAAAGAATAATGATGACGAGCAAATAAATCCATGCAATAACAGAGAAAACTAATCCTGTAATACCGCCTTCTAGCAACGTCAAAGCAATTGTGGCATCGAGGGCAAATTGTTTGCTAACATCCCCTCGATGAAAGAAATAAACGGCGGTTCCGTTGATATTCCCAAACCCCATCCATAAGGTCCTAGGCGAGGTTGAAACCAGAGAAAAAGCCGTTTCTATATGTTCGAAACGGGCGGGGAAAGAATTAAGGCCCATTTCCTTGCCTTCTAAAAAGGCTTCGGAGAAAAAGATATGCAATTTATTGAAAGGCGCACCAAAATCGACGAAAAGAAAGAAAATCACGAAAGCGTGCAATAATAGCAATACCGCCAAAGGTATACTCGCTTTAACCCAATGCCTCCGCACCAAAATAACAAAAAAATAAATGGTAAAAGCTGAAAGCATAAAAAGCCCGATAACCAAGCATGTTTTCGAACCGGCAAAAACGATGTTTGAATAATATAGAAACACGAAAAACCAGTGATAGAAACGGCGATCGGAGAACATCAAAAACATCTCGCTTGCCATGCCGACAAAGAGCAAAAAGCCGTAAATGTTTCGGTTGGAAGTGAAACTGCGGCATTGAGGAGCGTGCACTAGTTCGCTATCGCCAGAAAAAAGAGCGGTATACATCCCCCATTCGGCGACATAGCTATAAATAACAGAGATTAAGACCACTATTGAAATCACGAAATATAGAACGTTATAGACTCTAGCGCCCCTCGAAAGAGAGGGACAAATAACCACGAAATTGAAAATAGTCAGAAAAGAAAGAATAACGTGAACGACCATTCGGATTTTCATCGGCCAAGAAGCAATATATTCGTCGCCTCTTTCGCTATAAGAAGTAAACAGTAAAATGCTCAACACGGCTATGGTCAAAAAAACCGATAACACCACCACATACGGCCATGACCTAATCACTTGATAACAATGCTTGCGATAAAAACAATAAACGCCGACAGAGAGAAGCAATAGCCCAACGGCCCACAAATAAAAAGTCAAATCATCGATGCCATCTTTTTCGACCGGCAACAAAAAACGGGTGCTAATAAAAAAGGCCGACGCTCCTAAGAAAAAAAGAACGATTGCTAAAAAGCCTAGTGTGTATCTTGTTTTTTTATTGTTTGTGGGTGGCGCTAAAAATTTCATCAAGCGCCTTATTATATCCATTAAAAACGATTATAGGCTAAGAATCGAACGACGTTAGAAAATTAAGCTCCCTTCTTAAGAAGGAAATCGGAAATATTTTGATATACCGTATCTTTTTCTTTTTCGTTCAGAATTTCGTGCCTTAGAAGCGGATACATGATGATGTTTACGTTTTTAACGCCAAGTTGCCGATACATCTTAGCCAACCGACGAGGGCCCTTTCCCATCTCGCCGACTGGGTCTTCTTCGCCGGAAACAATAAGTATCCTTTCGTCTTTGGAAATCCGCTTCAACCATTTTTTACGGTAAAGCTCTTTAAGACCGTAAATAAATTCATGCCAAAAACCAGAAGTCGTTGGAGCCCCGCAGTATGGATCATGACGATATTCGTCGATATTCTCCTTGTTCCTTGATAGCCAATCTAATTCATCATCGCGATCTTTGATGGCCTTAACGAAAGGGCCAAGGCCCGCTTTTTCTAAAAACGGATTATGTTCATTCCAATTTTTCTTATTAACTATGATGTGGGCAAGCATATAAGCAAAGGTCATCTTCACTTTGACGGGACCATTGGACCCGCAGATAACAACCGAATCGAGGGTGTCGGGATAAAGCTCCAAGAAACGCTGTGTCATGAAAGACCCCATCGAATGACCCATCAAAGAAGTTGGCAAACCATTCTTCTTTATATCCTCTATTTTGAGATGAATGGCTTCAACGTTTTTGTCGAAGGCTCCCTTGAACCACTTTTCTTGATCCTCGACCTGCGGAGCATTAAGCCCTTGGCCAACCGCATCTAGAACGTAGACATTGAAGCCAAGACCGTTCAAATAATTAGCAAAATGTGCATAACGAGCAGAATGTTCCCCCATTCCCGTTTGAATTAAGAGGTTCCGAGTAGCATTTTCTGTTTCAAAAATACGTCCATGCAAAACCTCGCCGCTTGAAATCGTGACGTCAAATGTCTTTTCCATAATTTTATCTCCTTATTTGCATTCTATATAAAATTCATCGTTTTTTGAATAAACACATCGCGGTAAATGTCATAAAAATAATGAAGTCATATGAAATTTTTGATGATATACATCGTAAATATTATGAATATAAATTTGCAATTATTTTTCTAGTTGATATATAGTATTTGTATATTATGGAAAAGAACGAAAAAGAACTAATTACAATTCGCCTAGACAAAGAAACAAAAAAAGAGGCATTCGCCCTATTCGAAACGTTAGGATTATCTTTAAGTGCCGCCATAAACATCTTTCTAAAGCAGTGTGTGCGCGACGGTAAAATCCCCTTTGAAATAACCTCAGCGTCTCAAACAAAGGCCTCTAGAACCGCTGTTGCAGGCCCTGGTAGGAAGATAAAACCTCTCTATAAAAAATAAAAAGCCCCGCTAATGGCTAAATAGCGAGGCTTAAAATAATTGTTTGGCTTATTGGATGCCGTTTGGATTGTCTTTTTGAAAATGATAGGCGTCACGGCAAGCATCGACGATATCAAACCGAGCTTTCCACCCCAATTCTCGATAAGCTTTGTCGCAATTGGCGTAATTTGTCGGCACATCTCCCGGGCGCCTAGCTACAATCTGATATGGAATCTTAATGCCATTCGCTTTTTCGAAAGCAGTCACTAATTCCAACACCGAAGTTCCTTTTCCCGTCCCTAGATTATAGAAAACTAGCCCTGGTTTCTCTTCCAATTTCTTAATGGCGGCGACATGCCCTTCCGCTAGATCGACAACATGAATAAAATCGCGGATTCCCGTGCCGTCGGGCGTATCGTAATCATCGCCATATACCTTTAAATAAGGCAATTTACCAACGGCGACCTGACAAATATAAGGCATTAAATTGTTAGGAATACCATTAGGATCCTCGCCAAGCAACCCCGATGGATGCCCTCCAATGGGGTTAAAATAACGAAGGATGCAAACATTCATCGAAGGATCAGCTTTTGCCACATCTTCTAGAATTCGTTCGATCATCACTTTGGTTTCGCCATATGGATTGGTAGCGGCACCAACTGGGTCGCTTTCATATAAAGGAACCCTTTTGGGGACGCCATATACGGTTGCGCTACTAGAAAAAATGATGTTCTTGACACCCTTTTCTTTCATGACATCGAGAATGTTTAACGCGCTTCCTAGATTGTTTTCATAATATTCAATCGGCTTATAAACTGATTCGCCAACCGCTTTAAAGCCGGCAAAATGAATGACGGCATCAATCTGATTTTCCTCAAAAATGCGAAGGGTGTCTTTTCTTCTAGTCACGTCAACTTCGTAAAACTTTACATTTTTCCCGGTTATCTCGGCTAGACGGCCGAGAACAGCTTTTTTGGAATTAGATAAATTGTCAGCGACTATCGGCTCATAGCCAGCATTAATGAGAGCAATAACAGCCTCGCTCCCGATGAATCCCAAACCACCCGTAACTAAAACGTTTTTCATTTTTTCTTCCTCTTCTGCTTTTGTTTCTTCGCAGATTTCTTTACATTTTCTTTTAAAGCTAGATTTGCGGCCGTCTTTCGTAATTCTTCTTCACGCTTCTTCTTTTTGCCTTTTTCCACGTAAGCAGCTACTCTCTCAGCCTCCGAAGTAGCGTTTTTCTCCGCTCTCTTCCTTTCTTTCTTAGAAGATGGTTCTTGGCTATCAGGCAAAGGGACGCCAGCTTCCAAAGAGCTTACGCTTTCAAGAATACGACTGGCTGTCAAACTATAGACGCTGGCTTTAACCGAAAGACGAAGCGCCACCAAGGCCATCGAATCGGACATCAATTTGGCGGCACGATCGGGATCTTTGACCTTTAATCCCTCGTAAATGCGATAAAAATCATCCAAATGATATTTAGTTTTGTTAGATACATCATGCATGATGTTCGATAGCATACTGCTAAAGAAACGATAAAGAGCGCTTTTATCTGATGAAGCGTCCGAATCCATTTGAATTAAGAGGCTTAATTCCGACATCGTGAGTGTCCTTTTTAAAAAAGAGATGGCCAATAGATAACCTAAGTGCTCTTCGTTGTATTTCTTACGATCTGGTTCCTTTATAATCTTGGCCTTAACGTAATTATTAACCATAAAGGAAGTTAGCGACAAAGCGTCTTTATCGTTAAGCAAGGCCGATAAAGTGCTATTAACATAAGAAATGACCTGCTCCATATAAAGAGGAACGCTAGGAAGCTCTTTAAAGGAAGGGAGTTCCGATTTAGCACATTCTTCCAACCACTCAGATAATTTTTTGACTTCTTCATCAATCATCTTTTTTCATTTCCTCCAACAGCATCTTGGATACGATGGCGGGATTAACCTTGCCATGCGACGCTTTCATGACTTGGCCTACTAAGAAACCCAAAGCCCGATCCTTGCCGGCTTTAAAGTCGGCGATTGATTGGGGGTTGTTTTTAAGAACCTCATCCACAAAAGCCTTGATCGCGCCTTCATCGGCGTTTTGGGCTTCGATATGAAGTTCTTTTTTGGCGTTTTCGGGCGTTACATCATCCCTTAAAACTTTATCGAGGATCTGGGCGCATTGCTTATGCGATAAGCCGGCGCTTTCTTGCATCAAAACAATTTCCGCCAACGTGTTAGGCGCCATTTTCAAATCATTTATCTTGAGATTGTTTTTATTGAGATAGGAATTTAGTTCAACAATCATGAAATTCGCAAAATCCTTGCAATTCTTAACTCTTTCTGCACCTTTTTCAAAATATGACGCCATATCAGGATTCGATAAAATGATTTCAGCATCGGTGCGCGAAAGTCCTTTTTGGAGGTATCTTTCCATTTTGGAATCATATAATTCAGGGCAAGTTTCGATAGCTTTATTAACGAAATCCTCGCTAATTGCAATCGGCGTGATATTCGGCTCAGGAAAATATTTATAATCGACGGCATCCGTCTTGACCCTCATTAGAACCGTCTCGCCTTTGCCTTCATCAAAGCGTCGCGTTTCCTGACGGACGGGAATTCCCATTAAGATGGATTGCGATTGACGTTTAATTTCGTAATCGATAGCTAATTCAATGTTCTTGAAAGAATTGATGTTCTTGACTTCAACCTTAGTTCCGAATTCCTTTTGGCCATATGGGCGAATAGAAATATTGGTATCGCAACGAAGCGATCCTTCCTCCATCTTGCCATCAGAAGTCCCGCTATAAAGGACAATATTGCGGATGGCTTCAGCATATTGACGCGCCTCACTGCCGCTAGATATTTCCGGTTCCGAGACAATCTCCACTAAAGGAATGCCTGCGCGGTTATAATCGAGCAGCGTGTAATCCAAGAAATGCTCTTGCTTACAGGTATCCTCCTCCATATGGATACGTTCAATACCGATTTTCTTTTTGCCAACTGGCGTATCAACATACAGATATCCCTTTCTACCGATGGGATGAAATTGTTGGGTGATTTGGTAACCTTTAGGAAGGTCGCTATAGAAATAATTCTTGCGGTCGAAACGAATCGTCCGATCGATTTGCATATGCAAAGCATTCGCTACCCTGATGGCATTGATAACCGCTTGTTTGTTAACGACTGGCATCGTGCCAGGGAAAGCCATATCCAAGGGGGCGATATTTAAATTGGGTTCTTTGGAAAAAGCCACGGGAGCGCTCGAAAACATTTTGGAATTGGTCTTCATCTCCACATGGATCTCTAAGCCTATGATCGCTTCGAAATTCATAAATTGCCCTCCTTTTTATTAAGTACGCTAACTTCCGACATACCACTAATTTTTTCAAAGGCGGAAGCAATGCAGAATAGCTTTTCCTCTTCAAAAGGCTTGGCGGTGAAATTGATGCCTAATGGCAAGCCATTTTCCATAGCGATTGGCAAGGTAATGGATGGCAAACCACCGAAATTACCAATAACCAAATGATTGTCGGCAATGAGATATTCGTCGCTTAAGCGGTCGCTTGATTGCGTGAAAAGTGGCGCGACGCTAGGAGCAGCCGGCAAATAAATGAAATCATATTTCTCTAGCACTTCGTTTACGGCCTGCACGATCTTGGCGCGGGCTTTTTGAGCTCGCAAAAAGAGTTCCTCTTGGTTCTCACGCATAAGGCAATAACTGCCGATGACAAAACGGCGCTTAATAAGTTCGCTAAAACCCTCATTGCGGGCATTGAACATCACCTCTTGATAGGTGTTGCCGCCTCGGTATGGCCCAAATTTAATGCCATCGAGATTGGCGTTATTGCTCGTCGCTTCGGCACAACTGATGACCATATATGTCGGATAAAGGCTTTCAAGAACATCTTTGGAAACCGACACTTGCTCGACGATGACCCCTTCTTTTTCTAAGGCGTTAACGGACGCTGAGAAAGCGCTTAAAAGACGTTGGTCGGAAACGCTTTCGATAACCTCCTTTATCACGGCAGCCTTTAACCCATTAGGCGACTTTTCAAGAGCCTTCGAATAATCGGGAACGGCCTTAGCGCTAGAGGTGCTATCCCGCTCATCACGGCCCGCTAAAACGTTTAGCAAAACAGCCGAAGTATAGACATCGCGGCTAAAATAGCCGACGGCATCTAAGGATGGGGCGAAGGGAAACAAACCATATCGACTGATTCTGCCCCACGTCGGTTTCAAACCGACAAGACCAGCGAAGGAAGCCGGCTTCCGTACCGAGTCCCCCGTATCGCTTCCGAGAGCAAAAGGCACGATAGAGGCCGCCGTCGCTGCGGCGCTACCGCAGCTGGAACCGCCGATCCCCGTTTGATGAGAAGGATCGTATGGATTATATGTGACGCCTAAATGCCCAGTCGTACCCGTGCCACCCATAGCAAGCTCATCCAAAGTTGTTTTTCCTAGCAAAACCGCCTTCTTTTCCTTTAAGCGTTCAATTACTGTAGCGTCGAAAATCGGCACATATCCATTCAGGATATTACTAGAAGCAGTCGTCGGAATCCCCTTGGTACTGAAATTATCTTTAGCCAAATACGGGATGCCCCATAAAGGGTTATCCGCTTCGGGTTCCACTAGCGCCTTAGCAAAGGCGATAGCGCCGTCTTCATCCAAATATTCAAAAGCGTTGTTTTTATCTTCCTTAGCCCTCTTCAAAGCTTCTTGCGTTAACGCCAATGGAGTAATTTCTTTGCTCACGAGAGTGGCGTGAAGCTCTTTTAGAGGCAGATCCAAATATTCCTTTTTCATAAAACCACCTTCGGCAACTTGATTTGGTCGTCCTGCTTATTGCCAGCGTTGGCCAAGGCCTCGTCTCTTTTTAACGGCGTCTTCGCCTCGTCTTCCCTTAAAAACGTCGTTTCGCAAGGAAATGGGAAAGTCATTGGCTCATATCCCTCTAACCCCTCCATTTCGGAGATTTTCTTCATTTGCGCCGTCAAAACCGCAAATTCCTTTTCCAGGGTGTCAAATTGTTCATCTGACATCGTGAAAAGCAAACGGTTGGCCGCATCGACAAGCACTTCTTTGGTAATTGTTTTCATAACGCTCTTTTCTTTCCAAAGAAAAGGTTATCACTTTCCTCACCTTAGAAAAAGAGACAATAAACGATGACTGCCAAATATAAAATTTGTGATTTATCAGCGATTTGCAAGGATTTTGCGTTTTTAACCCTTAATAGAACGCCAATAATCTAGCACCGTAGCAAAAGGCATTTTCCCTTGTCGAAGCAAAATAGGCTCGCCTTTGCTTAAGTCGATGATCGTAGAAGGAAGCAAAGAAACGCATTCGCCACGAATAAGAAATGTCTCATCGACAAACACCTTATCTAATTCCTCAAATGCCTTCGCGGTTGCTTTGCCAGATATGTTGGCGCTCGTCACCAAACATCCCTTTCCTACCGCTTGTAACATCTTCCTAACGGGTTCGCTATCAGGGACTCTTAACCCCATAACGCCAGTACCTAAAGTCACGTGAGAAGGAAGGTTATTTGCGCCGTTAAGCAAAAAAGTGAATTCACCGGGCAGAAATTTTCTAAGCAAAGCCAGTATATCAGCAGAACAATCGAGATATCTCTCTGCGCTTTCTAACGAATCGCACATCATTGCGAAAGGCTTATTCGGCGGTCTTTTCTTTAAATCTACAAGCTTTTGAAAAGCCGTCTCGTCATCAAAAACGCAGCCGACCCCATAAACGGTTTCCGTAGGAAAGGTCACCAATTCGCCGTCCAATAAGGCTTTAGCCGCCTTTCTGTAATCATCCCATGTGGCAATCATCGCAATTATTTTAAATCAACTATCAAGAAACGGATATCGCCATTCAAATCGGAACGAAAGGAATATGTGTAATCCTCTAGGTATTTTGCCATGATCTCGATTAACCAGTCTTGCAAATCGGGGGAGATTTCGAAAAACATCGTCAAAGCGCCTTTCTTGACGGCCTTATAATCCCTAAAAATCGATTCGTACACGCTGCTACCTTTTTCCAGCCATAAAGCGCTATCTGGTTCATAATCGCGAACGCTTTTCTGCGCATCTTCCTTCGATAATATATAAGGAGGGTTGGAGACAATCACATCCAAATTGATGTGGTTCTCTATATATGGTTTAAGCGCATCGCCCAATAATGTTTGAACGTGTAGGCCCGCTTCAAGGAAATTCTCTTTGGCGATTTCTAGCGCTTTAGAAGATATGTCCGAGGCCAAAAGCAGCCAATTGGGGAAATTATCGTGGATGCCAATGGGAATACAACCGCTCCCCGTCCCGATATCGCCGACAACCAGATAATTCTTTGGGTTATAGTAATCGCTAATCGTTTCGCTAATTAACGCGACCAATTCTTCCGTCTCGCCGCGAGGGATTAAGACGTTTTCGTTAACCTTAAGATGATGGCCCAAAAAAGAAGCGGTCCCGACTATATATTCGACTGGCTCATCATTCGCTAGCCGCTCAACTTGCTTGAGAAACAGTTCATATCGCTTCATTTCGGCGTCTTTGGCAAAGAGGACCTCAATCGGTTCCTTATATCCTTCATTAACCATCGCCAAATAGCGAAGGTCTTGCGCCGTCACGCCCTTCTCTTTATATCGAGAATGGGCCTCTTTAATGGCTTCGCCAATCGTCGGCATCAGTTTTTCTCGCCTTCCAAGAGTTTTTGTTCCTGATCGAAATGGATAAGGGCCTCGATCAGATCTTCGAGCTCCCCTTCCATTATGCGATCAAGGGTGTTGACGGTATAGCCGATACGATGATCGGTAACGCGGTTTTGCGGGTAATTGTATGTGCGTATCTTTTCGCTTCTTTCGCCCGTTCCAACCTTAAGCTTCCTTTCCGATGCGCGCGCATCGTCTTGTTGCGACTGATAATAATCCTGCACCTTGGCACGGATCATCCTCATGCAGATTTCCTTATTTTGAAGTTGAGCCTTTTCCGTTTGGCAGCTAACCACAATCCCAGTAGGTATATGCGTAACGCGCACGGCGCTTTCGGTTTTGTTAACGTTCTGACCACCCGCTCCTTGGGAACGATAAGTGTCTATTTTTAAGTCAGCTGGGTTGATTTTGATGTCGACCTCTTCGGCTTCGGGCATCACGAGGACCGTCGCCGTAGAAGTGTGAATGCGGCCACTAGCTTCCGTTTTGGGGACGCGTTGCACGCGATGAGCCCCGCTTTCGAATTTGAGTTTAGAATAGACATTTTCTCCTTTGACCATAAAGGAAACGTAGGAATAACCTCCCGCCGTGCCTTCTTCTCCGTCGATAAATTGCACTTTCCACCCTTGTGTCTCGGCATAACGAGCGTACATCCTTAGCAAATCCCCCGCAAAGATATTGGCCTCGTCTCCGCCAACGGCTCCGCGAATTTCCACGATGATGTTCTTATGGTCGTTAGGATCGACAGGCAGCAAATCCGTTCTTAGGTTCACTTCCATCGTGGCCATCTCGCTTTCTAAACGCTTTTTCTCTTCCTTCATCAATTCGGCCATTTCCGGGTCAGAAGCGCTAGATGCCTCAACGGCTTCCTGGTATTCGCTTTCCATTTTCTTATATCTCTCAAAGGAGAGGTACGCTCCTTCTAAAGACGCTCTTTCTTTGCTTAAGGCCGTTAATTTGCCGATATCTTCTTCAATTTCCGGCTGAGCCAATTCCTCTTCGATTTCCAGGAATCTTTTCTCGATGGCCTCGAGCCTTTTTCTCATGCTGCTTTCCATAAAACGCTCCTGCAGGGCGGATTATAACATAATGACTTCTTTCTAGATAGAAAGGGCTCATCGATTCATTGCTTCTAGTGAGAAGTTAAGAAGGAATGTATAATCGTTCAGGAAGTGGTTTAACTATGTCATACAAAGCTCTTTATCTCACCTATCGCCCCCAAACCTTCGAAGAAGTGGCTGGCCAAAAGCCTATCGTCAGGACGCTTAAAAACGCTTTAGCAAGCAAAAAAATGGCTCACGCTTATTTATTTGCCGGACCGCGTGGGACGGGGAAAACTTCGATGGCGAGACTATTTGCCAAGGCTTTAAATTGTGACGAAGGATTAGGAAACCAGTGCGGGCATTGCCAAAACTGCATGGCCATATCCGAAGGCAACCACCCCGACGTCATCGAAATAGACGCCGCTAGCAATAATGGCGTCGACCAAGTCCGTGAACTCATCGACGGCGTCCGCTATTCGCCAATCAAAGGCCGTTATAAAGTCTACATAATCGACGAAGTCCATATGATGTCAACGGGCGCTTTCAACGCCTTACTAAAAACAATTGAAGAACCGCCAGAAAACGTCATCTTCATTTTGTGCACCACCGAGCCATTCAAGGTTTTGCCGACCATTCTCTCCCGTTGCCAGCGTTTCGATTTTTCGAAATTAAGCGAGGATGAAATGGGCGATAAGCTTAAGGAAATCCTCGCCAAAGAAAATGTCGAATACGATGAAGAAGGCGTTAAGTCAATCATCGCCTTGGCTGATGGCGGCATGCGCGACGCCTTATCGATCCTCGATCAAGTCCTCGCCTATAGTGGCAACAAATTGAGCGAAGAAGACGTTCTCTCCGTCTATGGCTTAGCCAGCAAAGAAGAAAAAATCGATTTATTGAAGAGCCTTCGCCAAGGCGACGCGGCCAAAGTCATCGCCAAAAGCGATTCCTACCTTGCCAAAGGCCTTGACATCCGCCGCTTCGTCTCCGAATTAATCGCCATCTTAAAAGATTTACTGGTTTACATAAAAACCAAGCGAGCCGATTTGCTGGACGTGCTTAAGGAAAATGAAGCCGTGGAATTGTCCTCTTTTTATTCTTCTAGCGTCACCAACGCCACGATTCAGAAATTGCTCGAAACGCAAAACAACTTCAAAATGGTCTCGGATATCCGTTCTCTCTTCGAATTAGCCCTTTTGGAGCTTACTTCCGACCCAAATGTCCCGCAAGAAACCGATAAAAATCCAAAAATCTCCGGCAAAACGCCATCGGATATTCATCCCATTCCAGACAAAAAAATAGAAACACCCACCGAGGAAAAGACCATCAAACCTCTTTTCGAGAATAAACATGAAGCGGGCGTTCCTCTTCCTTCGGTAACGCCTTCTAATAATGTCGGCACGAGCGTCTCGCCTTCTAGCGGCATCAAGAAGACAGAAAGCCCCATTCAAACCAATCAGCCTCACGAAAAAGTCCCTGAATGGCTATGGGAAGAAAAGAAAGTTGCCGTAGATATCACATCGTCAACCGTTCCTCAAGCTCCCTCCTCCTCAATTGATGCCTCCAAAATCAAAAGGCCACAAATCGCCACCCAAGGAGAGCGCTTTAGCATCCCCGAAGAGGAAATCATCAACGTGATGGTTTTAGCCAATAAGAGCGAGCGCAAAGCCTTAATCGAACGCTGGAATGAATTAGCGGCCTTAAAAATTGATGAAAAAGTAGGAGCTTTGGCTTCGCTTTTGTCTAGTGGCGCGCCTTATTGCCTATCCAAAGAAGCGCTGATTCTCGTCTATAAACACAAAGCCTTGGCCGGGAAAGCCAATATCGTAGCCAATCAAGAACCGCTCCAAGAATTACTGGAAACGTTATTAGGCCGGCGGGTATTCGTCTATTCCCTAGACAACAGCGAGAAGGTGGCCATCCAAAACCGTTACTACAGCCTCATGCAAGTCAACCAATTGCCCGATAAAAACAGCATCGTCTTGAAATTACCAAAATAAAATAAGGAGATAAACATGAATCAAATGCAGCAAATGCTCATGCAAGCCCAACGCATGCAACGCGAACTCGAAAAAGCGCATGCCGCTTTAAAGGAAAAGGAATTCGTCGTTAAGAAAGCCGGCATCATCGAAGTCACTTTGACGGGCGATAAGAAAATCAAATCCATCAAAATCGAACCCGATGCCATCACGGCTGATAACGCCGAAATGATCGAGGAAACAATCGCCATGGCTGTCAACGAAGCTCTTGATTCCATTAGCAAGGAAGAAGACGAATTGAGCGAAAAAGTCACTGGCCGCAAAGGAGCTTTCCCGTTCTAATGAAGGAACTTCCGACCATCATCGAATTAACTAACGCCTTTGGCAAATTGCCAGGAATCGGTCCCCGCACCGCCGAAAGGCTTGCTTATGCTGTTTTAAACATGGACGAAGATGCGAAAAATTCCTTCGTTACGGCCTTCAAACACAGC
The DNA here is from genome assembly GCA_963624045.1 of Bacteroidaceae bacterium. GTDB lineage: Bacteria > Bacillota_I > Bacilli_A > RFN20 > CAG-826 > UBA4951. The sequence goes on from CAVFNI010000002.1 coordinate 56,457, forward strand.
CAAGAAAGAATCCATAAATGCCCCGAATGCGGACTATATATGGAAGGCGAGGATTGCGACATATGTGACGACCCTTCCCGCGATCATTCATTAATGTGCGTTACCGCCGATGTCAAAGATGCCTTGGCCATCGAGAAGATGGGTTCCTTTAATGGCATTTACCACGTCTTAGGCGGCCTGCTTAACGCATCGAAAGGCATTGGTGTCGATGATTTGTCCTTCGACCGTCTCTTAAAACGCATCGAAGACAATAACGTCCAAGAACTGATCGTGGCCACTAATCCCACTCTCGAAGGAGAAACGACCGCTTTATTCATTGCAAAATTGCTCGAAAAGAAAGAAATCGTCGTCACTAGACTCGGATACGGCTTGCCTATGGGGGCGGCTCTCGATTATGCCGACTCATTGACGCTCACTAAGGCGTTTGAAGGAAGGAAGAAAATCTAATATGTTCATCACTTTCGAAGGCGGAGAAGGGGCTGGCAAAAGCACCGCCATCAAAAAAATAGTCGAAAAATTAGAAAAAGAAGGCCGTGAAATCGTCTTGACAAGAGAGCCCGGGGGCACGCCAATTTCCGAGGAAATTAGACGCATCATCCTCGATAAGAAGAACATCGATATGGACAAACGAACGGAGGCTTTGTTATACGCCGCTTCCCGCCGGCAACACATCGTTCAGAAAATCATCCCCAGCATCAAAGATGGCAAAATCGTTCTTTGCGATCGTTTCTTGGATTCTTCTTTGGCTTATCAGGGATACGCCAGGGAGATTGGTATTGATGCGGTCCTAGAAATGAATCTCTTTGCCACGGAAGGATTAGAGCCCGATTTGACCTTCTTCTTCGATTTAGATCCCGAGCTCGGATTAAAAAGAATCGCCGCCAATTCCTCTAGAGAAGTCAATCGTCTCGATGTGGAGAAACTTTCCTTCCATAAGGCCGTCCGCGATGGTTTCTTAAGCTTAGCCAAACGCTTCAGCCATCGTTTCATCGTCATCGACGCTTCCAAAGATCCCGAATCCGTCTTCCTTGAAATTTATGGCGAAATCGAAAAACGGATGAAGAAACAATGAATTTCTCCGCTTATTTGGCCAAAAATCAGCCTTTAGTGTATCGAACTTTTTCTAATGCCGTAAGCAACGGCAAATTAGCCCATGCGTATTTGCTAAGCGGCGAAAACGGAACCCCTCTTTTAGAAACGGCAATCTATTTGGCGAAAACGATTTTTTGCGAGCACCCCTCCCCTTTGGCGGACGACGAATGCCGGTATTGCAAACGCGTCGACCATCGGACGATGAATGGTCTCCGCATCATTGGCGAAAACGAGGGAACGATCAAAAAAGAGGAGATAGAAGATCTCGTTTCCGTCTTTTCGAAAACTTCCTTAGAAGAAACAAAAGATTGCGTTTATATCATCAATAACGTCGAAAACATGACGGCGGAGGCCGTTAATTCCTTGCTTAAATTCTTAGAAGAGCCGCCTGCTTACGTTCACGCCTTCCTAACAACGAAAAACATTGCCAAAGTGCTTCCGACGATCATCAGCCGTTGCGAAACCATGCGCCTATTATTGGCCCCACGGAGCGAAGTCATTAAAGAAGCAGTATCTAATGGCATTAGCGAAGAAGACGCGGAACTCGCTTCCTTTTTCATCAACAGCGCTTCCCTATTGCCTCCCTTCTTAAAAAGCGACGAATATTCCCTTGCCAAAGAAAGCGCCATCCGTTTCCTTACCGCCATCCCATTGGGTGCTGATCGCCTATATATGTGCGTTTCTAAAGACATCGCTCCCGTCTTAAACGACAAGAAAACCGCCAAAATGCTTTTCGATATGCTTTGCCTCTTCTTCAAGGAAGCCTTGCTATTACGCGAAAAAAGCCCCTTGTCCCTTCAATGCTATGTTAAAATCATTGAGCCTATAGAAAGGCTAAAGGCCCTCGAAAAGAGTCTTTTGGAGATCATGAAAACGAGGAATACCCTCGATCTCAATATATCTTCCGGCATCTTGCTAGAACATTTGGCCTATTATTTGACGAAGGAGAACGATTTATGATTGGCGAAGAAGACCGCTATAACTATTACCCTTTTTTCGTCGCTGTCCATTTTCCCGACAGCGTGAAGAATTATTTCTTCGGAACGGAAGAAGAAAATTATGAAATCGGCGAAAAAGTGATCGTCGAATCGGCGGGCGGCATCGATATCGCCATCGTCTCCTCTAAACCAAAAAGCACGGCCGATTATCAAAGCGATCTTTCCCTCGCTCCTGTCATCAGGCGCGCGAACAAAGACGATTTGCGCGATTACGAAATCGCCCTCAAAGAAGCGGATACGGCTTTGGAAATAACCAAAGAAGAAGTTGAAAGACTGGGCTTGCCAATGCGCCTATTATCCGCTCATTTCTCCTTGGATGGCAGCAAATGCACAATTACCTACACCGCCGATAACCGCGTCGATTTCCGCGAATTGCTTAAGGTCCTCGCTCCGAAACTACATTGCCGCATCGAACTTCGTCAATTAGCCCCACGCGACAAGGCCAAAGCCGTCGGCGGCATCGGTCCCTGCGGCTTGCCTTTATGCTGCAGCACCTTCTTAAAATCCTTCGATGGCATTAGCATAGCCCGCGCCAAAAACCAAATGCTTTCACTTAATATCCCCAAATTAAGCGGGGCTTGCGGCAAATTGCTTTGCTGCTTGGCTTATGAAGATGATTTGTACACCGAAGAGAGAAAGAAATTTCCTAAAATCGGCAGCATAATCCGCCTCAAAGGCGTCTCCTACCGCGTTGATAGCTTCAATATTCTCTCTCGCGCCGTACGCTTAGTGTCCGATACGGAGAATATTCTCATCGATTTAAATGAATTAAATAAAAAGAGCAATCCCAACAAAGAAGAAGCCGCACCCATCAATAAAGAACAAACAAATAATAAAAAACCTAATAATGCCTCGTATTCGAACCAAGGAAACCGCAAACGACAATGAAGCGCGAATTGAGTTTCGACGGACCTTCTCCTCTGCTATACCTAATCGCCTCGCCGATCGGCAATCTAAGCGAATTTTCTCCTCGCGCCAAAGAAACGATAGGCGGCATGGATTATATAGCTTGCGAAGACACAAGAAACACCGGCAAGTTACTTTCCTGCTTCGGATTAAAAAAACCGCTCATATCTTGCCACGAACATAATGAGGAAGAGGCTTCCGATAAAATCATCTCCTTATTAAAGGAAGGTAAAAAAGTCGCCTATCTAAGCGACGCTGGATATCCCTCCATCAGTGATCCAGGCGCGCGTTTGGCTAAAAAATGCCTTGGTCACGACATTAAAATAAGCGTCATCAACGGCCCTAACGCCGCCATCATGGCCTTAGTTGCTTCGGGGCTTGACGCCTCCCATTTCTATTTTTATGGGTTTTTGGATAGCAAGACGAGCGCCAGAAGAAAAGAATTAGCGGCTTTAAAGGATTTTCCGAACACCATTATCTTCTACGAAGCACCTCACCGTATCAAAAAGACCTTGACCGATATGGCGGAGATTTTAGGTGAAAAGCGACAAATCGTCTTAGCCCGCGAATTGACTAAGAAGCACGAAGAATTTTTGCGCGGAAGCATCGAAGAAATCCTTCAAGAAGACGAAGATAGCCTCCTTGGCGAAATGGTCATCGTCGTTTCGGGAGCCTCCAAAGAAGAAGAAACGATAGACGAAGACAAAATTGCCTCTCTCCTAATAAACAAATTGAAAACATCGCGGCCGAAAGAAGCCATTAGCGAAATATCCATTGAATATGGCCTACCGAAAAACGCCGTCTATGATTGTTATTTATCGCGCGTAAAGAAATAGCCGACTTAATTGTCAGCTTTCTCTCTTTTCCCTTTGCGGCAATAATAAATGAAGGTCGATATTTGGATTGCTCCAAAAGCAAAAATCGCAAAAGCAGCGGCCAAAGCCCCCTCTTTTAGATATGGTGTCTCATACTTAAGGGTATATGTAACCTCTCCTTCGGGAGCCACAAAACCGACGAAACCGCCATTAAGTTTGTAGGTATTCAAAGCGGTTTCCTTATCATCTTTCTCGGCTATCAATTTCCATCCATCGTCATAGCCAACCGAAGTAACGACAACTCGTTTTGAGGAAAATGACGTAGCGAAGCTAAATCTATTTTTATCATAAGAAACATCTTTTAAAGCGTATTCCCCATCATTCTTATAAGCGTTAATTCTCGCGGATAGATCCTTCCTTTCCGCCACATATAAGCTGATTTTGGAAGGCAAGGAAGCCACCGCGCTATCTTTATCGTTGGAAGCAAAGTCGCTAGGCTTGGCGTTAAAACAAATGTATTTAACACGACCTTTTGTGTAGAAGCCAAAGATATCGTCGTCGCTTCCGCCCGACATTTTCCTTTTGGCGTATGTCGCCATCGTCTCATAATCGTAAGAGAGCATGACGTCTTTGTTCTCATCTTTCAAAGTGATTCCGTCGTCTTCATAAACATCACCAATTAGATACACCCGCGTTTTCTTGATGTTCAATAAAGTCGTTCCAAAATCATAATTAAGTGAAATATAAGCGCCCGTAGGGTCCTCGTTAAAATAACGCTCGCCATTGATGAGGTGGCCGTCGGTCGGCGTTAAAACGACAATCTCATAATCGGGGATATATTTAGAACCCAAAGAGATGCTACGCGAAGTTTTATTCGGATCGGAAAGGAAATAGGTCGGCCCGGCTTTTGAAGGTCCCCACCATTCATAATCGGTTTTATAACAGCTCATCGAATAATTAACCTTTTGATAAAGATTCGTTTCGGCTGGCGTTTCTAGGAAGGCGACGCTCGTCCCCTCGAATTCCTTTTCAAAGGCCTTAATGTCCTTATCGGAAACGATGGCCCCTTCGAAAAGGACTTGATCATTCCTCTGGACTTCCCTTTCGCCGCTATTGCGGTAAAAGGCATCATATCCACATAGCTCATCGATGACATTTTGCTTATAAACTTTATCGACGGCATGGCCGAACAAAGCGTCGTTATTGACATAGAAACGTAACTTCGAAGAATCGTCGCCATAAACCAATTGATGGTTCCAGGGAACGTTATCGGCGATGCCTTCCCACTCCCCATATCCTTGATTCAAAACGGCATAATATTTGATATTCAACGCATTATCGGCGCCAAAGCGCTTGTTCCCATAAAAGGCACTCCAGGAATGGCTATAATAATCCTCTCCATATGCGTATTGCGTATTGCGATAGGTCGGACGGTTAGCGTGCAAATATAAGGAAAGCTGATTGACATCATAATTGAACAAGGAATGGAAGGTGCTTAGCCCATTGCTGCCAAATGCCATGGCGGCATTATTTTCAGGGTTTCCTTCGAAGAAAGTGCGATAAAAAGAAGGATCGCTTTCTTTAATATCGGCAACACCGGCCGTGGCCTCCTCCCGATAGGCATTGCCACCATTCCAACCAGAGGAGATAACTTTGCCAGAAGCGCTAACCTTATCGTCAACGCGCCATGGATGATTGTCGACGAAGGAAACATTGCCCCAAAGGATCGTTTCAATAGCGACGCTAGCCAAAACGAAACGCTTCAAAACGGCCTTCTTTTGCCATGCTAGGAGAATCACGCCTTCTAAAAACACCAAAAGGATTTGAAGGTATATCACCCACAAAAAGGACCTAGTGATACCTTGGTAGACATATTCATATGGGACCTTATAGGTGGTTTGCCAATAACCATCCATGCGGTTATCGAAATTAACATTCCTCACCAAAGTAACGCACAAAACCCAGGTTAATACCGACAAGATTATGGCGATGCCCTCTCCTACCGCTATAACCCATTTGGGATTCTCCTTCAAGCGGTCAAGCTCTTGCGAGCCATAATAAATGATGATGGGTATCAAAACGATATACCATCGACCATATCCATCGCCAGTGAAGGCGTAGAAAAAATAGTAAGAGAAATTGGTGAACAAGGCGTAACAAATAAGCAGCCACGCGATAATGTGCGACACCTTTTTCTGACGGCAAGAATCCACGAGGGCGATAAAAATCAGCAAGACAAAAGGCGTATAGCAAAACAAAGAAGCCGTCCAAGCGTCATATCCACCACCAGCCAAAGCGCTATAGCGATAGCCGATCGTCGGATAGAAAAATCCAATTATCGCCTGCATTTCCCGCACGGGATGACGTCCGACCATTTCAAAAAGCAAAGCAAACACAGTGATAACGTCCATCCCTTTGAGAGCGGAAGATAAATTGTCTAGATACGCTTTCGCAATCGAGGTGGTGCGCCCCGACAAAGCGCTCTCGCGAAGGCTAGGGAAAAGAGTCCAAGCGCTCATCGCGATGCCTAAGGCAAAGGCAATAACGCCATAGCCAATCACCCAAAGATTGTCCTTAAGTCCCCTGCCCCTAATCGTTTGGAAATAACGGAACATGGCATATATCACGCCGAAGATACAAACGACCACCAAAAAGAAGAAGGAAATCATTCCCAAAAGAGCCAACCCGATAACGAGCCAAGTGATTTTCTTCTCGCGGATGACCATCTCGATGCCATAAAAAATCAAAGGAACCGCGAAGGCCATTGAAACGAAACTCGGGAACCCGACCATAAAATTAATGTAGCCATTAAAGGCGAAAGCAACGGCCCCGATGCGGGAGCTAAATTCCTTCACGCCTAGATATCTTAAATAAGCGCGCGTCGCAAAAGCGCCCGCCACCCCCTTCAACATAGTCGCAATAGCGAAAGTCTGTGGGATCCAAGCGCGCGGAAACAAATAGCAAAAGAACAAAAACGGATCGAAAAGACCATAATATGAATTCGAACCGATATTATCCGAACCCAAATAAGTCGAAAAAGAATAGAGTTCAAAATAGCCCGTTTTAAAAAAGCCGCGCCACGTGTCGTGGAAATAATATCCCATCGTCACGTATTGACCGAAATAATCCGTCCACGGATAAAATTGGGTGAAGCTATTGGTGAAGAGGCCATAAGCCATCCATAGCATCCCTAAAAAGAAGACGAACCAAAAGAAATAGAAAAGGGAACGGATTTCAAAAAGAAAAGGGCAATGCCGATGAAGGAAAAGGTCGAAGGAGAATTTCTTTCGACTATTCGTTCCAACTTGTTCGGTTATTTCGCCCATTTTCGATTATTTATCAGTTTCTGTTACGTTCTCTTCTGCATTCGCCGCATCTTTCTCGACGTTTTCTTCCGCGACGCCAAGTACGTCGGTAGTCGGCAAAGAGAAAACGATGCCCTGCCCTTTGGAATTGAGCCCGACGTTCTTATAGATGGCTGAAAGCACGTTATCTTTGATTTCCTTGGGAACGATGATGAGAACAATTTGCTTTTCGGGGGTGATGACAACACCAAAGAAATTCTCGATGTCCTTGTTCCCCGTGCCTTTGGCATTAAGGATGGTACCTCCGCGAGCCCCCGCCCCTTTAGCGGCGTCCATCACCAAATCGGTGTAGCTATCGTTCACGATGGCGATGATAAGTTCAAAATCTTTCTTCATAGATACGTTTTCCATAAGCTCCCTTGCTCCTTTCGCGTCTAAGCTAACCCGTTCATCAGCTAACAAACGATAAGCGTTTTTGCCGATGACGCTGGAAATCGGCAAAAGCACCGCCACTCCTTTAGAGGCATCGTTGATGGCGAAACGCTCCAAAAGCGAGGCATGGATAGAAGGATACATGTCAGCACGGATAGGGGTGAAAACGACCTGCTTCTGGCTATGCGTGAGGCTGAAGACTTCATAGAAATCATTGCTAGCCGTTCCCCGCCCGTGCGAGACAAAACTCGAGGAAGCCCCGGCGTTACGCGCCAATTTCACAATGGCGCTGGCCTGGCCGTCATTAACGATGGTCAACAAGAAATAAATGGGGATATAGCTCGCGACATCATTATGGGAAACGCTCTCGCGGTGAATGATTTTCTTTTTAAATAAACTCATGCCTGCTCCCCCGTAAAATCAATGATAATCGGCTCGTCATCGCCCATAAAGGCTTTCCGCACGCGGAAGTTGTTGATGCCCTTCTTCATCTTAGCCGTCAAACCCATCATCTGCACGACGATAAGCGGCATCAAAGCGATCATGGCCACGCATCCGAAAGCGTTCTCATAAACCGCTCCCTCGCCATGAGAGGCGATCGTGAATCCCACAACGAAAGGCATAACGAAAGTAGAAGCCATCGGACCCGAGGCGACGCCGCCCGAATCGAAAGCGATGGAAGTGAAGATCTTCGGAACCAAAAAAGCTAGCCCTAACGCGATGATGTAACCAGGAATCATGTAATAGAGGATAGTGAAACCATAATAGGCGCGAACCACCGCTAAGGCGACGCCACCGCCGACAGCCAAAGCCAAAACGATCAAGACCGATTTGGAAGAAATCGTCCCTTCGGAGACGCTTTCGACTTGATGGACCAAAACATGAACGGCCGGTTCGGCTACGACGCCGAAAACGCCAAACAATCCGCCCACTAGAATAGCAATCCAGAAGAAGGAGGAATTGCCGCCTAAACCCTTGCCGATTTCCTGAGCCGTCGGCAAGAAACCGACATTGACGGCCGTCAGGAATAGCACCAAGCCAAAGGAGGCGTAAAGCAAATTGATATAAATCTTAAGCGTCTGCCGCCAACGGTATTTGAGGAAAAAGAGGTTATACACGAAGAAGAAAGCGGCAATCGGCGCAATAGCGATGGCCACGTTCCTAAGTTCCTCTAAGAGATATTCGCCAATCAAAGAGAAGAAAACAGGAGCAAAATCTCCCCATCCTCCCAAGGTCTCTAAGGGGCTTACATCCGCCGTGTAAAGCATGCTATCGACATCCATGAAAAGGGACATCACCATAACGGCGACAATCGGTCCGACGGAAGCTAAAGCGGTAAGTCCGAACGCATCTTCCCCACTGCGGCCGTTACTAGCCTTCGAAGCAGCTAAACCAGCGCCAAAAGCCAAGATGAAAGGCACGGTGACAGGACCGGTGGTTACGCCTCCCGAATCGAAAGCAATCGGCAAGAAACGCTTGTCGACGATGCTTGCAAGCATAAAAACGATCGCATAGAAACAAATGAACATGATGCGTAATTCTTTGCCGAAGAGAATCCGCAAAACGCCGAAGACGACGAAAAGGCCGACGCCGATGCCAACAAAGGCGATAAGGGTTATCTTCTCCCATCCGATTTGGCTGGCCATAACGCTTAAATCCGGCTCGGCCACCGTCACCAAAACGCCGATGATGAAAGTCATGGCGACAACGAAGAAAACGTTTTTCCTCTTAAAGAGGGATTCGCCCACGGCCTGACCGATGCGCGACATCGATTCGTCGACGCCCATTGTGAATAAGCTAAGCCCCATGCCGACGAAAACAGCGCTAATGGAGAAGGCTAGATAGCTCTCCCATTTCGAGGTTTCGTTAGTCACGATGCCCGGAATGCAAAACAAGACGGTGACGATGACGAAGATTGGCAAAACGGCCAAGAAATTCTCTGCGATCTTCTTCATGAATTCCGCCAATAACGGATGCTTGTTCTTCCCTTTATCTTTTTTGGCCATATTTGCCCCTCCTTTTCTTTTCATTCTCTTTTTTCTTTTGGTCGGCTTTTCTTTCTTTTTCCTTAAGCGCCTTCTCCTTTTCCTCTTCCGAAGCCTGTTTCCTCGTCTTCCAGAAGAGCCTTTTGAAACATTCAGGCATCGGCGATTGAAGTTCGTAACGTTTCTTCGTCATCGGATTATAAAACGATAATTCGTAGGCGTGTAACCCCAATCTTCCTAAAGGATTAATTGGTTCTCCATATCGGTCATCGCCAATAACGTAATGCCCAAGATGTCCCAACTGGGCTCTAATTTGGTTTTTACGACCCGTTTCGATATCGACATCCAACAAAGATAAGCCGTTTTTGCTGGTGATTTTTTGATAATTGGTAATCGCCAATTTACCGATTTTCTTGTTCTTTGTGATATGAACGGTATATGTTTCATCGATTGTCAGGTAATCGACTAAACGCCCTTTCTCAGCGATATCTTCCCCTTCCACGATGGCGTAATAACCTCTTTTGGAAACGATCTCTTGCCAATGGAGCTGTAGTGCCTCTTTGGTGGCGTAATTCTTAGCGAAGATCAGCACACCCGAGGTGTCTTCGTCCAAGCGATGGACAACGAAGGCGCGCGCATTACGGTCTTTGGAAACGAGATAATCGCTAACGAGGCGATAGGCCGTCCTGCCTTTTTCTCGTTCGGTGGCGACGCTTAGAAGCGAGGAAGGCTTATCAATGGCGATGATGTCGTCATCCTCATAAATAATCGGTAAATCTTGTCTGTTTCTTTTTCGAATCGGCGTCCAATTAACCGTCACCTCATCCTCGGGGTAAAGGGCGAAGCGGAATAAAGACACGGGCGCCCCTCCAACCGCCACCTGGTGATTGGCGATCATGTGACGAATATTATGTTGCGATTGGTTAGGGATTTTCTCACGCAAAAAGGAGAGCAATTCGCATTCGTGATGGACCACGAACGTCTTCGTTTTGTCGGGGTCGATGAGCCCCTTCTTGCTGCGGTCTTTCTTCTGGTCGTTTTTGTTCACTGAAACATATTAGCAACAATCTTCTTCTTAGAGTATCAAGAAAAATTTTTCATAGGCATAAAAGCCCCAAATCCATACAAAAAGCAATCATTGTAAAAGAAAAAATGGCTATAAGGCGATGATATTAAGCCCCTCTAACAAAATAAAGACGCCTAGTAACACAAGGATGATGCCACCGATAAGGTTACAGATGCTGATTTTCCCGTGCATTAACTTATTAAAGAAACGTCCGCCGAACAAACCGGCCAAAGAGATGAGAAAAGACATCGCACAAATGATAAAGAAAGCGACATAGACCTCATAACCAACCGCCGTGGAAGCCTCTAATCCCAAATTCGAATACATGGCAATCCCCACCGCCAAGGCGTCGATGCTATCGGCCACGCCTTGCAAAAGGATCTTAGGATAAGAAAATTCCTCGGGTTTTTCTTCTTCGGGCTTAATGATGCCTTTAATGCCATCATAAACCATCTTAAGACCAATAAGAGCCAGCAAAGCAAAACCGATCCAATGGTCGTAACGATCAATCCATTCGGCAAAAATCTGACCCAATAAAAAACCAATGAGCGGCATGATGCCTTGAAAAACGCCAAAGACGCCGGCGATAAAGAAATATTTCCGTTTCTTAATCCCGCCATAGACCAAACCATCGGCGATACTCAAAGCAAAGCAATCCATGGCCAAGGCGAATCCAAGAACAAATGCGTTTCCAAGCCAAAGCATAAATAACGGCGATTATTCTATTACCAAATCACCTAAGAAGATACGGCAAAACGGTTAGCTATCTCTTACTGTCGTCAAGCTTTAAAATCGGCGTATATAGATCGGTACGGCGGTCGCGGAAAATGCCCCAGTCGCGCCGTTCCTTCCTTAAAACGTCCAAATCAAACGAAGCCACGCGGAAGCCTTCGCTATGATCATCCATCTCCGTAAGCAACTCACCATGGTTATCGGCGATAAAGGAGGAACCATAAAAACACATTTGGCTATCAGCCGTTTTCTCAACGCCCACGCGATTGGAAGCAAGTAAAGGCATCATATTGGCCGCGGCGTGGCCGCGCATGACGTTTTGCCAATGACGGCGGCTGTCCTTAGGCAAGACGGGCTCTGAGCCAATGGCTGTTGGAAAAAGCAGAATTTCAGCGCCTTTTAACGCTAAAATGCGCGCTGTCTCAGGAAACCATTGATCCCAACAAATGCCCGCCCCCAAGGTGCCGAAAAGGGTCACAAAAGTTTTGAAACCGCTGTCGCCAGGGGAAAAATAGAATTTCTCTTCGTAGCACGCTCCTGTGGGAATATGACTCTTGCGGTATATCCCTAGAAGCGACCCGTCGGCATCGATCATCGCCAGCGAATTAAAATAACAGTTGCCACTCCGCTCGAAAAAAGAAATCGGCAAAACAACATGGTGTTTTTTCGCGACCGCCTGAAAATGGATAAGGGTCATGGAAGAAGAAGCCTCTTCCGCCAATTCAAAATTACCGTAATCCTCGCATTGACAAAAATATTGACTGCCAAATAATTCTGGCAACAAAACGATGTTGGCACCCGATTCAGCGGCTTTTTGCACTAGATTTTCAGCTTTTTGAAAATTTTCTTCCTTTTTCTTCGACATCGAAAATTGGGTGATGGCAGCTTTGACGATCATAATTTAACCTCCGGAATTTGCATGGTGATGCAATGGATATTCCCTCCGCCTAAGAGAATCTCTCGGCTATTAATTTGGTGAATCTTCTTATCGGGGAAAAGTTTCTCGATGATCTGAAGGGCTTCTTCGTCTTCTTTGATCCCAAAGGCGGGCATTACCACATAATCCTCGCCTTGGTAAAAATTAACATATGAGGCAGCCAAGCGGCGGCCAGCCACCCGCTTATCCAAAGTGGTCTTATTGGTGCAAAGGCCTTTCGTCTCCTCCTTAGAGAGGGTAAGAGAGGGATGCGGAAGTGGCAATTTGTGAATGATTAAATTTCTGCCCTTGGCGTCCTTAGCAGCTTTTAAAGCCTTGAACGTTTCTTGGCAATAACGATATTGCGGATCCTTTTTATCGTCCGTCCAAGCTAGTAGCGCTTCGCCAGGCTTTACGAAAGCCACCATATTGTCGATATGCTCATTGGTCTCATCACCATAAATGCCATGGGGCACCCAAATGATCTTCTCCACACCCAAATAATCGCGAAGCGTCTCCTCGATTTCAATTCTACGCAAAGTTGGATTGCGGCCTTTAGAAAGCAAGCAAGCCTCCGTGGTAATCAAGGTCCCCTCCCCATCAACGGCAATAGAGCCGCCTTCTAAAACGAAGGAGGGATGGTAATAAGAAAGGAATTTCAAACGCCTGCTGATTATTTGGCCTAAGTGGTCGTCGTCGCGGTAATTGCTATAAAGGCCGTCGACCGCCCCACCCCAGGCATTGAAACGAAAATCAACCGTTCTCACTTGGTGGCCATTAGAAACGAATAAGGGCATATTATCTCGTGCCCAGGCGTCGTTATAACGAATGGACAAAGGGAAGACGTTAGGGATTTCATGCAAAAGAGGAGCGACTTTGCGGTAAATCGAAGGATGGACACCCACATAGACTTTCTCATGCTCAGCGATGGCTTTGATGACATCAAGATAAGCGGAGGTTGCAAAAGAGGCGTTATCCCGCCAAGTGTCTTTGCGGAATGGCATTAACACCAAACTGGCTTGGTGCTTCCCTCCTTCGAAAGGCAAGAAATATCCATCGGCAGAAGGAATCGTCTTCTTGCTCTTCCAATAATCGAGCAATTTCTTCTCATACGCAGGAAAACGTTTCCACTTCGCATTGTCGATAACCTGAAAGCCGTCGGAATAAGAAGAAAGCAACTTGGCCCCTTTTTCTTGCTTCTTTTGGAAATAAATGACGCGGTCAACAAGCTCTTTGCTCCATACCTCACCTGGGGCGATTAAGGGAATGCCCGGCGGATACATCATCACCTGCTCTTTGGAGATATAGCCCACGCAATCGCGAATGGGGAGCACCTTCCCTGGCGCATGGAAAGCCACGCGCGGCCGTACTAGCAAGAAAGGGAAAGTGTTATCGAAATGATGATCTGGATAAACCCAATCAGGATGAAAGTGCTTGGCGGATATGTCTCTTAACGCCGCTAAAAGGTGCTCGATATGCTCTTTCTTGGTGCCAATAGCCAAAATGCCTAAAACGGCATAGGTCTCGGCGAGCTCCATTTGAATCTCGTATTTCTCTTTGAGCAAATGGAACAAAGAAAACCCATCGAGATCTAAACGATCTAATCCGATGACCAACTTACTTTCGTCATAATCAAAAGAGCCGTTGGCCAAGAAATGTTTTCTTCCCTCATCTAGGAATCCGGGGATCTTCCGAATTTCCTTTCTGACATAGGCACTCAGCCGATACGTCTCCTCCATCGCCTTCTTTCCTTCGCTCGAGGCCATAAAAGAACGGGCCGCATCCAAGGAAGCCATCAAGATAGCGCTAGGCGAAGTGGTATTGATGATATTCAAAGAAATCTGTACCTCTTCGGGCAAAAAGCGATCAGTATGCATTAGAAGAACGCTGCTTTGCGTCAAGGAACCGGCCGTTTTGTGGAAGGAAACGCTCGACATATCCGCACCGGCGTCCATTGCGCTTAACGGTTGTTTGGAGGTGTGAAAATAATAATGGGCGCCATGGGCTTCATCGCAAAGGACCGCCATCCCCTTCGAATGGGCGTATTCGACGATTTGTTTGAGGGGGCCAACCGAACCGAAATAGGTAGGATTAATCACAAAGACCGCTTTCGCGCTGGGATTTTTATTGATGGCCCGCTTCCAATCATCAAGAGATGGTTGATTGGCAATCTCCAAATCCTGATCGATTTTTGGCATCACATAAACCGGCACCGCCCCCGAAAGAACGATGGCGTTGATGATCGATTTATGAACGTTGCGCGGCAAAAGAATCTTCTCGCCCGCTTTAACGGCGGTAAGAATCATCGCGATGATGCCGCTCGAGGTGCCGTTGATCAAAAAGAAGGCGTGGTCAGCATAGCAAGCCTTAGCGAGTAACATCTCCGCTTCTTTGATGGGACCGGTCGGTTGCGAAAGATTATCCATCCCTAATGGCGCATTGACATCGCATCGATATACCTCATGCCCGAAAAGTTCCGTGGCCTCGTTATCGATATTCCCCATGTGGTGACCGGGGACATCGAAAGGTGAAACGTCTTCGCTTATATACCTCTTTAAAGCGGCGATATATGGAGTCTTTTTTTGTTCGTTTTTTGCCATAGCCAAGATTATCGCATATAGTGAAACTTAAGGAAGAGAAAAAGACAAAAGTCTTTTGAATATGAAGCACACTTGAACAAAACGGCCGCCATCATTCGCCTAAAGCCAACTTTTCATAGGCCTCATAAATTTTCTCATTAAGGCCAGCTAACATCTCTAAATCCGCTTTAAGGACTTTGCGATCATAAGTAAGAAGACCGTTAAGCTCCCCTTCCACATCGCTTAGCTGGGTATATACGGCCACGCTTAACCCTTCTTTCATGATTAAACGAAGAACCTTCTCATATCTCTTTTTGATAGCCGCATTAAGTTCCTTTTTATCTTTAAACCATTTATAGCCAAAATGCTTTTGACAATAAGCGTGGCCCGCCATCTCAAGGCTATATCCACCAAATTCCGACAAAGATAAAATCCTCTTCCCGTCGTTTTTCATCTTGAGGTCTTGGAAATAGATGTGCTTCGATAGGCAATCTCCTACTTTTTTGTCATACCAACCCGAGGTGGCGTCGATTAGCCTTTCCTTATCTAAAGCACGAAGCTCATTAAGCATCGCTTTGGTCTGGAATTGCCCCCAACCTTCATTGAAAAGCGTCCACATGATGATCGAAGGGACCATTGAAAGATGTTCATAGGTCTTCTTTAACTCGGATAGGAATTGCGCACGCGATTCTTTGGATCCTCTCCCCAATCTCCTCGGGGCTTTATCGCATATTGGGTACGATGGCCAAAGGAAAGGAATCATGGTGATCCAAGGCCAAGAATAGGGAGCGCCGCCGCTTACGAGATCCTGAATCACGTACACCCCTAACAAATCGCAAAGATAATACCAACGCGGAGGTTCGATTTTGATGTGTTTGCGAAGGCAGTTATAGCCTGCTTTCTTGGCTATCTCGATATCATTTTTCATCGCCTCGTAGGAAGGGGGCGTAAGGCCGCTTTCAGGATAATAGCCTTGATCAAGCAAGGCGCTTAAGAAAGTTGGCTTATCATTCACAAATATAAGAGATTTGCCATTGATTTTGCGTTTTTCAATCTTTCTGAACGCAAAAACGCTATGCACTTCGTCCTCGCCATAAGAAAGGATAATCTGATATAAAGAAGGGTTATCGGCGTCCCACGATTCGAAACAATCATCGAAGGAAAGGCTTCCTTCAAAATCGTCGTTTAGAGAAATTTCTCGAACTTTCTCTCCTCTTAAATAAACGCTCACGGTGGCCGCCCGTTTCTCGCCGACCGCCATGGCCTTTATATGCAATTTCTTTTGATCGTAAGACGGTTCTAATTTAAGCGCTGATAAATAAGATGTCGGCAAGAACTCCAAATAGACGCTGCCCCAGATTCCCGATGTTGGATGATACCATACGCCTCGCGGATTATCGCTTTGCTTGCCTTTAGCAAAAATGGGGCTCTTGGTATCGTCACGTGCCACCACTTCGACACGGATCTCTTTTCTTCCGGCGATAGGGAATATGACCTCATTAGGGAAATATCCAAAATGGCTTTCGCCGATCTTCTTTCCATCAACGTATATCCACGCCTCTTGGTCGATGGCTAAAAAGACAAGACGCGCTATCATCGTTTCCTTGCCATCTGGGATAAGAACGCTTTTACGATAATGCATGAAATCGTCATTAGAAACATCCTTCATCACGCCACTTAAAGGGGTTTCGACGCTAAAGGGAACCTCTATTCGCTCAGTATAGGTGGAAGGTAGGTTCAAATCTTTATTAAGCTCGAATTCCCACCTCCCATCTAAAAGCAAGAAATCCTTCCTTTCAAAATAAGGATTGGGGTGCATCTTTATCTCATCTAACGACTTCTTTTCACTATAAATAGTTGAAATGTTATTCATACCGACAATCATTATATCCATGGCCCACTCGCCTTAGAAGCAAGGAGAAAAAATATGTTCGATATAGCGATGATTCAAGAAGAGATAAAGCGCGAAGGAGCCGATGGATGGCTCATCGTCGATTACGAGAACCGAAACGGATCGCTTTTGCCCTTCTTAGGCAAACGGATGCTCACGAGGAAAATCTTTCTCTTCTTCCCTAAGGCGGGGAGACCGCAAATCATCTGCCACAAAATAGATGAAGTGTTTCTATTAGACGAAGAAACGAAAAAAACCTTCGATTTGCAGGTCTACCTATCATGGCAAGAAATGCTGGAAATCGAAAAAACCACGCTAAAAGATGCACGGATTCTTTTAATGGACGTTTCCGAATATGGATTATTGCCGCGCATATCATTAGCCGATTACGGCACAGTCGAATATATTAAAAAGCTTGGCATAAACGTGCGTAGCAGCGGCGACCTCCTAGAGCGGTTCACCGCTTTATATGGGCCGAAAGCTTTTTCTTTGCAAAAAGAAGCGGCGCAAAAAGCCCTCGCCATCAAAGACGAGGCTTTCCAAAAAATAAAAGAAGACATCATCGCAAAAGGCGTCTCAGACGAATATCGCATCCAACAATTCATCGCCACCCGCTTCCATGAAGAGGGAATGGTTTATGACGATCCGCCAATCGTAGCGGTCAACGCCAATGCTAGCGATCCCCATTATGGCCCTTCAGCCAATCGTTCCTGCCCTATCCATAAAGGCGATCTCGTCTTAATCGACATGTGGGCCAAAATGGACGATCCCGAAGGGGTATATGCCGATATCACATGGATGGGATATGTAGGCAATAACATCCCATCAGAAATGGCTAAGCGTTTTGCCGTTCTTCGTAGCGGCATCGAAAAAGCTTTCTCGTTCTTATCGACAGAATTGCCAAAGCGAAGAGTCGAAGGCTATGAAGTAGATCGCCTAATGCAAGAGCATATCGTCTCTTGCGGCTATGGAAATGGCCTCATCCACCGCACTGGGCACAATATCGCCATCGACGTCTCCCCCCATGGGCCAGGCGTTAATATCGACGATTTGGAATCGCACGACACGCGTGAAATCATCGATGGTGTGACTTTCTCCTTGGAACCGGGGATCTACCTTCCTGATTTTGGGATGCGTAGCGAAACCAATGTCTATATCGAAAATAGAAAACCTATTTATATCGCCGGTCATCAATTAGAGATAATCCCTATCTTAAAGGACTAAATAAGGGAATCGTAATAGGCGTCTAGGCCCCTCCAACCTTCCTCGTCTAGCTCGAAGCAATAACGGAATCCTGCTATAACGTTAAAACGAAGTTGCGATAAACGCTCACTTAGATTCTTCACGGCCTCGCCGCTCCAACCATAATCCCCGAAAGCGCTCGCTTTTTTGCCAACAGCAACCGTATTGGGGAAGGATGATAATAAATCATAGAACAAGGAAACGGCGTCACCGACGAAGGTTGGCGAACCTAACAACAATAAGCCCGAACGATAGACGTCTTTGATGATAGCATCCTTATCTGACACATAATTGAGCGCGGTAATTTCATGAAAAGCCACCGTTTTGCCATCTTTTTCGAAACGCCCCTTCAAGTGCTCGGCCATCTTTCTCGTATATCCATAAGCGGACGCATAGACGATGCAAACGCGATTGGGATCATTAATGGGCGTCACTTCCTTTGCAAGCTCATCGTATATAGCGATTTGAGCGGACACCTCCTTATCGATAATCGGGCCATGACCTGGGCAAATCATTTCGATATCCAAAGAAGAGATGCGCTTAATGGCATCGGAGACGAATTTGCCAAACGGGCCCATGATGTTTTCGAAATAATATCGGAGAGCCTTACGGTATCCTTCTTGATCCCTTTCCTTACTTAAAAGCACTGCGTCACTAGCGAAATGAGCCCCGAAAGCATCGCAGCTAACAAGCGTTTTAAGTTCTTTGATGTAGGTGAACATAACATCTGGCCAATGGAGCATAAGACCGCTATAGAAGGAGAAAGTGTATTCTCCTATCGATAAAGGGGCATTGGAATTCATGGCGATTCTTTTAAAAGGGCATCTTAGGATGGCATCGAGATTCTTAAGAGCGGAGGAGCTAGCGATAATCGTCAAATCGGGGTTGCGCCCCAAAAGGGCTCTAATGCTACCTGCATGATCGGGCTCGGTATGAGTCACCACGAGATATTTCACCTCATTTAACGGAACAAGGCTCTCGATATTCTCGAGATATTCCTTCTGGAATTCTTTCTTGACCCCTTCAAAAAGGACGCCACCATCCTTCGTTTTTAATAAATAACTATTATAGGAAGTGCCATAATCGGTCCTCACCGCCACATCAAAGACCTTCAAGTCGTGGTCGATGACGCCGATGTAATAGAGATTTTCTTTGATTTCTAGTGTTTTCATATTTCTCTCCTCTCCTTCATTATAATGAAAAGCGAAATAAGGGCGATTAAAACGCTCAAGCAAAAGAAAGCCGCCGTGATGGCGGCCTTCGTGGTCGGCGAGAATTAAAGGCAAGACACCTTATAGTCCTACGCTGCTATTTTCAATGTGCAATAGATAAACGGATCCGTGCCTCCCGTCCTTTTGAGAACGACTTTCACAGGAAGATTAGCTCCTTTAGCTACCGGGTAGGTATTAGTGGAAGATAATGTCAATTCGCTCCCCGAAAGGGTTGAATAAAGCGAAATTTTAAAACCTTCCGTAATGGCGTTGCCAGTGGCATCAAGAAGACTGAATTGATAGGTAGTCGCAGAGGTTCGAGCGCCTTGCAAAACGCCGGTGAAATTCTTCGATTCGTTCAAATAATAAGAATGCGACATCGATGACTCACCGTTATCGAACGTAAACGCTTCTTGATTGCTTTGGCCGCATTCGCATTGACCGCTACTCGCATCGAAAGCGTGATCATGAACCGCCGTGATCGTTCCTTCACCACACGTTATCGAAGTGTCTTTAAGAAGGAAGGTCCTTCCCACCCACATTCCAGTAGGCGAGGAGAAATCGAGGATGACGTTTGTAGCCGTCTCGCCAGAATTAATCGTCTCGGTGCCCGAGGGCAAAGCGATTCTCACCGAAGCGGAAACCGTGTTCCCCGAGAAAACGAGCGAGAGGGTTTTGCCAGTGAAGAACGGCGTCTTGGTCCCGCCTTCGTCAACGGTGTATTTCTTAAGCGTCACGACAGCGCTTTGATGCGCTTTTATGGTATTAGGTTTAGTCAAAACCATCCCTTGTTTGATCTCTCCTTTGCTGGAACCGCTAAGATAAACAACAGCTTCATCGCCAACCGTAACTTTATTAACGGAGTTATATGAAAGCGCAATCTTCACCACTGTAACTTCCTTGTCGAGCTCGCAAACATAAAGCGAATCACCTATGGCTATGCTGCCTTGTTCAATATTTGGTTCTACGGCAGCAGTCGAAGATACATACCCGCAATAGACAACTCCAGCAATCAAATCTTTCGTATCATAACGAACAGCCGAAACGCTTTCGATGGAACCGGTTTTTAACATGAAATTATCGTCATTCAAAGAAATTTCGGAAACGGGAATGGTATATCGACCAGGATTGCCATATTTAGCGGGGACCGTCAGACTCACGGAGTCGGTCCAGCCATTGGTCGCGGTCGAAATATCCGTTCCATCTTCGGTTATATAGATATTGCCGAGGTTAGCTTCTTCGTCGTCAGCGTATCCAATTTCGAAGGAAGTGTCGGTTAATAGGATAGCCAATGGTTCGATAACGAATTCGCCGGTGGCGACTTTCTCTTCCCATTCGACTGTGCCACTCAACGTGACACGATATTCATAAGTACCGACTTCATCGGGAGCCACATCGGAATAGGTTTCCGTTCCCTTCAAGCGGTATTCGATAGCCAATCCGCCTTCGTCGTTGGTCCTAGTTATAAGACTATCGTCAATAGGATGCGTCAAGCCATCAAAAGTTATATTGGCAATCGCGGCAACACTAAGATCCCTTGATTTAGGCGCGAGAGCGGTGCCCGAAACTTCCTTCTCTTCATGGAAACCGCAAACGTCACAATCCCTTTGCTCGATTTCGTTTTGTCCATAGGTCGCAGCCGTTTTGGTACTCCAGGTGCCACTATGGGCGGCGAATCCTTGCTTTTGGTCGGTATGCTCACAAGTGGCAGCATGCCAATGTCCAGTCTCGTCTTTCGTCCATGTCGTCAAATCAAAGGTATGCGTATGAGGAAGTACGGGAATAGTCTCTTCTTTTGTCCTTTCACAGACAGTGCAAGTATAAGTCTTAACCCCTTCTTCTTTCTCTGTGGCGGGCGTTGTCTCCCTGCCTTCGTCCCACGTATGGGCCGCTAGAGCGTTCTTTTCGTCGGTGTGGCCACAAGTAGCAGGGTGCCAATGGTTTTCTTCGTCATTTGCCCAGGTCGTCAAGTCGAAAGTGTGCGTATGGGGCAATTTGGCAATGGTTTCGTTTTTCTTGTACTCGCAAACGGTGCAAGTATAAGTCTTAACGCCTTCCTCGCTTTCGGTAGCTTGCTTGGTGATCGTTCCTGCATCGAATTCGTGAGAACCTTTATCGGCAACGTCGGTGTGATTCTCCGTTATACAGGCGTGCCAATGGTCGGTAGCATCCTTCGTCCATTCGCTTGCGAATTCGTGCTTATCTCCACTGCAAGAGAAAAGCGCGGGCAAAAAGAAAGCGATCATAAGCGTTGATGTCAAAACCGTCGTAATTGATTTTCTTTTCATGTGTTTCTCCTAAATATGCTGTTACTTGGCGAATCCTCGCCTTGCCGCTAGAAGCAAAGAACCTGATCGTTACGGGTTTCTTCTTACCTCTATGGCCTTTTGTGCTTGGTGTATTAGCTTTCTTTCTCTCTCCTCCTTTGCAAGAATCGCCTTTGAGGGCAAGACGCTAATTACATCGACACTTTTGATGTAAAATGAGTCATGGCCGTCAAAGAGAAAACGTCTTATATGCATCAATTATGCGAAGTCTTGCGCCTCTGTCCCCTACCCAAACCCCCAAAAGGTAGGGAAAATTATCTTTTTTTCACGTCCTCGATGACGAAAAATATAAACCGTCTACCAAAAGAAAGAGGAATAATCCAATGATTAAAAAACGTTCCCATTCGCCCCGCCTACTAATTGCATTGCCCCCCTTTCTTCTTTCCTGTCTTTCTCTTATTGGGTGCAACGCGGATAATTCGCTTTTTGATCCGCAAAACCCCGTCACCTTGACGATGTGGCACGTCTATGGCGAGCAAGTCGATTCGCCAATGAACAAATACATAGACGAATTTAATCGCACCTTGGGTATGGAGAAGGGCATAATCGTCAACGTTACGCTGGTATCTAATGCCTCTTACATCGGCGATAAACTGCTAAATGCGCAACTTGGCAAAGCCGGTGTGCCCTCGATGCCGGACCTCTTCTTTTGCCACGCCAGCAACGCCAAAGAATTAGGCGGCGAAAACCTCCTCGATTGGAACACTAAATTCAGCAAAAGCGAGCTTGACGAATTCGTCTCCAGCTTCCTTTCCGATGGGACGGTCAACGAAAATTTATCCGTTTTGCCCGTATCTAAATCAACCCATCTTCTCTTTTTGGCTGGTGGCGCTTATGAGCGGTTCATCGCGGCCAAAGGCTTCGATTACGATTCGCTAAAAACTTGGGAAGGGTTCTTTAAGGTCGCTGAAGCCTATTACGATTATTCTGGCGGCAAACCATTTTGCGCCCTCGATTATCTTTTACGCAGCGTCGAACTTAACGCGATAAGCCATGGCGCTAAGGATTTTTATGACAATAACGGGTGGTATAAGGAGGATGAAAACCTCCTTTCCTCCTATCGCAAATTCGTCTCCGCCATCGCCAAAGGCCATATCGTCGTATCCGATTTATATTCGAATACGCAAGTTATGACCGGACAAACCATCGCCGGGGTTTCTTCTTCCGCCGCCGTCCTGTACTATAACGACAAAATCACTTATCCCGACAACACCTCGGAAGATACGAATCTTCATATCTTGCCTTTACCGCAAGAAGAAGGTTTGCTTCATTACGCCACACAGGCGGGCGTTGGTTTGAGCGCCTATAAAACCACCGCCAAAAAAGAGGAGGCCGCAACCATCTTTGCTAAATGGTTCGTAGAAGAAAAGCGCAATCTCGATTTCGTTGCCCAAACGGGATATATGCCCGTCAAAATCGGGGCCTTCGAAAAATTGAGCGACTATTCCTTCAAGACCGCGGCGCTAGAAAACGCCTATTCGGCTTTAAAAAAGACGAGGGAAGATTGTTCCTTCCTCTCCGAATCGTCATCGGAAACCTATTACAAGAACACCTATTCCTTCTATCAAAACGTGAGATCATTGCAAAAGCAATTATCCGATAAATACGCCAGCGGAGAGACGTCCGAGCAAATCGAAGAGGAGCTCATGGCTCTTTTCAAGAGCATAGGGAAATAAAAGGGTGAAATTAGCAAAGAGGACCAAAAACAAAAAGACCCCAATGTGGAGACAACTATTTTTATACATGTCCGCTTTAGTGGGGATCGTGTTAATCATTTTATTCTCCGGCCTCTTTTTGCTAGGTAATTTCTCCACCGCCAAGCAAAATGCCGAAACGGCCTTATCCTTCCAACTAAACGCCTATGAGCGGCAAATCAGCAAATATTATGAAGAGCTAACGAGAATGGGCAACGCCCTTTCCGAAAGCATGGCGACCAAAACGGAGGCCTTTCTAACACAAGAAGGTATCGCCTTCGAAGAAATAAATGACAATGAAGAACGTATCGCTTCCCTACAAAAGGCCGTCTTCGACAAACTCGAAACGGAATTGCTCAAAACTCATTGTTCAGGCGCCTTTTTGATGTTCGATGCCACCACCAATAAGGACGCCCCTAAC
The DNA here is from genome assembly GCA_963624045.1 of Bacteroidaceae bacterium. Taxonomy (GTDB): domain Bacteria; phylum Bacillota_I; class Bacilli_A; order RFN20; family CAG-826; genus UBA4951. The sequence goes on from CAVFNI010000002.1 coordinate 80,069, forward strand.
GCTAGCAATTCAAAAACGGGGCTTTATTTCAAACGCTCTTCATTAGATGAGACGGACGAAACCTTGCTTTTATATCGCGGCATCGCCGAGCTAGGCAGAGAAAAAGGTGTGATGCCTCATCGAAAATGGCGGTTAGAATTCGACACGGACGTTTTCGCCGGTTATGAAAATTTCCTCGAACGAAGGAAGGAAACGCCGATGGATAAAACCCCTTCCTTATCCGACGTGGCCGAGCTATACGGCACTTCCGATAGAATCATGAATTTTATTCTTCCAATCATTGGCCAAAGTAGTGAGATTTATGGCTTATGCGGCTTTGAAATATCGGAAAGCTACTTTAAACAATATTTCGCCCAATCCTCTAAAATCGAACATTTAAGTTGTCTTTTCCTCCCTAGCAACGGGGAGAAGATACATACAGATAACGGTTTTTCCGCTGGCGTCTATAACGGCTATTTCCTTCCGCCCTCAGGAGAATTAAGCATAAGCGATATCGGTGGCGGCCTCTTTGCTTTGTATGGCGAATCATCTTTCATCGCGAAAGCCAAGGAAAAAGACGTGTGTTCGAAAAAATATCTTTTAATCGTCGCCTATCCCAAACAGGAATACGATAAAGAAACCACTAAAAACATCATCTCTGTTTCCTTATTAATCGTCATTTTGCTAGGTTCGGCTGTAACCATTTGCCTTTTCTTTAGCAAGATGTTCCTCCGCCCAGTGATAAGAAGCCTTGAAACCTTCCGTCAAAGTAACCATTCCGACGTAAAATCGGGCTTTGTTGAAGTCGACGACTTCTTCTCTTACCTCGATAAGCAAGACAAGCTTCATAAAGAAACGACGAGGGAATTGCAAGAAAAATGCGACGAGCAAAATAGCCTTCTAAACAAGAAACAAACGGATATCGAACGATTGGCCTATTCGCGAAAAAATGAAATATCTCCTGACGATTATGAGATGTTCAAAATCGGGCTCAAATCATTGACGAAGACGGAAAAACGCGTCTTTGCCCTATATTTGGAGGGAAAAACGAGCGAGGAAATAATGGAAATCTGCCATTTCCAAAAAGGCACCCTCAAATACCACATTCACAACATCCTAAACAAATTGGGAATGCAATCGAAAAAGCAGATGCTTCGTTATGCCACGCTGCTACAGCAAGAGCAAAAAGAAAAAGCGGAAAAAGCCCGCTAAAAGCCTTGAATATTTAAAAGGGGCGAGTTGCCTCGCCCCTCCTTGCCGTTTTCTCTTTATTTAATAGAGATGAGGTGATCCTCTTCGACCTTTTCTTTCTCTTTCGGGAAGGTTAGGGTCAATAGACCATCGGTGAAATTGGCTTCCACGGACTTCTCATCGACGTCCCCTACGTAATAGGTGCGGCTGCTAGTCCCATAAAAACGTTCGCGATGGAGATAATTGCTATTCTTTTTCTCCTTCTCCTCGTCTTCATGTTTGACCACGGCCTTAACGGTTAAATAGCCGTTTTTAAGCGAGACGCTGATGTCGTCTTTCTTGATGCCAGGAAGTTCCACTTCCATGACATAATTCTTCTCGTCGCTCTTGATATCCGTTTTCATAGCCAAACTCCTAGCATATTTAGGAGTCCTTATTTCCTCAGGCGCGAAGAAATCGAACAAAGGCGAGAAGAAGCCTCCGTCATAGTCGAAATTGGTCAATTCGTTTTTCATAAATGTTTACCTCCATTAGCACTCTATGCTTCCGAGTGCTACTCATAGTATAAGCAATCGTTTAGCACTGTCAAGACTTGACTGCTAATTTTTACATTTGCATATCACATTAGACAATCTCTCGCTTAATTCAATTTCAAATGGCCTAAATGATGGCAAAAATAAACTTTTTATTTCCTTCTTTGAAGCCAAAGAAGCCCTATCAAGGCATCCATCGATATAAATGGACAATTCCCGTGAAGACTTCCGATAGGCCGCCTCATCGTCGTTCTCTTCCAATAAGGACAATTTTTCTTCGATCTTCTTTCTTACCGGGCTTAAATCCAAACGCTCAGCTAATTGATAGGAATAAACTTCCATCATCTCCTCAACACGCATTTTGATGAAATTCGCCACTTCATCCACCCCTTCTTTTATTCTCATTTCCATATTGGAACCCCCTATATATAAATAGGTTTAAAATGAAGGTTCTGTTGCGGGGAAACACGCCAAAATCGTTCTTTAGTGGCCTTTGGTACTACTATCACGAAAGCACTAAAGATCCTCATAGACAACAGATAAACACTGGATATCAAATCACAATCACAATCACTAAAAGTTAGATAATAACGCACCTTCCGCATATTTTTGACTAATCACAATCCATTCTTTAAATGGCCGGTGCAAAATAAAAATCCCAAGTTTGTCAGTAAAATAATCCCAAGTTTGTAAGCGATACATCATTCTCAATGTATGACGTCATTGACAATAATAATGGTTCAAAATGCGCGATATTCGAGCAAAAGGACAAATAAAAAAGGGCGCGAAGCCCTTTTGTTTGCGCGATAAGAAAATTATTTGCTCTTCTTTCCGAAAGCGGAAACACCAATGAACAATGATAATAAAGCGCTCACCGCCAAAGAAGCCCCCGTGGCGATAAAGCCCCAGGCCAACGTCACTGCCGTATCCGAAGCGGGGAAAAGAGAAGAAACGAGGAAAACAAGCACCGCCGAAGCGCCTAACATAAGGCCAGAGAGGATATGGAGGAAACCGGTGAATTTGCCACCATGGAATCCAAAGACGGTAGCCAATAATTGGAAAACCGAGGAAATGACCAATAAAACGAAGACAGCAATATAGGCACCAATCGGTAATTCAACCAGCATTATCGCTTTATTGCCGAACATCAGATCGTAGCCGTAAATAACATCCTTCTCAACCGTGAGCGCTGCTGGCCCTAAGGGGAACAAGAAGGCACAAAGGGTTGCTACTAACGCAACAATGCCAAGGATGCCAGGTAAATTAGTTTTGTTTTTCATGCAATACACCTCAGTAGAAAACGAAGTTATCTTACTAGCCTTCCTCGCTAGGCGCAAGTGCGCCCGCACGATTTCGCCAAGCGCAAGGAATATCATGGCGTAAAATCATATTGAAAAGACGGGATTATTTGGATTCCTGTATATACGGCTTCTCATCTATAAGAATCACAAGATTTATGATTATAATCGCGATTTGCTATATATTTTGCGATTTTCAATGACCCAAAAGAAAAAATTAGGCATTGGCGATGGTAATCGTTACGCCAGAAGAAGAAACGTCAGTAAAAGACAATTTGTAATTGAATGAATATCCATTATTCATCTTGGTGCCATTGGGAAAAGAGGCCCGATAGGAAGCGAAAGTGAAGCTGGTGCCGCTAGTGAAAAGGGAGGAATTATCTAAATACGCCACCGTTTTGGCCAAATTCCTCTTTTTCGTCGCATCCATCGCTTGGATCAGACGATAATTCGGAGAAACGCGATTGCGGGTCTGACGATCCGTATCAGTGCCGTAAGAAGGGGTATTGGAATGAGCCAAATGAGTATTTCTCTCTAACGTATCCGTATAGGCCCATTGGCGGTTGCTTTGATATTTGGCCAAGCGGGAATCGACGTGATAGATACGCACGCCGTTAATGGTGAAGGCTTGCGGCGTGGATTTCGTATATTGCGATGCGGAATCCTTCTTATTGAGATTATCTGGGGTATATAACTCCAACATGATGTATTCCTCAAACGGCGATCCCTGCCATCCTTTGGAAGTCGGTATGACCAAACATTCCCCCGTGGTCGAAGACGCCGAAATGGTAATTGACCCAGTGCCAGTGACCACAAAAGGCGTCACCCAACCTAAAACCCATTTGGAATAGGCGTTATGGTCGATGATGTTAGCGTCCATCATATCGATATAACCCATCGGGGCAGAACCATCGGTCGCCGATGCGACGTTATAATCGTAATAATCGTCTAAACCTAGCATGTGACCAGTCTCATGAATGAAGGTGTGCGCATCGCTTTTGGAGGAGCCATAGCCCTCGTCCATAAAATCATAAGAAGCCCAACCGAATGTACCAACGGTGGGCGATTTTAGATCGGCTTCGTTATCCGCCCAATAAGTGTAGGCCCAGCAAGTCGTCGTGTATTTCGATAACGAAGCGTCTTTCAGGAAATTCGGACAGCTATAAACGCACCAAACGGCATCGATATAGCCATCGCCATCGGAATCAAGCTCCTGCCCGTTAGTGAAATTCCTTTGTTTGTACCAAGTCACCGCCTCATTGATAAGCGTCTCCACCCCTTCGGTCTCGGTATCCCCTTGATCGATTTCCGCCGGCGTTTTGTTCGATTGATACCAGCTATCGGCTACCGTGATATCAAGATTGAGCTTACCAAAGGAAGAGATGTTGTAATAGCTTTCAACGCTTTGCCAAGCGTCGTTTTGCCCCTTGAAAGCGGTCTTAATCCGCTCAAGGTTATTGGCCGTCGCATTTCGCTCATAGCCTTTAATCGAGATGGGAAGTACAAGGATTTTGGGATTTCCAACGCTGTTAAGATAGGGGATCCCATCCCGTTTTCCAATATCATACATGCGAAATGAGGCTTGCTCTTTCGAATAGCCGCCCCGCATCTCGCTAGAGAAAGAAGAATCGCTATAAGAAGGATAGGAATAAGAATCCTCGCTCGAGGAAAAGAAATCGAAAATGCTTAAATCGCATGACGATAGCGAGATAGCGGCGACGCTTGTTCCAACAAACAATAGAATTTGTCTTCTCTTCATATTGATACCAACGCTAAATATAAATGATTGTCATTCTGACATAAAGGAAAAAGCGCTCGGGCGAGCGCTTTTTAATGTGTCTCTCGATTAATAGCCGGCAGCGGCAATATTAACCGCGTAATCGCCACCAGTCAACTGGCCGACGGCAACGATGATGGTTGCCTGGGGATTACTAGTCGACGGCGCGTAATACTGAACTTGGCCATCCTCATCTAAAGTGTATTCTTCGCCATCTTTATAATTGGTTGAAGCGAGGCTAGCAATATACGTTTCGGCATAGGAAGTGGCTGCTTCCTCCGAAGCGAAGGAAACGGAGATGACCCAATAGTAGTTGTAATTATATAAAACGGTGCTATCAATACAGAAAATGCCGTCTTTGATATCCGAAGATTCAGGAAGATTTGGGATGTCATAAGTCGCTTTTTCGTTAATCTTCGCAATAGCTCCGCTATTGGCTTCGGCTACCGTATCATAGGTAAAATACATGGAATCTTCAGCTAGCATCGCCATCGCCATGAAACGACGGACGGAACTGGTGTAATAAAGATCGAAGATAATCAAAATCCGGCCTTCAGTATCCGTTTGATCCTTAATCGCTTTGGCATAATAGTAATGGGTGACACCATTATCATCTTGATCGGCTTCTTGATATTCATATCCTTTGCTTTCAAGCATCTTGCCATATTTCTTATGGAGATCCTTGCCAAAGGAATACCAAGCCGCGCCGACATAAGTGTTGCTAGAAGTAAGAGGCGTGTCGTTATAAGCCGCCGTGATAAGCCCTGTTGGGAAGACGATATCTGAGGCATTGTCAGCAAAAACGGATTTGATTACAGCCTTGGTGCTGGCGGTAAAATCGGTAGGAGTGGCCATTTCTTTCGGACTCTCCAAATAATCGGCAACCGCCTTAACGGAGGTCGTGCCAATATCTTTGAAGGTGGCAATTCCGGTGATTTTGCTACTATCGACTTTCAATTTCAACGTCAATGTGCCTTCATTGCCTGCTTCGTTGAGCTTCAAAGACAAAGACGAAACATATGTGTAATACTCCCCATTACCTAGCAATAACGCGCAAGTGTAATAAAGGAACTGATAATCGCTTACCACCATCGTGGCGGTGTCGAAATCAAAGGTGAGATCCTCACCAGTCAAAACGTAATAATCCATGAAATCATCATCGGCTAAAATCGTCGCCGGGGTGATGTAATAAGAAGGAATATCGTTGCTAAGGCCTTCGCAACCAGCAAAAACGAGCTCATCGCCTTCGATATCGAACCCGTAAAGACCTTGATCGCCATTGACGAGAACGCCGCTTTGCGCTCCGGTTGCGACATCCTCTTCAACGAAGGCATCGGCACCCATGTAATAAACGCGAGAAGAATAATAACCCTTCGTCTCCATGGTCAAATTGCATTTGGCAACGCCTTTGACAAAATTGGATAAAGCCGTCCGGCGGACGGTGTTCGCATCGGCGCCAGATGATTCTTGATTTTGAGCAGGACCACATCCAGCCAATAAGACCGTGGCGGACAAAATTCCCATAAATAACGCTTTTTTCTTCATATAAGACCCTCCTTTGGATAAGTCGCACAAGTGATAATACAAGCAAAGTTTCAAATTTCAATTATTCTTTTCCTAATACAAATATCTACCGTTTAAAAAAGCCCCGAATATCGCCATTTATCGATGTAAAAAATCGTTTATGAAGATGGGCGAAAAATAATCATTGAAAATTGGCTAATTGGGCTTATCCTACTCATGCACTTTAAGGAGGTAGAGGCATGAAAAAGAACAAAAACATACTCCTCATCGCTGCTTTAGCTTTGACAGGCGCGCTTATGACGGCCTGCGGCGGCAATGAAGGTGATTCTAGCTTCTCAGCAATTACAGTCGATGGCGATGTCTATGCCATCAGAAACAAAGGGGATAAGACCCTGTCATATGTTTCCATCGGCGAAACGATTGATTTGGACGAATATTTCGAAGTGGAAATGATGGATGGCAGCACCATCAGCACTTTCTCTGTTGATAACCCCAATAAGGAATTGACCGTCGATGGGCATAAAGTCACCACCAACGCGATTGGTTCTTATGAGATCATGCTCGCCGTAAACGACCGCTTCAAATACGTGACGATCAATTGCAAGAGCGAGAAAAACATCGAATTAATAAAATTCTTGAAGAAATTCGAGGACAGCGACGGCAAGAATTACACGATCGATTTAGGCAGTTATAACCGCCATACCGACCGCTTCACGTATGAGGATTATTCCATTATCCACAACCAAAATTATGCGCTAGCCTTTAATGCGAGCGACCCAGGCGAAACTTACGACAATGGCGAATCTGCCTCTTTCTGCTTGGCCAATTTAAACGATGGCAATGGTTATATCGGCGCCCTCGATGAGGATGGCAAGCCCGTCTTCGAATTCGGCAAAACCAACATTGGCAACTACTATATCTGCATGCCGATGCTCCTCGACGGCGACGGATTCACCTCGACCTTTAACCCCGTCACGAACGAAGAAATGCTCGTTGGCAACAGCATCCAAGCCGAGAAATTCTTGAATTGCGGACTTAGCAATTTTCCATCAAATTACGGTTATAAGACCAATTCCCTTTACGTCCTTAACCTCACCGATACCGATAACGACGGTGAAAAGGACACCATCTATTTCAAAGTCACGGTCGATGGTACCTCCAAAAGCGGTGTCTCCTTCACCGATGAGGAATATGCCGTTTGCCGCGTCAGCAATGTCGGCACCACCAAATATGAACCATTAGAAATCGCCATCACGAATGATTCCTATGTTCCAAAAGCGCTTGACGTCACCGAATTGCAAACCGCTTTCGAAAAGATTGGTAAGGCCAACAATTACACCACTACGATGAATTTCTACGCTTGCGATAGCAGTGGCAAAGCCCTTGCCGATGACGATTTCGACCTCAAAACTAGCACCGTTGGCTACCTTGTCGGCGGCAATGGCGTTACCGAAAAACACACCATCACCGAAGATGGCGTGGAAGCCTCTCTCTCAAGCGGTGACAAAGTCTATGCCAAAAAAGCCTATTGGAATGATGGCGGCAAATCCTACGAAGGTACCTATTCCCCTGCTTCTGGCACGGGCGACGATGCCACAGAGGAAATCAACACCAAGGAAGAGATCGCTGATTGCACCGATGTCTTTACCAAAGAAGATGTCTTAGCCTATACCGCCAAGGGCGTCACCTCGACGAATATCGGCAAGGCCATTTGGAAGAAGAAGGTCATCGAAGATAATATCGTCACCCTCACCGGCGACATCGGCGATAACAATAGCACCGATGGTCAGACCAATGGCTTCTTTGAGGAACTCTTCAACCAAGCGCGTTTCTTAACGATTGAAACCTCCAAAAAGACCTATGATTTCGGTGAATACATGACAATGGATGGAGGCGTTCAGTATCAAGATGGGAGCACCGCTTCTTTCACTGTCTCATCCTCCTATAATTTGGTCACGGTCGATACAACGACCAACGAAATCCTCGTGCAGGCGATCATCTATTTGCCATTCTCCGATATCACCGCTCCTTACATGGTAGCGGAATACACGATCAGCGATATCGGCACGACGACCAATAGCTTCGTCTATGGCGAATAAAATAACTAAACGGAGACAAAAATGAACAAAATCAAGAAAATCAAAAAAGGCACTTTAGCCATCTTGGTCCTTTCGGCAGCCGGGGTCGGCGTCCTGACGGGATGCTCTGTTACTACCGACGATCCCGAAGGGTACACCTATAACACCTATCTAAGCACATCGCCTTCCAAATGGAACGTCCATAACTGGGAAACGAGCGATGAAAGCTATATCCAAAGCTTCACCGAAGTCGGCTTATATGACGTCGTCATGAACAAGGAACATAACGGTTACGAATTCGTGAGCGAAATGGCGTCCGATATGCCTAAATCCATCGACCCAGAAGAGCTTGATGTTGACGAATACGATGCCATCAGCAACAAATATTATAACGGCGGCAACGTATCCAAAGGCTGCGTTTGGGAAATCCCTCTCCGCCAAACGGCCGTTTGGGAAGATGGCACCCCCATCAAAGCGGTCGATTACGTGGAATCGATGGAACGCTTGCTCCAACCAAAGTACGCCAATTACCGCGCCGATAGCTATTATCAAGGCAATTTCGTCATCGCCAATGCCGAGAATTATTATAAGAATGGCCGACAGATCCTTGAGCCTATCTATCAATATATAATTGCTGGCAAAGCCGATCTCACTAACTTATATGACGAGGAAGGCAACGTCCTTCAAAGCGCTGGTGATTATCACATTGATTTGGCGGCTGGCGATAGCCCTTATGGCCGTTCTATCTTTAGCAGCGACGGTTCCTCAGAATCAATCACCTTATATACCGTCCTCAATAACCGCAGCACTCCTGGCAGCGACGCCCTCGAACTAGCGGCCAAGCGCATCACTTTAGGCGTACAATATTATTATTGGAAATTTGCCGAAAAGACCGAAGACATCGACAAATGGAACGAAATCAAAAAGGCCGACAGCGTCACCAAGGACATGATGGCTAAAATGAAGCCAATCTCAATTAGGGATTTCGATGCCAAAGAGGTCATGACTTGCAAAACCCGTTCTAATAGCGAAACCACCGAGCGCTACACTCAAGTAGATCTCCAAAACGACCTTAGAACAGTAGTTTCTGAACTCAGCAAGAGCGCTTCTTGGGCTTCGAAAGATTTGGCTTGGAGGATCCCCCTTTCCGATCTTGTCACCCACAAACGTGCCGAAGGCTTAAGCAAAGAAAACATCGGCGTCAGTGCCGAAGACGATTACACCATTCGTCTATATTTAACCAAGGCCATTTCCGAACTCGATCTTAAATTCCAACTTTCCAGCAACTGGCTCGTCAACACCGAACTTTACGATGCCAAAACCATCAAAACCGGCAATAGCTGGTCTACATCCTATGGCTCTGCCAACACGTCCAATTACATGTCATATGGACCTTATAAGCTCACTGGCTTCGTCTCTGGCCAAGCCATCACCATCGAAAGAAACGAGAATTGGTATGGCTATAGCGACGAATCCTACAAAGCTCAATTCAAAGATTATGATGAAAAGGACAAAGATCAATATAAGATGACGAAGATCTACACCCGTATCATCAAAACCCATGAAAACGCCATCAGCGAATTCATGGCGGGAAGACTCGATGACGTCGATCTCAATAAGCAGGACATGAAGACATACGGCAATAGCAGCCGCCGAACCACCACTTTGGAATCCTATACCCAAAAGGTAAGCTTCAACACCGACCGCGACAAATTGCTTTCGAGGCAAAAAGAAGCGGGCACGAACAAAACGATTTTAGCCAACCCCAATTTCCGCAAAGGACTTTCCTTAGGCTTGAACCGCAACACCTTCGCCTCGCAAACCACCGCTGGCAGCGAAGCCTTCACCGGCCTTTTGAATACCTTATACCTCGCCAACAACGTTACGGGCGAAGTATACCGCAACACCGACCAAGGCAAGAGCGTTTATAACAAAGTCTATGGCGAACTTGGTGGCAATCCCACTGACGAGGAGAAGAGCGCTCTCTCCGAAAATGCCAACGGCTATAACTACAATTGGGCCAAATATTACGTCAAAGAAGGCCTTAAAGAAGAGCTTCAAAGCACCGCCGAAGGACATTTGCAACCTGGCGATGTAGTAACCATCGAATTCCGCGTCTACGACGATCAAAGCGACACCACCACCGAAATGAGCAACTTCATAGAAACGGCGTGGAAGGGACTAATCGAAGAAGCCGCCACCGAGCTTAAAGCCGAAGATAAGACCATCTTAGGCGATAAGAGCGTCAGCTTGAAAATCAATCTCCAAAAAGACGAAGATTATTACACCACCGCCCGCAATGGCGGCTGCGACATGATCTTCTCCATCTGGGGAGGCGCGGCCATCGATCCTTACGGTTTAATGCAAGTTTATCTCGATAAGGATTTCGCCAATACCTGCGAATATGGCTTCAAAGGCAAGCAAGACAAAGCCGACCTTTGGATCGACCTTAATGGCGATGGCAATCAAACCGATGACGAAGTCAAATCCTTCGACGGCTGGTACCACGAAATGAATGACAACCTCAATGAAGGCGGCTTCGACGACGATGTCAAACGCAACGACAGCACCGGCGCCGAACATGATGCTTGGAAGGCGATCCACGAAAAGAAATTAACCATCTTAGCAGGGACCGAAGCCGGTATCATCAACCGTTTCGAAGCCATCCCCATCGTCGCCCGCGGCTCTTCGTCTTTGAACGGTTTCAAAGTCGAAAACGCCAGCAAAACCTACGTTAACCTCGTCGGTTACGGCGGCATCCGTTTCCTCCGCTTCAATTACAATAACGGCGAATGGAGCAATTTCGTTTCCGAACAAGGCGGCAATCTCTCCACCCTATATGCGACGTGGACTGACTAACGTTTAATGATGGTCTACGATAGGCGACCAAAACCTGGTCGCCTATTTCTTTGATTAGTAGTATTATTGATTGGCAAAAATGAGACAGGCAAAACAAACCACAATTTACATTCTCCAACGTATCCTCCTAATGGTCGTGACTTTCATCGCCATTTTCTTCATCTGCTTTATCATGGTGCGACTCCTCCCCATCAACGTTGACATCGGTATGAAGGATCCTACCGTCTTCTATAACCAAATGGTGGCGCAAGGTCGTATGAAAAGCGATGGCAATGGCGGTTACGTAAGCGTGCCGGTCTTTGAGCAACTCGGACGCTTCATCGTTGGATTATTCACGCCAGGCAATGAAGCTCCATGGGGCCGTTCTTATTACATTGAATGGCTCGCCACGCCCGATTACATCCTCTTTAGCAAGATGGCTCCGACGATTTTGATCAACGTCTATTCAATGTTTATCTCCATTCCTTTGGGCATCGCTCTCGGGATTTTCATGGCCCTAAAGAAAAACAAATGGGAAGACCATTTCCTCAATATCGTGGTAATGCTTTTCATTTCCGTCCCTAGTTTCGTCTTCGCTTTCGTGTTACAAGACCTTTTCGCTTATAAATGGCAGATTCTTCCCGCCAGCTTACCTACTTATGACCCCTCTAATGGCGGCTGGTTCGCCCCGGGCATGTTCCAAGCGATGATTCTTCCTGTCTTAGCCATGAGCTTTGGCTCCATCGCTGGCTTCGCCCGTTATACGCGCGCCGAATTAACGGAAGTGTTGACTAGCGATTTTATGCTATTGGCCCGCACGAAAGGCCTGACTAGGACGCAAGCGACCGTTCGTCACGCCTTCCGCAATTCGTTGGTGCCAATCTTCCCGATGATCTTAGGCACTGTCATCAGCGTTTTAAGCGGTTCTCTTATCATTGAAAACATCTTCGGCGTTCCGGGTGTCGGTTCGCTATACCTCGATTCCATCAACAAACGCGATTATGACGTCTTCCAATTCGTCTCGATGTTCTATATCACCATCGGATTAGTCGGAACCTTGATCGTCGACGTCTCTTACGGCTTAGTTGATCCGCGCATCAGAATGGGGAGCAAAAAATAATGGAAAACGAAAAAAACTTTGCAAATCCCTCATATAATACCGACATCCGTTCCCTTCCCAAGGAATTATTTAAGGAAGTCCCCGACCATTCCGATCTCCATGATCAGGCTTTCGAAACGAAACCCGTAAGCTTCTTAAGGGATTCTTTTAGACGCTTCGCCAAAAACAAAGCCTCCATCGTGGCGGCCGTCATTATTTTGATCATCGCTTTGTACGCCATAATTGTGCCGTTTTCCTTGCCGACCGCTTACGTGGATAGCACCCGCTACCCATCAGGCTTCCGCGATGCCGAATTCGCTTACGCTTTGCCTTACGCTTCTTGGTTTAAAGGGACCGGCTTTTGGGATGGAACGAAAGTCGTAGCCGTCAGCCAATACGATTATTTGGCTTATCAATGCGACGATTCTAACCACAGCTATTTCGTCAAACTTGAAAGCGAAAACACCATTAAAATCGGATCGACTACCAAAACCACTTACAACATCCGCGTAGATACCTACGCCATTGGCAACAAAGAAGTATCTTTGAGCGAAAGCGATTATTTAGCCCTTAAGGCCAATGACGAGGCGCGCAAAGAACAAGGACTGCCAAGTATTTTGAAGCCGCTAGTCGACGTTGACGGATATTTGGCCGAATACAAAATCGTTTTGCGAGAAAGCACTTCTTATTCTGAGGAAATGATCGACAAAACCATCAACGACATGAAGACGTACTATAACAATAATAGGCGCGTCTATTATAAGCTTGTTGCCAACAACGGAAATAATACCTACGCCCCGATTTTCGATGAAAACAATAACGTTATTCCCATCTATAAAACCAATGCGGACGGCACTTATGCCGAACCAACCGAAAGCGGCGGCAGGTATAACGCCCGTTTGGATTATTACGATTATTTCGTTTGGAAAAACGGCTTTGAACCGCATTTCGTCTTCGGCACGAACGGTTCCGGGCAAGACATCTTCTTGCGGCTTGCCAATGGCACCCGTTTCTCCTTGCTTTTAGGCATCGTCATCAGCGCGATCAATTTCATCATCGGCCTTATTTGGGGCGCCGTCAGCGGCTATTACGGCGGCTATGTCGATTTGACGATGGAACGCATCACCGACATCATTTCGAACATTCCTTCCATCATCATCCTCACCATCTGCTCAATTCAGTTTAATAACAACATCGAACTTAAGGCGAGCATCGGGCAAGGAGGCGTTATCGTCTTGGCTTTCTTGGTCGCTTTCGTTTATAGCGGTTGGATTGGCGTAGCGGGCACTACTCGAATGCAGTTCTATCGTTTCAAAGGACAAGAATACGTCTTAGCTTCCCGCACCCTTGGCGCCAAAGACAGGCGTTTAATCTTTAAACACATCCTTCCCAATGCCATCGGCACCCTCGTTACTTCTAGCGTCTTGATGATTCCAAGCGTTATCTTTAGCGAATCGACGCTCTCGTATTTGGGCATCATCAATTTCAGCACTTCTAACCTATCCTCGATCGGAACCCTCTTAAGCGAAGGACAACAAGCGGGCCTTCAATATAATCCCCACGTCCTGCTTTTCCCCTGCATCATCATCGCCTTATTGATGATTTGTTTTAACCTCTTTGGGAATGGTTTGCGCGATGCGTTCAACACCTCATTGAAAGGAGCGGAAGACTAATGGCTAACGAAGCAAAAAGAGATAAAATCCTCGACGTCAAAAACCTCCGCGTCTCTTTCCGCACCAATGGCGGCACCGTCAAAGCGGTCCGCGGCATCTCCTTTTCCTTATATAAAGGACGCACTTTAGCCATTGTCGGTGAGTCAGGAAGTGGCAAATCGGTCACCTCCAAAGCCATCTTGGGCATTTTGGCCAACAACAAAATCGTCGAAGACGGGCAAATCATATATAACGGGCAGGATTTGCTAAAAATCGACGAAGAGCATTTCCATAAAATCCGGGGCGTAAAGATTTCGATGATCTTCCAAGATCCCCTCTCTTCCCTTAACCCCATCATGATCGTCGGCAAGCAACTCACCGAAGCGATGGCCCTTAAGCAAAAAGCCGATCGCAAAGAAGCAAAGCGCTACCTCAAGCGGATGGATAACCTGCTTTATAATCACCCTTCGGCGAACATACCCGTAGAAAATGCCGAAGAAGGCTCCATCATAGCCGATGACGAAATAAAAGAAGAGACGACAGGTGACGAAAATCTCACCACCTCCGATAGCGAAGCGAAAGAAGAGACTCCAAAAGAAATAAAAAAATCTTTCATCTTTTTCGACGAATCTGGAGACTTCCATTATTTCAAAGAATTGATTGAATCGGATATCGCTCGCCGCAACAAAGCGATTGACGAAATTTTGCCCACACTTCGCCAAATCGTCGACGAATCCTTCGTCGGAATTGACACGAATATCGAAAAAACCATATTAAAAGTCCGTCCTTTTTATAAAAAGATCAAAGAATGTGCCCTGACTTCATTAGAAGAAAAGGACAACATCGTCGAGGTCTTCCCAGCCATATTGAAGGATATAGCAATAAGCCATCGCGCTTTCATAAAAGCCGGACGGAAATTAGAGAGGGCCTTTGCCAAATTCGGAGTCAGCGATTTCTTCGCTTTACCCCCGAGCGAGCGAGCCAAATTACCCGAAGTTTTCCATTCCCATGAAGAGCAAGTGGAGAATCTTCGTAGTGTCCTCAACGAACTAATCGCCCATTTGGAGAAAGTCCGTTCCGAGGGAGATGAAGAAACCGCCTCCTACACTCAAAAAGCGCTTGCCGAATATAAGGAAGCCATTGAAAAATTCAATAATTACCAAAGCAAAGTGCAGATCCGCGATCGCGCCATCAGGATGCTAGGCGAAGTCGGCATCGATGAGCCCGAACGGCGCTTCAAACAATATCCTTTCGAATTGTCTGGCGGCATGAGGCAGCGTATCGTCATCGCCATCGCCTTATGCTCGAGCCCCGAAATTCTTATTTGCGATGAGCCGACGACGGCACTTGATGTCACCATCCAAGCGCAAATCCTTGAGCTTATCAACAAACTCAAAAAGGAAAGAGATCTTTCCATCGTCTTCATCACCCACGACTTAGGGGTCGTTGCCAATATGGCCGACGATATCGCCGTTATGTATGCCGGCAAAATCGTCGAATATGGCACCAACACCGAGATTTTTTATGATCCTAGGCACCCCTACACCTGGGCGCTACTCGGCTCAATGCCCGATTTAAACACCAAAGAGCAACTTAGCGCCATCCCAGGCACCCCGCCCAATATGCTCTTGCCGCCAAAAGGCGACGCCTTTGCGCCAAGAAACGCCCACGCTTTAGCAATCGATCAAGAAATGCAACCGCCTTTCTTTGAGGTTTCTCCGACCCATTTTGCGGCCACTTGGAATCTTCATGAAGAAGCGCCGGATTTGCATGCCCCCGAAATCGTCGTCGAAAGAATCAAGGAAGCGATGACGGAACACCCCGAATTCATGCCAAAGCCCGAAAATTATAAAAATTCCATCCTCAATGAATTTGGAAAGGAGCTAGCCAATGGCCGAGAAAAAGAATAACGCCGCCAAAAAGGAAGCCTCCGCCAAACGCAAGGAATTCCAAAAGAAATTCGAATACGAGAACGCCAAGACCCTTCTGGAAGTGCGCCATCTTAAACAATTCTTCCGCTTTGCGGGAGGAAATGGCCCCTCCAAATACCTTAAAGCGGTCCATGACGTCTCCTTCTCCGTCTATAAGGGCGAGGTTTTCGGCTTAGTCGGCGAATCGGGATGTGGTAAAACCACCACCGGTCGCGACATCATGAAATTATATAAAATCACCAGCGGTGATATCTGGCTCGATGGCATTCGTATCTCCGCGGGGACTAGATGGAACGAAAAAGAAATCAAATACACCAAGATCCATTTGCAAGAAGACCTTAAGGAAATCGCCGATCAAAAGAAAGAAATCGAAAATTCTTTCCTTTTGTCTTATCAAACAACTTTTGGAGCCGTAACGAACATCAGGAAAGCCGCCAAGGAATTAGAATCCGACCCCTCAATGGTCGAACAATACGAAGACAAGAAGAAGCTTTATGACGAATACCGCGAACAAATCGCCCCTTTGGAAGAATCGGCTAAGCAAAAAATCGAGCACGCCAAAGAGATTATCTCCATTCAAAATGATAAAATCCGCGCCGCCAAAAACGACGACAAGAATTACAACAAGAACATCGCCGCCGCCGAAGTGGCCAAAGTAGAAGAAAAATACAAGGATCTCCTAGATAAGGTGACCGCCTCTAGCGCCGCCACTTTAAACGAAAGCGAATTAGCAGAATATCGCCGTTATAAAGAAGAACTTCATAAGGCCAAGCACGCCAATTTGGCCAATAAAGTGCAAATGATCTTCCAAGATCCCATCGCATCTTTAAATCCCCGCATGACGGTCAGAAACATCATCGCCGAAGGCCTTATCATCCAAGGATGCCACGACAAAGAATACATCAATAAGGAAGTGGCCAGGGTCCTTACCCTCGTCGGGCTCGTCCCTGAGCACGCCAACCGCTACCCCCATGAATTCTCTGGCGGCCAAAGGCAGCGCATCGGCATCGCCCGCGCCATTATCATGAATCCGGAATTAATCGTCGCCGATGAGCCCGTAAGCGCCCTCGACGTCTCCGTCCAAGCGCAGGTTATCAACCTTTTGAATAACCTTCGTAACACTTTAGAGCTAACCATCATCTTCATCGCCCATAATTTAAGTGTCGTCAAATATTTCTGCGACCGCATCGCCGTCATGTATTATGGCAATTTGGTGGAGCTTGCCACTAGCGATGAGCTTTTTGCCCACCCTCTTCATCCCTATACGAAGAGCCTTCTTTCCGCCGTGCCTTGCCCCGACCCTATCACAGAATGCCATCGCCAAAGAATCGTCTATGACCCCGCTAAGGAGCATGATTATTCTTCGCAAGAGCCCTCTTTCCGCGAATTAGTGCCCGGTCATTTTGTGCGCGCCAATGATGAAGAAGCCGCTAAATATTTAGCGGAATTAACCAAGAAATAATGGCGGATAACACAAGCAAACAGAAAAAAGAGCCGTTTTTTAATAAGGTTTTTTGGATTTCTTTTATCATTTCGCTTTTAGTCGCATGCGCTTTATCTGCGACTATCGGTCTTATTGAATATTACAGCCAAAAGGCTTCGGGATTAACAATCGAAATGCTAGCCATCTATACGGATGCCGTCGCTTTGTCGGGTCTATTGATGGCTCTTTTCTTCTTGCTTCAATATCTTTCCACCAAAGGGCTCTTCGATATCTTGGCCTATTCCTTGAAACTCGTTTTTTACACCATCTTCCGCCCCAATTATCGCCAAAACGGCTTTCCAGCCACTTTTTATGACTACAAAGTGCTCAAAGACGAAGAAAACCGCAAACCAATCCTTGCAATTTTATTTGTTTCATTGATATTTATATGCGCGGGTTTAATCCTCTACCTCGTCTATAAGACGAAATAATGCATTCAAAGGAGCTAAATTATGAAAAACAGCAAGAAAATCATCACCTTATTGGTGCTTGGAGCCAGCATGCTGCTAGCGAGTTGCGGTGGAAACGAAGATCAATCGAGTCAGAAGTCTTCTTCGTCTTCGTCCTCTTCTTCCTCTTCATCGTCCTCTTCTTCCTCCTCGTCGGTTGCGCCATCGATATTCAATGACGATTTGGAACGTGGCAAAACGGAATACGTCGATAGCAAGGGACAAACCAAAAAACTCACCCGTTCGGGATTATATGAGAATGCGGGTGCTCCGCACGTCAATAGCTATCCGACGACTGGCAAGAAACAAAAATTATTAGTTGCGCCGATCAAATTCACCAAAGACAAGGACGATAGCTTAGATACCATCGTTGCCGACGACGCTTTACTTGAAAAAATCCGCATAACCTTCACTGGCACCGCCGAAGAAACCGCCGCGGTAGGCGGGAATGTCTCCGTCCAGGAATTTTATGAAAGAAGTTCCTTCGGGCATGGCGCCTTCGATGTCGTGATGATTCCTACTTGGATCGATTTCGGAATGACCGCAAGCGACTACAAAGCATCCACTTCGCAAGCCGGGGTCACCGCTGCTGAGAAGGTCCGCAAATGGTATAGCGACGAATACGCCAAAACCAATCATGGCGAACTAGGCGAAGACGCCTATTCCTTAGATGATCTCGATAGCGACGATGACGGCTTTATCGACCTCATTTGGAATGTTTACGCCTATCCTTATAACAAAGCAAACGACACTTCTTTCTGGTGGGCTTATGTGACCTATACGGGCAATAAGCCGGGCACTACATCTAATCCGACCGTCCAGACTTTAGCGTGGGCTAGCACCAACTTCATGACGGAAAGCTCCAACGGCTATGAATCCCGCACCTTCATCCACGAAACGGGACACACATTGGGGATCGATGACTATTATGACTATAACCATGAATGGTCTCCGGCGGGCGGCATCGATTATATGGATCAAAACGTGGGCGACCATAATAGCTATAGCAAATTCGCCTATGGATGGGTCAATCCTTGGGTTTTAAAAGAAGAGGACCTTGAGGGCGGCAAAACCGCTGAAATAACCTTAAGGATGGCTACCATATCCGGCGATTGTTTAGTGCTTGCGAGCCCCGATTATAACGGCACCGCCTTCGACGAATACATGATGATCGAACTAGTCGGACCTTATGGCTTATGCGAAAACGATTATAAGACGCAAAACGGCTTCTCCCGCGCTGGCATCCGCATTTGGCACGTCGACGCTAGAGCCATCGGTTCTAAAAGCTATGCCTACGAAGAAGTTTTCTCTTCAGCTGACGAAGTCGGGCAAAAAGCCAAAGATCTTCGTAATGACAATAGCAAATTCGGCAGAGGAGGAGACGGCGATTACTGGACCACGGAAAAAGGCGTTAAGCGCAGCTATAGCCAACTATCCATCATCGAAAATAATTTCGACGAAAAGTCCAATTGTCAGACCGTTTCCACTCAAAAAGCCAGCGACAATTCCCTCTTCTATAGAAACGCTTCCTTCAATTTAAAGACCGATGCCGCAAGCAAATGGGCCAAAACCTACATGCCAAGCCAAAGCAATCTTTGGAACAAAGCCAAAAAGATAACCAACAATAACATCAGCAATCAAGAATATACGATCGACAACACCAAGACGATGAATTTCAACCTTCGCGTCACCAATATCGTATCTGATGATACTTATGGCGCCATTGCCACCGTCAGGGTCAACATCATCTAATATCTTCGATCTATTTTATGAAAAATCGCAAAATCTCCATCGTATTGGCCTTCTTTTCCTTGCTTTGCATCACTGGTTGCAATGAATCGCCAACCGAAGAAGCTTCCTTCGTCATCACGCCCAAAACCTATCGCGTCGCCTCTTATCGCTTGGAATTATCCAATAGCGTTCTTCGCGAAGGGACGACCTTCTATGACGGGGCTAACCCCGTTCTCTATAAAGGCGGCTCCCTTTATGAGCAAAAAATAACCTACACCATCAAGAAAGGCAGCGTCTCATATAGCGCCGGAGACCGTTTGGGAGTCGGTTCCTATTCCTTCGAAGTCAAAACCAACACGATGAATAACGATGAAATCATCAAAGGAACCTTCGAAGTCAAATCCAGTCGCCCCATCAAGGGGGAAGAGGGAAAAGGCTATCACACCCTTAGCGATAAGGAAGTTAGCGACACTGCCGTTAGCAACTATAAATTTGTTGGTTCTTTAGGGGAAGGGAAGACCGCTTCGAAAGGTTCGCCGAATCTATTGGTGATACCGCTATATTTCGATGGCGACAATCTAGCCTTTAGTAACAATGAGCTAAACAAAATCGAAAAGGCTTATTTTGGCAAAGCCGAGGAGACCTCTTGGGAATCGGTGACGTCCTATTATGAAAAAAGCTCCTATGGGAAATTGAAATTTCGAGGAAAGGTGGTCGCGCCATATCGCTATCCATCTTCCTCCATTTCTGTTGAAAAGGCTTTTTTAGCCGGACGTTTAAGCGTCAATGACATCGTGGAACGCGCCGTTAAGGAGGTCCTTTCTCGCGACAATATAAACCCCATCGATTACGACATTAATTCCGACGGCTATCTAGACGGCATCGAAATCATCTATAAGACCACGCAGAGCATGACGGAAGAAACCACCTCCCTTTGGTGGTGTTTCACCTCAAGCCTTCATGCCGAACCAAATAAAGATGCGCCCGTTACTGACCGCTATTTCTGGTCCTTATATTCCCAAATCGAAACACCGTATTACCCCAATAGCATCGATGCCCACACCATCGTTCATGAGACAGGACATATGCTAGGACTCAACGATTATTACGATTACGATTCGAAAAGCATTCCCGTCGGCGCCGTCGATATGATGGACCGTAACATCGGTGATCATTCCGCCTATAGCAAATACCTTTTAGGCTGGGTAAATCCAAAAATCATCGACGGAAGTGCCTCCGATTTCCAAATCACCCTCTCCTCCTTCACCGATACGGGCGACTGCGTGATCCTAAGAAACACGATTTCCGACCCCTTCAATGGCACCCCCTATGACGAATACCTGATGCTATCATACCTCACCCCCACCGGCGTCAATCTTGAAGATAGCAAAGGATACGCTGAATATAGTTACAAAGGCGGCTACAAAAAGAGCGGCCTGCAACTAACCCACATCGACAACCGCATGATATCTTTTGAAGGCTCGGAGGTATCCGCGGAGGGATATTTAGATTATTCGAAGGCGGCTTATACCGATGAGCTCACTAACGAAGAAGAAATTCAAACGATCGATGGCAAAAACATCCTTACCAAATCTCCTTCCTTCACGATGGCCTCCAACACTGCCTCGCAAAGCTACGCCATAAACAGCGATGGCAATTTCGTTGGCAATTCCAAATATAAGGAAATCACTTTGGTGCCCGCCAACAAATCGACTTCCTTCCTTTCTTCGACTGATTTAAGCGCGATGGGAAGCCAAGCTAATCTCTTCGGCTTATCTTCCTATGGCTGTGGCTCTTCCTATTTCTCGAATTACGCCTACAAAGGGCTCTTTCCTAACGAAACGGCATGGAACGATGGCAGTCAAAACAATTTTGTTTTCGAGGTTCTTTCCCAAAGCGATTCCACCATCAGCATCCGTTTCATCAAAAACTTCTAAAAAAGACAAAATAACGCGTGACTTTTCCTTGCTCTTTGATAGAGTAGCCCGCGGAGTCAATTATTTATGAAGAAATTACAGAAAACGATATTAACGATAAGTGCCTTAGCCTTGTCTAGTTCTTTATTTGCCTGCAATGCTGAAAGCAACAAAGGCGTAATCTCTCTCGATGCCGCCGCCGAACTATTAAAAACGTTAAGCGATCTAGAGGCCGAAGAAGCTTCTTCTGTCTTCTATAAAACGACGGAAACTAAAAATGACGATGTCACCGAAACCGAGGAAACCTATAGCATCGGCGACGACTATTCGAGCAAAAGCGAAGGCACGATCAGCAAAAAGAACAAAGGCGTTTTGTCAAAAAGCGACACCTTCGTTCGCCGCCGCTTAAAGAAAACCGATACCATTATCAATGGCAGTAACAATCAACAATACGAACGTTTTTATACCATCACCGACTACAAAGACAATAGCGTCGTCTCTAGCGATGAGGCTAACGCCCTCTTCCTTTTCGACACTGAAGAGGAAGCTTCGGCCGCTAGCGTGGGCGATTATATGCTAAACGAATATTTCACCGTGATGGCGGGCGCTCATGCCATCGCCACTTTGCACGATAATTTCGTGGCCCAAGTCATCAATATCCCTTCCCTAAGTGCGCAGACGGACGCCTATTTCAATTTCTCTGGCGATGGTTCCAAGACCACTTATTCGTATCACGGCACTTACGAAGAAGATGGCGATATGAACGACACCGTCGTCTATACGGTTGACATCTCCTTCGTCGTCGAAAACGACAAACTGACGTCATATTCCTTTGTTAACGGCATGGTTGACGAATTGAATAACGCTAGCGACGATTCTTCTTCCTACAAAAAAGAAAGCAAAATAGAGGCAAACCTTACGTATGGCGATAGAGGTTCCATCGATAGCGATATCTCTGTCGATAGCTATTTCCTTTCTTCCGTAAGCGAAGTCCAGCTTTATTCCTCTGGCAAACCTGGCTCGGGATATGAGATCAATGATCCTAATAAAATCTCCGAAATGAATAACTACATTAGCGCTTCCGCCAAAGCCTATGCGCCAACCACGGCGGTTGATCTAACGCTCACCCCGTATAAGAGCAGCATGCAGTCCGTCGTCAAACTAAATGGCGAATATTTCGAAATCGTGGCCCCCGGCACCACCAGTCTCACCTTCTATTACTTAGGACAAGATGGTACCAACCAATACGCCTTTAAAAGTGTGAAAGTCCCCGTCACCATCACCGGCGCCCTTCCCGA
Organism: Bacteroidaceae bacterium; assembly: GCA_963624045.1. Classification (GTDB taxonomy): domain Bacteria; phylum Bacillota_I; class Bacilli_A; order RFN20; family CAG-826; genus UBA4951. Next base: position 102,846 of record CAVFNI010000002.1, read on the forward strand.
AAGGATCGTCGTGGCCGAATCGTCCAATTATTATGACGATGAGAACCTCTATCTAGGACAAACTTATACCTTCAGTGTCTCCACCTACCCCAGCAAAGCTGAACAAAGCTTCGGATATACCGTTTCCAACGAGGAAGCGCTAAAAGTCACGCGAAGCGACAACAAATTGACCCTTGTGCCTCAAAAAGAAGCGAGCGATGTCACCTTAACCATTTATTCTTCCATTGATGAAACCGTCAAAGAAACCTACACCTTCCAAATCCTCGAAGATCCGACAGAAGAAAATGAAGCCTATCTTATTAGCCATAAGTTCGATTGTGACAGCGTTATCATCGGAAATGAGGTGCATCCGATTGGCTATCCCTCTTGGGATCATTATTCCTATCGCGATTTAACTTTCAATTCCGATGGATCTGGATCCGTATTTTTCGTTTATGACAACGGAACCAGCAAGCCAATGACTTTCACCTATAAAGTCTCATTAACGAAAATCACATTCACCAGTTTCGAATTAGGCGAAGGCGGCGGTGCCGCTTTCGAAACAGCCCAAATTAAAAACAACGGTTCTCGTCTCGAAGTAGATGACGCCTATTACAAAACACTATTGTTCTTAGCCCAATGAAAAACAAAACGCCTTTAATTCTATTATTAAGCTCGATTCCCCTTTGCTCTTGCGGCGGCAATGAAGATTCTTCCTTCCGTACCGATACCATCGAAGGCTTCCTTTCAATGCTTGCCTATTACACGACAGAAGTTTCTTCCTTTTCTTATGAAACCACACAATGCAATAACTATTACGCAATAGACGTCAGCACCAAGCAAAACGGAACCAAAAGTCTTTATAATCTCTCGTCAATAGGCAATTTCATCGACGACGCCTATACGCAATATGTCGAAGATAACAATGGAATCGATGGCGAAATACAAACATACGTCAAAAACGGCACCTTGTTTGAATTGCACCATTATTACGACGAAGATGAGCCAGACAAAAAGGCAGCTACCATCTACGATAGTGAATTGTATCCTTACGCCTTCGATTTATCTCTCTTAGCCGAGGAAAAAGGCATATTATTTGATTTCCAAGAAAACTATATCGGCGCGGAAGGCTGTAAAACATATTGTCAATTCACGCCATTGGAAGAAAACGGCACCTTCGACTATTCTTATGGTGTCGATATCTATCGGGATAATAATCGCGAACAAAGCATCGTTTATGAGAATTCAGTAACCTTGAAAGACGGTCAAATCGTTGCTGTAAGCAAAGAATTAACCAAGTCTTTTTATTCGGGCCGCGAGGTTATCAACCAAACAACGAGCAGCATCAAAAGAGAATACGTCAATGGCGAGCCTAAAACCGCCTTCGATGGCCATATCTTCGATCCTAATGGCGACGATATTTTTAAGCCGCAATAAACAAAAATCCCTGCAAAAGCGGCACTAATTTAAATATTTTTCGTTATTGTCCCAATAAAGGCGAATGGAGGAGATATTCCGCCGTCGCGTGATTGGTAGCGATAGGCACATCATATAAAGCGGCGATTCTAAGAAGCGCCTTAACATCGGGGTCATGGGGCAAACTCTCCAAGGGATCCCAAAAGAAAACGACCATTTGAATCTCCCCTTCGGCGATCTTGGCGCCAATTTGTTGGTCTCCGCCTAAAGGGCCGCTTAAATAAGGATAGACTTTTAATCCCGTGGCTTCCGCCACCCGTTTGGCAGTCGTGCCGGTGCCGCAAAGAGTAAATTCCTCAAGTCTTTCCTTATTCCTTTTGGCCCATTCGACGATATCGTCTTTCTTATTGTCATGGGCGACGAGCGCAATTCTGGTTACCTTCTTCATAAATCCTATTCGCCTTTCAACCACGTCTCTTTGTTTACGATATCGATATATGTTTTGATTTTGTCGTAAACGAAAGAAGAAACGTCGTTCTTATCGTAATCAGGAACGATTTTAAGGGAATTGCCCTCTTTGTGCATATCACGCGCCATGTCGATAGATGGACGAATTGTCTCGTAATCAACTCCCCCGATCACGATCGATTTATTTAAGACGCCCTCTTGCCTCTCGGTCGAGGTTCGAATAAGCACGGCAGGGAAATCGAAAATGGAGGATTCCTCAGTCAATGTGCCCGAATCGCTAAGAACGCAATAAGCGTTCTCTTCGAGCTTGCAATAATCGAAGAACCCAAACGGCTTATCCTCGCGAATATAAGAAGATAAAACAAATCCCTTATCGGCCAATCTCTTCCTAGTACGAGGATGGCAAGAGAAAATCACTGGCATCTTATATTCATCGGCGATTTTGTTTAGAGCAGGGAAAAGACGATTAAATTTCGAGGGGATGTCGACGTTTTCCTCCCGATGGGCGCTCACTAAAAGGTATTGGCCTTTCTTTAAGCCCAAAGAGGAAAGGATGTTACTTTTTTCAATCGCATCGCGATGGGCACTAATGACTTCGAGCATCGGGGAACCGCTAGCGAAGGTGCGTTCAGGCCGCAACCCCTCCTTCATCAAATTGTTATAAGCGTATTGGCTATAAGGCAGATTGACGTCGCTAATATGGTCGACGATGGTGCGATTGGTCATCTCCGCCACATTCCAATCCCAGCAGCGGTTACCCGCTTCCATGTGGAAGATCGGCTTCTTTAGCCTTGTGGCGGCGATGGCGCTTAGCGCGCTATTGGTGTCGCCGAGGATAAGAATCGCATCGGGATTCACTTCTTGAATTAAGTCATACGATTTAGCGATGATTAGCCCCATCGTTTCGCCTAAATTCTTACCAACGGCAGACAAGAAATAGTCAGGTTTGCGCAATCCTAATTCCTCAAAAAACACGCCGTTTAGCTCATAATCGTAATTTTGGCCGGTGTGGACCAAAACATGATGGCACTTCTGATCCAATAGCTTAATAACCTCGCTTAAACGAATGATCTCGGGCCTAGTCCCAAGAATTGTCATCACAGTGAACTTGTCCATAAAAAACCTCGCAACTATTCTAAACGAAATTGTAAGGGTTTGGGGCAAGAATATGGACAATCGCATCGTCGAATAAATATAATACAGTTAATACAGGAGGCAGATATGCACGGCAACGAACCGATATTCCTTAAAATCGCCGCTGATTTTCGTCACCTTATTGATCTAGGCATCTACCACGAAGGCGATCCTTTGCCGTCTGTTAGAGAGATCGCCGTCTCTTATTCCGTGAATCCCAACACTGCCGCCCGCAGCTATAGCGAACTAATCAACGACGGCTATGTCCTCTCCAAACCGAAAAAAGGCTATTATGTCGCTAAAATTTCTAACGGCAAATCCAAAGAAGCCGTCATTATCGAAACGCTTAAACCGCTCTTAGAGAATGGCTATAGCAAAGAGGAAATCAAGGAGGTGCTAGACACATGGAAATATTGATCGAAAACCTATCTAAAAACTTTTCTGACGTTAAAGCCATCAATCGTCTATCCTTGCGCATAGGCACCGGCATCACCGGACTAATGGGTCAAAACGGGGCTGGCAAAAGCACCCTCTTACGTCTCATCGCCGGCGTAATCCGCCGCGACGAAGGAGAGATCCTTGTCGATGGCGATGACCCAGAAAGCAAGGAGGCCAAAGAGAAAATCTTCTTTTTGCCGGACGACCCTTTCGCTCCATCTGGTTCTAACATCAAAGAATTAATGGGGTTTTATAAGTGTTTTTACGATTTTGATGAAGATCGTTTCAACAAATTGCTAAGCAAAACTAACCTCGATACCAAAAGGCGGCTAAGCAATTTCTCCAAAGGCATGCGCCGCCAAGCCTTCTTGATTTTAGCTCTTTCATCCAAATGCCCCATCATCTTAATCGACGAAGGCTTCGATGGGTTGGACCCCTTGATTTTAAACGTCATCAAAGAGGAATTGATCGAGCTCGGGGAAGAGGGAAAAATCGTTCTCCTTTCTTCCCATAACCTCTCATCATTAGAGCGGATGGCCGATCAATTCGTGCTATTAAGCAAAGGCGAACTAGGCAAGCAAGGCGCCGAAACGGATTTCTCGACGAAACTAACCAAATACCAAGCGGCGTTTAGAAGGGAAATAAGCAAAGAGAAATTAGAAGAATACGGCTTCCATGTCATCAATTATCGCCGCATTGGGCAAATCACCAATTTCGTCATCATCGAAGACGAAGGAAGAATCTTAGATTTGCAAAAGAAGGAAAATCCCCTTATTTTGGAGAGAATTCCTTTGGAAACGGACGAGATATTCGCCTCCCAAATGCTTTTGGCAAAAGAAAGAATCGAGGGCAAGAAAGATGAATAAACAATATTTCCGTTATTTGCTTAAACAATTGCTGCCCCTCATCATCGTCCCTTTCTTTTTACTCATCACCCCCTACTTCATCGTCTCGATGGTCACCGCCTGCTATTCCTATAAATATCATGATGGATATACCGGGAACGTGCCCTGGGCGATGATGATCGCCTTGACTTTCTTAGTGGTAGCCTCCGTCATTTTCTCTAGCATATTGCCTCTTTTCGTCGAATCGTACCGTTTTGGCAAAAAGAGCGCTGACGCTTATTATTCTTTGCCTTTCAAGCCTTTAGAATTACGCAAAACCAGGATGTTTTTGGCTTTGAGCATTTTGCTTATCGTCTTCAGTTTGGCGTATTGGATCCCATCAGGAATTTATTATGTTCGCTACGCCGCTATATCAGCGCCTAGCGAGGATTACATCAAGGATCATTTAATGGATCCGTTATGGCTGACGGCCGCTTACGGGACGTTGCTTATATTATTATCGGCCAATTTCTTCATCTCTTCCTTTTTCGTCCGCCTTGGCAATTCCCCGCTTTCGAGCATCATTTTGCTATTAGCGGGTCATGCCATTCTATGCGGGCTTCTTCCTACCATTGGTTTATGGGTCTCCCTAATCGCCGGCATGGCGGATTGGACATCTTCCTTCTGGACTATCGTTGGCATACAAAATTATGGCGCTAGCTTCCCCATCTTCCTTTTTATCTTTGCTTTCTTTTCCCCGATGTCTAACTCAGGGGTGTTATCCCAAGCAATCACCGAATCGCCTAATCAAATCGCCCTTTCCATCTCCCTTGTTGTGGTCCTTTCCTTAGCCACTCTGTCGCTTATCTATTTGCTTAACAAAAAAGACCCCTCAGGCGAATTCTCTGGCGCCCCCGCAAGCCATTTCCATCAGGCGATATATCTTATCTTCGTCGCTTTCCTTCTTTCCGCCATCTTATCTTCTTCCTCGGGTAGCAATATCGGAATCGGTTTTGCTATAACGTCCGCTTTAGGGATTGGCTCCCTCATCGCCAGTTTCGTTTTCCTTGGCGTTGGCCAATATATCGTCTATTTGCTTTACCTTAGGAAAGCTGCCCTCGATAAAAGAAGCTGGATTTTAATAGCCATCAACCAAGGGTCTTTGTTGTTATTTTCCATAATCTCCATAATCGCCACCGTCATCAGAGGATAGCAAACGCTTCTTACAATATCCTCTAGGGAGTGTAGAATACGAACGAGGTATTTATTATGGCTAAAATCAGCAAAAAACTAATCGAGAATTACGCCCTCCTAATCGCTAAGGCCGGAGGTGCCGTTCAAAAAGGACAATACGTCCTCATTAAAGCAGACGTCGAGCTACAAGAATTTGCCGCCCTAGTGGCCAAGGCTTGCTATAAATTGGGAGCCAAACGCGTCACCTATAGTTGGACGAGCGCCGTCACCGACCGCGTCGGCTATCGCTACGCCAAGGCAAAGGACTTAGGCGAAATGACCGAAGAGGAATACGGGCAAGAAGAATATCGCACCAACAAATTGCCCGTTCTCATCTATCTAGATGGTGAAGATCCCGATGGCTTAAAAGGCGTTAAAGCGGACAAATTGGCCCAAGTCAAAGCCATGCGTTACGCCAAAGCGAAGGAATTGATCGTCCGCCGCGAAAACAAATACCAATGGGTCATCGCCGGCGTTCCGACCGTCAAATGGGCTAAAAAAGTCTTCCCTCATCTTTCTAAAACCCAAGCGGTAAACGCCTTATGGGAAGCTATTTTGAAAACCGCCAGAGCGGATGATGGAAACGGCATTGAGAATTGGGAAAAACATAACGCAATTCTCAAGGAAAAATGCGCCAAACTCAATGCGATGAATCTTAGAAAACTCCATTATCGCTCGCAAAACGGCACTGATTTCACCGTTGGGCTTATCCCTAACGTCAAATTCGAAGGGGGCAGCGAAAAGACCATCCAGGGCATTAGCTTTGAACCGAATATCCCTAGCGAGGAATGCTTCACTTCGCCCATGAAAGGCGAAGCCGAAGGCATCGTCTATAGTGCCAAACCCCTCGTTTATCAAGGTCAATTGATCGACAATTTCTGGATCCGCTTCGAAAAAGGCAAAGCCGTCGATTGCCATGCCGAAACGGGCGAGGAATTATTAAGAAGCATCTTCACCTTAGATGAAGGGAGCGCCTATCTTGGCGAATGCGCCCTCGTGCCCTTCGATTCGCCAATCAATAACACGGGGCTTATCTTCTATAGCACTCTTTACGACGAGAACGCCGCTTGCCATTTGGCTTTAGGAAGAGGCTTTACCCAACTATATCCCGATTTTGAGAAATATAGCGAAGAGGAGATTCATTCTTTCGGCATCAACGAATCCCTCTCCCATGTCGATTTCATGATCGGCACCAAAGACCTATCAATCAGCGGAATAACCGCAAACGGCGAGGAAATTGCGATTTTCAAAGATGGCAATTTCGCTTTCTAGGATGAATAAAGACACCAAAAAGACCTTAATTGGCGCCATTATCAATGGTTTGATTTTCATTCTTGTCTTAAGCGGTTGGATATTGATGCTACTTGGCATTGGTCAGGGGCAACTAGCTTCTTTAGGACTAGGCTCACTTCGCTATTTTACTGTTCTATCCAATCTTTATATGGGGCTCATTGCCCTTATCCTGGCCATTTATGGATTCCTTTCCTTCATCAAGAAAAAGAACCTCCTTCCTTCTTGGGCGATGGCCTTATCGCTATCAGGCGTTTCTAGCGTCAGCATCACCTTCCTTGTGGTCGTCTTCTTCTTGGCTCCTCTATCAGCCATGAACGGCGGCAGTTATTTTGATATGTTTCAAGGCCCGAATCTCATTTTGCATCTATTTTCGCCCCTCTTATCAATCGTCAATTATCTCTTTTTCCTTCATCAAACCGCGTTAAAAAAGCATTTCTCCTTTATTTCTGTCATCCCTGTTTTGACGTATGGAATCTTCTATATCGTCAATTTTTATGTCCATTGGACGGATAGTTTAGGCAATTATGATTGGTATTCCTTCTTGGGCGATGGCGCTCCTTGGCGCGTCATTCTCCTAATCGTTTTATTCGTCATCGGTAGCTATGGGCTCGGCTTGCTATTGTGGTTTTTAAACAAGACGATCGCACGGAAGTTCGCTAAATAAAGAATTCGTCTTTCTTATCGCGGCCTAGCAATGCGTTAGATACTAACCGCGGATCTTTCTTACCATAAATTATTTCATAGACGGCATAAATAATAGGCATATCGATGTGATGAATGTCACAAAGTTCTTTAGCGGCTGGCAATGCGTTAATTCCTTCCACCACCATCCCCACTTTTTTGACGGCTTCTTCCACTGATAAGCCAGAGCCAATATAATGCCCCGCCCTATTATTGCGGCTATGAACGCTCGTGCAAGTGACGATCAAATCACCAACGCCAGCTAGGCCAGAGAAGGTCGTCGGCAAGCAATTCATTGCCATCCCCAATTTACTTAATTCATGAACGCCACGGGTGATAATGGCGGCTTTGGCGTTATCGCCATATCCTAAGCCATCGGAAATGCCGCAGGCAATGGCGATAATATTCTTAAAAGCGCCGCATAATTCGCATCCTTTGCGGTCTTCGTTGGTATAAACACGGAAAAAATCGCTATGAAAAATTCGCTGGGCCCGCTTGGCGTTTTCCTTATTCGGCGAAGCGGCCACAATGCACGTAGGAAGAGAAAGCGAAACCTCTTCGGCGTGGCTAGGACCCGTGAGGGCCACCACCTCATTAGGGATGCCCAATACTTCCTCTATCGTCTCGGAAGTCGTAAACAAGCTCCCCTCTTCGATTCCTTTAGAGAGATCGACCACTAGTTGTCCGCGATAAAGGTCTTTGATCTTCATCGCCGTTTCTCGGATGTAGGAGGAAGGCGTGGCAAACACGATGACCTCAGCACCATCGAGACACGAAGCGGCATTAGCAGAGAAAATAACTCGTTTCGATATGCTGGCGCGAGGAAGGTTAGGATGTTTATGGGTTTCGTTTAATGTCTCCGCTTCATATTCGAAGTGAGAAAGGCAGCTAACATCGTGCCCATATCCTCCCAATAAACTAGAAATGGCCGTGCCCCAAGTGCCACTGCCCAGAACGCATATCTTCATATCCATAACACTAAACGAAAGCGGTAAAATAAAAAAGTCCTAAAAATCAAAGCAAATAGGGTATAATCATGCGCAGGCGGTTCATCCGCCAGTAACAAACGGGCATGGCATAATGGTAGCCGCGATAGACTTAGGATATGAAGTTCCTGGGGAATTCTAGTTCCGAAAACATCAGATGGCATCGAAGGAATTCGGAATTGTGCGGATAAACCCCAAATGCCCAGAAACCCCGATAATCCGTCCGCATGGTCGGAAAATTTGTGGACAAAGGCCTATAATTAGGCCCTCGCTTCAGCGATAAAGCCGATGCGAGACGAGCTGTCAGCGGCTGCGGACGAGCGTGCGGACAGCATTGTCCCCAAACTCTTCCATTCGTCCGCAAACGACATATGCACTAGTGGCGAAACTGGTATACGCGATAGACTTAGGATCTATTGGGACACCCCGTGCAGGTTCAAGTCCTGTCTAGTGCACCATCGAAAGCTAGGGCTGGCTGTTGCCGGTCCTTTTTTGTCGTGCTTGCCTATGTTTACGGAACACTAACATTGGGCTATGTCTTTTCGGCAGCGAAAGAAAAGGGCTGATCCCTTGCTTTGGCTTGCCTTCTCGCCAGGTTTTGCGGCTTCGCCAAAAAGCCCCTTTAATGACCTTTGTATACGAAATCGCGGTGGTGGCCGGCAAAGCCATATGGGGGTTAGGATATTTAGGCCTTCTAAATACGGGAAAACGACCAAAAAAGGCAAGCGAACTGTTTTTAAAACTTTCAAAAAGCCGAATGTACGACCTTCAAAATGCCGAATGGTGAATATTCAAAAAGCCGAATTGCCGTTGTTCAAAATGCCGATTACAGTACTTTTGATAAAAACGAAGAGCAAAGGAGGAGACGCTTCATGGACAACGAATATCCGCCCCGACTTATCGAGCGTGAAATGGATGACCAACTGCATTCTAGCGGCTGCGTCCTGGTAAAAGGGCCTAAATTCTGCGGGAAAAGCAGGACATGCGAGCGGTTTGCTTCCTCGAAGACCGAATTAAAGACCACCAATGCGATCAACCTTATCAAAGCCGATCCGACGCTCGCTTTATTGGGAGAGGCCCCACATCTAATCGATGAATGGCAGAAAGTCCCTGAGATATGGAACTTAATCCGGAACAGGTTAGACAAGAATTATGGATTTGGCGCTTACATTTTAACCGGCAGCACCACCCCGGTGGATCCTAAGAAAATCGAGCATTCCGGAGCGGGAAGGATCTCTGAGATTACGATGCGTCCGATGTCTTTGTTCGAATCTGGGGATTCTGATGGGAAAGTCTCTCTTCGTTCTCTTTTTGAGAAAGGCTGGCAAAAAGAAAGCACCGTTCTTCCCTATGAAGATGGCTTCTCTTTGAATGATTTGGCGTTCTTGCTTTGTCGCGGAGGCTGGCCGATCTCCGTGAAAGCGGATAAGAAATACGCCCGTCTAGCAACGAAGAACTATTACTCTGGCTTATTCCGCGTGGAGAACGAAAGCGATGAGTTCTCTTCTTTTCTCCGCGACAAAGACACCGATCTTCTTCTATCCGTCCTTCGCTGCTACGCGAGAAATATCTCCACTCAGGCGAAGGTGACTTCGATGGTCAGCGATATCTTATTTAGAGGCGACCGGGCTAAATTAGACACCGATACCTTCCTTAAATATAAGAAGACCCTGGAGAATCTTTTCATCATCTTCGAGCTTCCGGCCTGGAGCTTCCCCCTTCGTTCCAGCGTTTCCGTCCGCGTTGCCCCGACCCATCATTTCTTTGATCCTTCCATCGCTTTGGCCTCGCTTGACGTTTCGCCTTCCGATCTTTTGAATGACCCAAAGTCACTAGGACTTTTCTTTGAGGATATGGCCATCCGCGATCTAAGCGTCTACAGCAGCGCCTTAGGAGGCAAGCTCAAGCATTACCGCGATTCCACGGGAAGAGAAGTGGATGCGATCCTCGAGTTAGAAAATGGGGAATACGCCGCGATTTAGATTAAACTAGGAAGCGAAGAAGGAATCCGTAGCGGCGTCTCTTCCTTGCTTTCTTTCTCCTCCCTTTTAGAAAAGGCGGGCCGGAAGAAGCCGAAGTTCTCGATGGTCCTGACTAGCCACGGGCAATGCTCCATCAGCGAAGAGGGCGTCTACATCGTTTCCATCAATCATCTAAGAGACTGATCTTTCTTCTAAATGAGGGTAAAGCCCGCTTTGCTTTATGGACTCTAGAGCCGCGCTCGAGATGTTTTATCACATCTCCGAAAGCTCATTATTTTGTCACCTAACCTTCCGGATACGGAAAGATGACCGAAAAGGACAAGCTGAACGATTTGATGGGAATAGAAGGCGTCTTAAATGAGGTGGCGTTCTTTCGCTAAGGCGAATAGCTTTTCCACGAGCTCTTTGTGCTCGAAAACGTTCGGATGCCCGCGCCTGGCTTTTTTGGACCGATAAGCGAAAGTGCCTCAACACCCTCTTCGCCGAGGTCTTTTGCGGCCTTGAAGATGGCGTCCACGAGCTTTTCGCTTTTGTTCATTTGGCCGCAGACGAACAGGAAAGGTTTGCCTTTGTAATAAGATCCGACCTTCCTGATGAAGGCCTTGTGCGCCTCGACGAATTCGCCGTAATCGAAGTATTTGCCAAGCTCGTCGTTTGTCCCGAGGTTGATGAGGATCAAATCCAGGACGAACCAGCTTATACCCCCAGGCGTTCTTTTTCAGGGGAGATGTTCTCGAAGAACTCGAGCATGTTGATCGTGTCCGGGCACTCCGTGAAATTGGTCAAAGGCATCCCGCGCTGGGCGAAGACGCTGATCTCCATGCTGGATAGGAATAAGAAGAGGGTGGCGTAGGTGCAGCTGCCTATCCCAGTCCTGGGGACGACGTCCAAACTGGGGTCGGCGGTTATCAAATCCCCATAGACGAGGAGCTTCTTCTCATGATTTGCGAAGGTAAGGAGGCTTTCGGAGGCGACCCCCCTTCAAAACGAAAGTGGAAATCAGGGGATCGTCCGTTTTCATGAGGAGGACGTAATGGATCTTGTCCTCGAGGCCTACGCCGGCTCCAACAGGAAGCCCGTCTTCGATCCGCGCGACAATTTCTTCATTCTGACTCCGCCGAGCCTCAATTGCTGCGAAAAGGCTGGTGACGGAATAAACGACGGAATAAAAGGCGTTATTCCGTCGATCAAGGACGATATGATCGGGGACGTCGAGACCTGCCTCCTGATGATCATCAGCATGCATCCGGGGCTGAGCACGCTGAAGCCGACGGAGAAGCTGAGGCATAACTATTCGACGGCAACCATCAACACGGTCAGGAACGCCATGCGGAGAAAGCTCTCAGGCTACGTCAAATATAAAGGTTCGAAGAAGACGGGCGGTTTCTACATTAAAAACAGCGATAAACGATAGCCCCCTTGGCGCCGATATGCGGGCGAATAGCAAACAGGTTTTATAAAATTTGTCCGCATTCCGTCCGCACGTATTTTTCAGCCATAGGCATTTATGCGTCAAAAACCGCCGCGGACAACTTTATACAGCTTGGGCGAAACGACGCATTTTGCAGCGAAACGGTGGGTTTTGCAGTTATCTTCAACCCTGAACTTTATACTTAGGATCTATTGGGTAACTCCGTGTAGGTTCGAGTCCTATTGTCCGTACCATTGAGAATAGGAGGCTGGCGTGTGCCGGTCTCTTTTTTTCTTGCTGTTATTTCGTTTTGCCATGAACACTTTTCAAAGCGCCACCTGCGAAGACGTTTTTCTCGTCTTTAAGAACTGTTAAAAACGTGCATCAGCACTTGTTTTTTTTTTTTTGTTTGATAAACTCGGATTGCAAGAAAAACTTATCGAATGGTTAATCTGGCTTTTATCAGCTAAAGAAAGGGGCTGGTTCATGAACATATTAATGAAGATGTACCAAGGCTCTTTTGTACTTGAACCAGACAACATCGGACACGAATGGATCAATTTGATTAAAGCGGAGGATGGCAGATTTTATATTTGGCTAAATTCTAATGGACATTTCGATGACAAAAAGCTATGCGGCGGTCGTTCCGCCGACATATTGATGGTCAAAACTATATCTGACGGTATTTATAGCGTTGTTGGAAAGGCCGTGGGCTGCGTTCCGGTCCATGGCTCAAACCATAAAAAGATAAAATCCGCCGACGAAAGAAGAAGGACTCAAAGCGACATAACCTATTCTTACAATAATCAGAGTTGGAAACTGGCCGATATTTATAATAACGAAAAAGACCTTGTCGCAACGTTTGTTACCGACAAAGTATTCAAACCAAAAAAACCTGTTTTTGTCACACCCAACGATGAATTTGTAAACAACAAGATCTATTTTAAACTTTCAATAACCGCTAAGTCCTCAATGAGACAATATTTTGATCGTGGCGTCGCCTCCTCTGAATTTAAAAAAATAATTAACAACCCAGAAATATGGGAAGAGGAAACATCTAAGGGCACGATTGAAGAGTTCATCGGCGATCAATCAAACCTTTTCAAAAGCAAAGAAACCATGTTTTCTATCCTAAAAAAAGAGGATGACGAAGTAGCAATAAGCAATTCAATCGCTTATTTTTTGAAAAAATATGGCCTTGCCGCTGAGTTTTTGCATTCTTTGGAGAAAAATCTTCCCTTGACCGAAACGTATGAAATATATCGTGAACAAAACGACATTGACCTTTTATTTATTGGCTCAAGCCACATCGCTGTAATTGAGAACAAAATTTATTCTGGAATAAATGGTTTAAGAAAAAACGCGGACTTTGAAACCCAAATAGACGCCGTCTTAAAAAACGATTATTTGACACAGCTTATTGAAGAAGCCTCTTTGTCAAAGACAGGGATTAAAGACCAAATACTTAAATGGGCGGCGTCAACTAACAACGCTTCTATAACAAGTCAGCTAAGCAAATACGCTATTGTTGCGTTGATAATTGCTTGCTGCAAAGGGATTCAGTTTTCAAATGTTCATTTCTTTTTACTTATGCCAGAATTCGAAAAGGCAATATATCAATCGAATTTTTTTGAGAACTACGCATGCTTTAAGTCTTATTACATTAAAGGATACGATGAAGTTTTCAATTTCTTCAAAACTGTTCAGACTGCCTACCACGATATTTATTTCGAAGACTTCCTTAATGTCATAGCCAAGTATGCTAAGAACAAAGGAGTTTACGAGTCGCATTTGGCAGCGGCCTTAAAAAATGCTCTTAAAAAGTTAGAACTCGAAAAGGAGATTCAGAAAAATGAAAATAAAGAAACTGAATAAGCTCTTAGCTTATGGCTTTTTTAGCTTTTGCGCAGTATGCGTTGCGCTAGCGATTAAAACCATATTCACGAATCACGAAACGAATTACGACGTTCCGGTAAGAAAAATCGCGATGCCAGAACTAGAGAGCCCCGTTCATCTCGAAGGAGCTTGTGGAACGGATGTTACCTGGACGTTTGATTCGGATACGGAAACCCTTGAAATCGAAGGCAGCGGAACAGTCAACACCTACACGGCCGGAAACCACCCCTGGAGCACGTACTATGGATACATAAGCCATGTGGTTGTCGCAGATACAATAACGGGAATTTCTGATGGCCTTTTTAATGGTCTTTATAATCTCGAGTCCCTCTCCGTGCCTTTCGTAGGCGGCAGCCAGAAAATCGACACATCCTATAGCAGTAGCCGGTGCCACTACCCGCTCGGATGGATGTTCGGGACGTCGAGCTACGGCAACGCGCTCGAAGTCCGCCAGCCAACGTCCTACGACTACCTCAGCGAAGGCGTTCTTAAGCCTTGCTTTTACGGCACTAACAGCAGCCCTGCTGACATCGGCACATATTACGTGCCGGCCTCCCTGACGAGCCTCTCCATAACCGACTCGAAGTACGTCTTCTCCGGCGCCCTCGGCGTCGAGTACGGCAGTAGTAGCAGGTCCCAGGCCCTGAACATATCGTCGGTCACGATCAACGAGGGGGCCGAGTACGTCGGCTCCTACGCCTTCGCGAGCGGCTGGTCCACGAGCTACACCCTCGCCGGCAAGCTCGCCGAGATATCCCTGCCGTCCTCGCTGAAGGGGATCGGGGCGTACGCCTTCTTCAACCAGTCCTCCCTCTCCTCCGCGGAGATCCCGGGGTCCGTCGCCGAAATCGGCAACTACGCCTTCTATGGGTGCTCCTCGCTGGGCGACCAGACATTCCCGTCGACGCTCAAGACCATCGGCTACTACGCCTTCTATGGGTGCTCCTCGTTCGAAGAGGTGTCGATCCCGGGGTCCGTGACGTCGCTAGGCTACTACGCCTTCGCGAATTGCTCCGGCGTTTCCAGGGTCGACCTCGCCGAGGGCCTCGAGACCGTCGGCTCCTACGCCTTCAAAGGCCTTTCGAAAGTCACCTCCATGACCGTCCCGACGACCGTCGAGTCCATGGGGGTAGGGCTCTTCTCCGGGATGTCTTCCCTCGAATCCCTCTCCGTGCCTTTCGTAGGCGGCAGCCAGAAAATCGACACATCCTATAGCA
>CAVFNI010000002.1:118235-121015 GCA_963624045.1 Bacteroidaceae bacterium
TCTCCTCCGCGGAGATCCCGGGGTCCGTCGCCGAAATCGGCAACTACGCCTTCTACGGGTGTAAGTCCGCCATGATCGACGTTTTAAACAAAGCCAGCGCAGTCACAACTTCCACATATACATTTACGAGCGTTCCTATTGTCAAATATTTCGATTTCTACAGTTACACGAACGGCAACGACACCTTTTATTACAACGTCATCGACAACGAGGCCATAATAGCCAAAACCGTGACGACGAACACGGACTTGACACTTCCGACGACGCTTGGGACGTGGACAGTCACGAAGGTCGGCAATATGGGCGTGGCAAACTGCACGACCCTCACCAGCGTAACCATTCCGACTAACATAGTGAGCCTCGGCGACTACGCCTTCAGTGGATGCACGGGAATCACGGTAATCACCATACCCGCCACTTGTTTGCACGTCGGCGACTACGCGTTCAACGGATGCGCCGCGCTCACCACGACAACCATAGCGGAAGGTGTTAAATACGTTGGCGATTATGCCTTCTTCAACTGCTCTAAATTACAGGAAATCGTCATCCCGGACACCTGCGAATACCTCGGGTCCGGCGTCTTCTACAATTGCGTCGAGCTCAAAACAGCCTCAATCGGCATCACCGTGCCAGAGATAAACGGCTACGCCTTCTTCAACTGCAAATCAATGCAGACTATAGTTATTGGTTTGAAAGTTTCATCAATCGGCGACTACGCCTTCTACGGGTGCTCCTCGATAACGCGTATCACGACCAGATCTGGCCTTTTGTCAATCGGTAAGGCTGCGTTCATGAATTGTTCCTCGATGTCGAAGCTTACGTTGGCCTCGACAATAACCAACATTGGCACATACGCCTTCTGCGGCTGCAAGTCGCTCACGTCTGTCGTCATTCCAAAACTTGTGACGACTATCGACGATTCGACGTTCGAAGGCTGCGCTTCTTTGGCTACGGCGTCTTATAACGGCATCGTTTCTAAGATCGGGGATAGGGCCTTCTACAGCACCGCTTTAACGGCATTCGAATTCAAGGATGGACTCGCAGCCATCGGCAGTGGTGCTTTCATGTACTCAAAACTTACGAGCGTCTATCTGCCTGACACCCTTTCGATGATTGGCCAGCACGTTTTCGACCATTGCCAGCTGACTGAGGTCTCAATGCCGAGCTGCGTTAGACTCGCGAACAACTGTCTCAGGATATTTGCTTATAACGGCTCAAATATGGTCGTCACCATCAGATACGTCGCCAACGGAGCGCTCGGCGACTATCTTCTATATTACTCCGGCGCGAAAAGCGTCCTGCTTGAGGACGGCATCACCTCCATCGGAAGCTACACTTTCGCTTATAACGCTTTCGACTCGATGACGCTGCCGGATTCGCTTCTTAGCATTGGCGATTATGCCTTCTTCGATTGCGAGAAGTTGGCTGAGATAAGAGTCCCTGAGAATGTTACGAAAATCGGCGACTATGCTTTCGGCGACAATTTAGCTTTATCAAAAATCTACGTCCCTGACTCCCTAAAATCCATTGGGACTCACGCATTCAATAAGAAAAACCATGCTTTACATCCGGCTTTGACGGTCGAGGTTTACAGCAACTGTGGCGAGATCTGTGACAGGCTTTTCGAAGCCCAGGATATGGATTATATCGTAATCGACAGTGGCGTTTCAGTCATTGGCAGCTATGTGTTCTCGTCTTGCCCATATCTTAAGAGCGTTTCCCTTGGAGACGACGTATCTAGCTTCGGCCAGAACAATTTCTTGAATGATGCGAACGTGACCCTTGAGATTAGATACGTTGACGGTTATATAGACGATAAGGTCTATTACGACAATCTTTTGGGCGTCACGACCGTGACCATAAAAGACGGTGTCACTTCGATTGGAAATTACGCCTTCTACAACGACACTTCCCTCGTGACCGTCACTGTCCCGAACAGCGTTAGTTTCATCGGCGAATACGCCTTCTACAACTGCAACAGCCTCCTGGCGATAAACATCCCAAGCGGTGTCGAGGCTATCCTCTCACACACTTTCTTCGGTTGCTCTTCCCTGGAGTCCATCGTCACCCCGAACACCGTCAAGGAAATCGAAGATTACGCCTTCTACGGCTGCGTGGAGGCCACGAAGCTCACGATTTCGAATTCCTGCGAAACCATCGGCTCTAACGCTTTCTATAACTGCAAGGCGATCGAGGAGCTAATAATCCCGGAATCGGTCAAACACATCGGCGAATACGCATTTAGATCCTGCGTGAAAATCACGGAATTGCGCTTTGGAGACAACGTCGAGGAAATAGGCGCATGCGCCTTCTATGACTGCAACTCGCTGGAGAAAGTCTATCTAGGTAAAAGAATCATCGCTTTGGACGACCGCCTGTTCTACGGCTGTGTCAATCTGACGGATCTCTATGTCTATGCCCCTTTGTCGTACATCCACGAGCTCGCCTTCTACGGCGCAGAAGATGTGGTAATCCATATGGGCAATGATTCCTATATGGCTTCCAGATTCGATGAACTTAGCATCACATATGAGATAGACGATTCCATTGTTTATCAATATAAAGTCACGTTCGTTGATTATGACGGAACAATTATCGACAGTCAGATTTACAATTCTGGGGACACGATAGTGGCGCCAGAAAACCCGAGCAGAACGGCGGACAGCACTTACACCTACAGCTTCGCGGGCTGGGACAAGGAAGTCGGCCTCTGCTCAGGCAACACGACCTTCACGGCCACCTACAGCGAAACCTACATCGAATACACGGTCACGTTCGTC
>CAVFNI010000002.1:121080-124820 GCA_963624045.1 Bacteroidaceae bacterium
AAGCCCGGCGAAGGCCGCGGACAGCACTTACACCTACAGCTTCGCGGGCTGGGACCGCGAATTGGGAACGTGCGTGGGCGACATGACCTTCACGGCCACCTACAGCGAAACCTACATCGAATACACGGTCACGTTCGTCGACGAGGACGGAACGGTCATATCGACCAAAACATACCATTACGGCGACGAGATCGAGGCCCCGGCAAGCCCGGCGAAGGCCTCCGACGAGACCTACGATTACGCGTTCGCGGGCTGGGACAAGGAAGTCGCCGCCGTCGGCGGGAACGCGACTTACAGGGCGACATACAGCAGAGCCTACATCGAATACACGGTCACGTTCGTCGACGAGGACGGAACGGTCATATCGACCAAAACATACCATTACGGCGACGAGATCGAGGCCCCGGCAAGCCCGGCGAAGGCCTCCGACGAGACCTACGATTACGCGTTCGCGGGCTGGGACAAGGAAGTCGGCCTCTGCTCAGGCAACACGACCTTCACGGCCACCTACAGCAAGGAATATACCGAAAGCTATAAGAGTGCTGTACTACGCGATGAACTTCTCAGTGAAATCGAGGATATCGGAAATGTAGATTTGTTGACCTATTTTAAAATATCTGCGATACAAGAGAAAATGTCCGGTCTAACTGACGCCGACAGGTCTTTGGTCGAAGCCGAGCTTAACAAAATCATAGATAAATACAACAATTTCGTCGCCACTATAAACTCTGAATACGAAGAGAGCGCGAAGATATTTGACTCTTGGATATTCGGCGGCGCCGTTGTTGCCTCATTCAGTGTTCTGTCTTTGATCGGATTCGCCCTTAGAAGGAGATTCATGCTATGAAAAGAAACAGTAAATTTTTACCTTTGTTCCTATGCATTGCTTTAGTCGGGTGCGGATACAACTCATCCGATGACAGCCAATCAGCTCAGTCGTCTTCCGATGATGCATCCTCTTCCATTCATACTGAGAGTTCTTCAAACAGCGAGAATCCACTTTCAAATTTTGAGAAAGCGGCCCTCGCTTTGAAGAACTATGATATCGAGTCCACAAACGGATACGATTACTCCTTGAAACAATATCTAGGCAAAGACGTCACTAATTCCGACGAAATTGAGTTGCGCGCCGATTTTAGCGGCTCGGTAATCGCTAGGAAAACACAGAGATCCACGCGCTTGAACGAATACGGCTCCGGTGCACAATTCACAACCACCGAGAGCACCACCTACTTCAACAACAACACAATCGGCGAGCTGAAAAACGGGAAATGGTCTTGGTCCAATTGCAAAAAATCCGCCTATTTCGCCACGGGCATCTCCGATATAACCATCGAAAAAGAGTGGCTTTCATCCATCAAGGAAACGCTTGACGAGAATTACGTGCTCTCCGCCGAGGTTCTCGATGACAAGGCCGGTTTGCTTTTAGGCATGACAACGTCAATCAATTCCCTTTCGATGAAGCTCACCGTCAATAACGATTTCTCGAGCTTTGTCTCGATTGAGATGTCCTATTTCCAGTCCGCGACAAGATCAGAGATGTCTTTCTCGAGCTACAGCGGCAGCGTGGATATAACGCTTCCTAAATGATTATGAGCAATAAAGAACCGCCTAAAAGCGAAACGATATTTTGGGAGTGCGCATCGCTTGCGGTCGTTTCTTTTTTCATTGGCGCCTTGGTGGGCCTGGTCGGCGTTGCCTTGGCTTACATGCTGAAGGGCGTGAATGCGATATACGAAGGCACCTTTGAGAACAAAACCGGGCTGATTTTATATGCCGTTTTCTCCGCTTTGGCCGCCGCTTTGTTCTATTTTCTGATGCGCTTTCTCAAATTGTCGGTCGGAAACGGAAGGGCGGTTTTGGCCAAATTCCTCAGCGATGAACATGTCGCATGGTACGAGTACCCTCTCTTGCTCATTGGCTTTTTCGTTTCGTTTTTCGCCGGTCTGCCAGTTGGACAAGTCGAGATATGCCAAACCGCCGGCGTCGTCCTGACGAAGAAAATCTACAGAAGGGTCTCGATTGACGACGAGGATGCGTTTGAAATCGTCGGAGGCTCAAGTTTCGGAGCCGCGTTCGTCTCTCCGTTGGCTGGTTTTTCCTACATTCTCGAAAAGAAGAAATTCAAAGTTACGCCCATCTTCGTCCTAAAAGCGGCGCTTTCCGCCGCCATCGCCTCGGGCTCTTGCTATCTCATCCGCTATCTATTCGACCTGCAAAGCGCCTTCGTCTACAAAATCGAGGCGGTCTCCTCTTTCTCCTGGAATTCACTGATCGTCTATTTAATCATGGGGATAATCCTGGCTTTCGTCTCCGGGGCGATTGTTCTTTTGACGAAAAAAGCACAACTGTTTTTTGAAAAGAAGCACATCGCCCAAAAAGTCTCCGATGTCTTAACGATCGCCATATACTTGGCCGCTTTCCTTTGCACTTTATTCGGTCTCTATTTCGAATGGAAGACGTTCTCCTTGGCCGGTTACGACGGGTCGAGGATCTTTGCTTTGATTGACCACTTCAAGAGCGTCGAATTGATAATCGGCACGGCAGCGCTATGGTTGTTCTTCGTGCTGCTTTTGCCGCATTCGAACGTGCTTGGAGGCAAGGTCATCCCAATGATAACTCTAGGGATGCTCATTGGGCTATGCTTCTCCAAATACGGGCTCGACAGGAACATTATTGGAAACAGCGAAAGCCTGCTGATGATTTCCGTGGCCATGTTCTCGTTTTATGGCGTTGCCTATAAAAAACCGCTGACCGCTTTTGCGCTCGCTCTGACATTCACAAAATGGGCCAACATCCCATATGAGATTCTGCCGTTGATTTTCGCCATGGCGCCGGGCTGCTTGCTAAATATTTTCCTAAAGGTGCCTGGCTTTGATGAAATAACGGGGACCAAAATCCTTGACCAAAGGTGAAAGGGGGGTATGCATGCTTACTAAACAACAATACGTCTTCCTTAAGCATTTCATCCGCCTTTCTAAAAAGTCCAAAATGAATGACGAACAGCTTTCTTCTTTGAATAGAGAAAAAATAGATGCCAATGATTTCTCCGAGCTTTTGGTAAAACATCCGAAACTTTATCCAGCTGAACCATTCACAAACAAAGGGGATGATGCTCTGGAAGGCGACTTTTTAATTACGTACATAAATGAAACTTATTTGAAAAATGCGGGATTAAAAGATTGCATTCAATTTTATGAGACGGGCAGGTATGGCATCTCTCAAAAAGGCATTAAAGAAATAGATGAGTATCGAATGGAAATCTGGACTAAAATCAAACTCCCGTCGATAGCTATCATTGTCTCTATATTTGCTTTATTGGCGTCGATTGCGTCGATAGTGGTTGCCACGGTACTGAATTAACGAAAATTTGTTATTTACTGCTTATCATTCGGCTGGTTAAGAACTACCTATTTTTTGAAAGCGTTGGCCGCTAACTTGCGGACGAATAGCAAACAGATGCTATAAAATCCCGTCCGCATTTCGTCCGCAACTATTCTTCAGCCACATGCATTTATATGCCGGAATCCGCTACGAACAACTTTATCCAATTTCAGTGAAGCGGCGTTTTTGCAGAAAAACAACGAGTTTTGCAACCATTTTTCAAATTGGGTAACATCACACAATTTCGAGCCCTGTTGCCCGCACCACCGAAAATAACCATGGGGCTTTTGAAAAACTTTTCTAATGCTTCTTCTTAATTCTTAAGGCACGCCAAAGGAACTACATAGACGCCGTCT
>CAVFNI010000003.1:0-123126 GCA_963624045.1 Bacteroidaceae bacterium
TGGAAGCGGTTACAATCGTCTTATCGAGAATCATATCCGCCGTTTTCAACGTTCATTCATCGGAAGGCGATTGGCGGCGGGGAAAGGAAAAAAATGAAGAAGAAAGCGAAAATCCTCGCCGTCGCCGCCTCGTGCCTGGCGATGGGCGTGGGCGCCATTGGGCTCGCCGTTTATAACGGTGGGGGGGTCTTCCAAGCGGCCGCGGCCGTCCATGACCCAAGCCACACGTTGACGGAGAAGGCCTTCGAGACGCCGAAGGTCGGGGAGGAGGGCTATCTCCCTTATTGGCACTGCGCCGAATGCTGCAAAACGAGCGCCGACGAGGCCCGTTATTCCTTCGAAGACAAGGAGACGAAGGTGAGCAAGGACGAGGTGACGATGCCCGCCTTGACGGGGGCTACCGTCTCCGATATCGCGGCGGGCGATGGTATCGCCAACGTCAACACCAAGAAATTCAAATACGTCGACCAAGGAATCAACGGCCCCGATCAAAGCAGCAAGGTCGATGAAGTCGAGAACGATTCGACGCCTTGGTATGTCAAGGACGGCGATAAGACCGCCATCTATTTCTCCCGCTCTGGCAAGACCGGCGAGGCGGTCAATCCGACTGGCAACGATGGCTGCTCCGAATTCCGCTTCAGCGTCCCGGCCGCGGCCAAGACCGCCGTTTCGGTCACTTTCTCCTATCGTTATAGGAACTGGGGGACCGGCGGTTGGGCTGGAGGAACTAGCGCCAGCGAACCGGCCGGATGGACGGCGCTTTGCCAATTCGTGGATAACGCCTATCTTGGCATGGACATCAGCTCCAAACTCGTCAACGACGGCGAATGGCACAGCGTCACCCTCAAATACGCCGACAGCTCGGCGACGGGGACCGTGGCGAGCAATTTCACCGATTTCATCCTCAAATTCGCTGAACTGCGCGGTTATATCATGATCTCCGAGCTTTCCTACAGCGTCAAGGCGCTCGAATTCGCCGATAAAGGCGCCAGCGTGATTTCCGACGCCGTCGGTAATGGCACTTCCAATGTCGTTACCGGTATATGGTCTTCTTCTAAGGGCGTTGAATATACTGGCGAAGCTAATTCCCTCCAAATGGGTGTCACAGCCTTAGATTGGAAATATGTAACGTTGACTTTGCCGACGCTTGATTATTCGGCGTATGCCTCCGTCTCCTTCACGATGGGCTTTGGTGGTGGCCCTGGCGGTCGTTCTGCGTGGTATTACTTCGGATCGATAACCGAACCAGAAGGCGGATTTGACACGAGCACGTGGGATGGACGGATAAACGAGGCTCCCAATGACCCTCTCGGTCAAGCTCCTAGTTGTGCTACAACCGGCAATAATTGGGATACCGAATTCACTGTCGTAACAATCTCTGAAGGCAAGATCAATTTCAAATCTTCTTCGATGGATCAAACAAGAGATTTGGACGCCGAAGTCAATAACGGAACCAAAGGCCTTGTCTTGAGCGTCGGTATTTGTTCTTATAACACCTTCGTCATCACTCCTTTCTACGCCAGCACCTTCTAATTAGGGCTGACGTTACTAAAAAGCCCCGCGGCAACGCTGCGGGGCTTTCTTTTTAATGATGGTTGTTTAGAAATGGACCTTATAAGTCAAGACGTTTTCGACGACCTCGCCATCGATTTGTAAGCCGCATGGCTTATCAAAGGACACCTCGATCTCTTTTCCGGTGGCCGTAAACGCATGTTTCTTGTCATTGACGTGCTTCCCTGAGAAAATCTTCGGGAACATCATCAAAGTGCCTAATTTCCCTCTGCCATAGATCGTAACGAAGGAAAGAAGGCCGCTATGGCGGTCCTGGGCGGGGGCGATTCTCATCCCGCCGCCATAATATTGACCGAGCATCGAAGAAGCCAGATAGACTTTCTTGAAGTTATATTCTTTGCCATCGACCTTGACCTTGGCGTTCCTAGGCTTAAAGCCATTGAAGAGAAGGGAGATGGTGATCTTCGAATAATCGATCTCCTTCTTGCCTTCTTTCTTCATTTGCTCGGCCACCACGCAACAATCGCCGTCGATGCCGTATCCGATGCCGTTAATGAAGCGGCGTTTTAAGCCGTTTACTTCGATATAAGGCAAGGAAGACAAACAATCGTTAAGCGACACTAAGCCGTCTTCGTCTTCCTTCTCTTTTTGGTCGTTAAGGAAATCGTTGCCTGTCCCTAGAGGCAATAAATAAATGCTCGCCTCTAGATGCGATGGGTCGCAGGCGTTGATGAAATAATTGAGGGTTCCATCGCCTCCCGCCAAAAGGATCTTATCTTCCTTAGAGAAAGTGGCGATTTCCTCTGACCAGTTAAGATCGTTGCTGCTCTTCGTCTCAATGGGGGTTCCCCATTTTTTTTCGAGCTTTTCCTTAATGGGGGTCAAGGAAGAGAGGATGTTGCCGTTATCGGCAAGCGCGTTGAAATAGATGCGAATCATGATGTTTATCTCCTTCTCCTCGTATAATCTTCGAGGATTAAATCATGGCAATAGGAAGCGATTTCCGAAGCGTTTTTGTCCTTGTAATCGCTATAAGAGAGGACGTTAAGGACCTTCGCTTCCACCTTGGTGGGGAGGAAAGGAGCCCTTTTCTTGATGGCTTTGACGTTCTTTAAATCGACGATGACGATCGGGGAATGGCTTTCGATGGCGATATGGAAGCTGCCAGGATGGAAGGGGAGAAGGGTGCCGTTTTTCTTGTTTCTCGTGCCTTCGGGGAAGATGCAAACGTGGCCTAAGCCCGAGGTTATTACGTTGCTTGCCCGCGCAATCGAGGTCATGGCGTTCTTCGGATTCTCGCGGTCGATGGGAATGAAACCCGAATGGTGGACGAAAGGGCCGGCTATCGGGAAGGAGAGGTTTTCGGGTTTGGTGACGCAGATAAAGGGGGCGTCATGGATGGCGTCGATCATGATCATTGGATCGAAGTTGGAATTGTGGTTCATGATGAAGAGGCATTTTTCTTTAGGTATCTTTTCGAACCCTTCTTTATTGATATGGACGCCGATGAGCTTAAGGAAGCAAACGTCGGTGTTCCTTAGCACCCAATAATAGGCGGGATGGAAGGATGTTTCTTCGCTCTTATCGATGAAAAAGCCCCAAATGACGATGAATAACAACCACAATACGAAGATTGAAGCCCAAGTCGGGATCACCAATAAAATAGATAAAAAAGCATAAGGCCAAGACAAAAAAGACGCCAAGAGGAAGCCGAAATAGGAAGCTAATCCGAACGAGGCGATTAAGGTGATGGCGGTTAAGAACATTAGGACTATTTTAGGCTTATAAGGCCTTTTCTTCTAGTGCTAATGAAAAGAGGGGCGCCGCGCGCCCCTCCAAGAAAGGAGATTAGTCGATATGGGGGCCCGCTTTCGCGAGTGATTTGCCCAATTCGTTATCCTCGTATTTAACGAAATTCTTTTGGAAGCGCGAAGCCAAATCCTTAGCTTTCGCCTCCCAAACGGCGGGATCTTCGTAAGTGTCGCGCGGATCGAGAATCTTGCTATCGACGCCTGGCAAAGCGAGAGGAACCTCGAAATCGAAATAGGGGATCTTCTTCGTCTTGGCGTTAAGGATGTCGCCACTTAGGATGGCGTCGATGATGCCGCGGGTGTCTTTGATCGAGATGCGTTTGCCCGAGCCGTTCCAGCCGGTGTTGACGAGATACGCTTTCGCGCCGCTAGAAGCCATCTTCTTGACGAGCTCTTGGGCGTATTTGGTCGGATGAAGCTCCAAGAAGGCTTGGCCAAAGCAAGCGGAGAAGGTCGGGGTAGGGGTGGTGATCCCTCTTTCGGTGCCCGCTAATTTGGCGGTGAAGCCGGAAAGGAAATAATATTGGGTTTGCTCAGGGGTGAGAACGCTCACGGGAGGCAAAACGCCGAAGGCATCGGCCGAAAGGAAGATGACGTTCTTCGCGGCGGGGCCGTGGCTAATCGGCTTAACGATGTTCTTGATATGGTAGATCGGATAGGAGACGCGGGTATTTTCGGTCACCGATTTGTCGGCGAAATCGATATGCCCTTCCTTATCGACGGTGACGTTTTCTAGCAAAGCGTCCCGCTTGATGGCGTTATAAATATCCGGTTCGCTCTCCTTGTCGAGGCTAATGACTTTGGCGTAGCAGCCGCCTTCGAAATTGAAGACGCCGTTATCGTCCCAGCCATGCTCGTCATCGCCGATTAAAAGTCTCTTCGGATCGGTCGAAAGGGTCGTTTTGCCTGTGCCAGAAAGGCCGAAGAAAATG
The DNA here is from genome assembly GCA_963624045.1 of Bacteroidaceae bacterium. GTDB lineage: Bacteria > Bacillota_I > Bacilli_A > RFN20 > CAG-826 > UBA4951. Next base: position 4,256 of record CAVFNI010000003.1, read on the forward strand.
GCGGTGTTCTCGCCTTTAAGGTCGGTGTTGGCGCTGCAATGCATGCTGGCCATCCCTTTGAGGGGCAGATAATAATTCATCATCGAGAACATGCCCTTTTTCATCTCGCCACCATACCAAGTATTAAGGATGATCTGCTCGCGGCTGCTGATGTTGAAGGCGACGCAGGTTTCGCTGTTTAGGCCTAGTTCCTTATAATTATCGACTTTGGCTTTGGAAGCGTTATAGACGATGAAATCGGGTTTGAAGGAAGCGAGTTCCTCTTCGCTAGGACGGATGAACATGTTGCGGATGAAGTGGGCTTGCCAAGCCACTTCGACGATGAAGCGGACGGCCATGCGGGAATCGAGGTTGGCCCCGCAATAGGCGTCGACGACGAAAAGCCGCTTATTGGATAATTCTTTGATGGCGAGATCTTTCACCTTCGACCAGACCTCTTCGCTCATCGGATGATTGTCGTTAGGATAGGAAGGGGTATTCCACCAAACGGTGTCCTTCGAATTGGAATCGACGACGATGTATTTGTCTTTCGGCGAGCGGCCGGTGAAGACGCCCGTCATGACGTTGATGGCGCCAAGCTCCGTCTTTTGCCCTCTCTCATAGCCTTCGAGGCTCTCTTTCGTCTCTTCTTCGTAAAGCTCGTCGTAAGAGGGGTTATAGACGATTTCCTTCGCCCCGACGATGCCATATTTCTCCAAATCAAGTGGATTCATTTTCTTTTTCTCCTTTCTCGCATTGATTTATTAGTCCTGGTGAAGCGAGGCTTCCCCAGAAATAACCGATATTGTTTTTCCTTCGCTTGTCGCTAATAGCAATGACCCATCGCCCTTTATGCCTAAGGCCGTTCCGTCTACCCCTTCCCCATAATAATTCAAGGAGACCTTCTTTCCGTACAGATAGTCTCTTTCCTTGATTAGAGGCAGATGCGCCTCTCCTTCCAGATATTTATCGAAGGAAGAGAGGAAATCCTCTAGAAGGGCGTCTTTATCAACCTTTTGCGGGCTTACTTCCTCTAAGGAGATGGCGTTAGGCAGAAGCTTCAATGAGGGGGAAGGGGAGATATTGACCCCCACGCCGATCACGATGGCTTCTTGCTTTTCCTTATAGGCGCCTTCTAGCAATATCCCCGCGCACTTCTTGTCGTTAAGATAGATGTCATTAGGCCACTTGAGCATCGCTCTTAGGCCGTATTTATCTATCGCTTTAAGCAATGAAGCGCCGGCGATAAGAGGAAGGATGTTAGGCGATCTTTGGCTATCCTTATCTTTTAACAATAGGGAGAAGGTAAGCGAGCTTTCCTCGCTTTGCCAACTTCTTCCTAATCTCCCCCTCCCCGCCGTTTGATGCTTGCTTAGCACGACGGCTCCGTTAGGCAAAGAGGGATAAGAGGTAAGCAGATAGTCGTTACTGCTAGATAACGTCTCGAAGCGAAGGATGGGATGTTCCATTCTTATCCTAAGAGCATGATGAGTAGCCCAGCGGCCACGGCCGAGCCGATGACGCCGGCCACATTAGGTCCCATGGCGTGCATGAGCAGGAAGTTCGATGGGTCTTCGCGCACCCCTTCCTTTTGAACGACGCGGGCGGCCATCGGGACGGCGGAGACGCCGGCGGCCCCGATCATCGGATTGACCTTTCCTTTGGTGAGCCAGCACATCAATTTGCCGATTAAGACGCCGCCAGCGGTGGCCAAAACGAACGCGGCGATGCCCAAAACGAAGATCTTAAGGGTTTGGACGTTAAGGAAATTCTCGGCCGTCGCGGTGGCGCCGACGCATAAGCCAAGCAAGATCGTGACGACGTATAGAAGGCTATTGGCGGCGTTTTCCACGAGCTTAGGTACGACGCCCGCTTCCTTGATGAGGTTACCGAACATTAGGCAGCCGATTAAGGGGGCGGCGGTCGGGACGAGCAAAGTCACGATGATGGTGACGGCGATTGGGAAGATGATTTTCTTCGTTTTGCTGACGGGTTTGAGGTCATCCATATGGATCCTTCTTTCCTTTTTGGTGGTTAGAAGGCGGATGACGGGCGGCTGAATGAAGGGGACGAGGGCCATGTAGGAATAGGCCGCGATGGCGATCGAAGACAATAAGTCGGGGGCCAATTTGGTGGTGGTGAGGATGGCGGTGGGGCCATCGGCGCCGCCGATGATGCCGATGGAGGCAGCTTGAGCTGGCGAGAAGCCAAAGAGATAGGCTAATAAGAAGGTGACGAAGATGCCGATTTGGGCGGCGGCGCCTAAGATCATCGTCTTAGGATTGCTGATAAGCGGGCCGAAATCGGTCGTCGCCCCGATGCCTAGGAAGATAAGGCAAGGGAAAATCTCGTACTTAACACCGATATAGAGGTAACCGATAAGACCGGTATAGCCGGTGACGGAATTGGGATCGGGATCAACGTCGAAGATACCCGATAAAGGGAGGTTGCTTAGAAGCATCCCCACGCCCATCGGGATAAGCAAATAAGGTTCGGCCTCGCGGAAGATGGCCAAATATAGCATCAAGCAGGCAATGAGGATCATGACGAGGTTCTTCCAACCGCCGTCGGTGAAGAAATAGGCGATGCCGGTGCTGTTCCAAAAACCGGAGAAGAAGCCGCCGATGTCGTTATAGATGAGTGGATAGCGCATATCTTACCCCAAGACGATTAGGAGGTCGCCAGCGTTCACGGCGGCGCCTTTATTCACGGCGATGGAAAGGATTTTGCCATCTTGCGGCGCTTTGATCTCGTTTTCGAGCTTCATGGCTTCTAAGATCAAGAGGTTATCGCCGCTATGGACATTATCGCCCACCTTGACGTTGATATTTAGGATCGTCCCCTGCATCGGGGAATTCACTTGGATACCATCGGTCACTTCTTCTTTTTTAGGCGCTTCGGTCGCTACGGCTACGGGCGCTTCTTTCGGCGCTTCGGCCTTTTTGTTTTCGACAACTAAAGGCTCCGTTTCCGTGACGGAAAGGATCTTTACTTCGTAGGTTTTGCCGTTGACTTTGATTTTGTAGATTCTCATTTCTTTTTCTCCTCGTCGATCACTTTGCAGCTCACGACTTTAAAATCTTCTTTGCATTCTTTGCGGAAATCGATGGAAGCGACTAAAACAGCCGCCAAGGCGTCTTCGTCCAATTTCTCGCCGTTACGCATCGTCACGCTTTCTTTGACGTCGAGCGCCCGAATGTAATTGAGGGAGCTCATGATGAGGGTGATCACGATCAAGACCACGAAGACCATCAGGATGCATAATAGCGATAGCCACAAGGCATCGAGGAAATTGTTCGTTTCCCAAATCGAATTATAGATCATAGGCTAACGGAAAAGGTTTCCGCCTCCAGGCCATATTTCTTCTTAAGGAAAGCGATGGCCACTTGCTCGAACAAAGCGATGGAAAGGACGTCCTCATCGCATTTGGCGATCTTTTTGTATTCTTTCTTGAGCTTATCAAATTCGGGGGCGAGCTTATCGGCGGGGCGATAGTCGATGACAGGATCGTCGCCGATGATTTTCTTGCTGATTTCCTCGTCCACTGGTGCGGGGGCCTTCCCATAAAGACCGTGGAGATAATCCTTGATCTCCTTAGGCACCATCTTGTAGCGTTCCCCCGTGATGACGTTCATGACGGCTTGGGTGCCGACCATTTGCGATAAGGGGGTGACTAAAGGAGGGTAGCCGAGGTCTTTGCGGACATTCGGCACTTCCTTAAGGACATCTTCGTATTTATCGAGGGCTCCTTGCTTCTCCAATTGGCTCATGAGATTAGACAGCATGCCGCCCGGGACTTGGTATTTCAAAATGCCGGGATTGACGCAAAGGGCTTTGGGTTTAAGCGTGCCATTTTTGAGGTATTTGTCTTTGATGGAAGAGAGGATCGAGGCGGCTTCATCGAGCTTTTCTTGATTTAAACCCGGATCGAATTCGGTGCCCTTAAGGGCGTAATTGAAGGCTTCGGTGGCCGGTTGCGAGGTTCCTCCGGAAAGAGGGGAGAGGGCGCAATCGATGATATCGACGCCCGCTTCGATGGCGCGGCGATAGGTCAAGAAGCAAACCCCGCCCGTGCAGTGGCTATGCAATTCAATCGGCAAAGAGGTGTCGGCTTTCAGCTGCTTAATGAGGGAATAGGCGTCTTCGGGAAGGAGAACGCCAGCCATGTCCTTGATGCAAAGGCTATCGGCCCCCATCTTTTCGACTTCCTTGGCGAGTTCCACGTAATAGGAAACGGTGTGGATGGGGCTTGTCGTATACGAGAGGGCGATTTGGCAGTGCCCATGGTATTTTTTGCAAGCGTCGACGGCCGATTTGAGGTTACGGACGTCATTAAGAGCGTCGAAGACGCGGATGATGTCAATGCCGTTAGAGAGCGACTTCTCGACGAATTTCTCGACGATATCGTCGGGATAATGGTGGTAGCCTAGGATGTTCTGGCCGCGGAATAGCATCTGTAATTTGGTGTTGGGGCAGGCTTTCCTAATGGCGCGAAGCCTCTCCCACGGATCTTCGTCTAAGAATCGCAAGCAGGCGTCGAAAGTGGCTCCGCCCCAGACTTCGAGGGCATGATAGCCAGCCTGGTCGAGCAATGGCGCCACCCGCAAAATCTCCTCGGTCGTTAGGCGCGTCGCCAAAAGCGATTGCGAACCGTCGCGGAGAGCCGTATCGACGATTTTAACTCCCATATTTTTCTCCTTTTTCTTGGTCTTTCGGAAAAGAACCGAAATCAAAACCATTATAACCCGTTTTAAGGATTTGATGGGGCAAAATTTGAAAATTCGATAGCAAAAAGGTTACATTCGATTTATCGGTTCGCATCACAAAAACATTTTGCGTTTTGCGTAACGTTTTTTCTCTAGTCTCCCTATATGTATATATAAGGTATAGGGAAGACCATTTTAAGACCGTTATTAGAAGGAGAGAGACATGAAAAAGATACCGACGTTATTTGTAAGAGAATATTTTGACAACGGCGATTTCCTTTTGACTAGGCGCGTGACGCCTGGCTATGAATGGGTCCTAAAAGGGGAAGGGGAAGCTACGATTAAGATCGATGGCAGCGCCACGGCGATCATCAATGGCCTTTATTATAAGAGGTATGACGCCAAAAAGGGCAAAACGCCGCCCCCTGGGGCCATCGCCTGTTCGAAGCCCGATCCCATCACGGGGCATTGGCCGCATTGGGTGAGGATCGATAAAGACAAGCCCGAAGACCGTTGGTATTACGAGGCTTATCTAAATGCCGGAGGAGATAAGTTGGAGGACGCCACGTATGAAGCCGTTGGCCCCCATTTTCAAAGGAATCCGTACGCTCTTGCTTTCGATACGTTAAAAAGGCATGGCGTTGAGGTGGTGAAAGTCGGAAGAAGCTACGAAGGAATCAAAAAATATCTCGAAGAACACTATATCGAAGGCTTGGTTTTTTGGAAGGAGGGGGAAGCGCAATGCAAAATCAAAAGACGGGATTATGGTCTTCCTTGGAACCAAGAAGGGGAACGCTCCTTATGAGAAAGAAATGCGAGGAAGCCGATAGTTTATGCAATAAAAAGCACAAACTTTTGAAGTCTCAAGACGGCAATTGAAACCAGTTCGTTCGCTTTAGATGGCAAATAGGCACATGAGGGGGCTTATTGTCCATTTGCGATATCTCCACACATGAGCGCGATTTCGCTTGCAATGGTGGCGATGTGAGGGTATATTCACCCTTGCAGCGTATCGTTGTCTCGCCTTTTCTCCAAGACCTGGCTTCGGTACTGCCAAGAGCGATAAAAGGAGAAAACACAAAATGCTCAACAAAGAAGAAAAGAACGTCATCGTTCAAAAGTACGGCAAAAACGCCAAAGACACGGGTTCGACGGAAGTCCAAGTCGCCATCCTCACCAAAAGGATCGCCGATTTGACCGCTCACCTTAAAGCTAACCATGGCGATGCGGTGGCCAAGCGTTCCTTGATGGAATTAGTCGGCAAGAGGCATGCCCTCTTGGCTTATCTCTCCAAGAACAACCGCCCCGCTTACGAAAAGCTCATCGCCTCCCTCTCCTTACGTAAATAAGAGGAAACACGCGAACCTAAAGCCGCCGTTAAGGCGGTTTTTTGCTGCCCTTAATGGCTATTGCAGCGCGACTAAGGGGTGCCTTTCTTGTTTTTCTAACAAGTCCTCGCCGTTCGTGTTAAGATTAGCGGCGTTAAAGAAAAAGGAAAAAGAAAGAATGAGTAAACAAACGTTCGAACTCGATTTCGAGGGGCGTAACCTCAAAGTCGAGACTGGCGAAATCGCCAAACAAGCCGACGGCGCCGTTTTGATCCGCTTCGGGGACACCGTCGTCTTAAACACCGCATGCTGCGCCGATGAACCGAAAGGCGGGGACTTCTTCCCGCTGACGGTCAATTACATCGAAAAGCAATACGCGGCGGGTAAAATCCCCCAAAGCTTCTTGCGTCGCGAGGGCCGTCCCGATGACCACCAAACCCTCTCGGCCCGCCTTATCGACCGTCCGATCAGACCCTTATTCGCCGAAGGCTTCCGTAACGAAGTGCAGATCGTCAGCACCGTCATGAGCTGCGATAAGGACAATAGCCCCGAAATGTCGGCTATGTTAGGCGCCTCTTTGGCTTTGTGCATCAGCGACATTCCTTTCGACGGCCCCGTCGCGGGTGTCGTGGTGGGGCGCGTCAATGGCGAATTCGTCATCGATCCTACTGAGGAGCAAAAAGCCAACAGCGATATTTCTTTGACCGTCGCCGGTACCAAAGAAGCCATTATGATGGTTGAAGCGGGGGCCGCTGAGGTGCCCGAAGAGGAAATGCTCGACGCCATCATGTTCGGGCACGAAGCCATCAAGAAGCTTTGCCTCTTCCAAGAGGAAATCATCAAAGCGGTCGGCAAGAATAAGCGCGAAATCAAGCTTTTCACCGCCGACGAAGCCATTAAGAAGCATATCGAAGAGGAAATTGGCGCCGATTTGGAAAAAGCCGTCCGTATCTTTGATAAATTGGAACGCCAAGACGCCGTCGATGCCCTCAAAAAGAAAGTCTTAGAGGAATATGATGCCGTCAAAGACGAAGACGAAAAGGCCCATAATGAGAAGATGATGATGATTGAGGACATCCTTGAAGGGATGGTCGCCCATGTCGTCCGCACCCTCATCATCGAGGAGAAGATCCGTCCCGATGGCCGCAAAGTCGACGAGATCCGTCCTCTCGACGCCCAAGTCGATCTCTTGCCCCGCGCCCATGGCTCGGCGATGTTCACCCGTGGCCAGACGCAGGTCATCTCCACGACGACCATTGGTCCGCTTAGCGATGCTCAGATCATCGACGGCATCACCTTCGATGGCGAAAAACGCTTCATGCACCAATATAATTTCCCGCCTTATTCCGTCGGCGAAATCGGCAGGATGGGCAGTCCCGGCCGTCGCGAAATCGGCCACGGCGCCCTAGGCGAGCGCGCTCTTTCTTACGTCATCCCAAGCGCCGAGGAATTCCCTTACGCCATCCGCTGCGTGGCCGATGTCGTCGAAAGCAACGGCTCCAGTTCCCAAGCCTCCATTTGCGCTAGCTGCTTATCGCTTATGGCAGCAGGCGTCCCCATCAAAAACGTCGTAAGCGGCATCGCCATGGGCTTAATCACCAACGATCCTTCGCGTAGCCCCGACAAAGAAACCAATCACTATACCGTCTTGACCGATATCCAAGGCCTTGAGGATCATTTCGGCGACATGGATTTCAAATGCGCCGGCACCGTCAAAGGCATCACCGCCCTTCAAATGGACATCAAGATCCATGGCGTTACCAGGGAAGTCCTTAGCGAAGCTCTCGAGCAAGCTAAGAAAGCCCGCGCCGAAATCCGCGAGGTGATGGAAAAATGCTTGCCCGCTCCGCGCGAGGAAGTCAGCGAATATGCGCCGAAAATGGTCACTTTCCGTATTGATCCAGACAAGATTCGCGAGGTCATCGGAACGGGCGGGAAAGTCATTAACGACATCATCGCCACTTGCGATAACGTCAAGATCGACGTGGAGGATGATGGCCGTGTGACGATCTATCACACGAACAAAGCGATGATCGAGAAGGCCAAAGCCCGTATCGACGACATCGTCCGTGAAGCCAAAGTCGGCGAGATTTATGAAGGGAAGGTTACCCGCGTGGAGAATTACGGCGCCTTCGTGAACCTCTTCGGCGATACCGATGGCCTTTGTCACGTCTCCCGTTTGGCTTGGAAATACGTCGACGACGCCTCTAACGTCGTCAAGGTTGGCGACCTCCTAAAAGTCGTTGTCATCGGTTTAGAGGAAGGCAAGATCAAATTGTCGCACCGCGAATTCGAGGAAAAGCCGGCCGATTACGTCGAAACCCCCGAACGTGGCTCATCCTTCAAATCAGCCCGCCATGGCGGATCCCGTTTTGATAACAAAGGACGCGGACCGCGCGGCGGCCGTCATTAAAAGCCGTCTCTTCTTGGCTCCTATGGCTAAAACCATGGGAGCTTTTTATAATGCTTCTTACCACCTTTCCTGATTAGGGGTATGATGTTAGAGGTATGTTTGACGTAATCATCATCGGAGCGGGCGTCATCGGTTCTTTTTTGGCCCGCGAGCTATCTAAATACGACCTTCGGACCTTGGTTTTGGAGAAGGATTCCGACGTCGCCGACGAAACGACGATGGCCAATAGCGCCATCGCCCATAGCGGCTATGACCCATTGCCTGGCACCTTCAAAGCCGAAATGAACGTGCGGGGCAACAAAATGTTTCCGCAAGTCACCAAAGAACTTGACGTTCCTTTTGATAAATGCGGAACTTTGACCATCGCTTTTTCCGAGGAAGAGAAAGGGAAACTTCAGGAATTATTGCTCCGCGCCAAAGCCAACGACGTTAAAGCGAGGATAATCGGGAAGGAAGAGCTCTTCAAGATGGAGCCGAAGGTCAATCCTATGGCCGTCGGGGCCCTTTATTGCGAGGATGGCGGGATCGTCAATCCTTTCTTGCTAAGCGTCCATGCGATGGAAAACGCCGTCGATAACGGCGTCCTCCTTCGTCTAAACGAAGAAGTCCTTTCTTTAAGGAAAGAAGGGGGGCATTGGACGGTTGAAACCCCCTTAGGAAGATACGAGAGCCAGGTTATTATCAATGCCGCGGGCGTTTATTCCGACAAAATCGCTAAAATGGCGGGGGATATTACTTGGGAGATAAAGCCTAGAAAGGGCGAATATTTCGTCCTCGACCATCATGAAAAAGGGCTTGTTAATCACGTCCTTTTCTCCCTTCCTAGCGCCAAAGGGAAAGGGGTGCTCTTCACTAAAACGACCAGCGGCAATTATTTAGTCGGCCCTTCGAGCGAAGAAGTCTTTGACCGCGAAGATCTATCCACCGATAACCCGACTTTGGCGGCGATTAAGGAACAGGCTTTGCGCCTAGTGCCTTCGATTCCTTTCAAAGCGAGCATCCGCGTCTATAGCGGCCTTCGCGCCACCCCCTCGAATCACGATTTCGTCTTAGGAGCGCAAAATGGCGACAACAGCTTCTTAAATGCCGCCGGCATCGAATCGCCGGGGCTAGTCAGCGCGCCTGCTATCGGGGAATACATCGTTACCAAGCACGTTTTGCCTTATTTGAAGCCCAAGAAAAAAGAAAATTATACGCCTTACGTCCGTCCTTATATCCATCCGAAGGAAATGAATGAGCAAGAACGGGACGCCTATATCAAAAAACATCCCAAATACGGCCATATCGTCTGCGTTTGCGAGCAGATATCGGAAGGGGAGATTGAGGAAGCCCTCTCTCGCTCCGTCCCTTGTCTTACCGTCAAGGCGGTCAAAAAAAGGACGCGCGCGGGCTTTGGCAAATGCCAAGGCGGTTTTTGCTTAGCTAGCGTCTTAACGATATTGGCGAAGAAGAGGAATCTTCCCTTGACCGATATCGATTATGGAAAGAAGGGCTCGCCGATCCTTTTAGCGAAAGCGAGAAAGGGAGGAAAACGATGAAAGAGGTCGATCTTTTAATCGTCGGCGGCGGCTCGGCGGGCATGGCGGCGGCCGTAAGCGCCTTCGATATGGGCGTTAAGGATATCTTGCTATTGGAAAGAAGCCACGATTTGGGCGGCATCTTGAACCAATGCATCCATAATGGCTTCGGCTTAGGGAGATTCCATGAGGAACTAACGGGTCCCGAATTCGCCGAGCGCTATATCGAAGAAGTCAAAAGCCGGGGAATCGCTTGCTTATGCGATAGCTACGTAAACGAGGTATCTCCCGATCATCTCGTTTCTTATTCTAACGATAAAGGCTTCTTCAAAGTGCGGGCCAAAGCCATTTTGTTCGCCACCGGCTCCTTGGAGCGGAGCGCGGGCGCCATCGCCCTTCCTGGCGATAGGCCTAGTGGCGTGATGACGGCTGGCACCGCCCAGATGCTCCTTAATTTCTATGGCTATCTGCCTGGGAAAAACGTCTTTATCTTAGGCAGCGGCGATATCGGCCTCATCATGGCGAGGCGCCTGACTCTCGAAGGAGCCAAGGTCTTAGGCGTGGCGGAGCTATGCCCTTATAGCAACGGCCTTAACCGCAACATCGTTCAGTGCCTAGAAGACTTCAATATCCCTTTATATCTTTCCCACACGGTTAGCAAGGTGATCGGGAAGAAGCGGCTAGAGGCCATCGAATTATCGAAGGTCGACGAGAAAATGAGGATCATCGAAGGAAGCGAGGAGAGAATCGCTTGCGATACCTTGATATTGAGCGTGGGGCTACTTCCTAACGTCGCCTTGTTATCGGATATCGGCGTCAAATTAGGAAATAACAAAGGGGCGATGGTCGATGAGCGTTATATGACTTCGGTCGATGGCATCTTCGCCTGTGGCAACGCCCTTCATATCCACGATTTGGCCGACAATGTCGTTCTTGAGGCGCAAAAGGCCGCTCATTACGCCGTTTTATATATCAAAGGGGAACAGAAGAATATCTTAAAGCCCCTTAAAACCGTTGCCGGGGATGGATTAGGCTATTTGTTGCCCTCTTATCTCTCTTTGGTGGGCGAGAAGGAAAAAATCGATTTCAAATTCCGCGTCCGTCGTCCATATAAGCGGATCGATGTCGTCTTTAAGCAGGGGGAAAGAGAGATCAAACGCCTCGTTAAGCCCTTCGCTTTGCCTAGCGAGATGGAAATAATCTCCTTGCCTAGCGCTTTATTCGACCCTCAGGGCGAGGATATCCTTGTTTATATCGAAGAGAAGGAGGCCAAACAATGAGCGAAAAACGTGAGCTTATCTGCATTTGCTGCCCCCGCGGTTGCCGATTATCAATCGATAAGGATCTTAACGTCAGCGGGAATTTTTGCCCCCGCGGCGCTATCTATGCCAAGGAGGAAGTCACTAGCCCTAAGAGAGTGGTCACCTCTAGCGTGGCCATTAAGCACGCTTCCTTACCCCTTTGCCCCGTCAAAAGCCTTGCGCCGATTCCCAAAGAAAAGATTTTCGTGGCGATCGAGGAATTAAGCGAAGTGAGTCTTGAAGCGCCAGTCGAGGTGGGAGATATCGTGCTTAAGGATTTGGCGGGAACGGGCGTTCCTGCGGTGGCGACTAGAAAAATGGAAAGGGAAGAAGAATGAGGACATTGATCGCTAGTGATATCCACGGCCGTTTGAAGAAGGCCGCTACATTGATTCAAAGAATCGAGGAATATAAACCTGATGCCATCTGGCTATTGGGGGATCTTTTCTATAATGGGCCGCGGAATGGCGTCCCTGAGGACTATGATCCGATGGCGGTGGTCGAAATGCTTTTGCCATACCGGGACATCTTGACGCTTACGCAAGGCAATTGCGATAGCCGCATCGACATGACATTGTTAGAAATGGAAATGCCTTTGAACGTGCATAAATCCCTCTTTGGCCATTCGTTTTATTTGTTTCATGGCGATACGGATAGCTATAAAGGCCTTTCCTTCCGAAAAGAGGACATCCTGGTCTATGGCCACACCCATTTATATGAGATGGGAAGAGGGGAAGACGGTCTTTTTCGTCTTAACCCCGGTTCCGTCGGCTTCCCCAAAGGCGGGCATGAAAGCACCTATATGACTTTGGAGGAAGGCGGGGTCGTTTTACGAAGGCTAGATGATGGAAGCGCTATCAAGGAAGTTCCTCTCCCTTAGGGGGAGGAAAGCTTTCCATTAAGCGGCGGCGAGAGATATAATTAACATACTTTAGGAGCCTATATGAACGAAAGAATTCGCGTATTTGCCCTCGGCGGGCTTGATGAAATCGGCAAAAATTGCTACGTCGTGGAGATAGATAATGATATTTTCGTCGTCGGCGCGGGGGTCAAAAGGCCCGATAAAACGCAGCCCGGCGTCGATTACGTCATCCCAGATTTCTCGTATTTATTGAAGAACAAAAGCAAAGTCAAAGCGTACCTCTTGCCCCATGGGCATGACGATGAGACGGGGGCTTTGGCTTATTTGTATAAGGATGTCCCCGCCCCGATATACGGCAGCTCCGTCACTTTGGCGATGTTCCAGAATTTCTGCCGCCATGTCGACGTCGATTGCTCGTCTTTCGATTTTCGCCCCATCTCTCCTAGCGGCTCCTTTAAGATTGCCGGGCGGAAGATCTCTTTCTTTCAAACCTCTCATAATACCGCCTTATCTAGCGGCATCGCCATCGGCACCGCCTATGGCAATCTCGTCTTCCCTAGCGACTTCGTGATCGAAAATAACGCCGATAAGAACTACCTTCACGATATGAATGCCATCTCCAAAATCGGAGAGGAGGAGAACCTCGCCCTCTTCATGGAAAGCATTTACGCTTCCCGAAGCGGCTATACGGCCCCCCATTATAAGCTTGCCCCGATCATCGAAAACGCCTTCAAAGACGCCGATGGGCGCGTCTTCATCGCCTTATTCACCCCCAATTTCTACAATATCGACGAAGTCATCTCCTTAGCCGTCGCCACCAAAAAGCGCATCATCCCATACGACAAGGAGACGAGCGACACCATCTCGGCGATGCAACGCTCCGGCCAGCTTCTTATCCCGCGCGACAATTTCGCGCCAAGCGATGACATCAACCGTTACCGCGATCAAGACATCGTCGTCCTGATGCTTGGATATGCCGATAAGATCTACCGCAAAATCGCTTTGCTAGCCGCCAACCAAGTAGAGGGCGGTCGCCCCGTGCGGTTAAAGGAGAGCGACACTTTCTTCCTAGCGGCGCCTAGCGATGACCGCACCGAGCTTGAGGCCACCGACGCCCTCGATGAGCTCTACCGCAGCGGCTGCATAGTCAAGAACATCTCCAAGAAGGAATTCTTGCTCATGCACGCCAGCGAAGAAGACATCAAGATGATGATCTCCATCCTCCATCCGAAATATTACATTCCCGTCAAAGGCTTTTATAAGGATCTCCTGAATAACGCCCAAGTTGCCGTCAGCATGAAGGGGAAACTCAATCACACGAACATTTTCCTTCTAGAGAATGGCTTAAGCGTTCTTTTTGATGAAAAAGGCGGTCATATCCTCAACGAATCGATTCCCCATGGCGACATCCTAATCGATGGCTCGGGAGTGGGGGATGTCGGCGAGCAAGTCCTCTTAGACCGACAGAAATTATCCGAAGGCGTGGTGATCATCGCCTGCTCTATCGACAAATCGACCCATAAGATCATCGCCGGACCCGATGTCCAGATGCGGGGTCTTCTTATCACCAAGGATGCCGAAGCGGTCCTCCGCGAAGTCTCCAAAGTCTTCCTTTCGGTTTTGGAGGAAGAAACGTCGCGGACGAATTTCAACATCAACCAGATGCGCCAAAGCGCTTATGAGCGCTGCGCTTACGCCATCCGCCGCCAAACGGGCAAAGACCCGATGGTCTTGCCTTTGATTTTGGAAATCTGATCTTTACGAGGCGAAGCGATGGATAAGAAGATTTTCCCTAGGAGCATGCTCATTCGCGCCATCGGAGCGAATTTCCTTTTGCTTTCCTTTTTGTTCTTCCTTTCCCCATATGGGACGCTAAACGCCTTAGGGTATGGGGTTATTTGGCTATTTGGCTACGCGGGATATTATTTCTTGCTCCCTTTGCTGGCCCTCTTTGGCGGGCATTTGCTTTTTTGCGGGCGCTTTCCTCGCTCCTCGTGGCGCCTTCACCTTTCTTTTTTATCGCTTTTCCTCGCTCTTGCCTTCCTTTTTGGCCTTCTTTCCTGTCCGCATTATGAGGCTTCTTTAGCTGATTTGATGCCTTCTTTTAAGGCGGCCTTCAATCAAAGCCAGATCGCTTATTCGATCATTTATTCGGGCGGGGTGCCTTTCACCTCCTTAGTGGGAGGCTTCATCAGAGCGTCTTTCGCCATTCCTTTGGTGATAACGATCGTTTTATTCCTCGCTTTCCTTTCCTTCGCTTTGCTTCCTTCGTTAATCCCGCTTGTGCGCAAAATGTCTTTGAAGGCGGCGAACAAGAAGAAAATAAGGCAAAGCGAAAAAGCCATCCAAAAGGAAGAGAAGGAATCTTTCGCCTATTCCTCGCATGAAGAAAAATATTCTAGATATGAGCAGAAAGAGGAGGCTCTTCCTTCTAGGGCCATCAAGAATTCTTCTTCCCGTTTCGATTCGCCCATCATCCCTAAGGAAATCGAGACGCCGCTAAATAATTACCGCCCCGCCTTCGAAGCGCAGCGGAATAGCGGTTTAGTCGAAGCCAAATTCCAAGCTTCTTCCGCGGATAATGCCATCCAACCCTCTTCCTTCCAACCGACTAACGAAGAAAAGAAGGAAGAAATAAACGTCAAAAAAGAAGAACGGGCCGATAATTTCATCGACGAGGCCCCCTCGCCGATCGCCAAAGAAATCATCCAAGAAGAAAAATGCGATATCCCTCCATCTTCGCTTCTTAAGGAAAATTCCATCAAGCGAGAGGAGACGGCCGTTTCTAGCAATCCTTTCATCGAACCCGTTGCTAGTGAGCCCATTACGCCGATTACGCCATCCCCTTCTTATGAGGAGAGGCGAGAAGAAAGCCCCATTATCGAGGAAACCATCGTTTGTGATGAGCCCGTTATTGAAGAAAAGGCCCCGCAAGAGGAGCCTATTTCGGCCAATACGCCAACGAATATGATCGAGGAGATGGCCGTCATCTCTTCCCCCGTCACCGAAAAAGCGGAGGCCCCTATGGCTACGCCCGCTTTAGAAGAGGGGACTTGGACGGCCCCTCCCGCCCATCCAACCACCGAAAATCTTCTAGATAACCTCGGCATTCCCCATAAAAAAGAGCGAAAACCATATAATTTCCCGCCCATCGATTTGTTAAAGGAATACCCGCCTAGCCCCGAAGCGGAGCAAGAGAAGCTCAATTGTGAGAGACGAAAGCAATTGATCGATGAGGTTTTCCGTAATTTCGGCGTGGGCGCCCACGTCGAGGATTTCACGATCGGCCCAAGCGTCACCCGTTACAACATCAAAACCGATCCCGACGTTTCCGTTTCTTCCCTCAATAAGCACATCAAGGATATCGCCATCCGCCTCAACGGCATGAGCATCCGTTTCGAGGAAATCGTGCGGGGGAGAAGCACCTCGGGCCTAGAAGTCCCTAACGAGAGGACGGAAACGGTGAGCCTTCGCCGGATGGTCTCCGCCCTTCCAAATAGAGAAGATAAGCTATACGTCCCTTTCGGCGTCGATATCGACAACAAGGCGATTTTCTCCGATCTCGCCGCTTTCCCGCATTTGCTCACCGCCGGGACGACGGGAAGTGGCAAATCCGTCTTCATCACCGGCCTTATCATGTCCTTGATCATGCTTCATCGCCCCGAGGATCTTAAACTCGTTTTAGTCGATCCCAAGCGCGTGGAGATGAGCAAATACCATGATTTGCCACACCTTCTTTGCCCGATCATCAAAGAGCCTAGCGAAGCGAAGGTCTGCCTCGATAAGCTTATCGTCGAAATGGAACGCCGCTACAAGGCCTTCGAATATGCGGGCGTTAAGGACATCGGCGAATGGAACAAGGAATTCGCCCCCGATTCCAAATATGCCACAATGCCTTATATCGTGGTGTTCATCGACGAATACGCCGATTTAAGCGACACTTGCAAGAATATCGGCGAAGCGGTGGTGCGCTTAGCGCAAAAAGCCCGCGCCGCCGGCATCCACCTAGTTATAGCCACCCAACGCCCCAGCGTCTCCGTCATCACCGGCACCATCAAAGCCAATATCAACGTGCGCGTCGCCTTAAGCATGTCGAGCGCCATCGACAGCCAGACGATATTAGGCCAAGGCGGGGCAGAAGAGCTGATCGGCCATGGCGATATGCTCGTCGATTGCTCCCTTATCGCCCGCATGGGCTTTACGCGTTGCCAAGGCTGCTATTGCGATGGCCACGAAATCAACGCCGTCTGCGATTTCATCCGTTCGCAAATGCCGCCCGATTATAATAGCGACTTCCTCGATTTAGTCGATCATGAGGCCGAAAGACAAGAGCAAGAGGAGATGATCGCCCCCCTCTCGAAAGCGGAAGCCCGCGCCCAATCGGCCGACGAAATGTACCAATCGATCAAAGAGCATGTCATGCAAAGGGAATACGAATCGATCTCCCATTTGCAACGCACCTTTGGAATCGGCTTCCCTCGAGCTGGCAAGATCTTCGCGCGGCTACAACAAGAAGGCATCGTGGCCACGGAGAAGGATGCCCCGAGTTCTAGCAAAGGCTGCCGCGTCTTGATCCATAAAGACCCCAATGAGCCGTCATCCGATATCAAATTAGCCGGCGATAACGATTAATATTCCTTTATGAACCACCTGTATGTTTATTTGAAAGAACCCGATGTCATCGAGGTTTCCTTTTTTGGCACGTCTTTTAAAGCGGAGGGTTTATGGCAAGATGAGAAAAAGCTATTGCCCTTAAAGGAAAGCGCGCGCGAAGATAACGGGAATGAGAGAAAAATCGCCTATCGCCTCCATAAAGAACTCGAACTTGGGCATAGCTATTTCCTTAAGACGGATATAGGCCTTTTCCCGCTTGATGTCTCAAAAGCCACGACCTTTCCTCATTTTGACGAGCGTTTCCTCGCTCTCGATACGGATTTTGGAGCCACCTATAGCAAGGAAGCGACCCGTTTTCGCTTGTTCGCCCCTTTGGCTTCCAAGGTTATTTTGAAGATGAAAAAAGAAGGCGATGAGCGGCTTTTCATGATGGATAGGCATGAAAACGGCGTTTGGGAGAAAGTCCTCGAAGGCGATTACCGTTTAGCCCAATACACCTATTTGGTGACCAATAATGAGATCGTTAAGGAAAGCATCGATCCCTACGCTAAAGCCTCGGGCCCCAATTCCCTTTATAGCGTCGTCTTTTCTCCGAATGATTTCGATAAGAATTCGACTAAAGGAGGGCTAAGCCCGTTATATCGATACACCGATGCCATCATTTATGAAGCATCGGTGCGCGATTTCACTAGCGACCCCCATACCGATATTGAAAATAAGGGCCGTTTTTTAGGCTTAGCCGAAGAAGGGAGAAAAACCCTCAAAGGCCATCCCGCCGGCCTCGATTATCTAAAGGCCTTAGGCATCAGCCATCTGCAACTCCTCCCGATCTTCGATTTCAAGACCGTCGATGAGCTTAATCCGCGCAATAGCTACAATTGGGGCTATGATCCCGCCCAATATTTCGTGCCTGAGGGCAGTTTCGCTAGCGACCTAAACGATCCGTATTCCCGTATCCGTGATTTGAAGGTTTTGATAAAGACCCTCCATCAAAACGGCATCCGCGTGGTGATGGACGTCGTTTTCAATCATGTCTACGACTGGCCTTCCTCCTCTTTCGAGAAGGTCATCCCCAATTATTATTTCCGCCACAAAAAGGACGGTTCCCTCTCTAACGCTTCTTGGTGCGGCGACGATCTTATGACCGAAAGGCCGATGGTGCGGAAGCTATTGCTCGATGCCATGAAATTCTGGATCGATTTTTATGATATCGATGGCTTCCGTTTCGATTTGATGGGCCTTATTGACATCGAGACGATTAAGGAGATCGAAGCATACGCCCATCAAAAAGACCCTTCTTTCATCCTTTATGGCGAAGGTTGGAAGATGGGGGAAGAAGGAAAGGCGCCGTTATTAAGCATGGATAAGGCTAAGGAAACCCCGCGCGTGGCTTTCTTCAATGACCGCTTCCGCGAAGCCAATAAACGCTTCTTATCAGGGGAGATGGCAGCCAAAGAAGCCTATAAAGCCGCCTTTTACGGAAACGCCAATCCTAAGACGGAGGGCGAGACCTTGTTCCTAAGCCCCGCCCAGTCGATCAATTACATCGAATGCCATGACAACATGACCTTCTACGATTATCTTTCCTATAAAAGGGGGATCGTCGATGAGACGGAATTATTGGCCCGTTCCAAATTAGGCGTCTCTAGCGTCCTTTTCTCCTTCGGCATCCCTTTCCTTCATATGGGAGAGGAAATAGGGTTAAGCAAATTCGGGGAAGACAATACCTACAATAAAGGCGATAGGTATAACGCATTTAGATATGAGACGCTCGATGAAAGATGGGACGCCTTCCTTTTCGCCAAGAATTGCATCGCCTTAAGAAAGTCGTTACAATGTGTATATAGCCTAGATCCTTCCTCTTTATCGTCATTGACGAAAAGCCAGGAAATCGCCGGCGGGTTGGTCTTCTTCCTTAAGTGCGACGATCCTTCTTCGCCTTATGAGGAATATGACCTTTTCATTAACCCTTCCGACGAAGCGACCGTCTACACGCTCGAGGCCGATGCGGATATTCTCTTCATGCCAGGGGAGAGCCTTCCTGTCGGCATCAAGGGGCAGAGCCTTCTTATTCCGAAACGCTCGCTCCTCGTGGCCGCGCTTGAAAAAAGCCATTGATCAAGCCCTTCGGAATCAAATTTCCCTCGCCCCATAAATATCAGAAAGAGGTATTTTTCTTATGATCAGCGAAGTGATGATTTCCGGGCGCTTAGGCGCCAATCTTTCCCCGACGATGCGCTATGTCGAAATTGACCGGGTGATAAGCACGCCGGCGGGCGGCAAATACGAGGTCGATAAAGTCCCCGTGAAGACTTATGGCGGGAAGGAATCGCATTTTATGAAAGCCAAAGAGGGCGCCCTTATCGTCCTTAAAGGGCGGCTCGAGACCAAAAGCGATTTAGGGGTTTATGTCATCAGCGAATTCCATGAGATTTTCTCTTCTTTGGAGCGTTAGCCTCCTTTCCTAGGAGGTTCATCTTATCTATAATACAGGCGATATGAAAATCTCTTGGAAGTATCCGCGCGTAATCGGAAGGTTCTTGCCTCGCTTGCTTTCTTCCTTCCCTTCTATCGCTAGGAGCGCTAAGCGCCCCTCGCGTTTGTCCTTAAAGAGGCGATATAACCGCCTTCGCGTCCTTTCCTTATATTTGGATGAGGCTTTTAGAATCGACGATTATGTTGAAGGATACGAGGCTTTTAGGCGGCTTCAGGAAAGCGGGGCGACCTTCTTGTTGGCAGCTAACCACTTAAGTGACTACGATCCGATCATCACCCTTCGCTATATCACCTCGCCGACTTCCTTCGTCGCCAAAGAAGAGACGAAAAGCTATCCCTTTATCGGCAAAGCCATCGCTTCGGTGGACGGCCTTTTCTTGCCGCGGAGCGATTTGCGGGCGTCTTTGGGCATCATGAAGACGTTAGAAGAAAGACTTCGTGGCAAAGAGATGAATTACGTGATTTACCCCGAAGGCACGAGGAACAAAGATCCGATGAAGACTCCTGTGAATACCTTCCATCCCGGTTCCTTCAAAAGCGCGATGCGCGCTGGCGTTTATATCGTTCCGATGGCTCTTTATGGGAGTTTCCGCGTCCTTAAAGCGGCCCCCAATGACCGCCGCATCCCTCTTGAAATTGCCTTCTTGCCCCCTCTTTCACCCGATGATTACGCGAATAAGAGCACGGAGGAAATAGCTTCCCTCCTTCAAAATCAAATCAACGAAAAAGTCGAGCAATTCAAAAAGATGGACGAAGAATATTATCGTCTCAAAATCAATAAAATACCTTTGAGGGAAGGGAAGAAACGCTAATCGAGCAGGCGCCTAAGGCCTTTGGGGTAGTGGTTCTTGGCCACGCCTTGGACCACTTTGACGTAGCCAAGGTTCTGTTTATCATAGCTAACGATATAGAAGCCGTCTTTTTGCGCGCAAGGGAAGGTATCGCCATGAATATAGGCTTTGCATTCCTCGTAATTGATGGGAAGGCTATATTCGGGGCCTAAGAAATGGGAGAGATGGTGGTCGGGGATATAAATCTCCCTCATCTCGAAAAGCTTCACGCCATAACGGAGGATGTTGAGATGGGAGACGTCGAAATGCCTCGAAAGGCTATAGAATTTCGAGCGCATCATCTCATTGCTGCGGTCCAAAAGGCCGTAATCGGTTAAGAATTGCTTGTATCTGGCATTGGAGACGATGCTTTTGGGCGAGGGAATCAAGGTGCCCGGTTTCTTAAGTAAGGCGATGAACTGCCCTTCGCCTTCGAAGTGATTAGGATGGAGGCGGACGGCTTGAGGCAACGCTTCAAGGCGATAGAAGGAGGGGTCATCAGGCAAAGCGACGATCTCCACTTCGGGGTGCTTCTCCTTAAAAGCGAGGATCGTTCCTTCGTTTTCCTCATAAGAGAAGGAGCAGGTGCTATAAGCGAGCATGCCGCCTTCCTTGAGCATCGAATAGGATAATTCCAATAATTCAGCTTGGCGCTTGGCGCAGGTTTTGACCTTCTCATAACGCCAATCCTTCTCCGCTTTTTCGTTTTTCCGTATCATCGCGCTGCCGCTGCAAGGGGCATCGAGGATGATTTTATCGAAGGTATTCAAGAAATGGATGTGGCTGAAGACGAAATCGTTGCTGGCTACGATCATATTGCCTCGCCCCATCCGCTCGACGTTTTGGGACATGGCTTTGGCGCGGGGGTAGCTGATGTCGTTGGCAATCACTAATCCCTCGTCATTCATCGCTAGGGAAGCCCCGATCGATTTGCCGCCGGGCGCCCCGCAGATATCGAGGATGACCTCCTCTGGCTTAGGATCGAGGAAATAATTGACCATCATGGCGCTAGGATCCTCGATTGAATAGACGCCATCGTCATAAAGGAGGTTTTGGCCGAATTCATATTCGCTCTTATCGTATAGATAGGCGTGTTTGACGAAAGGATGCTTCCTTACGTTAGGGAAACGGGAAAGGAATTCCTCATCGGACATCTTCTTGGTATTTAGAAGAAAAGCGTGGGTGACTTGACCTTTGGCGATGCTTCCGAGGAGGGAATTTACCTCATCTTCAGGGAGATGAGATAAGAGCGATTCTTTTAAGTCCATGGCTCCTATTATCTTATTTTCTCTCGTTTAAGTAAAGATTTGCGCGTTCTATTGGCTATCAGGAAAGGATATTTAACCCATCTTTTTTTGTTTCTTTCCTTGGATGAATAAAAGCCTTTTTTGCTACCGCGAAGGGCAAGGGCATCTTATAATGATTCGAGGTTACGAAGATGAGAATGCTTGATTTGATCGAAAAGAAGAAGATGGGGGAGAGGCTTAGTCATGAGGAGATCGCCTATTTTGTGGATGCGGTGACCTCTTCTAGCGCCCCCGATTATCAGATATCCGCCCTTTTGATGGCCATTCGTTTTCAAGGGATGGATGAGCAAGAAACCTCAGATTTGACCGATATGATGCTCCATAGTGGCGAAACGATCGATCTTTCCGCCATCGCCGGCATCAAAGTGGATAAGCATAGCACCGGCGGCGTGGGGGATAAGACCTCCTTGGCTTTAGGGCCCTTGGTGGCCGCATGCGGAGCCAAATTAGCCAAGATGTCCGGCCGTGGGCTAGGGCATACGGGCGGTACCCTCGATAAGATGGAAAGCGTTCCTGGCACGACGATTGCCTTAAGCGAGGATAGGTTCATCAAACAAGTCAATGACATCGGCATAGCGATCGGCGGGCAGACGGCGGAAATCGACCCGGCCGATAAGAAGTTATACGCTTTAAGGGATGTGACGGGCACCGTCGATTCGATTCCCCTTATCGCTTCGAGCATCATGAGCAAGAAACTAGCTTCCGGCAGCAATGCCATCCTTTTGGATGTTAAATTTGGCTCTGGCGCCTTTATGAAGGATATCGAGGAAGCAAGAGAATTAGCGGCGTTGATGGTAAAAATAGGTAAAAATCTTAATAGAGACACACGGGCTATTTTAACGGATATGGATGAGCCGCTCGGCTTAGCGATTGGCAATAGCCTCGAAGTCATTGAAGCCATTAAGACCTTGCAAGGAGAAGGGCCAAAGGACTTCACGGAATTAGTCTTAGGGGCGGGCGCCATCATGCTTACCCAAGCGGGGATCGTTAAGGATATCGAAGAAGGGAAGAGACGGATTCAAGCGGCGATCGACGATCGTAGCGGCTTCCAGAAGCTTTTGGAGCTTTTCGCGGCCCAAGGTGGAGATATCAGTTATTTGCTTGATTCCGATAAATTCCCGAAATCCAAGCATATTTTCGAAGTCTTTTCCCCCGAAAGCGGCTATCTCTCCCATATCGATTCCTTGCTTATTGGCGAAGGGGCGATGCATCTAGGGGCCGGTCGCGAACGGCTCGAAGATGATATCGATATGTCCGCCGGCATCATCTTAAGGAAGAAGGTTGGGGATTATGTTCGTTTGGGCGAGCCTCTTTTCGAGGTTCATACCAGCAAAGATAATTACGATGATATCGTGTCTTCTTTGCTATCCGCCTTCCGCTTCGCCAAAGAAGAGACGAAAAGAGGCCCGATGATCAGGGAATACATCCGCTAATATGAAAGTGTTTTTGCAACGCGTTCTTAGCGCGCAAGTGGATATCGACGGAAAGATCCTCTCGAAGATCGCCCACGGCTATCTTCTTTTAGTCGGATTCGAAGAGGGTGACGGCTATGAAGTGGCGGCTAAAATGGCCCATAAGATCATTAAGGCCCGCCTATTCGCCGATACAAACGGGAAGACGAATCTTTCCATTAAGGAGAAGGGGGGAGCTATTCTCTCCGTCAGCCAATTCACTTTGGCCGCCGATATGAAGGAGGGCAACCGCCCTTCCTTCGCGCACGCTTTGGCGCCCTTGGAGGCCAAGAATCTCTATTCCCTTTTCAATAACCTTTTACGGGAAGATGGCTTGGAGGTGTTAGAAGGCGTCTTTGGCGCCGATATGCAAGTGTCTTTGGTTAACGACGGCCCCTTCAGCATCCTCTTCGACAGCCATCATTTATTCGAAACGAAAGGCAAATAAGATGAAAAAGAAGGTGCTTCTTGGCTTATCGGGCGGCGTCGACAGCGCCATCGCGGCGTATCTGCTTTTGCAAGAAGGATACGATGTGACGGGCTGCTATATGCGCAATTGGGATGCGCAGCTTAACAATGACTATTTGGGCAACCCGACCGTCACGTTCGATCAATGTCCGCAAGAGAAGGATTATCAAGACGCCAAGAAAGTGGCGGAGAAATTGGGCATCCCGCTACTACGTATCGATTACATCAAGGAATATTGGGATAACGTCTTTAACTATTTCCTTAAGGAATATAAAGAAGGCCGGACTCCCAATCCCGACGTCTTATGCAACCGCGAAATCAAATTCGGCCCCTTCCTCGAATACGCCAAAAGCCATGGATACGATTATATCGCCATGGGCCATTATGCTAAAAAAGTCGAAAAAAACGGCTCTTTCTATTTGGCTAAGCCAATGGATCTAAACAAAGATCAGACTTATTTCTTATGCGCTCTTTCCAAGGAGCAAATCGCTTATTCCTTGTTTCCGATGGCCAATATCAGCAAACCCGAAGCGCGTTTATTAGCTGATCGCTTGGGCTTAGAGGAGGTGGCTTCTAAGCATGGTTCCACAGGCGTTTGCTTCATTGGCGAGAGACGCTTCCGCGCTTTCTTGTCCAATTATTTCCCAGCTCAAAAAGGCGATATCATCGACATCAACACCGGCAAGAAGGTCGGCGAGCATAGCGGCGTTCTTTATTATACGATCGGCCAGCGCCATGGTTTAGGGATCGGCGGCATCAAGGGCGAAGAAGGGGCGACGTGGTTCGTTTGCAAGAAAGATACGAAGCATAATCTCCTTTACGTCGCCCATAATGACGAGGACAAGCACCTTTTAAGCGACGCTTGCCGCTTGGTATCCCTCAATTGGCTATTGGACGAGGCTTTAGAAAAAGACGTCATGGTCAAATTCCGTTACCGTCAACCCGATAACCCCGCCCATATCCAGATCGAAGGGAAAGAAGCCTATCTTACTTATGATCCCCCCGTCAAAGCGGTCACCCCTGGCCAATGGGCCGTCTTCTATGATTCGCTTGATGGCACCTTGTTAGGTGGCGGCATCATCGACAAAACTTATCGCAATGGCGAAAGGAACGATATCTAAATGAAGAAGATCGGCGGTTCCTTCCTTGTTTTAGCCCTTTCTTCCTTCTTATTGGGGGGGTGCGACATCTTTTCGTTTGTCTCCTCCTCGTCTACGGAATCCTCTTCCTCCTCTTCGATTTCCTCCTCTTCAGAATCTTCTTGTATCGAGGGCGATTATGACCCCATCTCCTTTCATTTCATCGAGGAGAACGTCCAAAATTCGGGCGATGTCATCTATATCAAGGCGGGCGATAACGACATTTTGATCGATGGCGGGGCCACGAAAGCGGTCGCCTCGACAGTCAAGAATTACCTTAAATCCTATGTGAGCGACGAGAAATTGGAATACGTCTTCGTCACCCACGCCCACGAAGACCATTTGGCGGGGTTAGTCGGGAAATCCTTAGGAAGCGATGGCCTTCGCGATGGCCTTCTATATTCCTATCAAATCGATAACCTCATCGATTTCTCTTATTTCATGAGCAATAAGGTTACCATCGACAATTCCTATGACCACGAATTGACGGAGAAAGAAAGCCCATATGCCTCGGTGATCTATACGGATTACCTTAACGCCAGGGATTATCTCGTCAAGCAGGGGACGAAGCATCATATCGCCAAAGAATTGACTTCCCAAGGGAATAATTGGACGCTCTCCTTAGGGAAGGGGATCTCGGTCACCTTGCTATACCAATTTTATTATGACCACACGCGCTCGGAGACGAAGACGCTCGATCCTTCATATAACCTATCGGGCTTTAGCGATCAAAACGATTGCTCCTTGGCCCTTTTGTTTAGGCAAGGGGAGAAGCAGATGCTTTTCACGGGCGATGCCGAAACATACGCCGAAAGCTCCATTGCCAAGGATAACCCCGAATTAGGCCACGTCTCCCTCTTTAAAGCGGGGCACCATGGCTCTCCGACCGCTTCGAGCGATGCTTTGTTGAAGGTCATCACCCCCGATGCGGTGGTCGCCTCGTGCGTGGCTGGCAACCGCGAATATAACCAAACATCGAAGGAAACCACCTTCCCGGGGCAAGAGGTCATCAACCGCGTCTCCGCCTATACCGATTCCTTTTATGTCACCACCCAAGGGGATTACGATAATAAAAGCTATCATGTTCCCTTAAATGGCGACGTCGTTTTCTCTTATGATGGCAAAGGGCAAGAGAGCCGCTTCTTTTCCGCTTCCGATAAGAAGCTTAAGGATACCGAATGGTTCATAAACAATAGGACGATGCCTTCCGCTTGGAAAAACGACGAGGAAGCGGCTGTTTGGTTGCCTTCTAAGGAAGAGGGGATGGTTATTTCTTCTAACGAAGAATGACCATTTGTTCGAACGGGACGATTTATCGTTGTTAGCCATTTAAGAAATGCTACAATATCGCACGGAGAAGAAGTCCATCCTAGAGAGGGCCGCAGAATGGAAAGGCCTATGGACGTGCCACCTCCGTTATCGGGAGCAATGTCCCCGCGCTTCGCGTTAAGAAGGCAAATGAGTGCACCTATGGTGAAGAAGGATGGTACCGCGCTACGGCGTTCCTTCATCGGGGTGTTTTATTTTTTTGGAGGCACATTATGAAAAAGATGACAGGCGAGGAAATTCGCCGCACATGGATCAGCTTCTTTGAGGGGAAAGGGCATAAATACCTTCCGGGCGTTAATCTCATCCCCAAAGACGACAAATCCCTTCTTTGGGTCAATGCCGGCGTGACGGGATTAAAGAAATATTTCGATGGGAGCGAGGTTCCGCCATCGCGCCGCATCGTCAACGTCCAAAAATCGATCCGCACTAACGACATTGAGAACGTCGGCCATACGGCTAGGCACCACACCTTCTTCGAGATGCTTGGCAATTTCTCGATCGGCGATTATTTCCGCAAGGAAGTGATTCCTTGGGCTTATGAGATCCTCACGAGCGAAAAGGATGGTTTTGGTCTTGATCCTAAGAGGATATACGTCACCTATAACCCCTCCGATTTAGAGACCTTCGCTTTATGGCAAAAGGCCGGCATACCCGCTACGCGCCTCATCCCCTTAGAAGGAAATTATTGGCAGATCGGCGAAGGTCCTTGCGGCCCCAATACCGAGGTGTTTTACGACCGCGGCGAGAAATACGATCCAGAGCATTTAGGCAAGCGCCTTTTGGAAGAGGATCTAGAAAACGATCGCTATATCGAATTATGGGGCATTGTTTTCTCGCAATATAACGCCGAAAACGGCGTCGAGCGGAAGGATTATAAGGAACTTCCCAGCAAAAACATCGACACGGGGGCGGGGCTTGAGCGCATCGCCTGCGTCCTTCAAGAGACGGAAACGAATTTCGAGACCGATTTATTCATGCCGATTATCGAAGAGGTGAAGCGCCTTTCGGGAGAAAAATACGAAGGGAAGAACCTCCTTCCTTTCCGCGTGATAGCCGATCACGCCCGTTGCCTCACCTTCGCCTTAAGCGATGGCGCGTATTTCTCTAATGAAGGAAGGGGATATGTGCTCCGCCGCATCGTCCGCCGCGCTATGCGATATGGCCAAAAGCTCGGCCTTAACGAACCTTTCATGCATAAACTCGTTCATGCCGTCGTCAACAAATATCGCCCTTTTTATCCTGAATTGGCTAATAAGGAAGAGATGGTCTCCTCCTTAATCGAAGAAGAGGAGAAGCGCTTCGTCAAAACCCTCTCCTCAGGCGAAAGCCAGCTTAACGAGATGCTTAAGGGCAAGAGCCTTCTTTCAGGGGAAGATGCCTTTAAGTTATATGATACTTTCGGCTTCCCGCTAGATTTGACCGAGGAAATCGCCGCCGAACACGGCGTCAAAGTGGACACTAAGACCTTCCAAAAGAAGATGGAGGAGCAACGGGAGAGAGCCCGCGCCGCCCGTGAGGAGACCGAAAGCTTCCATAAGCAATCCAAGGATCTCCTTTCCTTTCGTGAGGATAGTGCCTTCTCTTATGAAAAGAAGTCGCTTTCGGCCAAAGTGTTAGCCCTCTTTCATGATGGAAATCGCGTTCCTTCTTTGGACAAAGAGGGCGAGGCCATCTTCGATATGACGCCTTTCTATGCGGAAATGGGCGGCCAAGTCAGCGATACCGGCATCATTTCTAACGGCTCCTTCTTAGCGAAGGTCCTTTCCGTCAGCGTGGCGCCCAATAAGCAACACCTCCATCATCTTCATATAGAAAAGGGAAGCCTCTTAGAAGGGGATACGGTAACGTTATCGATCGATATCGATAGGCGCCATCTCATCGAGCGTAACCATAGTGCCACCCACCTCCTTCATAGCGCTCTTTCGAAGGTCTTAGGTAAGCACGTCGAGCAAAAAGGGAGCTATGTCGATGAGCATTACCTCCGTTTCGATTATGACGCGATACGGAAATTAACCGAGGAGGAACGCAAGCGAATCGAGGAGGAGGTCAACGCCCATATCCTCGAAGCCATCGAAGAGAAGACTTTGGTCTTGCCATATTCTAAAGCCGCCAAATTAGGGGCGGAGATGGAATTCGACGAGAAATACGGCGAAGAGGTCCGCGTCGTCACTTTTGGCGAATATAGCAAGGAATTCTGCGGCGGCACCCACGTTTCCAACAGCGCCGAAATCGGCATTTTCACTCTCATTTCCGACGAAGCCATCAGCGCGGGGATCCGCCGCATCGTGGCTAAGACGAGCTTAGGGGCCTTGCGTTATTTACAAGGCCGCGAGGAGGTTTTAAATGACGCCGAGAACCTCTTTAGCGCCGACGACAAATCCTTCGTGGGCCGCTTGAAGGCCCTTATAGCGAGCGAGAAAGAAGGAAAGAAGGAAGTGCAGGCACTCAAAGACAAAATCTCCTCGATCGAGGCGAAGGCGACCTCTTCGAAGGTTCTTGATATCCAAGGAATCAAATACCTTGCCTTGCTTAAGGAAGGCTCCTCGCAAAGCGATCTATTGTCTTTAGCCGACCGCTTCAAAGGGGCTTACCAAGATTATTGCTTGCTTTTGGTCGGTGGAAACGAAGGCAAACGCCCCTTCGTTTGCTTAGTTAACGGGGCGGCTTTAAAGAAAGTGAGCGCTGCCGATTTAGCCAAAGAAATGAGCCGCCGTCTAGGCGGAGGGGGCGGAGGCAAACCGACGATGGCCTCAGGAAGCCTAAAAACCGCTCAAGGATTCGACGAATACGCCAAAGAGCTTGAAGCGAGGTTGGGACAATGAGAAAGAAAGCGATGGGGTTAGATTTAGGCTCGGCCAGTTGCGGCATCGCGACTAGCGACGTCCTTGGCATCGCCCACGGAAGGGAGAATTATCGCTTCCCCGAAGGGGCTTATCGCCGCGTTCTTTCTTATGTCCACGAATGGCTTGAAAGGGAGGATATCCACGAAATCGCCCTCGGCTATCCTCTCAATATGGATGGCAGCGCCGGCGAGGCGGCCAAACGGAGTGAGCGTTTCAAGGAAGAATTATTGGAACTCGATCCGAGTTTGGAAATAACCTTGGTCGATGAGCGTCTGACGACCGTTTTGGCGGCCAAAACGATGTCGCTAGGGAATTACAATACCCGCAAGCAAAAGAAGGTCATCGACCGCCAAAGCGCGGTGGTGATCCTCGAAAGCTATCTATCGATGAAAGAGAGGGAAGGAAAATGATCGAAATTAACGACAATTCCGTCATAATAAGCAAAGAAGACGGAACGGAAGACGTTTGGAAATTATATTTTTATTACGAGAACGAAGAACGGGGGAAGACCTATTATTTCCTATATAAAGAGGAAGACGAGGATTCCTTGATCGTCATGGCTTCGGAAGATGGGGAAAGCCTCGAAATGATCGACGATGACGAATTGAAGGAGGCGGAAGAGGTCCTAGCGGCCTATGAAAGCGATCCGAAGATCGAGGCGGCTCGCTCATAGTTGCGAAGCGCCCCGCGCCTACCTATAATCTAAAGGCAAAAGAAAAGGAAACATTATGGCAGAAGAAAAAATGCAGATGACCCGCAAGGGCCTAGAAAAATTAGAGAAAGAATACCGTCACCTTTTGGAAGTCGAGCGTCCTGAGGTGATCGAAGCCCTTAAAGCGGCCCGCGCCCAAGGCGACCTTAGCGAAAACGCCGATTATGACGCCGCGAGGAACCGCCAAGCCGAAATCGAAGCCCGCATCGCGGAAATCGAGCACATCAAGGACATCGCCCGCATCGTCGACGAAGGCAAAGGCACCAAAGTCAAGAAAATCAATTTGGGCCATACCGTCACTTTCGTCGATAAGGAAAGCGGCGAGAAGACGACCGTCAAATTGGTTGGCACGGTGGAAGCCAATCCGATGGCCACGCCTTTTCCTTTGGTGTCCAATGAGAGCGCTTTAGGCAAGGCGTTGATCGGCAAGATGCCAGGCGATGACGCCGTGGTCGAAAGCCAAACGCCGTATTCGATTCATATCGAAGAAGCCAAATTCGAATAATTTTCTTCGATGATTGCTGGGGTTCGTTTCTTGAACCCCTTTTTTTATGTCTCTTTTTCCTCTTTCTCTCCTATAGATAAGTAGGAGGGAAAAATCATGTTTAAAGCAATAATCGTCGTCATCGTCGTGACGATCGTCGTTCTCGTCGCTTTGACGGTCGTCGATAATTTTACCGGCAGCGTTAGCGGGGATTACGAATCGAGCCACGTTTACGAAAGCGAAGAAGAGAAATTCGAGGTTTCCATAAACGGCGAAATCAAGCGCTCGGGTACTTATTTAGTGAGCGAGGGTTCGTCTTTGTCCGATCTTATCGATAGCGCGGGAGGGCTAACTTCCAACGCCGATGAGAAGGCCTTCGACACCTCTTTCTTGCTTGAAAAGAAGATGGATTTCTATATCGCCCCGTTATTCGATCAGGGGAACGTCTGCGCGACGACGCCCTTAGAGAAGGCGTGTCTAAATAGCGATAGCAAAGAAACGCTTATGGAATATACCATTTTGACTTCCAATCAAGCCGATGGGATCGTTTCTTATCGGCAAAGCAAGCGTTTTGAGCGTTTGGAAGAGATTTTGGAAGTAAGCGGCATAGGACCGGCCACCTTCGAGAAGTGCAAAGATTATCTGACCATCTACGAATAATTAAGGGCTTTAGCCTTTTTCATGGCGTCATCGGGGCTTTTCTCGCTTTCGCTATCGTTAGGCAAAAGGAGATTGTCGCAAGCCTCCTCCTTTTGCTTTTGTTTCTTTTCCTCCTTTGGCGTTTTGCCAAAAAGGGGAAGAGGTATTTCCTTTCTTGCCTTTCTTTCTTCGCTTTGACTTTGATCATGGCCCTTTCATTCCGTTTCCTTCTTCCTTATGCTCAAGGGGAGAGGCGCCTATCTGGCATCGTGATCGAGGCTAAAAGCAATTATTTCCTCTTCCTTTCCAAAGGAAAAAGGTATTTGGTTTATGAAAATGGTTGCCTAAGGGAAAAGGGGGATATCCTTTCGATTTACGGGGAGATTAAGGCGCTATCCTCCTCTCACCAAGAAGGTCGTTTTTATTTCCCCGATTATCTCTTTTTCAAAGGGACGGAAAGGCAAATATCAAGCGAAGAAATCGACGTTGTTTTTCATGTGCCTTGGCGTCTTAGGGCCAAGGAGGTATCTTTCCTTTCTTCTTTCGAAGAGCCGACAAAGGGGCTATTAGATTCTCTGCTTTTCGGTCGTTATAATAGCGATAACCTTTATCTTTCCAAAGCGTCATGCCTAGGGATCTTCTTGGCCTTTTCCTCTTCGGGCATCTATTTCGGGCTATATAAGAGATTCCTTAATTGGCTTTTTTCCTTGCGAAAGAAGAAGGAGAGGAAAGAGCTTCTTGTCTTTCTCTTTTTGTCGTTGCCCGCCATCTTTTGCCTAGGAAAAATAGGGATCAGACGGATTTTCTTCTCCTCCCTTATCGATGCTGTCACTAACTTATCGAAAAGAAAAGCGCTCGCTTCGATAAGGAAGAACGCGCTTATCGGCGGAACGATGTTTTTGTTTGACCCTTTCCTTATCTTCCAAAGCGGCTTTCTTTTGGGCTTTGGCTTATCGCTATATCTATTCGCCTATCGGGAAAGGCTTCGTTTGTTGTCTCGCCATAAATTCAAAAAGCGGCTTGTTAGCGCTCTATTGGTCAATCTTTTCTTGCTTCCCGTCTATATCAAGGGAGGAACGCTAAGTTTGCTAGCCCCCTTTGCCTCGTGCCTGCTTGCGCCGCTTATCTTGCCTTTCGTGACGCTAGGGTATTTCGGTTTTTTCTTTTTGCCACATTTCTACATCCTAAATTCCTATGCGTCTTTCTTAGGCTCAACCCTTTCTTTCTTCGAGTCTCTTCCGCTTTTCATTACGGTTCCTGGTTTATTTCCCTATCTAAGCGGCCTTTATTATTTCCTTCTCTTTTTAGGCCTATATATCGACGATTTCGGTTTGCGTTATCTTAAGGAAGCGCTTCTTTTTCCCGCCCTTTGCTTATGCCTTTTATCGTTTTTGCCGATCACCCATTATTTCACTTATCAAGTCGCTTTTATCGATGTCGGGCAGGGAGATAGCATTTTGATCCGGATCGGAAGGAAGGCGATGATGGTCGATACCGGCGGCGATTTGCGCTTTGACATGGCCAAAGAGGTTCTTCTTCCTTATTTAAGAAAGCAAAACATCCTTTCCTTGGAGGCGCTAGCCATCACCCATGACGATTATGACCATGCCGGAGCGGCTAGCTCCCTTCAAAGCAATTTCCGAGTGAAAAGGACCTTAAAAACGGCCGATGATTTCCCTTATCGCCTAATGGGCGTTAATATCCATAACCTCAATCCATTTGCGGGAAGCGCCGAAGATAGCAACGATTCCAGTCTCGTTCTTTCCTTTAATATCGATGGCCTCTCGTTTTTATTGATGGGCGATGCGGGGACGAAAATCGAAAAGACGATCCTTAGTGGCGGTCTTTTGCCTTCTTCTTGCAACGTCCTAAAAGTCGGCCATCATGGCTCGAAAACCTCCTCGTCGATGGAATTCTTAATGGCCCTCAAACCGAAAGATGCCATCATCTCATGCGGTGTCAATAACCTCTATGGCCACCCCGATAGCGAGGTCGTAACGCGCTTAAAGGAGGTTGGGGCGAATATCCGCCGAACGGATAAGGAGGGGAGCATCGTTTATCAAGGGCATCTAAAGCAAGGCTTCTCTTTCTTTTGAAGGCGCCAAGAGACTATAATCTTCCTGTGATTACCATCCTTTCCTCCTCCCAATCGAAAATCATCAAAGACAAGCTTAAGAAGATCCTCGCAGAGCTTTTGCCTAGGCGTGACGAGATGAATTGCGTCTATCTCGATATGGCCACGACGAAGCTCATCGAATTATATGACGAGGTGGAGAGCTTGCCGCTTGGATATGATAAAAAAGTCGTCGTGGCGGAGAATTTCTTTTATCTCGAAAAGAGCAAAAGCAAGCCTAAGATCGCCAAAAACGACGATATGGAACCGTTACTTGACTATTTTCGCTCGCCTAATCCCGACGTCTATCTCTTTTTGCTCGTCTATGCCGATATATATGATGAGAAGAATCCTTTTGGGGCCGCTTTAAAGGAGGGTGACGCCAAATGGATGCCCGTGAAGCTAATGAGCCCCGAGGAATGGAAGAAATACGCCGACATCGTCTTTAAGCAAAGGGGCGTCACGATCGATCCCGAAGCGCGGGATATGCTATTAAATGCGACGAATGGCGATTATTCCTCCTTCCTTAATGAAACAGAGAAGCTTCTTGCGTACGCTAAAGATAGCAAGCACATCGGAAAAGGAGAGATCGCCCTTTTAGTGCCGCCTTTATTGGAAGATAAGGCTTATATGCTTTCGCGTAGCCTCTCACGCGGCGATAAAGGCGGGGCCCTCCGTATTTATAAGGACTTGAAGACGCGCTCCGTCAGCGCCGTTACCCTCATCAACATGCTCGCTAAGGAATATCGCTTCCTAGACGAAGTGGCTGTCTTTGCTAAAAACGGCTATGACGCGAATTCGATCGCCGGGGAATTAGCGACTTCCCCAGGGCGGGTGAACGCGTGCCTTTATAGCATCCGCAAAACCTCCCTTAAGAAAATCAGGGAGGGGCAGGAGATGATCTATCGTTCGCTCCTTGCCATCATGTCGGGGAAGATGAATGAGGAAGATGCCTTCAGCTTATTGGTGGCCAATTTCCCCGTATGAAGATCGTTTTCGTCGGAGATAACCACGGCGAGCTCTCCCTTTTAAGGAAGGTCGCTTTGCTTGAATATGACGCCGATGTCTTCTTCCATCTTGGCGATAGCGAACTCCTTCCTAAAGAAATCGAACCCTTCGTCGGGGTGCAGGGAAATTGCGATCATCCTTCCTCTTTATATCCATATGAACGGTCTTTCTCTCTCCCTTCGGGGCGGCGGATATTGATGCGCCATCGCCCTCTCCTCGAAGAAGAGGCGCGAGAATTATATGAGCAAGGCTATCATTATTTCTTCCATGGTCATACCCATAAAAGGGAGGAGAAAGAGATGGGCAGCTTATTTTCCTTCTCGCCCGGCTCCTTATCCTTCCCGCGCGACGAACAATATGGCTCTTATATCGTTTTGCTAGGCGATAAGGAAGGGGAGAAGGTTCTTTTTAAGAACGTCAAAATATGAAAAAAGCCCCGCGATAACGAGGCTTCTAAATGGTATCGAAGATTATAATTTGGCGACGGCCGCTTCGAGTTGGCCCTTCTTGCGGTTGGCGCCATTGACGCTCACGATGCCGTCTTGCGCCAATTTGTCCAAAAGGGAGATGGCTTTACGGAGGGCGATGACCGCCTCTTCCTTTTTGCCGTCTTTCACGAGGGCTTCGACTTTTTTGATCGCCGTCTTCGTTTCCGATTTGCGGGAATTGTTGCGAGCGTTATTGCGGGCGTAGATTTCCGTTCTTTTTTCTTGAGATTTGATGTTGGCCATGGTTCGTATTCCTTTTCTTTTCTTGTGCGAGCATGATTTTACCCTCTTGGAGGGTGGCAAGCAAGCATTTATCGTTCGCCCGCCTTATCTTCCTCTTTTTCCATCGGCTCATGCCTAGGGTGCTTCAAACAGAGGACGACGTAGGCGAAATCGTTGACGCTGCCGATTTTCCCATATAGCTCGTCGGGGATCGTGACATGGAAATATTCATCGATGTCATTGATCATCGTGACGTAGGACATCGAATCCCCGCCTAGGGATTTGTTCCATATCTCGTCGTCGCCGATTTTGAATTCGGGGAGCAAAAGGATCTTCGAGAAGATGTGGCGGACTCCCGATAGGGTTTCCCTTACTTCCTTATCTTCGA
Organism: Bacteroidaceae bacterium; assembly: GCA_963624045.1. Classification (GTDB taxonomy): domain Bacteria; phylum Bacillota_I; class Bacilli_A; order RFN20; family CAG-826; genus UBA4951. The sequence goes on from CAVFNI010000003.1 coordinate 38,893, forward strand.
AGCCTTCGAAGGAGACCGTGGGTTTAAGCTCACCAAGCAAATCGTAGAAATTATCGGGATTTTTCTTTAATTCCTCTTTTAAAGCGAAGCGTTTGACCTTCATATTGTTGGCCATCGGCAAGGATTTGCGGTAGGCCAAAACCTTGCTGACCTTCTTTTCGCTTGGCAAGGAAAGGTTAATGTCATCGATGCTTTTCCTTAATTCTTTCAGGTTCTCTTCGTCGATCGAATTGTCGAGGTCGAGGATGAGGTAGATTTCCTCTTTCCCTTCTTTTTCGACGCCGATGATGGCCAAGGAAAGGACGTGGGGGAGGGAGAGGAAATAGCTCTCGATTTCGTCAGGGTAGACGTTTTCGCCATTATTCGAGATGATCGTGTCCTTGATGCGTCCGCGGATATAATAACGGCCGTCTTGATCGACATAGGCGATATCGCCAGTGGGGAAATAGCCGTCGACCAAAGGGGTTTTCCTTCTTTCCCCGCCGATGACTTCCTCTTTATGGACCGTTTTGCTTTTTATGAGGAGCTCGCCTTCGTTTTTCTCGCCTTCTATTTTGAATTCGAAGCCGGCAAAGGGACGTCCGATGGCGCCTTTTAGCAATTCTTCGTTATGGTGGGAGGTCTCTACCGAAGCTACTCCCAATTCGGTCATGCCATAGCCGTTAGCTAAGCGATAGCCGAGGCCATTGAGCAAAGAAAGGGTGCTTTTTTGGAGGTATCCTCCGCCTGAGATGCACCATTCGAGGCTATTGCCTAAGACCTTTTCCCTCACTTTCATTTGCACGAGGGGCCAAGAGGCGACGCCGGCCTCGGCGCGGCTAATGAGGCCGTTATTGAAAGAGATTAAATCGTCGAGCAAAGCTCGGCTCTTTTCCTTTTTCATGGCGGCGGAGCGGTTTACTTGCTGGGCCACCCCATCCCAAAAGAGGGGGACGCTAAATAAATGGGTGACCTTGGCCTTATGGACCGCTTTAAGGATTTCGCGGGAGGAGATGTCGCTAACATAGACGATGGCCTTGCCAAAATAGGAGAACCAAAGGAAGACCGCCACGAATCCGAAGATGTGGTGGAAAGGGATCATGGCCAAGATGCGGATATTGCCCGGATGCATGATGAGGGTGTTATCGAGAGGCAAACTGCGGGCGCTTTGGATCTGGGCGACCATGTTTTCGCCATCCATCGCCATCATCTTGATCTCTCCCGTCGTGCCGCTCGAGCAAAAAAGGACTTCGTTGCCCCAACTTTCACCAAGCGGCTTTTCGGGGCTGGCGATAATGTCGTTGAGACGATACAAGGGGACCGAATAGGCGGCTTCCTCGGCGGCGATGATGGCTTTGGCCCCCGATTGCTTTAAGAGGTTTTCGGTGTTTTCGTGAGCCAAGCGGGCGTCGAGAAGCAAAACGCGGTGGCCACTGGAGAGGATGGCCCAAAAAAGCGGAGCCCAGGACGATGAATTCTTGATTTTGAGGGCGATGATCGAATTTGGGGCATATCCTTCGAACGCCCCCATCAAATGGTGGGCGATATAATCGACGCGACGAGATAGCTCCCGATAGCTTATATATCTTTTATGGTCGTCTTCGTCGAAATAGATAGAGGCGATTTTATGGGCGTTACGGGCCATCAAATCCGTATAAATGGCACGAAACGTCTTATCGGTGGCGTCTAGCCGTAAGGAAACGTCGAGCAATTTCTGACAATCTTTAGGCGAATACATATGAATGGGGCCTCCAGCAACGCGGTTAGTCTACCACAAAAGGGGAACGATAAAAACATCGCGCCACGGAAGGCTTTATTGTAGAATAGTGCCGATGTCTTTTAGCAAACCATCCGATCTTAAAATCCTCTTTCTAGGAACCCCCATCTTGGCGGCAACCGTCCTTAAAGCCTTGATCGAGGGGGGATTTTCCCTTTCGGGGGTCATCTCCCAAGAGGATAAGCCCCAAGGTAGGAAGGGGGTTTTAGAAGCGACGCCGACGAAGAAAGTGGCGTTAGAATGCGGCATCCCCGTCTATCAACCTCATCGGATAAGGAAGGAGAAGGATTTTCTTTCCTCTCTTTCTTATGACGTCATCGTCTGCGTGGCCTATGGGCAGATTTTGCCCGACGATATCTTATCTTCGGCTCCGTATGGCGCCTATAATCTCCATGGTTCGTTGCTACCGAAATACCGCGGCGCCGCCCCGATGCAACGGGCGATTATGGATGGCGAAAGGGAAACCGGCGTTTGCCTTATGCGGATGGTCAAGGAAATGGATGCCGGCGAGGTCTATAGCCGCCTTTCCTTCCCGATAGAGGAAGAAGATAATTACACCTCCCTTTCAATCAAGATGGGCCAAGCGGCCGCCGCTTTGATCGTAAGAGACCTTTTGCCGCTTGTTAACGGCAAGCTTCGCGGCCTTCCCCAAGAGGAGAGGGAAGTCAGCTTCGCCGCCAAGATATTGCCCGAAGAGGAGCATCTGCCATTGACTTTAAGCGCCATAAGGACCCGCGATTATATCCGCGCCTTAAGCGAGAAGCCGGGCGCTTTCGTTTATTTAGACAATAAGAAAATCAAGATTTATGACGCCAAGATAGCGCCTATCTCGCCTAATGGCGTCGTTGGGAGCCTTACCGCCGATAAAAAGCACCTTTACCTCCATCTTAGCGACGGGGTTTTGTCGCTACTTAGAATCCAAGAAGAAGGGAAGAAGGCGATGGATGCCGCAAGTTTCCTTAATGGCCACCATATCCTTCCCGACACGCTGGTCCATTAATGAAACGAATTATTTCCTTAAGCGTGCATGGCTTAGTCGATTCTTTGCTAAGAAAAGGCGACATCGACATGCGGATATATAACCGCGAGACGATGCAAATAGGGAGTAAAATCCATGCCGCCTATCAAGCCAAGCAAGGCAAGGAATACCTGTCGGAAGTGGAATTAAAAGGCAGTTTCGAACGGGAGAGGGCAATCGTGGAGCTCGAGGGAAGGGCCGACGGGATCATCCTCGGCGGCGCCTACCCCATCATCGACGAGATCAAAAGCACCGTAAGCGATCTCGACGCTTTCTATAAAGAGCAATACGAATGGCATTTGGGGCAAGCCGCTTGCTATGCCTTGCTATACCTAATGAAAGAGGGCGGAGAGAAAGTCGGGGTCAAATTGACCTACATCTCCCAAAAGACGGGCGAGAAAAAAGTTCATAGCAAAGTCTTTTCGTTAGCGGAACTACAGACGAAAGTATTAGACCTCATCGACCTTTTCCTCGAACGGCAAGAGGACGTTTATCGGCATTTCGCCGCCCGTAACGAAAGCAGCGAACACCTTCTTTTTCCTTTCGAGCATTTTCGCAAAGGCCAACATGAGATGGCTAAATACGTCTATTCGGTGGCCAAAGGCGGCGGCTATTTCTATATCGAGGCGCCGACGGGCATTGGCAAGACGATGTCCTCTCTCTACCCAAGTATCAAAGCCTTCGCCCATTCGAGGCTCGATAAAATCTTTTTCCTTTCCGCCAAAAACAGCGGCAAAGCCAATGCCGAGAAGGCTTTGGAATTACTAAGAACGAAAGGGGCGAAGATCCGTTCTAGCACCCTGAGCGCCAAAGAGGCCATCTGCTTATCGAAAGGCTCCGAATGCCAGCCTGATGACTGCCCTTTTGCCAAGCATTATTACGATCTTTTCCCCGAAGTGCGCGAAGAGGCTCTTTCCGCCTATTCCCACCTAGGGAAGGAAGAGATAACCGCTTTGGCAAAGAAACATCGCGTTTGCCCCTTCGAATTGCAATTGGATTTGTCGCTAGATAGCGATGTCATCGTCGCCGATTACAATTATTTTCTCGATCCTTTCGCCAAACTTGAGCGCTATTTCGGTCCCGAGGCCGATCCCTCCTCGTATTTCCTCATCGTCGACGAAGCCCATAACCTCATCGAGCGGGGCCGCAAATGCTATAGCGAGCGCCTTAGTAGCGGGGAAATAAGAAAAGCGAAAGCCGCCCTTAAAGGCTATCCGAGCAAAAGCCCCATCTTACGGCTTACGAAGATTCTCAAAGAGATGGCGGAAATCGAGATTCCCGAAGAAGGGGAAGCGATTCTTCCTGAATTCCCTGCCTCTTTAGCGAAAGCCCTCTCTTCCTTCCTTGAGGCGAAGAAAAGGTGCGCTTCCGATGAGAAATTACCCAAATTGCCCGAGGAAATAAACGAGCTTTCGCGGAAGATATACCGTCTTACGAGCTTCCTTGAGGAAGGGAGGCCGCTTCTATATTACGCCACGAAGAAAGGCAAGGGGAAAAGGCTCATCGCCGCCTTTTGCCTCGATCCTTCGCCGATGCTTATGGAGGATTTCTCTCGCGTCAAAGGCGCCGTCTTCCTTAGCGCCACCCTCTCGCCCATCGATTATTTCATGGAGAGCACGCTTGGAAAGAAGGATTTCCCGTATTTGCTTCTCCCTTCGCCTTTCTCCCCAAAGCATTTTCGTCTTTTCCTCGCCCCGACCGTCGATATCCGTTATAAGAGGCGCGAAGAAACCTTAGAGGAAGTGGCCTCTTACCTTAAAGCCTTCGTGACGGCCAAAAAAGGCAATTATTTCATTTATCTGCCAAGTTTTCAGTATTTGACGATGATATCCTCATTTTTGTCTTTTTCACCGCAAACGAAGGTGCATATTCAACAAGAGGGGATGAACGAGGAGGAAAAGAAGGCTTTCTTGGACAATTTCCTCGTCAATCCCAAGGAAAGCCATGTCGGGGTCATGGTGATCGGCGGATCTTTCGCCGAAGGGATCGATTTGCCATATGACCGCTTAATCGGGGTGGCGGTCGTCGGCATCGGCTTGCCGCAGGTCAATTTCGAGACGGAGCAATTAAGGAAATATTTCGATGCGAAGCTATCGATGGGCTTCGCTTACGCCTATCGGAATCCCGGCATCAACAAAGTGATGCAGGCCGTTGGACGCCTCATTCGGACGGAAGAGGACGTCGGGGCGGCCCTTTTGATCGACAATCGCTACACGCAATGGCAGTATCGCGATATTTTTTCCAGGGTCTGGCCCGAATACGAAGTGGTGACGGACGCCTCCGAAATCGCCCCTAAAATCAAAGCCTTCTATAAAGCCAACCGAAAATAGGATATAATCCGCCTGTATTTATGCCCTTCGATCAAAGAAAAATCCGAAACTTCAGCGTCATCGCCCATATCGACCATGGCAAAAGCACCCTCTGCGACCGCATTTTAGAAAGCACCGGCGCCGTCGAGAAGCGCAATCTCCAAGCCCAAATGCTCGATGACATGGCCCTAGAAAGGGAAAGGGGCATCACCATCAAATTGAATGCGGTGACCGTTTCTTATCGCGCCAAAGACGGGGAAAGTTATATTTTCAACCTGATCGATACCCCGGGGCACGTCGATTTCAGCTATGAGGTCTCGCGGAGCTTGGCCGCTTGCGAAGGGGCCCTTTTGGTGGTGGACGCCACCCAAGGGGTGGAAGCCCAAACCTTAGCTAATGTCTATTTGGCTTTGGATAACGATCTCATGATTCTGCCCGTCATCAACAAAATCGATCTGCCTAGTGCCGACATCAAGAAAGTCGAGGCGGAGATCGAAGAAAGAATCGGCATCGGCGTCGAGGACGTTTCGCTAGTGAGCGCTAAAACCGGCGTTGGCGTCGAGGAAATGCTTGAAAGGGCGGTGGCTCTTATCCCTCCGCCAGAAGGCGACCAGAAAGCCCCTCTAAAAGCTCTTATCTTCGATTCTTATTATGATTCTTATCGCGGCGTCGTCGTGCTTATCCGCGTCAAAGACGGCTCGGTGAAGGTTGGCGATGAGATTTTGCTAATGGCCGCCAAAAAGACTTACGTCGTCACCGAAATCGGCATCCGCACCCCCAAAGAGCTTCCCGTCAAGGAACTTTCGGCGGGGGAGGTCGGCTATCTTACCGCCACCATCAAAGACATCAAAGACGTTTTCCCAGGCGAGACGATCACCATAGCGAATAACCCTTGCGATAAGGCTTTGCCTGGCTACCGCAAGATCAATCCGATGGTTTTCTGCGGCTTATATCCCGTCGATAGCCGCAAATACGAGGATTTGAAAGAAGCCCTCGATAAGCTTTCCCTTAATGACGCTTCGTTGGTTTATGAGCCTGAAAGCTCAAAGGCCCTTGGCTTTGGCTTCCGATGTGGTTTCTTAGGCCTTTTGCATATGGATATCGTCCAAGAGAGGCTCGAAAGGGAATATGGGTTGGATCTGATCTTAACCGCCCCGAGCGTCCGTTACCGCGTAATTTTGACGAGTGGCGAGGAAATGATGGTCGACAATCCTAGCGATCTCCCCGATCCTAGCAAGATAAAAGCAATCGAAGAGCCCTTTGTGGCCGCTTCGATCATGACGCCGAAGGAATATGTCGGCGCCGTCATGGAGCTTTGCCAGGAAAAGCGCGGGATTTACGATGATTTGGTTTATTTTGACGACACGCGGCAAGTGGTCAAATACCATCTCCCCTTAAGCGAGATCGTCTTCAATTTCTTCGACCGCCTCAAAAGCATGAGCAAAGGCTACGCTTCCCTCGATTACGAGATCGACGATTATCGGCGTAGCGACCTAGCGAAGATGGATATCTTGCTTAATGGCGAGGTCATCGACGCCCTCTCTTCGATCGTCTATCGCCCCTTTGCCTATCAACGGGGAATCGCCATCGTCTCCCGATTAAAGGAAATCATCCCCAAACAGCAATTTGAGGTGCCCGTCCAAGCCGCTATCAACGGCAAAGTGGTGGCCCGTGCCGACATCAAAAGCATGCGCAAAGACGTCTTAGCCAAATGCTATGGCGGCGACATATCACGCAAGAAGAAGCTTCTCGAAAAGCAAAAGGAAGGCAAGAAGCGGATGAAGGCCATCGGCTCGGTCGAGGTGCCGCAGGAAGCCTTCATGGCCGTCCTTTCTTTGGATGACGACCAAAAGAAGTGATTTTCATTAGTCATTTACGGCACTTTGATGTTCTTCTTCATCTATAAACATAGGATTTTTATAGTATTGAATTAGTATTTTATTTGATTCTTTTCGAATCTTGTGTAGAATGGGGTTATGGAAACAAAGAAATACAGTAATGTGGCACTAGAATCCACCGATCTTAATTACCTCGATAAAAACGGCGTCTCCAAGAGCCTAGGCCTTTTCGCCATCGACGATTTCTGGAGAGAAGTCCTTCTTTATCGCGACGATCATCGCCTTTCCTTGCCTTTGCATCAGATTAACGGGCGGCTTTTTTCCCTTGTCGTCACCCCGACTTTGAGGGGGAAATGGGACCGCGCTTCAGAGAACATCAAGCAAATGGCTTCTTCCATTAACGCTCGCCTCGGTGAGCGGGAAAGAAGAGAAGCTAGGAAGATCCTTTTCTTGCCGATCTTAAAAGCCATCAACGAATTAAGCGGCTCGGAAATGGGCGAAATATCACTCAAAGCGCTTCTTAACGGCACTTATGGCGAAAGCGAGAAAGCCCATCGGCCGACGATCAATTACCTTTCCGCCCTCGATTATTATTGCGACAAATCGCCCCTTTCGGTCGATGAGGAATTCTTGGCTGAGGCCTATATGAAAATCAGCGGACAAGAGGAACTAACCTCCTTTTATCGCGAAATCGGCGCCGCTAGCAAAATGAATTTCCCTCGTTTTGGCGGTTATGAGCAAGAAAAGGCGCCGGCTGGACACATCGAGGAATACATGGATCCGCTTTTCTCTTATTTAAGCGATTCGTCAACGACCTTGCCTCCTTTCGCTATCGCCGCCATCATCGCTTTCTATTTGCCGTACGTCTCTCCCGTCTCGGAGGGTAACGACGCCCTCGCCGCCATTTTGCTAAAGGGCTTTTTGGCTTCTCGATACGGCTCCGACGTCTTCGCGTTGCCTTTTGAGCGGTGGCTTCTCCCTTCGAAGGAACGCGAGCAAGCGCTTAGGAACGTCCGTAGCAGCGGCGATTTGACTTATTTCGTCGATTTCATTGAGAAGAGCATCGGCAAAATGGCGACGGAGATCAACGATTCCGTTAATAACGCCCGCATCGCCGTCTTTTCTCCCGAATACAATCAGCTTTCCGAAGAAGAGAAAACCATCGCGAGCCAAAAGGCCTTAGAGCAACCCCTTCCGCCGAAAAACGAGCAATTGACCTTCGACGCCTTCTTAGAAGAAGAGGAAAAAAAGGAAGAAATAGGCGTAGCGGAGCCTTCTTTGGCGCCTTTTGTTATGACGGAAGAGCCATCAGCGCAGAAAGAAGAAGCGGCGCCCATCAAAGAAACGCCTGAAGCGCCTAAGAAAGCCGCCCTCCCTCCACAAGGGAATATCACCGAGGAGGAGATAAGGGAGAGAGCGCGTCGCGCCGTCGCTTCCGCCTATGAGCCCGACGTCTTAACGGAAAAGGAAGCCAAGGATTATATGCGGTATCTGCTAGAAACCAATCCCAATCTGAACCGCAAGCAAGCCTCTTTCCTCTCGACGCATTGCACGCCAGGGCGCTTCTATAGCATCCAGCAATACAAGGCCCACGCCCATTGCGTTTACGAAACGGCGCGGACTTCTATGGATAAATTGGCCATAGAAGGATATTATGAAAAAATGCAGGTCAAGAACAAATTCGTCTACACACCTAAGAAAAGGAGCTAATGGATATGCTTAATAACATTCTCGCCGGCGTCACGAACCAATCGTGGTTCATCATCATCGCCTTGGTTTTGATTTTCGGAGTCATCGTCATCGCCGTCATTTTGGTCCGCAAATACAGCAAGCACTTCAAAAGTGACGAAAAACCCAAAAGTGATCGCGAAATAGCCGAAGAGGAAGTCAATCGCATCCTCGTCGATGTCGAAGACGAGGAGACGAAGAAGGAAATGGAAGAAGCCTCGAAAGAAGCCTATAAAGCAAGCAAGGAAGAAAAACCTTCCGCCGAGGAGGCTTTGCAAGATGAAATGAGCCGCACCGTCGAGCCTTTGGGCGATGAGGAAGCCGCCTTGGCGATGGAAGAATATCGCAAAGCGCACCCCGAAGAGGAGCGCAACGCCTTAAAAGGAAGCGAAAAAGAAGGGGAATAGTGGTCAAATCCCTTTACGTCCACATTCCCTTTTGCCACCATCTTTGCGCCTATTGCGACTTCGCCAAAGTCCTTTATTCGGAAAGATGGGCTTTTTCTTATCTTTCTTCCCTTAAAAGAGAGTTGGAATCCCTGGCGATTAAGGAGAAACTCGAAACGATTTACGTCGGCGGGGGGACGCCTTCCTCGCTTTCTTTGGATTTATTGTCGGATCTTCTTCTTTCCTTACGCCCCCTTTTAGGAAGGGGATACGAATTCAGCGTGGAGATGAATCCCGAGGACCTTAAAGAGGATAAATTAGAGATTTTGCGCCGATATGGCGTCAATCGCCTTTCCGTCGGCATCGAATCATCGGTGCCTAGGCTCCTAGCCTTGATGGAGAGGAACCATACCTTCCTAGAAGCCAAGGAAGGAATCGGCTTGGCTAAGAAAATGGGTTTTTCGCGCCTTTCCGCCGATTTGATTTATGGTTTGCCTGGCGAAAGGAAGGAAGAAGTGCGGGAGGATATCGACAATTTCCTCAGTTTGGATATCGATCACCTTTCCGCTTATTGCCTTTCGGTCAACGAAGGCACTCTTTTTTATAACCGCGGCTATCGCGAGATGGACGAGGAAGAGGCAGGCGAGCAATACGAGATGATTTTGGCGGGATTAAGAGGAGCCGGCTATCATAGATACGAGGTCAGCAATTTTGCTAGAAACGGCCAAGAATCGAAACATAATCTTACCTATTGGCATGATGACGAATATTACGCGATAGGTCTTGGCGCGGCTAGCTATGTTAGTGGCGTGCGCAGGGAAAACACCCGGAATTTAAGTAAATATTTACAAGGGGAGTGGCGCGCTAAAGAAGAGAAGGTAACGCGCGAGGATGAGCTTAAGGAATTCTTTCTGACCAATCTCCGTTTGGAAGAGGGTTTCCAAGAAAGCCGTTTCGAAAAACGTTTCGGCTTTCCTTTCCTTTCTCGATACGCCGATGCATATACGAAATTATCGGGGAATGGCCTATTAACGCGAGAAAACGGCCATATTAGGCCCACCGATCGGGGGATGATGATCCTCGATACGCTCCTCATGGAATTCTTTTAAAAAAATTAGCACTAGAAGGTTGACAGTGCTAAAGTCCTGCATATAATAGTCCTAGCAGTTGGAAGAAACGACTGCCAAAGGAGGGAAGCGATGACAAGACGCGACGAAGTATTGAAACTCATCGTAGAGCACTTCATCAAGACGGCTGAACCAGTCGGAAGCAAGACTCTGCAAGAAGCCTATAAGCTCGATGTGAGCAGCGCCACCATCCGCAACGAGATGAACGCCCTAGAAAAGGATGGCTATTTGGAAAAGACCCATACCTCCAGCGGGCGCATCCCATCGGAAAAAGGTTACCAATATTATGTCGATAACCTTCGAAGCGGCGGGGTCGACGAGAAAGCCAAGAACGCCTTGCAGACGATCCTTAGCGAAAAAGCCAAATCCGTCGAAGAGGTAATGAAGGAAAGCTGCCAGATCCTTAGCCAAATGACCAATCTCGCTTCCTGCGTCATCGGTCAGAAAGCGAGCGAGGAAAGGCTTGTATCAATCCAGATAATCCCCATCGGCCAAAACACGGCGACGGCCATCTTCGTCACCGATAAGGGGCATGTCGAGAATAAAACATTCATCATCGACGAGGCCGTGGAGGTCGAGGACGTGGCCAAAACCGTCAAGCTCCTCAATGAGCGGCTATCGGGCACCCCGATCGTCTCCGTGGTCCCCTTGATGGAAGCCATGCGGCCTGCCTTAACGGATTATCTCGTGGGGCAGCGGCTCGTCTTCGATGCTGTTCTAGGGGCCTTCACGAGTTTCGCTTCCAAGCATCTAGAGCTCTTCGGAAAGGATGAATTATATTCCCAGCCCGAATTCGCTAACGATGCGATGAAGCTAAGAGAACTCCTGCGCTTCATCGATAATCCAGACGAATTAAAGAAGGCGCTAGAGAAAGCCAAAGAAGGCAAAGACACCGACATCATCGTGCAGATCGGAACCCCTTCCGAGGGACTCGGCGATTTGGCCCTCGTTAGCGCCAAAATCAGCTTGCCAGGCGAGCAAAAGAGCGCTCTCACGGTCCTAGGCCCCAGCCGCATGGACTATGATCGCGTCGTCAGCACCTTGCAATATTTCGCCCAGGAGCTCGACCGCTACTTCGAGACGGCCACGAAAGGAGATAAAACATGTTCGACAAAAGCAAAAAGCAAGACAAACAAGACAAGTCCGAACCTAACGAAGAACAAAAAGAAGAAATAAAAAAAGAAAAAGCCCAGGAAAAAAGCCCTGAGGAATCGTTGAAAGAGGAATTAGAGCAAGCCAACAAAGAAAAAGAGGAATGGAAGAACAAATATTACATGGCCTTCGCCGATACGCAAAATCTCCGCAAATCGCTCGAAAGCGACCATCGCGAAGCCTTGCGCTACCGCGCTGAGGGCTTCCTCGAATCCTTGCTCCCCGCCCTCGATAGCTTCCATATGGCCCTCTCTTCCTCCCCCCAATCGGAGGAAGCGAGGAATTACCGCCAAGGCTTCGAATTCATCTACCGGCAGATCATTGCCAGCCTCGAAGCCGAAGGGGTGAGCGAATTATCGCCTAAGGAAGGAGACAAATTCGACCCGTCGTATATGCACGCGATCGACATGGCTCCTTACGCCGAAGGAAAGGAAGGAACCATCGCTAAAATATACGCGAAAGGATATAAGCTCCATGACCGCATCGTCTCGCCGGTCAAGGTAGCCGTCTATAAGAAGAAGGAAGATGGCGAGACCAAAAAAGAAGTCGAATCGAATGCCAATAATCAAGAAAAAGAGGCCGATCACGAGGCCTAAGGAGGAATAAATATGGCAAAAGAAATCATCGTCGGTATCGATTTAGGTACCACCAATAGCGTTATCAGCTACTTACAAGCGGATGGCAAAGTCAAAGTCATCCCCAATCCCGAAGGAACCAACACCACCCCGAGCGTGGTCGCCTTTAAGGGCAGCGGCGAGGAGATCGTCGGCAACGCCGCCAAACGGCAGATGATCACCAACCCCGACACCGTCCGTAGCGCCAAGCGCCACATCGGCTTGCCCGACAAATTCCACATCAATTGCCTTAACAAGGACTTCACCCCGCAAGAGATCTCTTCCAAGGTCCTCGCTTATATGAAATCCTATGCTGAGAAGAGCTTAGGGCAACCGGTCAAGAAAGCCGTCATCACCGTTCCGGCCTATTTCAACGACGCCCAACGTCAGGCCACTAAAGACGCCGGCACCATCGCCGGGCTCGACGTCGTCCGCATCATCAACGAGCCGACGGCCAGCTGCTTAGCTTATGGCCTAGAGAACAATAAGAGCGAAAAGGTCCTCGTCTTCGATTTAGGCGGCGGTACCCTCGACGTCTCGATTCTCGATATTGGCGATGGCACCTTCCAAGTCCTCGCCACCAATGGCGACACCAAACTTGGCGGCGACGACTGGGATAACGCCTTAGCCGATTGGATCCACGCCGAGATTCTTCGCGAAACGGGCGCCGATCTCACCGACAAAATGGCCAAACAACGTTTCTTAGACGCCGCTGAAAAAGCCAAAATCGAGCTCTCGAGCAGCTTAGAGACAACCATTTCTTTGCCGTTCATCGGCATGGGAGCGAACGGGCCGATCAACTGGGAAGGCAAAATCACCCGCGCCAAATTCCAGGATTTGACGAGAAATCTCCTCGAACGCTGCAAAGTGCCGATGGAGAAAGCCATGGCCGACGCCAAGCTTAGCTATAACGAACTCGGCGACATCTTAATGATCGGCGGCTCAATCAGAATGCCGGCCGTCCAAGAGATGGTCCGCAAAGTGACGGGACATGAAATCAACCTTTCCGTCAACCCTGACGAAGCCGTTTCCATCGGCGCCGCCATCCAAGGCGGGGTCATCGCCGGAGACGTCAAAGACGTGGTTTTGCTAGACGTCACTCCGCTTACGCTTGGCATTGAAACCCTCGGCGGCGTCTTGACTCCTCTCATTCCGAGAAACACGACGATCCCGACTACCAAGAGCCAAGTCTTCTCCACGGCGCAAGATAACCAACCCGCCGTCGACATCATGGTCTACCAAGGAGAACGCCCGATGGCCCATGACAACAAACTCTTAGGCCACTTCCAGCTTTCCGGCATCAAACCGGCCCTCAAAGGTCAGCCGCGAATCGAAGTCACCTTCTCAATCGACGTCAACGGCATCGTCAAAGTGACGGCCAAAGACCTCGACACCCAAAAGTCGCAAGACATCACCATCAGCGGCTCCAACGGCCTTTCGAAAGAGGACATCGACCGCATGGTCAAGGATGCTGAGGCCAACAAAGAAGCCGACGAGAAGCGCAAAGGCGATATCGAAGTCAAGAACAAGGCTCAGTCTTATGTCGACGAAATTAATCGCACCCTCGTTGAAAAAGGCGAGGGGATGAGCGCCGAGCAAAAGGAGCAATTGACTAAGCTCCGCGACGAAGCCCAAGGCGCCCTCCAAAGCGATGACATTAATAAGCTTCGCGAAATCGTCGGACGCCTCGAAGACGCCGCTGCCCAAGCGGCTAGCTATGGCCAAGCCTCTGGCGCAGCCTCTTCCGACGCCTCCAAAGGCGAAGGACACGAAGGGGCTGATGACGTCGTCGATGCCGATTTCACCGACAAAAAAGCCTAATAACGATTATGGATGGTAGGCGCTAGGAGGGTCTCTTAGCGCCTATCGCTTTTAGCAAAAAGAAAGGAGCGCATATGGCAACAAAACGCGATTATTACGAAGTTCTTGGCATCAAGAAAAACGCGACCAAAGACGAGATCAAAAGCGCTTATCGCAAATTGGCCAAGCAATATCACCCCGATATCAACAAAAGCCCGGACGCTCCGAAGAAATTCGAAGAAATCCAAGAGGCTTACGACGTTCTTTATGATGACGACAAACGCCGGCAATACGATCAATTCGGCCACGCCGCTTTCGAAAACGGATCTGGCATGGGCGGGGCTGGTAATCCCTTCGGCGGCTTTTCGAGCCAAGGCTTCGGAGACGTCGATTTGGGCGATATCTTCAGTTCGTTCTTCGGCGGTGGGAGTAGGAGAGGTCGTTCCTCCTCTGGCCCTAGCAAAGGCAATGACACCCTCTATACGGTCAATATTTCTTTCATGGATGCCATTAACGGCTGCCATGTGACGATACCTCTCGATTACGATGAGCCTTGCGAACATTGCCATGGCAGCGGCGCCGAGAGCCCAAGCGACATGCAAACCTGCCCGTATTGCAATGGTCGCGGCAGCGTCCTTAAGCAACAGCGGACGATTTTCGGCGTCATGCAGACAGAGGTGACGTGTGAGAATTGCCATGGCAGCGGGAAGGTTGTCCGTAACGCTTGCCATCTTTGCCATGGCAGCGGCTATACGCATATCAAAAAGAACCTTGACGTCAATATCCCCGCCGGCATCAACGCCGGGCAGCAAGTCCGCGTCCGCGGCAAGGGGGAGAGAGGCACTTTAGGCGGCGAAAACGGTGATCTGTACGTTGAAATCAGAATCAAGCCCGACAAGACCTTCCGCCGCGATGGCAACGACGTTCATATGGATTTGTCATTATCCTTCGTCTCCTGCGCTTTAGGGGAGAAGATCGACGTTCCGACCGTTTATGGCGAGGTGAGCGTGGAAATACCCGCGGGCACCCAACCCGAACAAATCCTTAAACTCAAGGGGAAGGGAATCAAGGATCTTCGCGATCCCAAGAAGGCGGGCGATCAGTACCTTCATATCAAGGTGAAAACGCCGACGGATCTAAGCGCTTCGCAAAAAGAGCTTCTCACCCAATTCCAAAAGGAAGAGGAAGCTCGCAAGGGCAAGTGGTGGAAGAAGCGCTCGTAAAAACGATGAAAAACAAAGCCATCAGGAAGCGAAATTCCCGATGGCTTTTTTGATAAAAAAAGAAAACCGCTCAAGCCTTTTTGTGCTATGCTATTGACGATTACGGAGTCGCTTATGCCAATCTGCAAAAATTGCCATCATTCCATCTCTTCCTTCGACAAAGACGTTTGCCCTTATTGCGGGGAGAATAATCCCATCGACGAAAATTACGAAACCAAAGACATGACGCAATTCGTAGATCCCGTCTCTGGCGATTATAAGCTTTATAAGAGCAAATCGCGGAAAGCGAGCGCCTTTTTGTGCTTGTTTTTGGGCTATTTTGGCGCCCATAGTTTTTATTTGGGCTTTTATAGGCGCGGTGCGATTGAAGCGGTTGTTAGTCTCTTAATCATCGGCGGGATCGGTTCTTTGTTAGGCTTCTTATTGCAAAGGAAGATGCCTTTTTATCTTCCGCATATCATCCTTTTCGCCGTGCTTTTCCTTGTTTACGCCATTCTATCGATCCGCTACTTCCATAAAGATTCGTTGAAAGATTCGCGCGGGGAGTTTTTGCACTGATGAACCGTTTTTTCGGGGATATCAAGGAAGGATCCGCTTTTTTATCGGCGGAGGATTCCCATCATCTTTTGCGGGTTTTGCGCGCTAAGGTCGGCGAAAAGGTCGAAATCGTTTATCAAGGGGAACTTTATATAGCTGCGCTCGCCTCTTTGAATCCTCTTTCTTTGAAGATAGAGGAGAAAGTCGCTTTCGATAACGAATTGCCTAGCGATTGCTATATCGCCTTCGCCTTACTCAAAGGCGGGCACGATGAATTGGTGTTACAAAAATGCACCGAATTGGGAGCCAAGGGCTTTTTGCCTTTCGTTTCGAAAAGGACCATCATCAAATTGGATCGCAAGGAAAGAGTGAAAAGAGAGGAAAGATATCGCAAAATCGTCCTTTCCGCTTCCGCCCAATCCAAGCGTCTATTAGTCCCTTCGGTCTCTCAAATATTCGATTTTGACGATGTTTTGAAACAAGATGCCGATTATAAATTCATCGCCTACGAAGGCCTTTCTTCTTCTAACCCCTTCTCTTCTTTCGCGTCTATTTCCGCCATCAAAGAAGGGGCCAAGACAATCTTCCTTATCGGCCCCGAAGGAGGGTTCGAAGAAAACGAAGTCGCTAGGGCCGTTAAAAACGGCTTTGCCCCGATTAGCTTAGGAAGGAGAATCCTTAGAGCCGAGACGGCCAGCATCTTCCTTTCCTCCGTCTTTTCCTATCTTACGGAGTCACGAGAATGAATTTGTACGAAAGGCTGCGCAAAGAACAAAGGCCCACCGATTATCAGAAATCCACGGAAGCGCTTTATTTCGCCAAGCATAGCCTTTTGCTTTCTTCAATCGATATCTTTAAGCCACTAGCTAAAGCCGCTGGACCCTTCGATGTTATCCGCGCCAATATCGTGTTACGTTCTTTGGCCAACAAAGAGAAAATCGAAAGGGAAGCGCGGAAGGTTACCCGTTTAGAGAAAAATGAAGACGCTCTCTCGCCTAGCGAATTCATCGAAGGAATCCTGAATAATCTGCCATATCTTAAGGTTAACGGAACGGAGAATTACGTCCCTATTTTGCCCGAAAGCCTCGCATCGCTATATTCCAGGGATTTTTTGAAATTGGAAAAAGAGCCGTATCGCCGCTTGCTTCATAATTATCAAGCCATTTTGGTCGATCCTTTTGATCTATATGGATATCATCTCTTCGATTCTTATTTCACTTCCCTCGTCCCGATTGCTTACGACAAGAAGGCGATGGCGGCTTTCGATTTCGATGCTAACCGCCTTTATTTTATTAACGATGAAGGGCGGCTAGATGACGAAATAGCCCTTTTCGATCGGAGATTAGAGAAAGTAAGCAAAACCCATTTGGCCGTGCGATTAAAACGCGTGGCGTCCGCTTATTTTTCTTTTGACCGCGACGCGCTTCTTAAGGCGTTAGTGGAAGAGAACCTCGTTTCCAACTTCCTGATTCAAGATATAGCCAAAGACAAGCGGGAGGGGAAATAGTGCCGAAATGCTATGGTTTTTCCCTTGGTTGCAAGGTCAACGCTTATGAAACGAGACAGATTATCGCCGCTTTGCTGAGCAAAGGATATGAAGAAAGCGACGATCCGTCGAATAGCGACGTGATCCTTTTGAATACCTGCGCGGTCACCTCGACCGCCAGCCAGAAATCGCGGCAGCATATCCGTCGTTTTCGTCATCTCGCCCCGCAAGCCATTTTGGCCGTGATGGGGTGCTATTCGAAAGAAGTCGGGGAAGAGGTCTTGCGCCTTGGGGCCGATATAGCGGTCGGCACGGAGGGGAGGTTGTTACTGCTCGACGCCATCGAACGTTACAAAAAAGAAGGGAAACCCCTTTGCTTGGTCAATAAAGGCCGTTTCAAAGCAGAGCCTTATGAGGATTTGCGCTTCCTTAGTGCCCCGAAGACCGTTCGAGCTTATGTGAAAATCCAAGACGGTTGCGACAAATTCTGCTCTTATTGCGCGATTGCGTCCTTACGCGGTCCCAGCCGTTCCCGTCTGCCCGAAAGCATCTTCTATGAAGTGAAGGATTTGCTTGCCAAAGGCGTTAAGGAAATCGTCCTTTCGGGTGTGGAAATCGGAAATTATGGGCTGGATTTGGGCGATGGAAGCTATCGTTTGGGTGAATTGTTAAACGATTTGCTTTCCTTTTTCCCTAAGTTAGAGCGGCTTCGCGTCTCTTCTTTGGACGCTAGCGAAATATCGCCGTCCTTCCTCGAAGCTTATCGAAGATATCCGTCTTTTATGCCGCATTTTCATCTTTCCCTTCAAAGCGGCTCCCTCACGGTTTTAAAGAGGATGCGCCGCCAGTATGACCCTCAAATGTATTTAAACGCCCTTTCTTCGCTTCGTTCTATCCGCCCCGAAACGGCCATCACCACCGATATCATCGTCGGTTTCCCTTTAGAGAGCGAGGAAGAATGGGCGGAAACGGTTTCCTTCGCTAGGAAAGCGGCCTTCGCGGATATCCATGTTTTTCCTTTCTCTTCGCGCCCCGGGACCTATGCCGCCACCCTCAAAGAAGTGGAGCCTATGGTTAAAAAAAGGCGCGTTCATGAGCTTCTTGCCATTGCCAAAGAATTAAGGAGCGATTATGAACGGGCTTTTTATGGCCAAAAACTCCCCGTTCTTTTCGAAACTTATGACGAAGTCAGGCAAATAGCGACGGGCCATAGCCCCAACTTTTTGCTGATGAAGGCGAAAGCGGCCGCCTCGCCTATTGGCAAGACACAGTTTGTGATCTGCGACAAAGATACAATATTAGACTGATATCTTCTATTTAATATGATTATTTTTAGACATTGTCTAGATATCTATTGAAGATGTCTTTCTTTCCCTTATAATTGACGAGGAAAAAGAAAGGAACCTTATTTTATGGCAGTCCCTCAGAGAAGAACCAGCAAAACGGCTAAAAGATTGCGTCGCACCCATTTCAAATTGAGCGTGACGGGCTTGACTACTTGCTCTCATTGCGGCGCGAGCATCCGCTCTCACCACGTTTGCCCCGAATGCGGGTATTACGACGGCAAAGACGTCCTTCATCTTAAAAAGGAAGAGAAATAGCCCATAACGTCGCCAAAAGGTGACGTTTTTTCTTATATGGGTTATCATAATCAGAGGTAAAGAAAATGAATTTAGCCAAATATTTCGATCACACCAACCTTAAAGCGGACGCTCGTCGTTCTGACATCGTCAAATTATGCCAGGAAGCCAAGAAATATGGCTTCATGTCCGTTTGCGTGAACCCTTTCTTCGTCCCCGTCGCCAAAAAGGCATTAGAAGGCAGCGACGTATTGGTTTGCACAGTCATTGGCTTCCCGCTTGGGCAAATGACCCCGAAAATGAAGGCGATGGAGGCGCGTGACGCCATAAGGATGGGCGCCGATGAAATCGATATGGTGCAAAACATCTCGATGGCCAAGGATCACGATTATGAATTCATCGAACGGGAGATCCGCATGGTCAAGGAAGCGATTGGCGGACATACCCTCAAAGTCATTTTGGAGAATTGTTATCTAACCGACGAGGAAATTGCCGCTTGCTCAAGAGCGGCCGTTAAGGGCGGCGCCGATTTCGTCAAAACCTCGACGGGATTTGGCAAAAGCGGTGCCAAAGCCAAAGACGTCGCCATCATGCGGAGCGTTGTGGGCCCTTCGATTGGGGTCAAAGCGGCCGGCGGCATCGCCAATGCCGACGATTTCCGTCAGATGCTTCTCGCCGGGGCCAATCGCATCGGCACCTCGCACGGCGTGGAAGTCCTTAAGGAATTAAACGGGGAAGAGGATTAATCCTTTTCTTTGATTTCGATGATCCGTTCCGTCAAAAAGGACGGAGAGAAAGTCGTATCGGGCGCAAAGACCTTCTTGCGCCTTTCTTTTTCCTTATTTATATAAGGGGAAGCGGCGCCACGACGACGGTCGAGCGATAAGTCAAAATATAGTGATATCTTAGAACGCCATTTTGTTCGATAGAACGCTCTCAAGGCCTCTTCTTCGCCATATTTTTCATAAAACAAGCGCAAGGCGAGGAAGACGTCCAAATGTTTTTCGTGGCGATTGGTGCGTGTCATGGAAGTGAGGCTAGCGGGATTGGTCTTATCGTAGAAATAAAGGGGGTCTTTGATGGAGACGACGCGTTTGGCGTTTAGGCAAAGGCTTCCTAGCAGTGCCGTATCCTCGAAAAGATCGCCTGGTTTTTCGAAGGAAAGGAGAGGCGAATTGAGAAAAAGGGAGCGTTTAAAGAACTTATTCCACATGAAGGAACGGAAGGAAACATCCCTATAGAGCGCTTTTAGGATTGCTTCCTTACCAAGAAGAAGGCCGCTTTTTTTAAAGGGGCAAGCGCTGATCCCCTTCTTTTTGACGATGAAGAAGGAGGAATTGACGATGTCGGCTCCTTCTTTGATGGCCGTCGCATAGAAAGAGCTTAAGGCGTTATCGGCGTAATAATCGTCGCTATCGATGAAGCAAACGTATTCGCCTCTAGCTTCCTTGATGGCCTCAATCCTTCCTTTGCTAGGGCCGAACCGATAGGGGTGCTGGAATAAACGGAAATGCGGGTATTTGGCCATGTATCTTTCCAAAATAGTCAGCGATTCATCCCCTCCGTCGAAGGCGAAAAGGACTTCGAAGGGCAAGGAGAAATCCTGTCGCAAAAGGCTATCGATGGCGCGAGAAAGGGTCCGCTCGGCTTTGTAGACGGGCATGATGACGCTGATAAGGGGGGCGGAAAGGTCTTTCGATAAGGTTTTTGTTCGTTCTTCGTTTTTGTCCATTATTCGATAATGATACTTGTTTTACGCACATAAAAGGATAGAATTATTCCAGCCAGTCGGAAGGAAGGTGAAAACCATGGCTATCAAAACGGTTCTCCACGAAGGCGAATCACTCGACGAAGGAATGCGTCGCTTCAAAAGAAGCGTCAACAAAAGCGGCGTCCTCCTAGAGACTCGCAAACGTGAATTCTTCCTTAAGACCGCTCTCCGTCGCAAGATGAAAAGCGAGCTCGCCCGTCGCAAAAAATATTAGACCACAAGCCCATTTCGCGAGATCTGGGCTTTTTTTGAACCATTTTTCCGTTTATCGCCCTATCTATTAGTGATGGAACAAATGGTTTATGCCGGGAAAAGGGGAGGATGCGGCTTAGCTTCCCTCAAAATGCTCTTGATTCATTATCAGAAGCAACGTCGTTATGCCTATATGGAAAGCGAGCGGAACGGCGATTTGGAATCGCTACGCTTCTTGGCCGAAAGCGAAGGGGTCGCTTTGTCGTGGAAGAAAAGCGAGGATCATACCGCCTTGCTTCGGAACAAGCGTTACCCTCTTTTGTTATTATTGGAAGAGGGAAGTAAAAAGCATCTTGTTTATTTAAGAAAGAGACGAGGCGACCGCTTTTACGTTTATGATCCCGACCGGGGGGAGATGAAGTTATCCGTCAAAGAACTCTTTCCTAAATGGACGGGGATATATGGCGAGGGCGAATTCGTTAAGAAAATTAAATGCCCTTATAAAAAGATGCGCCTTTATAGCGTTTTGGGAGTCGCGTCTATTTTGTTGTCGTCATTCCTTGCCGTTTTTTCTTTGGCCGCCGCCTTTTATTTCTTCAAAGAAGACCAAGCACCAATAGGAACATTTATTTTTCTCGCTTCCTTCGGGCTTTTCTTCGTTCTTGAACGCTTCTTGCTCATTAAAGAGATGTCGCGTTTCGATGATAGGTATTTGCGCCTTCCTTTAAGGAAGAAAGAAAGAAGGGAGACGACGAAGGGCAATTATATGCATTTCCTTTCCTTCAAAAAGCAAGCCTTCTTGCGTTTGAGGTGGTGGACGGAAGGACCATTTGTCCTATTGGTCGTTTTATTGCTTTTCGGTTTGGATTCGCCGTCTTTTTGGCTCTCCGGCGCCCTTTTGGTTTCGGTGCAAATCCTCTCCTCTTTCTTCGTTTCCTCACGCTCAAGGAAGGGCGCCCTTAAGGTGATGGAGGCCGAGGAGAAGGTCTTTTCCGAGAGAATAAGCGACCCAAAGGGGTTAAATGAGGAACTTCGCACCATAAAACGCGAAAGCTATTCGCTATGCCGCCTCTTCGAATATCGGAAAATCCTTTCGATTTGTTTGTTATTGGCCTTATCTTTCATTCCCGTTTTGTTTGAACAAAGAATCGAACTCAATTATTTCTTGTTGCAGTTTTTTGCTCTCTTCTCCCTCCACGACGCTCTTGCGCCCCTTTGCGAGATGCTAGCGGGAAGAGATGACTATTTGCGGGAAATGGCCTTTTTCTCCGCTCATTTTTCCTCTAACGAGGCAGAAAGGAGGGATAAAACTACTTCTCGTGGCGGCTTTGTGGTAGAGTAGGCGCATGGAACTCTTATTCGATAACCCTTTTGGAAGCGAATACGATAGATTGCTGCCGCTATATCGCGAATTGGCCGCGAAGACGTTCGCCAAATTGAAGGTTCGCGCCAATTACGAGATCGATGTTTCTCTCGTCGACGAGGAAACGATACAAACCATTAACCGCGATTACCGAAAAATCGATCGGGTGACCGATGTCATCAGCTTCGCCTTCAATGACGACACCGATCCGCGTGACCAAATCAATGACGAGAAGACTTTGCGGATGTTAGGGGAGATTTTGATTTGCTTGCCGCAGGCTAAAAGGCAAGCTGCCGATATCGGCAATAGCGAAAAGCGTGAGCTTTCCTTTTTGTTCGTGCATGGCTTATTGCATCTACTTGGATATGACCACCAAACGAAAGAGGAAGAAGAGACCATGTTCGCTTTGCAAGAGGAGATATTGGACGGAGGGAAGAAAAATGCCGATCAATGAAACGGAATTGGTGCAAAAGGCGCAAGAGGCGATGGCTTTGTCGTATTCGCCATATTCGCATTTTCCCGTGGGGGCTGCGATTTTATGCTCCGACGGGACGATCTATTTGGGGGCCAATGTAGAAAATAGCTCCTTTCCATGCGGCATTTGCGCCGAACGCAACGCCATCTATCACGCGATGATGGAGGGGAAGAGCAAGGATGATTTTTTGGCTTTGGCCATCATCACGGATACCGATGAGGTCGCTTCGCCATGCGGTCTTTGCCGGCAGGTGATCAGCGAATTATTTCCAGCGGACGGCTTGATTTATTTAGCGAACACCAAAGGCGATATCCGCTCCACCAACATCGAGGAATTATTGCCTTTCGCCTTCAACGGGGATGAACTTTGATGAAAGCGGGTTTCGTGGCTATCCTCGGGCGTCCTAACGCCGGCAAAAGCACTTTGCTTAACGCTATTTTAAGCAAGAAAGTATCGATTGTTTCACCTCGTTCGCAAACGACGAGGGACGATATTATCGGCATTTATAACGAAAAGGATCTGCAAATCGTATACGTCGACACCCCGGGGCTATTCGAAGGGGAAGAGGCGCTATATAAGGCCATGTACCACAATGCCCGTCGTTCTTTAAGCGACATCGACGCGCTTTGTTATGTGGTGGACGTCTCTTTGGACGATTACGAGAAAGATGACGCTTTCTTATCGTCGATCAAAACGGATAAACCGAAATTTTTGCTCCTCAACAAAATCGATTTGGCGACCGCTCCAAAGATGGAAGCGACCAAAAAGCATTTTTCTAGCAGCGCCCCTCAATATGAGCAAATCGAAATCAGCGCGCTTAGGAATTACGGCCTCAAGGACATAAAAGAAAAAATAAAAGCGGTTTTGCCGGAAAACCCGCCTTTTTTCCCAGAAGAGGTCATCACCGACAAAGACAAGCCCTTCATGGCGAAGGAAGTGGTGCGCGAAAGCCTCTTGCATTTCCTTAAGGAAGAGATCCCCCATGATTGCGCGGTCATGATCGATTCCTTCGAAGAAAAAGAGAAGGCCGTCGTATTGCACGCTTCGATATATTGTTCGAAAGATACCCAAAAGGCGATCTTGATCGGCAAAGGCGGCGAGATGATCAAGAAAATATCGATGAGAAGCCGTCACCAGCTCGAAAAGATGTGGAAAAAGAACGTCAGCTTATATTGCAAAGCGGAGGTTCTTTCCGACTGGCGTAGCGACCCGCGGAAACTCGCCAAGGTAGGCTATGGTCGCAAAGAGAGAGATTAAAAGATTCAAGGGAATCGTCATTCGCCGCTCCGATTACCGCGATAACGATCTGATGGTTGAGATCCTTTCTTCCGAAGGAAAGAAATCATTTTTAGCGCGAGGCGCCAAAAAAAGCGGAAGCAAAAACGCCGCCTCCCTCAATCTCCTTTCCGAGGGCGAATTCTCTTTGCTTCTAAGCCCCAATGGCCATCTTTCTTTGCAAGAAGGAATCCCTTTATCTTCCGTCGATGGCCAAGATGATTTGATGAGGTTGGCGATTTACGGCCTTTTGGCCGAATTATCGCGTTTTTTGATCGGCGAGGCGGAGAGCGAGGAAGGTTTCATGTGGCTTTCTAAGTGCCTCGAAGCGATGCGTGGAGGCTATGACCCTCTTAGCGCCGCCCTCATCTATATGGCCTTTCTTCTTAAGAAAAACGGTTATGGGCTATGCGTCGATCACTGCGTTAGATGCGGCACAAAGAGAGAAATAAGCGGCCTTTCTTACCTAGATGGCGGCTTTCTTTGTAAAAAGCATCTTCATGAAGGCGAACTAAAGGACGCCTATACGCTTAAGGTGATTCGTTATTGCTATATGTTGCCCTTGACGGAAATGGGGAAGGTCGCCTTTCAAAAGGACGCTTCTTTGTCCTTGCTTCGCGAATGGTCGCAAAATATCGAGGAGTGGTTGGGCATAAAATTACGTTCCGTTGAGCTCTTATCGCTATTTTGAGTTCACTTATAGTGTGTTGACATCGTTTCAGAGGTCTTTAGAATTGTAACGTCTTTTTGGTTTAGGGAGAGTGAAAAAATGGCATCAAAATATCCATTCGACAAAATAATCACCCATTTGACGGGAACCGGTTATGTTTTTCCGGGATCGGCTATTTACGGCGGTTTGTCCAACACTTGGGACTATGGTCCGTTAGGAGCCGAATTAAAGAAAAATATCCGCGGCTGTTGGTGGAAGCGTTTCGTTCAGGAATCGCCGATTAATGTTGGCCTCGATGCCGCCATTTTGATGAATCCCCGCGTTTGGGAAGCGACGGGGCACGTTAGCACCTTCAACGACCCGATGGTCGATTGCAAGGATTGCAAAGCTCGCCATCGCGCCGACGAATTGATCAAATCGCAATATCCCGACGTCGATACTGACGGCATGACTTTCGAGGACATGGACGCCTTTATAAGCGGCCATAAATTGGTTTGCCCGGTATGCGGCAAAAGCAATTTCACCCCCATCCGCAAATTCAACATGATGTTCAAGACGCATATCGGCGTCACGGAAGACGGCAGTTCCTTGGTCTATCTTCGCCCAGAAACGGCGCAAGGCGTCTTTACTAATTTCAAAAACATCCAGCGCAGCTCCCGGAAGAAACTCCCTTTTGGCATCTGTAACGCCGGCAAGAGCTTCCGTAACGAAATCACCCCCGGCAATTTCATTTTCCGCACCCGCGAATTCGAGCAGATGGAAATGGAATTCTTTTGCAAGCCCGGCACCGACCTCGAATGGTTTGCCTATTGGAAAGAGCAGTGCCTTAAATTCGTTGAATCCTTAGGTCCTAAGGCGGAAAACCTTCGTTTTCGTGACCACGAAGCGGCCGAACTCGCCTTCTATTCGAAAGCGACGACCGATGTCGAATACGATTTCCCTTCGATTGGTTGGGGAGAGATTTTGGGCGTGGCCGATCGCACCGATTACGATTTGAAGCGCCACCAAGAATATAGCAAGCAGGACCTCACTTATTTTGATCCCGATAACAATGAGAAATATCTGCCATATGTCATCGAGCCTTCGATGGGCTTGGACCGTTTGATGCTGATGGTGATGGTCGATTCGTATGATGAAGAAGAACTCAAAGACGGCGACAGCCGCGTGGTGATGCATCTTTTGCCCGCCTTAGCGCCGTATAAAGTGGCTGTCCTCCCGTTAAGCAAGAAACTCGAAGGGGATGCCATGAAGGTTTTGAATATCCTCAATAAGCATTTCATGACCGCGTATGACGTTACTGGCTCAATCGGCAAGCGTTATCGCCGCCAAGACGAAATCGGCACCCCTTATTGCGTGACGATCGATTTCGATACCGCCGCCGATCATAGCGTTACCATCCGCGACCGCGATAGCATGGAACAAATAAGGTTGCCTATCGACGAACTCGTTTCTTATTTCAATGACAAATGTTTCTATTAGGGGTAAGTGATGCAAGATTCACGCGCGTTGATTGATTCCATATTATCCCAAACGGATATCGTGACGGTCATCTCCTCTTATATCAAAGTGGAGCAAAAAGGCCGTAATTACGTTTCCGTCTGCCCTTTTCATGATGATCACCATCCTTCGATGAGCATCTCCAAAGAAAAACAGATTTTCAAATGCTTCTCTTGCGGAGCGAGCGGCAACGCCATCTCCTTCGTTGAGAAATATGAGCACATCCCCTTTTTCGAGGCTTTGCGCAAAGTGGCCGAAATCATGGGGATCGACGATGCGCGGCTAAAAAGCGATGCCTATGCGCCCAAGATAGATCCGCAGACGGCGGCGTTATATTCCTGTATTAACGATTTGGCCCGTTTTTATGAATACGCCCTTACCACCAAAGAAGGAGAAACGGCGCGCGAATATCTCGTCAAACGGGGCATAACCCAGGAAGACGTCGCTAAATATTCCATTGGATATAGTCCTCGTGACGGACAAAAAACCATCGAATACCTTCGCAAAAAAGGCCATTCCGTTAAGACGATAGAAGATATTGGGATCAGCGTCGCGAAGGCGGAAGGCATGTCCGACACCAACGCCGGGCGCCTCATGTTCTCCATCAAAGACCCGCGTGGTCAGATTGTCGGTTATAGCGCTAGACGTTTGGCCGATGACGGCTCTCCGAAATACATCAATTCCCCCGAAACGCCAATCTTTAAGAAAAGAAACGTCTTATATAATTACCACAATATTCGCCAAGTGGCCCACCACGAAGGCTATGTTTACCTTTTAGAAGGGTTTATGGACGTCATCGCTTTAGGGCATGCCAATATCCCTAGCGCCGTAGCACTTATGGGGACGAGCCTGACCGCCGATCAAATCGCCCTTTTAAGGCATCTTAACGCCGAAGTGCGCCTCTCTTTGGATGGCGATGCTCCTGGACAAGAGGGGATGATGAAAATCATTGCCCAACTCAACAAAGCCGGCCTTTCCTTCCGTTTGGTGAATAACCCTGGCGATACGCGCGATCCCGACGATATTTATAGCGAAGAAGGACCCGAGAAACTTCGCCAGGCGATGAATAATCTCGTCGACCCCTTCACCTTCCAAGTCAATTATTATTCGTCCATCCGTCATTTGGAAACGCCTGAGGAGCGCCTCAAGGTGATGCATTATTTCATTCCTCAGCTCCGTAACCTTCCGGCCGGATTGGAACGGGAAAACACCATCGTCAAACTTTCCAAAGCGACGGGATACGAAGTCGAAGCCATCCGCGCGGAAATCAATAAAGCCCCGCCAGGAGAAAAAACGGAAGAGGAGGTCGATTACGTTGAAGAAATCGAGCTTAATAACCTTTACCCCAAGGAACGCTTCCGCAAAAGGCTCTTCAAAGCCGAAAGAGAGACTCTCTATTACATGCTAAGCCATACGGAAGCTGTCCGATTCTTCATGGATAACATCGATAACTTCTATACGCCAAGTTATAACGAAATCGCCAATTACATCGTCGATTACGTCAAGGAAAGGGGAGGGGATATCTCCTTGCCGCTTCTCGTAAGCGATATCGAAAGCGATCTCGAGGAAGAGGAAAAAGATTCCTTGGTTGCTACCATCAGCGACGTGTCTAGCGATAATTATCATCCCGAATTTAGCCTCGAACAGCTTCGTTCTTGCGCCGCCGCCATCGGCGAGGAAAAAGAGAAAATGTCCGATGAAGCCGCTTTGCGGAAGAGTCTATCCGACGACCTAGCCAGCCAAACCGAAGCCCTTGCGGAGTACGCCAAACGCCATAAAGAACGGCTCCGTCAGAAAAAGAAAACGATCAAATAGAAAGGAAAAAAAGCCCCATGACAGCCAAAAAAACCAAGAAAGAAGAATTAGTAGAAGAAGAGAAGAAAGTCGCAAGCGACGCCGAGGCAGAAGAGGATCTTTTTGATCTCGAAATCGAAGACGAGGAAGAAGACGAAGGCCTTATCAAAACTTTCGAAAACGTTAAAAAAGAGCTTTTGAGCAAAGCGAAAGCTAATGGCAATTCCATCACGCAAGACGAAATCATGGACGCCCTTCAAAAATTCGATTATAGCGATGACGACTATGCCGGAATCATCACTTTCTTCCAAGAAAATAGCGTCAACGTCGAGTCCGATGAGGAGGAGATGGCGTTAGACGAAGACGGCCCCACGGAAGCCGACTTGCTTAAGGACGAGGAGGACGAAGACGATTTAGACGACGTCGACGAAAGCGAGAAAGCGGAAATCGAGGACGTCGATGAATTCTCCAAAATTCAATCGGGCGAAGTTAAAGTAAACGATTCCGTCAAGATGTATTTGAAGGAAATCGGCAAAGTCAATTTGCTTAACGCCAAGCAAGAGACGGAACTCGCCATGCGCATCGCCGCGGGCGATAAAGCCAAAGCCGAGCTCGATAAGATCGTCGCTGGCGGTGATGAAGCGGCCATTCGCGAAGCCAAATATCTCATCGCCGATGGCGGAGCGGCCAAAGATCAGCTTATCACTGCCAACCTTCGTTTGGTAATCGCCATCGCCAAGCATTATGTTGGACGTGGCATGCATTTCCTCGATCTCATACAAGAAGGAAATATGGGTCTCATCAAAGCGGTCGAAAAATTCGATTATACCAAAGGTTTCAAGTTCTCGACCTATGCGACTTGGTGGATTAGGCAAGCCATCACCCGCGCCATCGCCGACCAAGCTAGGACCATCCGCATCCCCGTCCATATGGTTGAGACGATCAACAAGATGACGAGGATCCAACGCACGCTCGTGCAAGAACTCGGACGCGATCCGACGGCAGAGGAAATAAGCGAGAGGATGGATGGCGCCCTTTCCCCTGAAAGAATCAGGGAGATCCAACGCATCGCTTTGGAGCCTGTCTCTTTGGAAACGCCAATCGGCGAGGAAGATGATTCCCATTTGGGCGATTTCATCGAAGACAAAGACGCCCAATCGCCCGAAGAATTCACCACCAAATCGTTACTTAAGGACGAATTGTATGACATCATGCGCGACCTTACCGACCGGGAAGAGAGGGTTTTGCGCCTTCGTTATGGCCTTGACGACAATCGTCCGCGGACTTTGGAGGAAGTTGGACGCGAATTCGGCGTCACCCGCGAACGTATCAGGCAAATAGAAGCCAAGGCCATCAGGAAGCTTCGCCATCCGACGAGAGCCAAGCGTCTTGGCGATTATCGTGATTCCATCTATTTTAGTGGCCCCGAGACCCATAACAAGGATCGTTGATGGAGAAAGAAGATAAAATCGCTTCCGCCGTCATGGAAGCAAGGAATAGTAGAAAAAAGAACGGCTATCTCGCCGTCGACGGCTTTTGGGATATCGCCGATCGCCATTCGTTATCGGAAAAAGAGGCGGAAGAGGCTCTTTTCCGTCTTTCGAAAGAGGGCATTAAGCCGCAGGTTCGCCTCGACGAAGGGCCAGTGAATAAAGCCGTCAACGACAGTTTGAGTTTTTATTATAGCCAAATGGGAAAATACCCCCTTTTGGACGAGGAGAAAATGGATGAATGTGCTAGAAAAGTCCGAGAAATCCCTCATTTGGAAGCGTCCTTGAAAGCCAATGGAGACGACCAAGAAACAAAACAAAAATTAGAAGAGGCGAAAAGAAGCAAGGACGAAATGATTTTAGCTAATCTTCGTTTGGTCGTTTCCATCGCCAAAAAATACGGAGATTATGCGCATTCGACGCCTCTTATCGATCTCATCCAAGAAGGGAATATCGGTTTAGAGAAGGCGGTGAGCCGCTTTGACCCCGATAAAGGGGTTTGCTTTTCGACTTATGCTTATTATTGGATTAGACAATCGATCATCGGATATCTCAACGGCGATTCTCGCCTAATCCATATACCGACTAGGGCTTTAAGCAATCTCCGCTTGGTTCAGAAAACGATCGATGAGCTTTCCCAAAACTTAGGAAGGGAGCCTTCGATTAACGAAATCTCATGCCAAAGTGGTCTCTCCATCGAGCAAATCTCCGAATGCCTATCCCTTCCTTTGAATCTGCTTTCCATCGATGCCCCAATCGATCAAGATGGCGACGATTTCTCGTCATTCATCGCTTCGGACGATGAAGAGAAAAGCAAAAGCGAAATCGAGCGAAAAGAAGACGATATCGCGGTGCAAGACGCCATCAATTGTCTCACGGAGCGGGAAAAGGATATCGTTGTCCGTAATTTCGGCTTGAATGGCGGAGAGCCGGAAAGCCTAGAAGCGATCGGAAAATCATATGGGATAACGCGGGAAAGGGCGCGGCAGATACGCGAAAAGGCGCTTATTAAAATGCGAAAAGGAATCAAAAGATGATTTCCCTTTCCCCGCGTTTGCTTTCCTTGTCTGGAATGGTCGATAAAGGCTCTTATATCGCTGATGTCGGCAGCGACCATTGCGCGCTTCCCATCTACCTTTTTGAAAAGGGATTTATTAGAGGCGCCATGGCGATTGAGAACAAAAAGAAACCCTTTGAACGGATGAAAAAGGCCGTCGAAGCGACTTCTTTCCCGATAATCACCTCCCTTTCCGATGGCTTAGAAGCGCTTAATAAAGAAGTCGATACCATCGTTTTGGCGGGGATGGGTGGCAACCTCATCATCGATATCCTAAAAAAAGGAAGAAATAAATTAGCTAACATCAAAACGATTATCATCGACGCCCATAACGACCATCCGAAGGTAATCGCCTTTTTGGCTATGGAAGGCTATCATCTTGCACAAAATGAATTTCTATATGACGCTGGCGTTTATTATGACCTCATGAAATGGGAAAAGGGGGCGCCTAGCGCGTCTTATAGCGAATTAGAGCTCAAATATGGGCCACTTAATGTCCTGACTAAGCCTAAGGAATGGCAGAACTGGCTCCGCCATAAAATCACGGAAAAGAAAGCTATCGTCGATGCAATAGGTAAGAAAAATGAAAAAGTCCTCGCTTTGGAGAAGGAAATAGACGAGATGGAGGGGTTGTTACGATGAAAACGGCTTCTTTGCTTAGGTCTTTAGCGGCATTCTATCCGGCTAAATTACGCGAACCATACGATTACGGCGGGCTTATGGTCGGACATTACAAAGTAGAGACCCAACGCATTTTCCTGTCTTTGGATTTCGATCGGACCTTATTCGATGAGGTTCTTTCCTTCAAACCAGATCTCATCATCACCCATCATCCCTTTTTCTTCGGAAAGAAGAAGGAAATCCTCGAAAGAGACGAAGAAAAGCGGGAAAGCTATGCGTTTTTGGAAAGAAATGACATCCCATTAAGCAGCTATCACACCAATTTCGACCGCGCCAAAGAAGGGATGAACGATGCCATCGCTTTAGCGCTAGGTTTGCAAAATGTCCGCGAACTAGAGGGCGATAATATGGCTAGGGGCGGCCTTTTGCCTTATGAGATGAATCAAAAAGAATTCGTTTTGTATGTTTTGAAAGCGTTATCGCTCCCTTATGGCACCTTTATTGGCGAAGGCAAAGAGAAGATAAGAAAAGTGGCCGTAATCGGCGGTGGCGGTTATAGAAGCGCTCTTATTGCCAAGCAAGAAGGCTATGACGCCTTCATATCAGGCGATTGCCCACATCATGCAAGAAGGGAAATGATACTATCTCATTACAATTATCTAGATATACCGCATGAAGTCGAAGAAATATTTATTGACCAAATGACTAAAACTTTACTAAAAATAAACCAAAATTTAACTATTAAAGGCGTAAAGCACGAGCGACCGGCAACTCTTTTTTATAACGATTCCAAATAGGCTTTCGATTTACGGACGTCCGCTTCGTCGGTCGAGGCGCCGCTAGATAAAAGGGCGTGATGATGACCAATAAGCGCCTTTTTATCGATATCGGTGGCGGATAGGACTAAAAATGCATCGATGCCTGGGAAAGCGCTTTTAGCGAGGTTAAGAAGCTCCTTGCTGTTATTGCTAGTGCGACTGCCAAGAATCACGACGAGGTCGATGCCTTCGCGTTTCTTTTGGATGCCTTCTTGTCTTTTTTGGGCATCGGGGCAACGCTTGGCTTGGATACTCGCTTGGGGATCAATCGTCTTTATTTCTTCGATCGCTTCTTTGATTTTGCTTTGCGACACGGTCGTTTGGGAGAAGACGACTATCGACGTTCCGTCAGCATTCTTTTTGAAGGCGTCGACCCCCTCATATAAATGCACTTTGGGGCTTATCGACAGGGCGGAGATGGCTTCGGCATGGCCTTTTTTACCGATATAGTAGACTTCTTGCTCATTTTCGATCGCTTCTTTAATGCGTTTTTCGTTCAATTTGACGAAAGGGCAAGTGGCGTCATATACGATAAGGCCCTTAGCAGCGGCGATTTCCTCGTATTCGGAAGGATGGCCGTGCGCCGAAAAGCAGATGACGCTGCCTTTTTCCAATTTCCAAAGCTCCTTTTTTATTGCCTTCTCATCGCCGTCAAGGAAGACGAATCCGCCTTTTTGAAGGCTGTCGGTCACTTTTTCATTATGAACGAGGGCCCCGATGAGATATATTGTTTCGGTGGGGTGTTTTTTCTTAGCGAGAAAAGCCGTTTGCAAGGCGCGTGTCACCCCGCCGCAGAATCCATATGGTTCGATGAGAGTGACTTTCATGGTTGCATTATCCGACATTATGGCCAAGAAGTAGAGAAGAAAGCGTCGGAAGGGAGCGAAAAAATGAGTTTCAAGGAATTCGATTTGTCCGAAGAGATGGTTAACGCTTTGCAAAAACTAGGCTACCTTAATCCTTCGGCCGTTCAAAGCGCTGTCATTCCCAAGGCGTTAAAAGGCCGTTCTTTGCTCGTTCAAAGTGAGACTGGAAGCGGCAAAACGCATGCTTTTTTGGTGCCCATCATCGAAAGAATCGACAAAAGCCTCGCCCGTCCTCAGGGGCTTATAATATCGCCGACGCGGGAGCTTGCCCGCCAAACTTACGAATTCGCCAAAGCGTTCGAGCGTTTCTATCCGTCTTTTCGCGTTAGGCTATTTACTAGCGAAAACGACGTCAGCGATAACGCCGAAGGCTCGAAAAGGCCTCCACAGCTTATTATCGGCACTCCCGGAAGGCTAAGAGACGTCATCATAACCCGTCAGCTTTATAGCGTTAGGAACGTCCGCTTCTTCGTTCTCGATGAGGCGGATATGCTCCTCGATATGGGTTTTTTCGAGGACGTCCAGATGATCGCGAGCGCCTTAAAAGAACCGCAGACGATGGTTTTTAGCGCCACTTTGAAGCCCAATCTCAAAAGCGAGCTTGATAAATTCGTCGGCGCCAATTTCGAATTCGAAAGTGAAAAAACGGAGACGTCCGGCAATGTCGCTCACCATCTTGTCGACGTCAAGCACATGGGCACCGTCTCCGCCCTTTTGAAATTTTTGTCGATAAGACGTCCGTATTTGGCCATTGTTTTCGCTTCCACCGTCGAGAAGGTGGGGGAAATCCATAAGGCCCTCAAAGAAAACGGAGTGGATGCCATCTATTACAGCGGCTCCCTTGATGAGCGCAGCCGCAAAAAGGCTTTGCGGGAAATCAAAGCGAACAAGCATTCGCTCATCGTCTCGAGCGACTTGCTTTCCCGCGGCATCGATATTAGCGACGTCAGCGACGTCATATCCGTTGATTTGCCTAGCGACTTGGAGTTTTATCACCATCGCGCCGGCCGCACCGGCCGCTTCGGCAAAAGCGGAGATTCCTGGGTTTTCTACAATAGCGATTCCCTCTCTTTGCCGCAAAAACTCATCGAAGAGGGTGTCGTTTTCGATTTTCTGACCCTTAATAAAGACGGCTTGAAAGTCGATCCGGTTGGGTTATTGCCCAAAACGAAGCTCAAGAAGAAAAAAGAATTGCCCGATGAGGAAATCAAAGAAATCAAGATAGCGAAGGCCCTCTCGCGCCCTAAGCACATCGAGCCGATGTATAAGAAAAAACGGCAATTTGCCATCGAGAAAGTCAAAAAGAAATACCGCAAAAAAGCCATCCGCAAGGCTATTAGAAAGAATCTGGCCAAGGGTAATGGCTAGGCTCGTTTCATTTCGCCAATTCAGCGATCAATTCATCGAAGGCGCCTTCTTCTTTTATTTGCCTTATCGGCTTCCCTTTTTTGAATAAGACCCAAACATTATGGCCGCCAGCTAAGCCGACATCGGCGTTTTTCGCTTCGCCTGGACCATTGACGACGCATCCCATGATGGCAACTGTTTTGTTAATGTGATGAGATTCGAGATAATTCATGACTTTCTTGGCTAAAGGCAAGAGGGCGACTTGCGTCCGTCCGCATGTCGGGCAGGAAATGAAAGTTGGCCAATCTTCTTTTAATCCCAGATCGTGAAGCAGCCGGTTGGCCGCTTTGACTTCTTCCAAAGGATCTTCGGTAAGGGAAAGACGGATCGTATCCCCGATGCCATCGAGCAAAAGAGGGGATAAAGCGGCGCTAGAGCGGATGAGAGAGGTTTCCATCGGGCCCGCTTCGGTGACGCCCAAATGTAAGGGATAGGGGAAGAAATCGGATGCAAGGCGGTAGGCTTTGATCGTTTCGATGGCGTTGCTTCCCTTCAAGGAAATGACGATGTCGTCGAAAAGGAAACCTTCGAGGATGGAAACGTGTTTTTTAGCGCTTTCGAAGAGGCGGAGCGCGGGATCGTCGACGGTCGTTTCGGCGATGCTTTTATCTAAGGAGCCGCCATTGACGCCTATGCGGATGGGGGCTTTCCTCTTTTTTGCGGCATCCGTAACTTCCTTGACCTTCCAATTCTCGCCGATGTTGCCTGGGTTGATGCGAATGGCGTCGGCGCCACTATCCAAAGCGGCCAAAGCCAAGCGATAATCGATATGGATATCCGCCACGAGGGGGATTTTCGTCCTTTTTTTGATTTCCGAGATGGCGGAAGCATCCGTGAAATCGAGAACCGATACGCGCATTATCTTCGCCCCAAAGGCGGCGCATTCGTTGATTTGTTGGCTCACGGCGAGGAAATTAGAAGTCTTGATATTGCACATCGATTGGACGATGACTTCCTTTTGCCCGCCGATTTTAAAGGGGCCGACGGCGATTTGTTTCGTGTTTTCTCTGATTGGCATTGCCTTATTTTATCTCGCTGGCGGGCAAAAAGGGAAAGAAGAGCGCTACCAAAAAGGAATAAAAGTCAGCGCGTTAAAGTAAGACGAAAGAAAAAACGCCGTTCCCATCGGACTTTTATCGTCTCGTGACGGAAAGGGGCCCGCTTGCTAATTTTCTTCTAGATAAATAAATTGCCTTGTGATACACTAGCGCTTGCGAAAAAAGAAAGAAGAGTGAACTTTTATGGCCAACAGCAAACGCGATCAAGTCATCCTTGCCTGCAGTGAATGCAAGGAACACAATTACATCACCACCCGTAACAAAAAGACCCATCCCAACAAGCTGGAAACGATGAAATATTGCAAACGTTGCCGGCACGAAACGCTTCATAAGGAGTGCAAATAAGGCTTCGGCCTTATTTTTTTATTCCGATGCGGATTGAGCGATTACGTTTCTTGCCTGAATATTCGTCGAACATTTATGTCGTCGGCAACGAAGGCGAACCGGCCATCATAATCGACCCTGGCAGCAATCTCGATTCGCATTTAGAACGCTATATATCCCGCCATCATGGCGGTAAGATCGCCGCTATTTTATTGACGCACGGCCATATCGATCATATCGAAGGCCTTAGAACGCTTA
Source organism: Bacteroidaceae bacterium (assembly GCA_963624045.1). Taxonomy (GTDB): domain Bacteria; phylum Bacillota_I; class Bacilli_A; order RFN20; family CAG-826; genus UBA4951. Next base: position 74,383 of record CAVFNI010000003.1, read on the forward strand.
AGACGGAGGCTCCGATTTATCTTTCCGTCTACGACGCCAAATATCTAAGCGATCCCAAATTTAATCTTTCGCGAGAGCTTACGGGCGAGGATTTTGTTTATGAAAATCCCAATCTCCGTTTTCTTGAAGGCGGTGAGCGTTTGAGTTTCACGCTCCCGAAAGCGGAATTCCTCGTTATATCCACCCCTTTCCATACGCCGGGTAGCCTTTGTTTTTATAATGAGGATGAAAGAGCCCTCTTTAGCGGAGATACCCTCTTCCATCTAGGAATAGGGCGAAGCGATTTGCCAGGCGGAAGAAGTCGCGATATCAAATCCTCTTTGCAAAAATTATCCGTTTTGTCAGAAGAAACCCGCGTTTATCCTGGGCATGGCGAGGGAAGCGTAATGGGCAACGAAAGGAGATATAACCCCTTCCTTTTGGGTTTATGAGGCGTTTCCCGTTATAAAAACCTAAAAATCGTGGAAGAGCGGGCAGTTTTGTAATATCATACTGCCGTATTTAAAAGGAGAAACAAATGAACGTTACTGAATTACGTCCCGGAAATTATTTCGAGGACGAGAACACCCTTTATCAAGTCATCGACATTTTGCTTAACAAAACGGCGATGCGCAAAATGGTCGCCAAAGTCAAAGTGCGAAACGTTCGCACCGGCGCCATCACCGAATTAAGCCGCAACAGCGGTTATGACGTGACGCAGGTTTCCATCACCAAGAAAGCCATGCAATACCTTTATGACGGTGGCGAGACGCTCGTCTTCATGGATCCGAAGACTTATGAGCAAATCGAGCTTCCCAAGACGGGCCTTGATAGCCAAATCCCATATTTGGCCCCCAATGGCGATGTCACGATCATCTGCTATGACGAAGAAGTCCTCGGCCTCGAGCTTCCTAGCAAAGTGGCATTGGAAGTCATCGATTGCGAGCCTGGCGTCCGCGGGGACACGGTCACCAATGGCGGCAGCAAAGACGCCACCCTTGAGACAGGTCTAAAGATTCGCATTCCGCTTTTCATTGAAAAAGGCGAGAAAGTCATGGTTGATACGACCACTGGCAAATACGATAAGAGGGCCTAAGGATGACGATTGAGGTTTGGCAGCTAATCCTCTACATCGTCTTGGCTTTCATCGCCGGCGGGGCGGTGGGTTTCTTCGGGGCCCGCGCCTTGATCAAGCGTGAGATGAAAAAACATCCTCCGATCAGCGAAGCGGCTATCCGTGCCATGTATATGCAAATGGGACGCAAGCCCAGCGAAGCGCAGATCCGCGCCGTCATGAACAAAATGAAGCAGGGCGAATAAGAGAAAGAGGCAATTCCTAGCGGTGCGGCAAGCGCCGCTTTTTTAATGCGTAAGAGAGTGTGAAATAGATAACGGTAACCCTTATTGGAAAGAAAAATACGGCAGTGGAATCATCTAAAAAACCATTTCTTCAATTTTATCGCGGCTGACGATGTTTTTAGCGCCAAGCAAAAAAGTGTCAATGAAAAACATAGATAAAATCTAAGGAAAATTGTTATATTTTGAATGGCTATGAATTTTCCACAGAACATTTATAAAAACTAAAAAACTACTAAATAACTACTTTTCCCATTTGAGGGGCTTCTCTTCTCCCGAATGGATTCTTCGGATGTTATCGGCATGTCTTAATAGCAAGATCAGATAGACGAGGGATATCGCTATGAAGGATTCGTAACCGAAGGCGGCGCTTTCACCTAAGCCAAAAGACCAACTAAAGAAGGAGAAATCGAATTGCGGGGAAAGCAAAATCGAAAGGATGCTGAGGGCCCCTTCGAGCAATAGCAAAATCGCTCCGGTCCAAATGGACGCCTTGCTCATTATGCGTTTGGTGATCTTGAATACGAGGAAGAAAATCAGGAAGCAAAACGGGAAAAGCAACCAGCTAGTTCCGCCGACCGAACCATAAAAGCAGGCGACGGCTTTTCCTCCCTTGCCTTTGAGATAGGGCGAGAAACAATGACCGAGACTAGCGAAGAATAGCGAGGACCAAACGTAAAAACGCCCTTCGCCCCATATCGGCATCGCCCTCCTTAACCCCGAGAATTCGATGATGGCGTAAATGCTCCAAAAGACGGCGACGGTTTTAAGGATATCGAGCGCGATGACGATGATTCCCGCTTTCTTACCTAAAACGCGCCCGGCGTTGGTGCCGCCGGAATTATGGGAGCCGTATTCCAAAGGATTTTTGGCGAAGAAAACCTTGCCGATGACGACGGCCGTCGGGATTCCGCCGATAAGGAAAGAGAAAACGGCCACCGAAAGACCTAGTAGGATGTTCGCGAGGATGGGGTTCATGGTTCTCTAGTAAAGTTCTTTTTAAGAAAATGTAGTAATTCTCTTACATTTTGTTGGCGGTTTTTGCTACAATTACCAACGGAGTGATTTTATACCATTAATGGACGATTTGCTAAACGAAGAAAAGAAATATTCGGCGAGCCAGATTGAAATCCTTTCCGAACTCGAGGGGGTGCGGAAACGTCCTGGCATGTATATCGGCTCGACGAACCTCACCGGACTTCACCATCTGGTTTGGGAAGTGGTCGATAACGCCGTCGACGAGGCCGTCAACGGCTTTGGCAAGAAAATCACCGTGACTTTGCTTAAAGACGGCTCCGTCCAAGTCGAAGACGAAGGGCGCGGTATCCCCGTCGACATTCATCCGGAGGCTAAAATACCGGCTGTTCAGCTTATTTTCACCACTCTTCATAGCGGTGGTAAATTCAATAGCAAGGTCTATCAAACGGCCGCTGGGCTCCATGGCGTCGGCGCCACCGTCACGAACGCTTTAAGCGAATGGCTCGAAGTCACCGTTTGCCGTCAGGGCTCGATTTATCAGATCCGCTTCCATAACGGCGGCGAATTAGAGACCCCTTTGCATATCATCGGAGAAACTTCTAAACACGGTACGACCGTTCGTTTCAAACCCGATCCCAAGGTTTTCCCCAACACCAAATTCAGCTGGGACACCATTTATAACCGCCTTGAGGAGAAAAGCTACCTTCTTAAGGGCGTCCGTTTCATCCTGAAAGAGCAAGCGTCGGGCAATTCTCACGAATTCTATACCGAGCGGGGCTTGTACGAATATGTCTCCTCCCTCACTCAGAACAAGACTCCGATGGGCGATATTATCGATTTTAACGACTCCTCTTCCCCAAGCGGCATCAAAGTCGAGTTGGCGATGAGGTGGTGCTCTCAGGATTATAACGAAAATATTTTCTCGTACGCCAACGACGTTCGCACGGCCGATGGCGGAACCCACGAAAGCGGCTTCAAAGGCGCCCTTACCAAAGCCCTTAACGATTGGGCCCTAACTAGCGAAGTCATCCGTCCAAACCAATCGATCGACGGCGTCGACATCCGCGAAGGCCTGACGGCCATCCTTTCCGTCAAGGTGCCCGAAAGCAAATTGGAATACGAAGGGCAGACGAAAGGGAAACTCGGTACCCCCGAAGCCGGAACGGTGGTGGGCGACATCGTTTTCAAGAAACTCAGCTATTATTTTAACGAACATAAGGCTTTCGCCGTTGATTTGGTCAAGAAGTGCATGATGTCCAAAGACGCCAGAGAAGCGGCAAGGAAAGCGCGAGAAGCCGCTCGCGGCGCCAAAAAGAAGAACAACGATCTGATTATCAGCGACAAATTGGCCAGCGCCCAATCCAAGGATTACATGGAAAACGAATTGTTCATCGTCGAAGGCGATTCGGCCGGAGGCAGCGCCAAAACGGGACGCGACCGTCTGCACCAAGCCATTTTGCCATTGCGGGGAAAGCCTCTTAATACCGACAGCGTTTCGATGGAGAAAATCGTCGAGAACGTCGAATTCAGCACCCTCATTCAAACCATCGGCGCAGGCGTGGGACAGGATTTCGATCCCGACGAGAGCCATTATGGGAAAATCATCATCATGACCGACGCCGATACCGACGGCGCCCATATCCAAACATTGTTACTAACCTTCTTTTATAATTACATGAAACCTTTGATCGAAAGGGGCATGGTTTATATCGCCCAGCCTCCGCTTTATCGCGTTTATAAAAAAAGCGACCCTTCTAAGCATGTTTATTGTTGGAATGAAGACGAATTAGCGGCGGGAAAAGCCAAAATCGGCCCCGGATACGCCATCGCCCGTTATAAAGGCTTAGGCGAAATGAACGCCGATCAACTGGCTCTCACGACGATGAATAAGAAAACCCGCGTTCTGACCCGCGTCGCCATCGACGACCCCCTTTTGGTGGAGAAAAGAATCGGCACTTTGATGGGAAAGGACAGCTCCCTTAGATGGAATTGGATCAAAGAGAACGTGACTTTCAACGAGGAAGATACCTTCATGAAGGAAGTGCGCATCGGCAAATAATATATGAAAAAGAAAAAGGAAGAGAAATCGGAAATAATCGAGAACATCGTCAAAGGGACGCTTGACGAATTGATGGGGGAGAAATACGCCATCTATGCCAAAGACGTCATCCAAGACCGCGCCATCCCCGATGCGCGCGATGGCCTTAAGCCCGTACAAAGACGCATCGTTTTCGATATGTGGAAGAACGGCTATCTCATTAGCAAACCCACCACGAAATGCGCCCGCATCGTCGGGGATGTCATGGGTAAACTCCATCCGCATGGCGATTCTTCTATTTACGAGGCTTTGGTCCATATGTCGCAACCATGGGCCTATCGTTATCCCCTAATCGACTTCCAAGGCAATAACGGATCCATCGATGGCGATGGCCCTGCGGCCATGCGTTACACCGAAGCGCGCCTAAGCGCTATTGCCGACGAACTCATCGCCGACATCGACAAGGACACCGTCGATATGGAACTTACTTTCGACGATTCGCAACTTGAGCCCTCCGTCCTTCCCAGCCGCTTTCCCAATTTATTCGCCAACGGTAGCGAAGGCATCGCCGTCGGCGTTTCGACTTCCATTCCTCCCCATAACCTCGGAGAGATTTCTAACGCCATCATCTACCGCATCAAACATCCGAAGTGCGGAATCGACGATTTGCTTCCTTTGGTTCCGGGCCCTGATTTCCCGACGGGTGGCATCATTTACGAATCGGAGTCGTTAAAGGACATTTATCGGACGGGGCGCGGCAAAGTGACGGTCAGCTCAAAAACGGAGATCGTCGTATCTCCTAAAGGGGAAAAGCAAATAATCGTCAGCGCTATCCCTTATCAAGTCAATAAGAGCGCTTTGATTAAAAGCATTGCCAAAATCCGTCATGACAAAACGATCCCTGGTATCGATGATGTGCGCGACGAGACCGATAAAAGCGGACTTCGCATCGCCATCGATTTGAAAAACGATGCCAAGCCCGAAGCGATTTTGGCTTATCTCATGGCCAAAACGCAGCTTAAGACCAATTATACTGCCCACATGATGGCCATCGTCGATGATCGGCCCAAAACCCTCGATCTGCTTTCTTATTGCGATTGTTATATCCAACATCAGCTTGATGTCATCACTAGAAGAAGCCGTTTCCTTTTCGAACGTTCGAAGAACCGCTTCTCCATCGTAAGCGGCCTTATCAAAGCCGTTTCCATCCTCGACGAGGTCGTCAAGACGATCCGCAATAGTAGTGACAAAGCCGACGCCAAGAAGAATTTGGTTTCCGTCTTTTCCTTCACCGAGGATCAAGCCGAAGCCATCTTGATGATGCCGCTATACAAATTGTCCCATACCGACATCACCGTTTTGGAAAATGAAAAGCAAGCCCTTGAGGAGGAGATCAAAACTCTCGATGAGCTTTTGCATAGCCAAGAAAAGCGCGAAACCCTCATCGTAAGCGACCTTAAAGCCTTAGTGAAACGATATGGCGATGCCCGCAAAACCGAAGTGGTCGCCGAAGAGACGGAAATGGTAATCGATAAGCGCGATCTTATCGCCAAGGAAGCTTGCCGTCTAGTCGTCACCAAAGACGGATACCTTAAGCGCAGCTCTTTAAAGAGTTGGAAGGGCTCGGGTGGCCAAAACGGGGCCAAACCGGGCATAAAAAACGGCGACGTCTTCGTTTTCGAAGGCGAATGCGAGACGACCGATTACGCCCTCATCTTTACTAACAAAGGGAATTATCTTTATATCCCGATCAACGAAATCAAGGAAGCCAAATGGAACGATGAAGGTTATCACGTCAACATTCTCGTGGGCGTCGATAGCAATGAAAAGATGGTCAAGGCCTTCGCCGTGCGCCATTTCCGTTCCGATCTTTATGTCATAATCGTCACCAAAAACGGCGTCATTAAGCGCATCAGGCTCGATTCCTTCCCGGTTATCCGCCGCTCTAAGGCCCTTGGGGCCATCCGCCTTTCGAAGGACGACGAATTGCTTGATGTGGCCGTTGGCAGTGGCAATAGCAACCTTTTCATCGCTTCGAGCGATGGCAAAGCCGCCTTCTATAACGAAAACGACATCGCCATTTCCAACCCAAAGACCGGCGGCCTTAAAGCGGGCTTATTCCATGGCAAAGAACTCGCCGGCCTTCTTTCTTTTGATCCTGAAGCCAACCCCAATTCGAAGATATTGTTGCTTACCGACCGCGGTGATACGCGCGTTTATATCCTTAAGAATACCCCGCTAGGAAAGAGGCTCGATAAGACGACCCTGCTATTTAGCAGCTTCAAGAAAGAACCGCATCGCTTGATCCATTTAATCAAAGCCGATGGCAAAGAGCCACCATTTAGCGTCGATGCCGTCTTGTCGGATGGCTCGCGTGTCGATGCCGTCTGGGAGGATTTTAACGCCACGCCCGTCGACTTATATGCCAAGCGAGGCGATTTCTTGTCCGCCAAAGCCAAAATCCAAACCTTCTCCGAAAGCGATTCTCCATTAATCGATGATTCCTTGCCTTCCTATCCTATCCGCGTGGAAGAAAAGGAAGACATCCAAGAAGAGGCATCTAAACCATCGCAAAGCAATTTCGAGCAGATATCCCTTTTTGACGAATTGATGGGGAACGACGAAGACAAATAATGAAGATGACGCCATCCCTTCGCGCTCATAGCGCTTACCGCTTGCCGTACGAATTATTGAAAAAAGCCGGCATCAAGGTTCTTTTATTCGATCTCGATAACACCATCGCCTCTTTTTACGAGACGTTTGCCAATCGTGAGGAAATGGCGAGGAAATTGAAAGAGGAATGCGAAAAAGAGGGCTTTATCATCGCTTTGGCATCCAATGGCCAAGGCCATCGCGTCAAGGCTTTCGCCACGCGGTGGGGGGTCAGGTATTTCCCGATGATGATGAAGCCTTTTTCCTTCCGGCTAAAGAAGGTTCTTAGAAAAGAAGGATGGAAAAAAGAGGAGGTGGCCCTAATCGGCGACCAGCTTTTGACCGACCTAAAAGCGGCCAAACGCGCTGGCATTTTCTTCGTTTTGACCGATCCTCTAGTCAAAGAGGAGCCGTTTTTCACCCGCATAAACCGCTTTTTCGAAAAAAAGAAGCGCGTGAAGATAGATAAAATGCCTTATGATATCCTTATAAAGGAGAAAGCATGAGCGAAATCAAGAAAGTGCGGCGTTGTTTGCGTTGCGGCGCGCCTATACAAAGCGAAGACCCCTTAGACGAAGGCTATCTTTCCCCCGAAACGGCAAAGCTTGAAGGAAGGGAATCCCTTTTGTGTTCATCTTGCTACAAAGAAGCCAATTGGAACGATAACCCTTCGCGGGAAGAGGTATCGGATGCCCTTTTTTCCATCATCGAATCCGCCAAAGAGGAAAAGGCCCTCTTCCTTTATATGATTGACGTTTTCTCATTCGAAGCGGCTTTCATCGAGCGGATATCCAGAGCCATTGACGGTGAGAAGATCCTTATCTTAGCCAACAAGCGCGATTTATTGCCGCCTAATATCGACATAGCCTCCCTCAAGGATTATATCGCCCATCAATTTCACGTTAATGGTATCCATTCGGTGACCGCCGATGATGTCTTTTTATCTTCCATTAGCCTCAATAGCGACATTTCTTTGATCGTCAAGGAAATGAATAAGCGCCGAAAAAACCATAACGTCTATCTGATTGGCGCCGCCAAAAGCGGCAAATCGGCGTTCATCAACGCTTTTCTCTTGTCTTATAAAAACGATTCTGGGCGCGCTATCGCAGGCCTTCTTTATAAGCAAAGCGGCATCCAAGCGATGGAAATACCTCTCGATCGCTCTTCTAGTCTTTTCGATGTCCCCGGCTTCCCTAACGACAATAGCATCTTCGGGCATAAAGAGACGCCCAAGGAAGCGGTTTTGCCAGACGGCGAGCCCGTGAAGGCGGTCCGTAATCGTTTGGAAAAGAAAGGCAGCCTCTTCATTGGCTTATTGGGCCATCTGGATTATGTCAAAGGCGAACGCAAAAGCGTTCCGTCGATTTGCTATTTCGCGAAAAAAGTCGATATCAAGAAGATTTTCCCCAAGCGTGACATCAACGCCCTTTTCGACAAATACATCGAAAAGAAAGTCCTCAAGCCACGTTTGCCTTCCCTTCATTCCAATAAGGATTATGACGCTTTCGAATTCGCTTTCGACAAGAACGAAGTCCGCGATTTTGGTATCGCCGGCCTAGGATGGGTTAGCGTCGAAGGAAAAGAAGGGGAAGTCTATCATCTTTATGTCCCTAAAGGCATTGGCGCTTATGTTACGCGCCCTAAAATCGTTCCCGCGAAGAAAAAGGAGAAATAATGAGCCTATCTACCAAAAACCGCGCTTATTTGCGGAGTTTAGCTAATACCATCTCGCCATCGCTAATCTTGGGCAAAGGCGAAGCCGATATGAAGTTCCTTGAAGCGGCCGATCATGCCTTAGAGGCCCACGAGCTCATCAAAATAAAGGTTTTGCCTTCCGCTTCGAAGTCGCCAGACGAATTTTTAGAGGAGCTTTGTTTGCTTCTTAAAGCCGAGCCGGTTAACCGTTTGGGGCGGATATTGACGATTTATCGACCCAATGAGAAGAAGAAACAGAAAATCGTTCTGCCTCGTTAATTCATATGGGACTTATCATCTTCGGCGGCAGCTTTGATCCGCTGCATAATGGCCATCTACGAATCGCTAGGGCGGCGAAGGAAGAACTTTCCTCGCCCGTCGTTTTCGTTCCGGCCAAAAAGCCACGTTGGAAAGAAACGGAGGAAACCGAAGGCGATCGCCTAGCGATGTTGGAAGCCGCCATCATGGAAGAAAACGATCCGGCTTTTAGCATTTCTCGTTATGAGCTGGATAAAAACGACGGCGAAATAAGTTATACCATCGACACCATCCGCCATTTTCGCTCTATTTACCAATATGAAGAGCTCTTTTTCCTAATGGGCGGCGATGAAGCCAACCGTTTTGGGAAATGGAAAGATGCCTTGGAATTATCGAGGCTTTGCCATATCGTTTATTCGCCACGTCCAAAAGTCCAAATAGACTTCGAAAACGTTGAAAAATATAACATGCATGGTCTTTCATATAGCGAATCGGGGGAAGTTTCTTCCAATGACGTCCGCTCTCTTCGGAGCGCTGATATTCCTATGTCGGTACTTCGCTATATCGAAGGCCATCGGCTTTATTATGTGCGAAAAATCGAATCGTATATCGGCAGAAAACGGACTGACCATAGCCTTTCGGTGGCTCATTTATGCGAAGAGATCATCGAAAGCAACGGACTAACTTCATTGAAGGGCAAAGGCTATATCGCCGGCGCCGTCCATGACATTGCCAAACACTTAAACGAAGAAGAGGGGAGAAAGGCGATGCTTAGAAGCTTTCCTGACATCGATTCATCGAAGATTCCTTCCTTCGCCGTTCATCAATATGCCGGCGTCAGTTTAGCCAAGGAGATTTTCGGCATCTATGATGCTGATATCCTAGACGCTATATCGGCGCATTGCCTAGCCAAAAAAGAGATGCGGCCTTTGGCGAAAATCCTATATTCGGCCGACAAAATCGAGCCGACGAGGGGATATGATTCATCTAAATTAATCGAAGGATGCTTAAAAGATTATATTAAAGGATATGAAGGAGTTCGTCTTGCCAACGAAGAATTCTTAAAGAGCAAAGAGGGAGAAAAATGAATATAAGCGAAAGAATCATTGCCTTTTTAGAAGAAAAGAAAGCCGATGAGGTGACGGTCATTGATATGGAGGGACGTTCGCCTTTCTTTGATGAAATCATCATCGCGACCGTTCCTAGCCTCCGTGCTTTAAGCGCTTATGCCGAAGAAGTGGAGGAAATTCTTGAAACATTGGGCGCTGAACGTCATAAAATCGAAGGAAACGAAGAATCGGAATGGGTTCTAGTCGACGGCGGGGACTTCGTTCTGCATTTGCTCACCAAAGAGAAGCGCGAGGAGCTTTCCTTAGAGAAGCTTATTGCAGCATCTAATTAATTTTATGCGATTTGTAAAGGATGGCTAACGGCCATCCTTTTTTTCTTCCTGATTGCGCTATTTATATTCGATCAAAAAAGACAACGAAAATACATTGACGTATTTTTCTCATTTTATCATAAAGAGGCATTGAGATATTGAAACTTCATTCAGCAAGAAGCGGTGCATAAGAGATAATGAATCTAAATATAGATTTTATAAAACTACCAATTATTTTTTTGGCACCGCTGATTTATATAATTTTACAATAACTTCGTATAATGTCCATTATGTTAACTAAAATTAAATAAAAAGCGATTATTACGAAATTTTATTTTTTATAATTCATTGAATTTTTACATTATTAATAGTAATTAACATAGATTTTGCACATTTTTTAAAACTACTAATTTTCGACTTATTTTTATTTTTGTCTCAAGGAATATTCTTTTGATCTAATTCATTCGGAAAAGAATCTAAATATCGATGGCACAATTTTATATTTGCTTAATTCATTGCTTTTATTGACTTAATATAAGCGCATCAAATTACCAGATTAATCACTTCCATAAACAAATTCTAAAAGGATTTTTAGGTATGTATCATTTCAATTTATTCTTTACAATTAATTGTTTATTTTTTTGTGGACCGCTTTCGAGATCGCCAGATTTATTAAATCAATGAGCAAAACAAACAAGACGGCGATGAGAGAATAAGCCATCGCCAGATTCAAATCAGCTTTTTCTTGGATCGATTTACCGATAAGCGTTCCAAGCCCCATCGCCGTAACCGTCCCCGAATTGGTCACGATCTCACTCATGATGGTCACCTTTAAAGAAAGCCCGAAAGCCTGCTTTAACGACATCAGAATGAATTCTTGGGAATCGGGCCAATAGACATTAAAAATTGTAAAGATTTTCTTTTCTGCCCCTTCTAGCCTTAAAGCGTCTTTCTCCTCCTTCGAAATGGCGGATATGCCATCAAGGAAGGCTTGGTAGAAAATCGGAAAGGCGATTAAAAAAGAAAGAATCGACGGAATAAAGGGTTGTAAAGCCGGTATTTCTAGCCAAAACGCCGTGCCTAAGATCATGGCGATCCCGGCCGTCGGAACGCTTCTAAAAAGGATGACATGGCTTCGTTCGAAGGCTTCGAACAAAGGAAAAATGGCCGCCAACGTGCCTAGAATGGCCGCCAAAAGGAAAGAGATTACGAAGCCGATTGTGAGTTTTAAAAGGCTATATCCGAGGGCTATGAAGGTTTTTCTTGCATCATCGGCGAAAAGCAATGACCACGTTTTCGACAAAATCGTCGATGGCGATGGCAAATAATGAAGGTCATTGGCTTTTAGGGCGATCGATAATACCCACCAGAGCAGGATCACGAAAAAGAAACCCAAGAGAAAAGCGAGCGCTTTCTCGATTGGATTCCCCTTCTTTTTCATTTTATTCAAGGAATTGTTCGGCGCTAAAGGAAACGCTTTCGCCGACCTTGCTCATGAAATCGTTCACGAAAGAACGGTTGTCGGTTATCGTCCCTGGTTTGACGATCCCGAAACGATTGGCGCCGTCTTTTTGCAAGGCGCCGATTAAAGCCGCTTTGAAACCGAGTTTGTCGGTTTGCTTTTCTTCCGAGGGCTCAAGTTCGTTTAATTTCTTTACAATTTCCGATGGATTATCGACGGCATCGGTAAGGTTCTGATCAATTTCTTTTAGGAGAACGTCGAAGGATGAACGTTTGTTTTCATAAGAATCGGGATTAACAAATAATCCCGCTTGCGGAATGTAATCCATTTTGGAATATGCGGCCCATTCAGTCCGAAGGTTATATATTTCATTGATTGTCACTTCGGGGTGGGAGGTTTTTAAAGTCGCCTTGGCGGCTTGTAGGCTCGGCTCGGCGATGAAATAATAGTCATACGAAGCATAAGCGTCGCTAGCGAGAATGGCGGAAACCTGAGCCGTGCCAGTTTGGTAATTGATATTCTCGTCGGCGATATCCCATTCCCATTTTTTATTAGTTAATTCGCGAAAGACCTTATCGGGCAACAAACCATTCCCGAATGAACATATTTTCGAGTTTGTATCGAATGTTTCTTCTTTCGTGTGCTTGGTGGAAACAATGAAGAAATTTCCTCCGGTTAGCCATCTGGCCAACTTCCATTTCGTCTGCGTTTGCCCTCCCTTGACGAATTTAAGGGCATTGACGCCGTCAAAAACGATGGCATCGACGTTGGTGGATTGCTTGACGGCAAGAGCGACTTGCGTGGCATCTTTGTTCGTCACGAAGGATTCGTCGTTGATATGCGTATATAAGGAAATGGCGGGCGCTCCCGCGGGCGAGGCGATTTTTAAGGACGGATCGGTGATTGAACTATCCGAAGAAGAGCTATCGCTACTAGATGACGAAGGATTCGAGCAAGCGGACAACGACGCCAAGATGGCGATTGTGCCTAAGAATAATTTTTTATGCATTTTTGTCTCCTATTCCAGTATTTCATCGATCGGCGTTCCGATTAAATGGGCGTCTTTCGTTAACGAGAAATTCTTGATGATCGTAGCGCCTATATCGGCGAAGGAGGCGCGTTCATCGAGCAAACGTCCGTTTTCAATCGATTTTGAATAGGCGAGCAACGGCACCTTTTCTCTGGTATGATCGCTGCCTTTGAAGGTCGGATCGTTGCCATGGTCGGCGGTGACGAGCAACAAATCGTCTTCGCGCATTTCTTCCATCATTTCGCCAAGCCTTTCATCGAAGTCCATCAAGGCTTTGGCATAGCCTGGCGCGTTGCGGCGATGCCCGTATTCGCTATCGAATTCGACGAGGTTAACGAAACATAGTCCGATCCAGTCCTCGTTTTTAAGCTGTCCAATCGTTTTGTCCATCCCGTCCATATTAGAGACGGTGTGAACGGTTTTGCTGACGCCAGCGCCATTGAAGATATCGGCTATCTTGCCTATGCAACTGGTCATGAAGCCAGCGTCTTTAAGGATATCCATATCCGTCTTGGTTGGTGGCTTAAGCGCATAATCGTGACGATTGGGTGTGCGTTTGAAATTGTCTTTGGAAGTTCCGATGAAAGGCCTGGCGATGACCCTGCCAACGCGCCATTCTTCTTTCATACAGATTTCGCGGGCGATTTCGCAAGCGCGGTAAAGCTCTTCGAGGCCTGTGACCTCCTCATGGGCGGCGATTTGCAAGACGCTATCGGCGGAAGTATAGACGATAAGGCTATTTTCGCGCATCTGACGCTCACCTAATTCTTTTAAGATTTCAGTGCCGCTGGCGGCGCAATTGCCGATTATCTTATGGCCGGTTCTCCGTTCTAATTCGTCGATTAATTCTTTAGGAAAGCCTGTGTCGGTGAAGGACTTAAAGGGCGAGGTGGTAAGAATCCCCATCATCTCCCAATGCCCGGTCATCGTGTCTTTGCCATTGCTTTTTTCTCTTAAGCGCATCGCGAAGGCATGTTTGCTTCCCAAAAGAGGCCTGACCCCTTTGATGTCATCCAATAGACCGATTCCCAATTTCTCCATGTTCGGAACACGGAAGGCGGGAACGCTTGCGGCAGCGTGGCTCCAGGTATTGGCTCCGACATCACCATATTCGGCGGCGTCCGGCTCTTCGCCGATGCCAGCGCTATCGGCCACGATGAGGAAGATCCTTTTGAAACGATAATCCATATTTTTTCCTCCCGTAGATTCTACTTTATTTGCCTTTGTTATACAAATCATATGCGCTGATGATGCGGTTAAGGGAAACTTCGGTATAAATCTGCGTGGTGGTTATTTTGCTGTGCCCTAAAAGCTCTTGCACGCTCCTAAGGTCAGCCCCTTTCTCCAACAGATGGGTGGCGAAGCTATGTCTTAAGGCGTGCGGCGAAATCGGCTTATCGATATAGGCCATCGTGGCGTATTTTTTGACCATTTTGAAGAAATAGACGCGCGAAAGCCTTTCGCCTCGGTGGTTTAAAAAGAGATACGGGGAGGAAGAGCCTTTGTTTCTTTTTCTGGCTCCGTCGATGTATTTTTGAAGGTATTTGTCCGCGAAGGAGGAATAAGGGACGACCCTTTCCTTATCGCCTTTGCCTCGGACGTCGATATAGCGATTGGCAAAATCGAAGTCCTTGAAGCGAAGGGAAAGGAGTTCGCTGACACGGAGGCCGCTGGCGTAGATAAGTTCTAACATCGCTTTGTCCCTCATCCCCGCATCGGTCGATAGGTCGGGGGCTTCTAAAAGGTCTTCGACCTCCTCTTTGCTAAGGACGTTGGGGATTTTCTTCGAATGACGAGGCTTCTCGTAATCTGGTAATTCCCCTTGATAATATCCTTCGTTCTGCAAGAACCTATAAAAGCCTAGAAGCGAGGAGGCGCGCCGCAAAATCGTGGAGGAGGCCCTCTCTTTATCGTCTTCGTTTAAAAGAAAAGAGATCAGCATCTCTTTGGTCAGGTCGCTGCTGTTATGCAATTGACCGCGATGGAAAGACAAAAAAAGCTTGAGATCCTCTTTATAGCTCTCGATCGTGAGGGGGGATGAGCCGTCTTCGACCCGCTTGGCCCCGAGATATAAGCTCACGGCTTTATCGATTGCGATGTCCATCTTTCTTATCCCCTTTCTTTTGGCTGGCGATGCTAAGGCTAGGCTTTTTTAACCGCCTATTCAGCTCGTTGACCAAAAGCTTGGTGCGATCGAGCTTTTCGTATTCCTGATAATTCCAAAGGCTCATTTGCAACGTCTCTTTATACGGATCGACTAAAGAGGAAAGGGAAACGCCGACCAAACGGAGTTCCTTTCCCAAAAAATTATTCTCATACAGGTTCAAGGCCGTTTTGATAATCGTCGCCTCTTCTTCGCTAGCTTCGGGCAAAGTGAGGCTGCGGGTGAAGGAACGGAAGGAGCTATCTTTGACGGAAAGGATCACTGTTTTAGCCCTTTTGCGGTCGCCTTTAAGGGCGATGACGCTCCTATGGGCAAGTTCTTTGATCTTGTCCTTAATCATCGTTTCCTCATCGGTGTCGTAAGGGAAGGTTTCGCTATGGCCGACGCTTTTGGGGTCGGCGGGAGCTACATCGACGGTGGAATCGCTTTGGCCTAGAAGGTCTTTGCGGATCTCCTCGCTAAATTTGCCAAACCTCCTTTTGCCCCATTCTTCGTCGGCGAAGATCATCTTCGCCAAATCGCCGATGGTGAGGATTCCTTCCTTTTCAAGCGCGGCGGCGCCTTTTTTTCCGATTCCATAAAAAGAGGAAACGGGCAACGGATAGAGAATTTTCGAGATATCCTTCTTCCTGATGATGGTGATGCCCATCGGCTTTTTCATGTCGCTGCCCATCTTGGCTAAGAATTTGGTGGGCGCCACCCCTAGCGAGCTTTTTAATCCTATTTCCTGATATAAACCCTCTTGGATTCGGCGTAGGTAATCAAGCGGGTCGGAAGCGCTTTTGATGCCTTTGGTGATATCAACATAGCCTTCATCGATCGAAAGAGGCTCGATCAGTTGGCTCCATTTGGCGAGATAAGCGAAAAAAGAACGGGACAACATGGCGTAATAAGGGAAATCGCAAGGCAAGAAATGCCCTTTCGGGCAAAGCCTTTTCGCTTCCACGATCGGCATGGCGCTTTTGACGCCAAAGGCGCGCGCCGAATAGGAGCAGGTCGAAACGACGCCGCGAAAGCTTTCCCCGCCGACGATGATCGGTTCCTCTCCCCATTCGGGGTGGCGCAAGGATTCCGCCGTGGCGAAGAAGGCGTTCAAATCGATGTGCAGAATGACCTTACCCATATAGGGTAATGATAGCATTTTCTCTTGGAAAAAATCTTTACAATTTCTTTTTGGATTCAGTTTCCTTGATTTTTCTTATCACCGAATCGAAATCGACGCCAAGCATCTTTGCCTGTTCGTCTTTCTTTCCATGCGGGATGAAGGCGTTAGGCAAGCAAAAAGAGACGATGTCGGGCGATAAATGGTGTTTCGACAATGAATCGCATATCGATGAAAGGAAACCTAATTCCGTCGAATAGCGATCGAAAACGTATATTCTTTCGGCGCGCTCCAATCTCTCCAATAAAGATGGCGTTACCTCGCTAAGCAATAAAGGGATGATGATTTCGCCAGGAAAATCGTTTTGCAGGCGTTTAGCCAATTCGCGGCCGTCGGGTCCGACGGAAAGCAATACCGTTTTGGCGTCGTTTACTGGCTTATATCGATAAAAGCCGGCGTCGATATGCTCTTTTTCGTTTCCTTCGTCGATTTCTAAGGAACCTAAGGCATTGGGATAGCGGATGGCGTTGATGCCATGGCCTTTTTCTAACGAGAAGGCGATAAGCGAACGCGTTTCCTTAAAGGAAGAAGGCATCCACACTTTGATGCCAGGAATCGTTTTTAGGAAGGAAACGTCGTATATTCCGGCGTGCGTTTCGCCATCTTTTCCCGGTAAGCCCGCCCGGTCGATAAGCAAAGTCATATTGAGGTGCTTGCGGGCGCAATCATGAAGGAGTTCGTCGTAAGCCCGCTGCAAAAACGTCGAATACATCGAAATGATCGGATGGTAGTCGGATAAAGCGAAGGCGCTTGCCATCGTCAAGGCGTGTTCTTCGGCGATGCCGACGTCGAAACACCTAGAAGGGAAAGCTTCAAAGCAACCTTCAATTTTGCTTCCTTTCATCATCGCGGCAGCGATAAGGACCAATTTATCGTTTTCCTTCATCGCCTCATAAAGGCTTTCGCCGACGAATTTCGGATACGTTTCGGCATTTGGCTTCAGGGCTTGGCCGCTAATGACATCGAAAGGCTCAACGGAATGATAGGCGCCGCTATCGCGTTCGGCGAAGGAATAGCCGCGTCCTTTTTGGGTGAGGACGTGAACGATGGTCGATTTGGTCGAATTCTTGGCGCGGCCAAAGGCTTTTTCCATCGCCTTGATATTATGTCCATCCACCGGGCCGAGGTAAGAGAACCCCAGCGTTTCGAAGAGGTTGATGGGAATAAGGATGCGTTTGACTTTGTTTTTAAAGGAAGTCGACAGGCGGTAAATGGAGCGACCTAATTTAGTTTTCGTGAGGACTTTCCGATAGCCGATCTTCATCTTGTTATAGACTTTGCCGGTGGAAATGCGGCGAAAGAATTTGCTTAAGGCCCCCGAGGGAGCGGAGATGCTCATGTCGTTGTCGTTGAGGATGACGATCACCTTGTTAGAGCGGCTGCCGATGGAATTTAGGGCCTCGAAGGCAAGGCCGTTGGCGATGGAAGCATCGCCAATTACGGCGATAACATCGTATTTTTCGCCTTTTAAATCGCGAGCGATGGCAAAGCCCTCGGCTAAACTTAAGGAGGTCGAGCTATGACCGGCGTCGGCGGGATCGTATTCGCTTTCGGAAGTGTCGGCGAAGCGCGATGTAGAAAGGGCGTTACCGATGCCCTCTAAGCTCCGCCCGGTCAGGATCTTATGGGCATAAGTTTGGTGCCCGACGTCGAAAATTAGCTTATCGGAAGGCAGATTGAAGCTTCGATGGAGGGCGATCGTTAGTTCGACATCGCCGAGATTAGAGCTAAGATGTCCGCCTTCTTTGGAGGCGGCCGAAAGGATTTCCTCGCGAATCTTCTTGGCTAATTCCTCTAATTCGCTTTTGCTTAGGCTTTTTATGCACAATTCCTCTTTTTTAGAAGAAATATGTTCGTTATAAGCTGGTATTTTATCCATTATAAAATATACTAAAAAACAACTACAAAACTACTGTTTATTTATTATCGTCCACCTTGATGATTTTAGTTTTCGCTTCATTTAACGTTTTTTGGCACTCTTTGATGATGGCCATGCCCTCGTCGTAATATTTCAAGGATTCTTCGAGCGAGAGCGCTTCGTTTTCGACTTTTTCGACGATTTCCTCAAGGCGGCTAAGCTTCTCTTGGAAGGATTCTTTCTTTTTTTCGCTCATTTTCTTTCCTCTTTTTCGATGACTCGCCCCTTAATCTTACCACCCTTCATCAAGACGTTAAACTCTTCGCCGACCACGATCTTCGAGACATGGTCAAGCGGTTTCCCGTTTTCGTTCATTATGACGCCATATCCGCGGGCGATGATGGCGTCGGGCGAAGAGGCTTTAAGGCGCTTGGAAAGATTGTCGAGCTGATTCTCGGTGAGCGAAAAATGGGCCACCACGCCGTTTTTTAGCCTTTTCTCCATGTCGATAAGCAAACGGTTTTTTTCTTCGTATGGCGAGAGGGGGTTTTTGAAGAAAGGGCGGGAAGAAATGTTTTTTAATCGTTCGCTAGATAATAGCAGAGTCTTTTTGATTGCCGTTATGGTCCTTTTTTCGTCGTTTAGCAAAGTCTCTTTGATTTCTTCGATGTCCGGCGTCGCTTTTTCGGCCGCCCCTGTCGGGGTGCTGACGCGAAGGTCGCTAACATAATCGACCAAAGTGACGTCGATTTCATGCCCGACCGCGCTGATGGTGGGCTTAGGGAAAGCGGCGAATTTCCTTACCACCCCCTCGTCGTTAAAGGCGGATAAATCCTCGCTTGAGCCGCCCCCGCGGGCCAAAATCAAGGTGTCTATCGGGCTTTTTTTCGCGTCTTCTAACGCTTTTAGAAGACTATTAGGGGCTTTTTCACCTTGCACAATGGCATGAAAAACGTATATTTCCAATAACGGCCAACGCCTCGAAAGATTTCTTAGAAGATCGCTTTCGGCCGCGCTATTGGCGCCGCAGATAATCCCGACGGCCGTAGGAAAGGAAGGGATTGGCCGTTTCTTGCTTTCGTCGAAAAGGCCTTCTTTGGCCAATTTCTTTTTGAGCTCTTCCAAAGCGAGTAAGGCGCTTCCTAAGCCTTTTTTCTCTAATGAAGAGATCGATAGGCTATAACGGCCGCGTTTGGCGTAAACGGAGATCCTTCCGCGAGCGATAACACGGTCGCCATCTTGCGGAAGGAAGGATAAAGACGAAAGGGCATCGTTCCAGATGGTGCATGAAAGGAGGCTATCATCCTCTCCCTTCAAATCGAAAAAGACGCCGGAACGGTATCTTTTCCAATTGCTGATTTCGCCATCGACGGCTAAAGAGGAGAAAAACGGAATGCCTTCTATTATGCCTTTGATGCATTCGTTTACTTCATTGACGGTCAGGACGCGCTTTTCGTTATTCATGAACAAGCACCTTGTCTAAGATGGCGTTCACGAAACGATAATCGCCTTCGCCTAGATATTTTTTGGCGAAAGAGACGGAGAAATTGATGATGACGGCTTTGTTGACTTCCTCTTCATCATAGAAAAAGTGGCAATATGCTAGGAATAAGATGGCTTGTTCGACTTTGTTAAGGCGGGGGAATTTCCATTTGGGCATCCGCGCTTGAAAGGCGGCTTCGATATCGGCGGAATGCTTCAAGAAAGCGATGATCATCCTCTTTATGTAGACGTCGCATTCTTCATATGGCGCTTCGGATAGGCCAGAAACGATCGCGGGAATGTCCGCTTCGAGCCCCATTTCGGCGTAAAGCAAAAGGTCATAAATGGCAAAAAGGGCGATTTGCTCGGCCTTTCCGCGCGAGATGTTCGGGTTTTTATCGATTGTTTTTTCGTTGTCTTCCATACTTGTAACAAAAAAAGCGACTAAGTTTAGCACATCTTTCGGATAGGTGGCAGCGAAAGATGGCTTTTCATCCTAGAATTAACGGAATTTGACGACGTGGACGGCAACGGATAGAGGAACCGTTTCGACCATGATGGAGATGGCGCTGGTTATTTTTTCTTGGATGGCGAGGCATACTTCATGCACAGGGGAATCCTTCTTCAAAGAGACGTCGATTTGTAGTTCGACGCGGCCGTCCTTGCGGAAAATCGCCCTCGCTGGCTTGGTCAATTTGAAAAAGCCGGTCGGCTTCTGATTGACGTTGACGCCCTTAAGGCTTTTGGCGGCCAAGGTTGCGATATCTTCGAAAGCTTGACGGGAAATGCCCATTTTTCCTGAGCGTTTGTAGGATTTTAGATAATAATAAGATGAACTCATGGCTAGATTTTAATCCAAAGCGAGCAAAAAGGCACTCCCTAACGAGATAAAATGGAGGAAATCCAAGCGACCACCGC
This sequence comes from Bacteroidaceae bacterium, assembly GCA_963624045.1. Taxonomy (GTDB): domain Bacteria; phylum Bacillota_I; class Bacilli_A; order RFN20; family CAG-826; genus UBA4951. The sequence continues at coordinate 94,796 of CAVFNI010000003.1, forward strand.
GTTTATATCGAAGCCGTAGGCCGATAGAACGTCTTTGGCTTTGCCTGAGGATCCAAAAGAGGAAACGCCTTTGACGTGCTTGGCGTAGCGGTACCATAAATCGGGGCTTCCCATCTCTAGGGCGAAGCGTTTTTCGTAAGGGACGCGGAAGAGGCTCTTTCGCTCTTCCTCACTCATCTTTTCGATCCCTTTGAATTCAGGGACGGAGACGATGTCGACTCGTTCGCCTTCTTTTTCCAATGATGAAGCGGCTTCGAAAGCCAGGGAGACCTCGCTGCCGCTAGCTAAGATGCTGATGGTCGGATTCTCGGCTTTTTTGATTAGATAGGCGCCTTTAGCGACCCCAGCGAAAGAAGAATCGCTTAGGTTTGGCAAATCTTGTCGCGATAAAACGATGGCGATCGGGCCTTCTTTGTTTTGCAAAGCTATGCGCCAAGCGGCGAAGGTTTCGCGGGCGTCGGCCGGACGATAGACGCGTAGGCCCGGTATTAAGCGCAACGATGAAAGCTGCTCGATGGGCTCATGGGTCGGACCATCTTCCCCTACCGCCAAAGAATCGTGGGAGAGAAGGTAGATCACTGGCAATTTCTCTAGTGCGCTCATACGGATAGCGCTACGCATATAGTCGCTAAAAATCATGAAACTGCCGCAATAAGGCAATAACCCCTTGTGCAAAGCGATGCCGTTGGAGGCGGAGGCCATGATGAATTCGCGGATGCCGAAGGCGATGTTTTTGGCGCTTGGATCATCGGAAGAGAAATTTTTCTCTCCTTTGATCGCCGTTTTGACGCTCGAAGCGACGTCGGCGCTGCCGCCAAAGGTGAAAGGAACGGCTTTAACTAAGGCATTAAGGAAGCGTCCGCTGGCGTTCCTTGTCGATTCGTTTTTATCCAAAATGGCGGGATCATCGAAAGAATAGGCTGTAGTGTCGCGGCTAAGGGAATGAAGAAAGTTCTCATAAGCCTCAGGATATTCGAGACGATATTCTTCTAGGTCCTTTTGATAGGACGCATAAGCCTCTTGCCCCCTCTTTTTAAAAGAGGCGGATAAATTGCCATAAACTTCGCTAGGGACGCTGAAAAGGGCTTCGTCATAGCCATAAAAGGCCTTGGCTTTCTTCCCTTCCTCTTCCCCTAAGGGGGCGCCATGGCAAAGATGGCTTCCTTCTAGAGAGGTGCCATAACCGATTTTCGTATGGACGATGATTAAGGTCGGGAAGGAGAAGGATTTGCGCGCTTTGGCGATGGCGGAAGCGATGGAATCGGCATCGTTGCCGTCTTTTACCTCCAAAACATTCCATTTAGAGGCCATGAAACGGAGTTTAATGTCTTCGTCCATGCTCTCCTTCGTCGGTTCATCGAGGGTGCTTAGGTTGGCGTCGTAAATCAAAATCAGCTTATTAAGGCGCAATTTGCCTGCCAAGGAGATGGCCTCTTGGCTGATTCCTTCCTCCAAACAACCATCGCCGCATAGGCAATAAGTGAAATGCGAACAAAGACGCTCGCCTTCGGGATAGGAGGCGGCGATCTTCTTTTCGGCCATCGCCATGCCGACGGCTTGGGCGATGCCTTGGCCCAAAGGCCCGCTGGTGGCGTCGACGCCGGGCGTCACGCCGATTTCTGGATGGCCGGGAGTGCGGCTCCCTAATTGGCGAAAAGCCTTGAGGTCATCGATGGAAATGTTATATCCACATAAATGAAGTAAAGCATATAGCAGAGCGCTATTATGGCCGCTAGAAAGGACAAAGCGGTCGCGGTTGAACCATTCAGGATGATCGGGGTCGGCGACTAAAAAATTCTTGTAGAGGGAAAAGATGGCGGGAGCGATATCAAGCGCCATGCCGGGATGGCCGCTTTTGGCGGCGTTGATTTCGTCGATAAGCAAGGCGCGTAGGACGGCGATAGATAGGCAATCAAGATCTCGCTCTTTTTTGTCGATGAAATTCATTTTTTATCTCCTTTGGTATTTATTTAGTAGTTAATTAGTAATAACTAAAATTTATATTGTTTCGATTATTGCTCTTTTTTAATGGAAATGCCAACGGCATCGAGGTCTTTTTCTTTGACTTCCCCTGGAGCCCCCGACATCGGATCGACGGCTTGCAGATTCTTAGGAAAGGCGATGACATCACGGATGTTTTCGGTGCCAGAAAGTATCATCGCCAAGCGGTCCATGCCAAGGGCGAATCCGCCATGGGGCGGGCAGCCGTATTTGAAGGCATCGATGAACCAGCCGAAGCGTTTGCGGACTTCTTCATCGCTTAAGCCGATGATTTTGAAGATCTTTTGCTGGATGTCGTGATCGTAGATGCGAAGGGTCCCTCCCCCTGCTTCATAACCGTTGATGACGATGTCATAAGCGTAGGCTAAGACTTTCTCGGGCGCCGTGTCGAGAAGAGGCAAATCCTCATCGCGCGGGCGGGTGAAAGGATGGTGTTCGGCCGTATAGGTCGTTTCTTCCCCTTCGATTTTATCGAACATCGGGAAATTGACGATCCATAAAAGATCATAGCTATTTTCCGGTATCAGTTTCATTTCTTTAGCGAAGATCGTGCGGATGGCGCCTAAGCCGAAGGAAATATTCCGACGGTCATTGCTTTCCGCCACCAAAAGCAAATCGCCATCATTTATCTTCTCTTCTTCGATTAATCGCTTTTCTAGGCTCTCATCGATGAATTTCATAAATGATCCGAGCAAACGCCCTCCTTCCATCTTGAGTGCGACGAGGCTCTTAAGCTGGAATTTCTTAGCTTCCATATTGAGGTAATCGAGGCGCTTGCGGCTTGTTTCCGCCGCTTTGCCTGGAATAAGAAGGCCTTTGACGTATTTGCTTTCTTTATACGGAGCGAAGGAAGAAAGAGACAATTTATCCTTCAAATCACGGATTTCTAGGCCATAACGGGTATCTGGTTTATCGCTTCCGAAGCGGTCCATCGCCTCCCAATAATCCATTCTTCTCAATGGCAATTTGATTTCGTATCCGACGATTTCCTTAAAATAACGGGCCAACATACCCTCGCATAAAGTCAGGACGTCGTCTTGGCTGAAAAAGGAGGTTTCCACGTCGATTTGCGTGAATTCAGGCTGCCTATCGGCGCGAAGATCCTCGTCGCGGAAGCAACGGGCGATTTGATAATATCTTTCCACTCCTCCGACCATCAATAATTGTTTGAAGATCTGAGGCGATTGCGGCAAGGCGTAAAAAGAGCCGTGATGTAGTCTTGAAGGGACCAAATAATCGCGCGCCCCTTCGGGGGTGGCAAGGTTCAAAATCGGGGTCTCCACTTCCAAAAAACCGTTTTCATCGAGGTAATCTCTCGTTATTTTGGCTATTTTGGCGCGCGTTTTAAGTCGCGATAAGGTAATGGGTCGGCGGATATCAAGATAACGATACTGCAATCGCGTGTCTTCTAAGGCGTCGGTATCGTCGTTAATGATGAAGGGTGGGTTCTCCGCTTTGTTGAGGACGACGAGCTTAGAGACATGAACCTCGATTTCGCCCGTCGGCAAATTGGGGTTAGGATGTTCTTTCTTTTGCACTTCGCCTTCGACATAAAGGACGTATTCGTTGCGGACATCGGGGAATTTGGCGGGATCGTCGATCGTTAGTTGAACGATGCCGGTGCTGTCCCGCAAATCGATGAATAAGAGAGAGCCAAGATGCCTTCTGGTGGCCATCCAGCCGTATAGCGCGACTTTCCTGCCGACGTCTTTGAGGCGCAAATTGCCGTTATAATCAGTTCTTTTCATCATTTTTCCTCCTCGTCATCGTGGTGGTTATGGCATCCTTCGCATTCATGAAAAGCCTTCTCTAATTCTTCTTCGAGGTTTTCTAAGGAGATGCTCGTTTGGGTTTTGGTGGCCAGATTCTTTAAGTTGGCCGTTTTCTTGGATAATTCCTCCTCGCCGAAGATGAGGGCGAATTTAGCTTTCCTCTTTTCGGCTTTTTTGAAGAGAGTGGAGAATTTCAAAGACCCGAAAGGAACTTCCGTCCGATATCCGTACATCCGGCATTCTTGGGCCAAATGATCGGCGTTTTCGAGGTTTTCTTTCCCAATCGGCATCACGTAGATGTCGATGCCATCGTCGAGTTCTTCCTTTTCTCCCCCTTCTTCTTTGAGGATGGAGCAAAGGCGTTCTAAGCCCATGGCAAAACCGACGCCAGGGAGATCGGGACCGCCCAAATCGCGAAGAAGAGAGGAATAATGCCCTCCGCCAAGAAGCGCTCCGTAATCGAGGCCGCTCGGGGCTTTGGCATGAACTTCGAAGACGACCTCGCTATAATAATCGAGGCCTCTTACCAAACCTTCGTCGCGAACATAAGAAACTCCCATGTCATTGAGGATCGAAAGGGTGTCGTAAAAGCGTTTCTCGCTTTCTGGGCTTAAATATTCGGATATTTTCGGCGCTCCTTTCGCTATTTCTTGATCTTGTTGGACTTTGCAATCGAGTATGCGCAGGGGATTTAGGCGCAGCCTTTCCTTGCAATCATCGCACATTTCCTCGATATGCTTCGAGAAATATTCGGTCAACGCCTTGCGATACGCCTCACGCGAAGCGGCATCGCCCAGAGAATTGATGTGTAACGACACGTCTTTAAAACCTAGTAGCGATAGCGATTGCACGGCTATAAGGATCGTTTCGGCGTCTAAGCGCGCGGAATCCTCGCCAATGGCTTCGATGCCGAATTGGTTGAATTGGCGGTAACGCCCAAGCTGCGGCCTTTCATAACGGAACAAAGGGCCGTGGTAATATAATTTAAGTGGCAGGTCTTCGTTGATGTAAAGGCGATTGGAAATCACCGAGCGGGCCACTCCCGCCGTGAATTCGGGCCGTAAGGTGAGGGAGCGCTCCCCTTTATCGAGGAAAGTATACATTTCCTTGCGCACGACATCGCTTCCTTCGCCCGTGCCGCGGCTAAAGACTTCGGTATATTCGAAAACCGGCAAGATGATCTCCTTATAGCCGTATAATTCGGCGACGCTTAGCAAGGTGTTTTCGACGTAACGGAGGAGTTCGGCGTCGCTTCCGTATAAATCGTGGGTTCCTTTGACTGGTTGAATCATGTTTATCTCCTTTAATTAATGGGTGAGCCGGACGGTATCATAAACGCCTTTGACTTGATGGAGTTCTAAGAAGATATTATCAAGGGTTTGGGCGTCTGGCACGTAGATAGTAAGGTTAACGATGTCATTCATCGACGCTTCGATGAGATGACATTTAAGGTCGGTCACCGAGATGCCTTTCGCGCTCAGGCAATTTAGAAGGTCGGCTAAGAGGTTAGGCCTATCGTTGGCGTACACCGAGATGGAGACGGGGTAGCTGCTCACGCCCAAATCGGGGTTCCAAGAGACGGGAATGAGGCGTTTGGCGTTGGCGGCGACATTCGGGCAACTGCGGCGATGAACGATGATGCCTTTGCCCTTGCTTACGTAACCTACGATATCGTCGCCCGGTATCGGCGAGCAGCATTTAGCCAACGAAGTGGCCAAATTGTCGGCTCCTTCGACGATGATTGGCTCTTTGGATTCGTGACGAATGTTCCTCCGTTCGTAAATGAGGGGGGAATTTTGCTTTTTTCTTAACCCCAAGAAATCGATAACAGCAAGGGGCGTGGGGTTTTTGCTGGCCACCGATTCGTAGAATGTATCCATATCGGGAGCGGTGAATTCGGTCAATATCCGCGGATCGCTTAGGTATTTGTCCATTTCTCCGACCCCCATCCCCTGCGCTTCGAAGGCGTCGATGAGGCTTTGGCGGCCGCGGGCGATCGTCTCCTCACGGATGAAGACGTTCTTTTTCTGGAGTGCTTTGCGGATGCGGGCCTTGGCGCTGGCGGTTTTGGCGATTTCTAGCCACGAATCATTCGGCCCTTTGGCTGTTTTTGAAGTGCGTATCTCGCATACGTCCCCGGTTTTTAAGACGGTTCCTAGCGGCACTAGGGCGCCGTTGACGATGGCGCCGACGGCGCTTTCGCCGACTTTGGTGTGGATTTTGTAGGCGAAATCCAAGGTGGTGGCGCCACTAGGGAGGTCGATGACCTTGCCTAAGGGCGTGAAAACGTAGACGTTGGCATTGAAGACGTCTTGCTCGAGAGCGGCCATATAAGCCTTGGCATCTTCTTCCCCTTGATCGCCCGAAATGCTCACGAAATCGCGGAACCAATGGAGTTTTTCCTCGATGTCGCGCTGCTCTTCACGGGCATTATAATGCTCCCCTTCTTTGTAGCGCCAATGGGCGGCGATGCCGCTTTCGGCGACGCTATCCATCTCTTTGGTGCGGATCTGCACTTCATAAATGTTGCCGTCCCCCGAGACGATCGTCGTATGCAAGGACTGATACATGTTGGGCTTAGGCATGGCGATATAGTCTTTGAAGCGCCCGGGCACCGGTTTATAGGTGGCGTGGACGATCCCCAATATCTCATAGCAATTGATGACGGTTTCGGTGATGACGCGCACCGCTAAAACATCGTATATTTCGTCGAAATTGTAATGTTTTAGATACATTTTGCGGTAAATGCTATAGATGCTTTTGACCCGCGATTCCATCTTAAAAGGGATATGGTGCTCGAACAAGATGTCGGCGATGCGTTTCTTTAAGGCATTCAAAGATCCCTGGCGATTTTCCTCGCGGGCGTTCATCAAAGCGAGGATCTCGTTATATTTTTCCGGTTCGAGGTATTTGATGGAAAGGTCTTCCATCTCGCTTTGGAAACGATAGATACCCAAGCGATGGGCGATGGGCGTGAAGACATCGAGGGTTTCTTTGGCTAAAGCCTTCTGACGTTCGGGCGGCAAAGCGGCCAAAGTCCTAAGGTTATGAAGGCGATCGGCCAATTTGACGAGGATAACTCGGATGTCGCGAGCCATGCCTAAGAATATTTTGCGGTGATCTTCCGCTTCAAAATCGCTTTCGGTGCGATGGGAAAGCTTCATCCTTTGGATTTTGGTGAGGGAATCGACGATCATGCCGACGTCTTTGCCGAATTGATTTTCGACGTCTTCAATCGTGAGGTCGGTATCTTCGACGGTGTCGTGGAGAAGGCCGGCGGTGATCGTTTCGGGCCCTCCTTGGATTTGGGCGAGGATATAAGCCACTTCGATAGGGTGATGGATATATGGCTCACCGCTTTTGCGTAAGGCACCGGCATGCTTTTCGGCGGCCAAATGATATGCGTCTTCGATCATTTGGCGGTCTTTGGGGTTTTTGATGTAGGTGCAATAAAGTTCGCGAAGATCCTCGAAAGTGTGGATGGGATAGCCGCCGTTCCAAGGTAATTTTTCCTGCTTCTCTTCCATAATGCCTTAATTATACGCCTGCGCGAGCGCGTTTGTTTCGCTTAAAGCGCTTTCGTGACGATTAGTTGGATGCTTTTTTGTCCTCGATATTCGTTTTCCTTCATTTCTCCGATGAAGGACACCTTCTCCCCTAAAGCGAAAGAGTCGCGCCCCAAAGAAAAGGAAAGGAGACGGTATTGGCCGTATGGCGAAGAAAGATAAGCCCCTCCTTTAAGATAGGAAAAAAGGCGGGAATCAAGCTCCTCCAAGGCGAAGCGCGGCGCTTTCCACCCCTCCCCAAAGGGAGCGAATGTTCTATAGAAATCGTAGGTTTCTTGGGTAGCTTCGTTTCGGGAGAGGGAAATCGTCCTCTCTTTAGGCACGATGATTTTCGTTTGGCTAAAAACCGAGGAAAATTCGCGTTTAAAGGCAGGAAAAGAAGAGACCAAGATACTACATCCGGCCGCTTTCGGATGGCCGCCGAGGGTTAGGAAATCGACGTTCATATGTCGCATTGCGCTAATTACGTCGAACCCATCGACGCTTCTTAACGATCCAACAAGGACGTTATCATCCCTTTCCTTATATCCGAAGACGGCTACGGGCTTATGGAAAGAGGAAAGTAGTCGCGAAGCCAAAAGCCCGTTTAGACCTTCAGGAAGGTTGCTACAGACGGCAATCGTTGGCTCTTTATCGTCGATAAGAAGCGTTTCGACGGCGTCTTTGGTCAGTTTCTTTCTTTTTTCGTTGGTTTCGTTAAGGTATTGGGCCAGAGACGGAATTTGCTCGTCGTGACGGGTAAAATAAGATAATAAGCGATTTATTTGCGGGCCTTTCTCGATGCGGCCGACAGCATTGATTTTGGGAATGATATCGAACTGGATGGTCGTCTCGTCGAGCGGGTATTTGTCGATCAAGTGTCGGAATTCGGGGTAACGCTCCTCGTTCATCGTCATGATCGTCAGTCTTACCAAATCGCGGTTCTCTCTTATTAAAGGCATGCTGTCGCTCAAGGTGCTAAGACCCGCTAAAACAAGCAAATACGGGTCATAATGGCCTAGCAGCGATTCGCTAAAAAGGAAAGAGAGGAAGCCGGCGCTAACGGGGACGCTTAGGCTTTTGCATCTTGAGGAGTGAATCAAATATTGCGTTTCAGGCGGGACGTCATCGAATTCGTGATGGTCGAGGACAATCGTTTCTAGCCCTTTTGCCTTTGCTTCCTTCAAAGCTTCGTGGGCCGTGACGCCGTTATCCGTCGTGAAAATGATATGGAAGCCTTTAGCGGCGATTTTATCGACGTTTTCCTTGGTGAGGCCATATCCATCGAGGTAGCGGGAAGGAAGGTAGCCTTCCGCTTTTATGCCGCTTTCTCTTAACGCTAAAAGCAAAATGGAGGAGCTCATCACCCCATCGCAATCATAATCGCCGTAAATGAGGACTTTCTCCCCTCTTTCTTTGGCTAAAAGGAGACGGGCGATGGTTTTCTTGACGTTTTCGTCGTCTTTAATCGACGGCAAAGATGAAAAAGTAAGAGGAGAGACCAATTTGGCATAGCTCTCCTCATCCAAAGAGAAATATTCGAAGAATTTTTCGCGGATGTCCATCAATCGTTGATGCCGATGAAGATGGCCTCTTCTGGCTCGGCGCGGCGGCGGGTTGAAGGAAGGTTGCCGCTATTGGGCTTGCTTTCCTTGTTCTTTTTACGGCTTTCTTCGATGGAGGTCTTAGCTAAGCGTAGCCATTTCGATAATAACGTCGATAAAGGCGTCAAAGCGCATAGCGATAAGAAGGTAACGAACAATAAACCGACGATCGCTCCTAAGAAAATCGGATAATAGGTGATGGGTCCTAAAGCCATGAAGGATAGGAGGAGTCCGAAGACGATTATCGCGAAGACGATCAAATCGCCGGCCGCTTCGCTATTGGCGCGCAACAAGCAAGCATCGCGGAAGGCGGCGCTTTCCTTTTCGTGTTCGCGGCTTTCTTTACGGATTTCCTTTTCTTTGTTAAGGATATAAGAAGATAAGAGAAGAGCGACGAAGAAAACGGTTATCAAAGCGATGTTTGCAACCGGTGTTATGGCAAGACGCGTCAAGGAATATAGCCCGGCGACGAAGACGCTTGAGCCCAAAGAAATCAAGGATGCGGCCAAAGCGCGCGATGGGCGATGACGCAAGAAGAGATAAGCGAGGCTAGCTAAAGAAGCCACGCCTAAAGAAAGGTAAATCGTTCCTAACGTCGGGACGCCAGCCTGGACGGTGACGTTGTTGGCCACGCCCGTTTCCATGCCGCAATCATCGGCCAATTTGGCGATGACGTTGGTCAACAAATCGGTTTCGTTAACGCCGTTAACGACGAAGGCATAATCGGTATCAGGGGCGAAATAGCGGTTCAAATCGATATGGAAATAATAGACGGTGTAGGCTTCTTGCTCGCCGCTTATGGTATCGCTATCGTAAATTGTCGCCGATTCGACGATGATGCCGTCTTCTTTGACGTATTCATCGAAGGTCTTTTCCTCAAAGGAGAGCAAAGGGAGGAATTTTGTTTCGATATCCTCGACTTTGGAGAATTCGGCGGTGCTTTGGCCTTCGCGGATACGGTATTCTAAGGAAATCGAGGTGGTGTCGTCGTAGGCGTCCGCATAATTGTAGCCGCTACCTAAGCCGCTCCAAACCGAAACGCCGAGGGCGGAAGCGAGAAGCAACGCCCCTGCCACGATTCCAAAAATCGTTTTATGCTTGGTGAAATCGGTTTTGGCATAGGGGCCAAAGTAGGTTTGCTTTTCTTCTTTCAAAGCGTTGGGTATTTTTTTGGTATCGACGCCATAAAGGGAGGAAAGATGGGCTTCCGTTTGGTTGTCGTTGGCTAGCAAATATCCTTCCAAACGGAGCAAAAGGATGTTGGCTAAGGTGCCAAAGAAGCTCGATAAGATGAGGCTAAGTCCCATAGCGCCGATCGTCGCGGGGACGAAACCATAAACGCATAAGCCGATGATGATGCCCAAAACGCCGATGTCGATGGTTGGCCAAAGGGCTTTCTTGATGGCTTCTTGATGGGCTTTTTTAGGCGAGCGGCCTTCGTAAAGCTGCTCTTTGAATTTGGCGAAATAATAAACCGAGCCGAAGGCGGTAAGCAAAGCGCCAAGGGCAAACCCGACGAGGGCGCCAACGCCAAAGGCGGCGTGGAAATAAGCGAATAGCGAGAAAGCGGCAAAGGAAGAAATCAAGACGTTGGAGACGACGCTTAAAGCGCCGATATGATAGAAAAGGACGCTAAGCAAAGCTAAGAGAGCCAACGCGACGATGCTAGAAATCAAGGTCGGTCCGAAATGGGGAGAAAGGTGCCACGATCCCTTTTCGATGAGCGGATCGACGAGGGCGGAGCTGCGATGGGAATAAATGAAATTGACGTCGCAATGGAAATCGTCGCCATAGCTCGAGGCGTTAAGCAAGCTCATGTAATAGAAAGCGGCCTTATAAGCGGCACCGCTCTTGGAGCTATCGTATTGGCCGTCTTGGATGGCTTCGCTATTGGGGACTAATTGCAGTTTTTTGTAATTGTTGTCGTCATTGGAAGTGTCGGTGTACCAGGCGTTGGAGGCGTTTTCGCCGAAAATCAAACGTTTGGCCATGTTGCTGTCTTTGGTTTCGGCGTCGGTGCTCGTGGCCAATTTATAGCTATCGCCTTCTTGCCAATTGGCCCAGAGGACGAGGTAGCAGTTTTTTTCTTCGGTCCCAGCCGAGGAATCGGCGGCTTTGGTGTTTTCCGCGCAATAATTGATGAGTTCGCCCATCGGACCATCCTTGCCTTCGTAATTGACGGGGATGGTGACGACGGGGACGGAATCGTTGATATATTCGATGGAAGCCGTTTGGCCCTTGAACATGGCGTTATTGAGGTAATTGTCGCCCGTCGGCGCGTTTTTCTGGATTTCGTCGTCGGTGGTTCCGGCCGCGACGGTGATATCGCCGCCGCTGAAGGAAAGGTAATTCTGCAAATAATTATATTCGGTGTCGCTATCGCCTTCGACGCGGAGAGTCACTTTGATCAAATCGTATCCTTCTTTGGTGACGGTGCCGTTGACTCCCCAATGGGCTAAGCGTTCTTCCATTTCCGTGGCAACCGAATTGATCGTCTCGTAATTTTGGGTTTCGCTCTTATTGCCGAGGTAATTTTCGGGGAAAATGCCGTTGAGAGTGCTATTTTCCTCGCTTAAGCGGAAATATAAATCCTTGCCGTCGCCATAACTGACGTCGGTGTCCATCTTCGTTATGCTTTCCCCAATGGCCGCCCCCGCTCCCAAAAGAACGGCGAGGTTGAGGATGATATAAGCCAATTTACGACGCATAAGTCTCCTTCCAGGCGCTTAAACACAATAAAAGCGCTCTTTCTTACAAGCGGTAACAAGTTTAACGCACGTACACGCACGAGAGCAAGAACCAAAAACGATGATTTTCATGAAATGAATGGCGCAGGCAGCCGCTAAAACAAAGTGCCTTGGTGGGCGATATGCAAGTGCCGATAGGCTTTTTCGGTGGCCACGCGACCCCGCGGGGTCCGATTGACCATGCCAATCATCACCAAATACGGTTCATAAACGTCTTCGAGATTGGTGATTTCTTCGCCAATCGAAGAGGCGATCGATTCGAGGCCGACCGGGCCGCCATGGAACCTGGTGATGATGGCTTCTAGATAACGGATATCCACATCATCGAGCCCGAGGGCGTCGATTTTAAGGGCCTCCAATGCGGAAATGGCGAGCTTTTCGTCGATTTTTTCCAAATTTTCGTAAGAAGCGAAATCGCGCACCCTCTTGAAGATGCGGTTGGCGATACGCGGGGTGCCGCGACTTCTTTCGGAAAGCAAGCGCACCGCTTTCTCTTCTATTGGCATCGCTAGCACCTTTGAGGTACGGCGAACGATTTGATCGAGGTCATCGGCGCTATAGAAATTCATCTTGGCCGAAATCCCGAAACGGGCCCGCAAAGGGCTAGAAAGGTCGCCGGCTCTCGTCGTCGCCCCCACGAGAGTGAAGGGAGGCAAAGGCATATTGATGGTTTTACTCGAGCCTTCGCGGTTGATGACGATGGAAAGCTCATAATCCTCCATCGCGCCATAAAGGACTTCTTCGATGGGGCGCGGCAAACGATGGATTTCATCGATAAAAAGGACATCCCCGGCCTCTAATTCGGAAAGGATGGCGGCCAAATCACCCGGCTTCTCGATCGAAGGGCCGTTAACGGTCTTAATCGAACCGCCCATTTCATTGGCGATGACATAAGCCATCGTCGTTTTGCCAAGGCCCGGCGGGCCATAAAGCAAGACGTGATCGAGTGGCTCATGCCTTTTCTTGGCGGCGCCGATAAAGACTTTGAGATTCCTTTTTAATTCCTCTTGGCCGATATATTCGGATAATTTCTGCGGGCGAAGGGAAAGCTCCTCCCCTTCGTCTTCTTTTTCCTTTCGCGCGTCTAAAAGCCTATCTTCCGCCATCATTTCTTTCCTTTCGCTTGTAGTCGTCGTAATGCCCAACGCAATAATTCCTGCGCTTCGAGATCGGGGACCTCGGAGGAAGAGAAGACTTCGTCGATCTCTTTCTTTTTGAAGCCGAGCTGCTTAAGGGCTTCCGTCACTTCCTCATAACGTTTTGGCATCGCTTTATCGACGGGAAGATCCTTTTCGGTTAATTTCCCCTTCAAATCGAGGATGATTTGGGCGGCCGCTTTCGGGCCGATGCCGGGAAGTTTCTTCAAAAAAGCCGTGTTGCTGGCGGAAATGGCGCGGAAGAGGTCGTCGGGATTCGTCGCCCCTAAGGCACCTAACGCCGTTTTGGGTCCGATTCCTTTGACGGCGACGAGGGAAAGAAAGGCTTCTTTCTCCATGACGGAAGGAAAGCCGACGAGGTAATGATCGTTTTCGTTATATACCTCATAAATGTAGGCTTTTTTGTTCTCGTTTAAAGGGAAATCCTCGCTTCTGGCGACCAAAAGCTCATAGGCGATGGGCCCCGTTTCCAAGGCGATAAGGCCTTTATGGTCATTCATGACGACCTTTCCTTCGATTGAATAATACATGGCTATAAAACAAACACCCCCAATAAGATCACCAATAACGCGAGGAAAGAGGCAAGGAGCGGCAAGATGATGGCGATGAGAGAATCGATGTCGCGCTTTTTCATTTATCTTTCCTCGTTATAGACGAATTCGACTTCGCCAATAACGACGGTCTCCCCTTCTTTCACTCCGGCCGCCTGAAGCCTCTCTTCTACCCCGTTCTTGTTAAGCAAAGAGATAAGTTTCTCCATCCCCTCTTCTTTAGAGACATTGATAAGGGCGGCTTTCCGCTCGATTTCCTCGCCTTTGATACGGTAATAATGCGATGCCTCGCGGACGATCAGAATCTCTTTTTCCTTTTCCTTGGCTCTAGCGTCATAGACCTTATATTCGTCCTCGAGCTGTCCTTTAAGAGGGAAAAGCGGCGTTCTTTCGATTAAATCGGCCGCTTTTAAAAGGATTTCGTCGGCCCCTTCGCGCGAGAAGCTCGATAAGGGCATCGAAGCGAACCCCAATTTCTCATCGAAGGCTTTCTTTTTTTCTTCCGCCCCTTCGACATCCATCATCGAGGCGACGACGATCTGCGGTCTTTTTTCCAAATCGGCATCATAGCTTTTTAGTTCGTTATTGACGGCGAGATATGAAAGGTACGGATCCTCTTCACCGCCCATCGAAACGAGGTGCACGATGACGCGGCAACGCTCGATATGACGCAAGAAACGCGTGCCCAAGCCTTTCCCTAAATGGGCTCCTTCGATAAGGCCTGGCATATCGCCTAGCACAAAGCGTCTCCCGTCTTTTAAGGTGACGACGCCAAGATTCGGTTCGATGGTGGTGAAAGGATAATCGCCCGTTTCGGCATGGGCGCGGCTAGCGAGGTTCAAGAAAGTGCTCTTGCCGACGCTAGGGAAGCCGACTAAGGCGGCGTCAGCAAGCATCTTCAGCTCGAGGATCAGCCTTTTCCTTTCGCCAGGATGGCCGTTTTCGGCGACCCTAGGGATACGCCGCCGCGACGATTTAAAGGCGGCGTTGCCGCGTCCTCCCCTCCCGCCTTTGGCGATCAATACGCGTTCGTTAGGCGTGCTTAAATCGGCGAGAAGGCGACCGGAAGCCTCTTCGTAAACGACCGTTCCCAAAGGGACTAGCACCTCGACGTCTTTGGCGTCTTTGCCGTACATGTTTTTCTTAAGCCCCTTTTCGCCATCGGAAGCGATGATCGTCCGCGAATGGCGGAAGGTGAAAAGGGTGTTCAGGTTGGCGGTAGCGACAAAATAGATGGATCCGCCCTTGCCGCCATTGCCACCGTCTGGCCCGCCCCATTGGGTCGTTTTATCTTGCAAGAAAGAGATGGCGCCATCTCCGCCCTTGCCGCTTCTTACTTCGATTACGCAACGGTCAATCAGCATGTTCTCCCCTTTCTTTCAATAAATAATTATCGCGATTTCTCTTTATTTTCCGCATATCGGCCATGAAAGCCAGCGAAGTTTTAAGCGGGCGTTTGATGCTGCTATTGGCATCGTCGATCCAAACGCAGGGAAATTCCTTCGTCTTGAAACCGTTAAGCGAGAGGAAATATAGATATTCGACGTCGAAGGCAAAGCCGTCGATGATTTGCCTTTCGGCCATCGTTTTGGCCACCGACGTCCTAAACATCTTGAAGCCGCACTGGGTGTCGGAGAAAGGGAAACGGAATTTCCTTTTGATGATTTTCCGCGACAAAACCCCGATCAAACGGCGGGCAAAGGATTGTTCGCAGCGTATTTCGCTATCCTTCAAATGCCGCGAGGCGATGAAGGCATCGTATTTATCTTTTTCGCTCAGCATTGCCTTCAAGGTGTCAAGGGAGGTAGCGAAATCGGCGTCCATGAACAAAACGAAATCGCCTGAAGCGGCTTCGATGCCTTTCTTGACGTTATGGCCTTTTCCCGACTTATCCTCATAAGGAAGTAACTTGATTTGCAAAGGGAAGCGCTTGCTAGCTTCTTCCATCGCTTTCTTATTCGCGGGATCGCTCCCGTCATAAACAATAAGAAATTCATATGTTTCTTTGAGCCCATCAAAAAAAGGAAGTCCGATTTCCCGGATGTTCTTCAAGACTTTTTCGGTTTGGTTTTTGACGGGGAAGATGACGGATAACTTCATCAAGGACATTATAGGTCCTTTGATGGGAATTATAAAGAGCGCCCGCGTCTTTTTTGTGATGGAAAAACAACAAAAAAACGGCACGACGTGCCGTTATTTATGGTATTTGCGATTATTTCGCTTCGGCGTAGACGGAAACGCGTTTCTTGTCGCGTCCGAGACGCTCGAATTTGACGACGCCATCGATCAAGGTGTAGATGGTGTCATCGCCGCCGCGCTTGCAATTGGCGCCCGGATAGACCTTGGTTCCGCGTTGGCGATAGAGAATATTGCCGGCGAGGACGTGTTGGCCGTCACCCACTTTGGCACCCAGCCTTCTGCCAGCCGAATCACGGCCGTTTTTAGTGCTGGATACACCTTTTTTCGAGGCGAAGAACTGCAAATCAACGATGAATTTCATGAGCTCTTTTTCCTTTCTAGTCTCACGTTGTCGGGATAGGACATAGCGAGGCTTTCTAATTGCTTCTCGATAGTCGAGAAGACGGTGGCGTCATGCTCCGATACGATCTTATCGATACTGACGGAAACATGGCCGCTAGATGTTTTAATGGCGTAATCGTCGGAATTCTCCAAGGCATTAAGGCCGCCTAAGGTGATGGCGCTTATGCCGGCGCAGACAAGGTCATGGCCATAGGGGCCGCTACCGGCGTGGCCGCGCACCTCTAAGGAGACGAGATGAGAATTCTTGTAGACGAAGACGATCTTGATCATTAGGCGTTGATGGCTTTGATCACAAGGCAAGTGTAAGGCTGACGATGGCCGTGTTTGCGGCGGACGTTGGCTTTGCTCTTGTACTTATAGACGGTGATTTTCTTGCAAAGGCCTTGCTTTTCGACTTTGGCGACGACGTTAGCACCCTCGACGAAAGGATTGCCGAAAACGTTCTTCTCCCCACCGACGAAAAGGACTTTGTCAAGAGTCACGTCTTTCCCGGCTTCGACGTCAAGCTTTTCGACGAAGATCTTGTCCCCGACGGAAACCTTGAGCTGCTTGCCGCCGGTCTCTACGATGGCGTACATGCTATTTCCTCCTCTGGCTTAGACTCGCTCTGACGGTTTAGCCTTCGCTAATTAAGACCGTTTTGATGCGGTTGAAGCCCACCAAGGGGCTCAACGCTGGTAATATACCATCATTTAAGCAAAAAGGAAGGAAAATCTTTCCCTTCCTCCCTTCCAACGAGCCTATTTCCAAGTAAAAGCCCAGCCACCCGGTATTTTGGCGCTGCCACCGCTACTGCGGAACATCCGGTAGCAAATGACCATGGCGAGCGATATGGCCAAGACAGCCATCACCGCCGTGAGGGTCAACGCTTCGCCTGGCTTGATGGATAGCCGCTCTTTGAGGGTCAACGGCCTTCCTTCCATTTTTTCACCTCCCACATTCATATAGAGGGAAAGAAAAGGAAATGAACCGCGTTTTAGAGCTTTTTCAATCTTTCTTCGATCGAGGCGTATAGCGCTTTGTTCTTGGCTAATTTGTCCTCTTCGGCTTTTATTTTCTCCTGAGGCGCCTTTTTTAAGAAGCCCGGGTTTTGGAGCAACCCCTCCCCACGCTTGATTTCAAATGAGGCTTTTTCCAGGTCATGAGCCAACTTTTCCTTGAGGGCCACAGGGTCGATGTCCTCTTCGACGGACATGCTTAGCTCTGAGTAAAGGAAAGGGGCGCCTGGCAGATTCTCTTTGGAGACCGCTATCTTTTTAGCGAAGCAAAAACGGGAAAGGAAGTCGCTAGCGCCTTCGAAAGGTTCCTTAGGCGAGAGGGTCAAGATGACTTCAGCGTTCGGAGGGAGGCCTCGCTCCGATTTGTAATTGCGGATGTCTTTGATCATCTTATTGAGCAAAGCCACCGCTTTTTCTTCTTTCGCGAAGAGGTATTTGCGTTCATAAACGGGATAGCTCTCTTCCATGATCGATGCGCGATGCGTCGGCAAGGAAAGATAGAGTTCCTCGGCGATAAACGGGCAATAAGGATAGATCATCAAAAGGATCGCTTTAAGGACGTAGAAAAGGGTGTCTTTGCTCATGGCGGCCGTCATCTTGTTTTGCAAACTCACCTTGCTCATCTCTAAATACGAAGAGCAGAAATCGTCATAAACAAAGTCATAAAGGGCGCTAGAGGCTTGACCGAATTCGTAACGATCCATCTTCTCGGTGACTTTCTTGATCGTCCTTTCTAACTTCGAAAGAACGGCCTTATCGATCGCGCTTAGTTTCTTTGGATCAGGAAGAGCGGGCGTATACCCCTCGCCCAAAACCCCTTCGACGTAGCGCGTCGCGTTCCAGATTTTATTGAGGTAATTGGCGCTCGCCTCGACTTTCTCCTCGCTATAGCGCATATCGAGGCCAGGGGCGCCGCTTGTGGTGATGAATAGGCGCATAGCGTCAGCGCCGTATTTGGCGATAACGTCATTGGGATCGACGCCGTTTCCTAAGGATTTGCTCATCTTTCTTCCTTGCGAATCGCGTACTAAGCCATGGATAAGGACTTGATGGAAAGGCGCTTTGCCGGTGAAATGCAAAGATTGGAAGATCATCCGGCTCACCCAAAAGAAGATGATGTCGTAACCGGTGACCAAAACGCTGGTGGGGAAATAACGCTCGAAATCGGGGTTTTTCGTATCGGGCCAACCCAAGGTGGCAAAAGGCCATAGGCCGCTAGAGAACCAAGTGTCGAGAACATCCTCGTCTTGAGAATATAAATCAGAGGGGAGCGGGGTTTCGCTTACGATCAATTCCCCGGTTTTCTTATTGGTATAAGCGGGAATCCGATGCCCCCACCAAAGCTGGCGGGAAATGCACCAATCATCGACTTCGTTCATCCACCTAAGAAGCACTTTCTCGAAGCGTTTGGGGATGAATTCGACGCGGTCGGCGCCCTTTTGATTGGCGAGAAGCCGTTCCGCAAGCGGCTTCATCTTGACGAACCATTGCTTCGAAAGCATCGGCTCGACGATGGCGCCGCTGCGCTCGCTATGGCCGACGGCATGGGTGATTTTCTCGATTTTGAGAAGATGCCCGCTTCGTTTGATGTCTTCGGTTAGGGCCTGGCGGCATTCATAACGATCCATCTTGGCGTATTTCCCAGCCTTTTCGTTCATATGGGCCGTCTCATCGAGCACTTTGATGAAAGGGAAGCCGTATTTCTTGGCCAATTGGAAGTCGTTAGGATCGTGGGCGGGCGTGCATTTCATCGCCCCCGTGCCGAAGGAGATATCGACGTAAGGATCGGCCATGATCGGCAAGGCTTCGCCGTTTGCGGGATTGATGACCTTTTTCCCGACGAGGTCTTTGTAACGCTTGTCCTTGGGGTTGACGAAGACGGCGGTGTCGCCAAACATCGTCTCGGGGCGGGTGGTGGCCACGATGAGATAACGGTCCTTCTCCCCCACCACGTCATATTTGAAATAATAGAATTCGCCTTGGTCCTCGGTATGGACGACTTCGATGTTGCTAAGGGCCGTCCGTAGTTCGGGATCCCAATTGATGATGCGCTCGCCTTGATAGATAAGGCCTTCGTTATAGAGGGTGACGAAAACCTTCCGCACGGCGGCGGATAAGCCCTCGTCGAGGGTGAAGCGTTCGCGGCTATAGTCGACCGAAAGGCCGAGCGACGCCCATTGGGAGTGGATAGTCGCGGCGTATTCGTCTTTCCAAGCGTAAGCGCGCCTAAGGAATTCCTCACGACCTAGTTCATAACGGCTGACGCCTTCTTCTTTGCGTAGTTTCTCTTCGACCTTCGCTTGGGTGGCGATGCCGGCGTGATCGACCCCCGGCACCCAAAGGACGTCATATCCTTTGGCCCTTTTATAACGGGAGACAATATCTTCCAAAGTGGTGTCCATGGCGTGGCCAAGGTGGAGTTTGCCAGTAACGTTTGGGGGTGGGATAACCAAGCTGAAAGGCGGCTTCGATTTGTCCTTGCCGGCGGTGAAATATCCCGCTTGCTTCCATTTTTCGTATTTATCCGCTTCGACTTGGCGCGGATCGTAACGTTTTTCTAGCATCCTTGCTCCTCCAAAAAAAGAAAAATCCCATCAAAGGGACGGAGGGACCGCGGTACCACCCTAATTCTTAGATATGGCTAAGCTCTCGATATCTTAACGCGATAAACGGGGATCTTCCCATCCTCAGAAGCGACTCGCCCCTCTCTTTCGCCTTCTTGCAGCTCGACAAGGCTCTCTTAGGAAAGAGGTCGGGGTTCCCTCTCCGTCAACGGACGAGGTTAGTCTAGTTTCTAGAGTCGCTAAATGCAATAAAAAGATAGGCCTATTGCTTAAAAGACCAATCGACGACGGCGATCTTCCGCTCGGCAAGGCTAATCCCCGCATGGTGCCCTAAATAATACGGCCCTTTGTTGAAAGAAGAATCGATCAGAATATCGTTTTCGGTGGGTAAGGCGATATAGTCGCCGATGAAGGAAAGGGAACGAGGATGGGGCGTTCCTTCGCCGAAATATCCCATTTGGATGATTTCCTCTCGGCTAAAGAGCAAGAAAGAAGGGAAGGCTTGATGAAATTTTTCCTCGAATTCCTTCCTTTTATCGGGCTTAACGCCCAAGGAAATGGTCCTTCCTTCTAAGGAGATAGGCCGCGACAAGCAATCATAAAGGGCGACGAAAGCGTTGATTTTCCTCACCCGCACGTCGATCATGCCATGGTCGGCGAAGGAAAGAAGAAGGACATCAGGATGTTTTTTGGCAAAATCCTCCAACAAGGAAGCGGCCTCTTTGATAAGACGTCTGGCCGTTTTGCTACTAGTCCCCTCTTTATGGAAGCTATGATCGGGTTCAGGCCAATAGCAATAAAGGAATTCCCCTTCTTCTTTGAAGAATGCCGAAGCAGCCTCGAAGGTTTCTTTTAGAGTCTTCGGCCCATTGGGGTCGATGGGAGAAGGGAAAAGGAGATGGGCTTTTATCCCCGCCTCATTCAAAAGCGAATCGATTTTCTTGGTGGGAGAAGCCTCTTCCATAAGGTTTTTGGGCCCCAAGCTTTCTTCGGTGAGGGCATTAAGGTTAGGGAAAACCTCGACGGGGAAGGAGAGCTCGTCAAAGAATAGCGACCAGCCCAAATACCCAGTCTCAATCGGGTATTTTCCCGTTAAGAAGGCCGTCGTCGCGGCGACGGTCGTCGCAGGGTTGCAGCTATATATAGATAAGGAAGGGCGTTTAAGAAAGCCCTTGGCTTCTTTCTTATGAAGGCGCAAGAGCTCTTCCCCTAAAGCGTCGAAAAGGAAGACGGCAATCTTTTTATGCCCCTTAAAAAGAGATAGCGCCTCTTCTAACGGCTGATGGAAAGTAGTCAAGCCATAATGGGCCAAAACGGCATTGGAGAAATTGACGATGGTGTGCGCCTTATCAAGCAAAGAAGGATCAAATTCGTTTTTCATAGCGGTCTAGAATACCTTCTCGCCTTTTTCATTGCAAGAGGGAGAAGACGGCTTTCCTAAGGCCTTCTCGGCCATCTTTTAAGCCAGTAAGGCAAATGGAACGCGGCGATAAGCTAGTAGCATCCGATAGAAGGTGGGCCCTTTCCTTTTGGGTCGTTTTGTCGCTTTTGGTGAAAACGAGGATGTAAGGGAGAGAGATTTTCTCCATATACGAGGCGATGCCGACTTCCTCCTCCTTCAAAGAACGGCGGGAATCGACGAGCAAAACGGCCCCTTTTAGCTGAGGATTCTCAAAATAGCCTTCCATCATCTTGGCAAAATTGCTATCCTCCTTTGAACCGTAGGCGGTATAGCCATAGCCGGGGCTATCGACCAAATAGAAGCGTTTATCGATAAGGAAATAATTTAGCAATTTCGTCTTGCCCGCGCTTTTGGAGCTATAGGCGAGCTTTTGGCCGGTCAAGAGGTTAATCAAAGTGCTTTTCCCGACGTTGCTTTTGCCAATGAAGACGATCTCGGGGAGATTATCCTTCGGGCGCAAAGCGTATTCGGGGGCGCTAGTGACGTATTGGGCGTTACGAAAATCAATCATGAGAGAAATATAGCAAAAATCAAAGAAAAACGCTCCCACTAATGAGAGCGGTTTCCTCTAATCGGAACTTTTTTCGCCTAGAAGGGCAACCTTCAAGGCGTCGTCGACCGATTTCATGTAGACGATTTTGAGGTCCTTTTGGACTTCGGGCGGAAGCTCGGAGACGTCTTTTTTGTTTTCGAGGGGGACGATGATCGTCTTGATGCCAGAACGGAGGGCCGCTAGGCTCTTTTCGCGGAGGCCGCCGATCGGGAAGGCCTTGCCGCGGAGAGTGACCTCGCCTGTCATAGCGACGTTATTGTCGAAGGGTCGATGGGTCAATGAGGAGATGATGGCGCAGGTGATGGCCACCCCGGCCGAAGGACCGTCTTTCGGCACGGCGCCCTCGGGCACATGGATATGGATGTCATTCTTTTCGAAAATGGCGTTGTCGATGCCGTATTTGGCGGCGTTGGCGCGCACATAATCGAGGGCGATTTGGCAACTTTCCTTCATCACCTCGCCGAGTTTGCCCGTAAGGACGAGTCCGCCCTTGCCGGCGAAATAATTGACTTCGATTGGCAAGATGTCGCCGCCGAATTCGGTGTAGGCTAAGCCGGTGACGACCCCCACTTGCGGCTCTTTTTCTTTCTTGGTGTCCTCGAAAATCTCCACGCCGAGATATTCTTTGACCTTCTCTTTGTCGATGACGATCGGCTTTTTGATCGATGGGTCCTTCATGATCTCGACGACGGCTTTGCGGAGGCAAGAGGCGATGAGCCTTTCCAATTCGCGAACGCCGGCTTCGCGGGTGTAATTCTCGATGATTTCGACGATGGCGCTTTCTTTGACGCTCACATCGCCCTTCTTTAGCCCGTTGGCCTTCATTTGTTTGTCAACCAGGAAGCCTTTGGCGATCTTGATCTTCTCAAGCTCGGTATAGGAAGGGACCTCGATTAATTCCAAACGGTCGCGGAGCGGAGCGGGGACGTTTTCTAGATAATTGGCCGTGGCGATGAAAAGGACGTTGCTTAAATCATACGGCTCTTCGATGAAATTGTCGTTGAAGGCGGTGTTTTGCTCGGGATCGAGGACCTCAAGCAAAGCGCTAGAGGGATCGCCTTTGTAATTACTGCCCCCCACTTTGTCGATTTCATCGAGTAAAAAGACGGGGTTAACGACGCCAGTTCTACTCATCCCCTGGACGATGCGGCCAGGCATGGCACCGACATATGTGCGGCGATGACCGCGGATTTCCGCTTCGTCGCTAATGCCGCCAAGGGAAGCTTTGAAGAATTTCCTTCCCAAAGCCCTGGCAATCGATTTGGCCAAGGAGGTTTTGCCGCATCCTGGCGGCCCATAGAAACAAAGAATCGGGGCTTTGAGGGTTCCGGTGGCTTTCTTGACGGCCAAATATTCGATAATCCTCTTTTTGACTTTGCTTAAGCCATAATGGTCCTCATCGAGGATTTTTTGGACGTTTTCGAGGCTGTCGTTATCCTCGGTGCGGTTGAACCAAGGCACGTTCATAAGAACCTGGATGTAATTCATGATGAGGGAAGCCTCCAAGGAAGCTTCGGGCATCATCTGAAAACGCTTGAGTTCGGAATTGATTTTCTTTTTGACGTTTTCGGGATAGGGGTTCTTCTCTAGTTTCTCGCGGATGGAATCGACGTTGTTGTCGTCGTCTCCCCCTTCTCCCAATTCGTTGCGGATGGCCTTCATTTTTTCGCGCAAGAAATATTCCTTTTGCGCCTGCTCGGCTTTCTCGCGGACGGTTTCGTCGAGCTTTTGGTCGATTTCTTGGCCGATTTTCTTTTGGTTTAGCAAATCGATCATCATCCGAAGGCGTTTCTCGACGCTTCTTTCCTTAAGAAGGGATAATTTCTTTTCCGTTTCGAAAGGCAAATAAGCCGATAAAACGTCGCAAAGGCTGGAAGCGCTTTGCTCTTTATTGAGGGTTGCCATTACGCCTTTGGGGATATCGCGGACGACGGAGGGGCCTTCGCTTATGATGTCGGCGATTTCCTTGGCGAGCTTAAGCTCCGTCTCTTCGTTGCCGTATTCGTCTTCGATAACCTCGCCCTCGGCGATATAAGCTCCATCTTCCTCTTTTAAAGAAAGCAGATGGATGCGTTTGCTTCCGATGGCGCGGATGCGATAAACCCCATCGTGGTTGATGAGATTGACGATGCGGGCTAAGCAACAATATTCGTTGGCGTCCTCCAAGATGGAGAAATCGTTAAGGTTAGGATCCTTTTGCGAGGCGATAAGGACCAAGGAATTGGTGTTTTTCTTGGCATAATCGACGGCAGCGATGCTATAAGGACGGGCCGCTTCGATCGATTCGGTCGTTTCGGGGAAAAGGACTAAGCCCCGCGTGACGATGAGTGGCAGACTGACGTGTTGTGTTTTTTTCTTTTTCTCTTCCATGGGGCTCCTCCTGCTGGCTTTAGATATTATATAAAGGGATTTGGCACTGTCAAGTAATGAGTGCTAAAGACTTCTTGCACCTGCCACCATATATATAGGTGGCTTAGGATAAAAAAGGGCGCGCCGCGCACGCCCTAAGGTTCGAAAGGTGATTATTCGGCGTCTTTCTTATCTTTCTTTGCCGGGTCTTTCTTGCCGGCGTTTTCGATGATCCATTCGCGGATCTTTTTGGTGAGGAGGTTGTTTTTGAAATCCTCGAGGTTCTTTTCGAGGATGGAGCGGACTTTGGAGGCCTCCATCTTGTATTCAGCGGCCATCTTCTCGATTTCCTTGTCGACGTCTTCGTCGGTCACGACGAGCTTCTCGGCTTTGGCAATTTCGTTGGTGGCTAAGAAATTCTTGATGTTCTTCTCGGCTTCGTTAAGGTAGGTTTTCTCCAAATCTTCCTTCTTGCTGCCGGTGATATCGAGATATTGCTCGAAGGTGAGGCCGTTTTGCTCCACTTGCTTCTTGAGGTTCTCTTCCATTTGATGGGCTTCGTTCGCGATGATCGAAGGATCGATCACGAAGGAAGCGTTGGCGACGATTTGCGATAAGAGGTCGCCATAGTATTTATTTTCGCTTTGAGTGAGTTTCTTCTCCAAGATGGTCTTCTTCTCGTGCTCGCGAAGGGCGGCGATGTCGTTGACGTCCTTGATGCCTAGCTCTTTGACGTTTTCGTCGGTGAGTTCAGGGACCACTTTCTCCTTGATTTCATGGACGGTCACGTTGAAGGTGGCCTCTTTCCCGGCGAGCTCCTTGACGTAATTGGCGGGGAAGGTAATCTTGAAGTTCTTCTTCTCCTCGCTACTAAGGCCGACTAATTCCTCCTCGAAGCCGGGGATGAATTGATGGGAGCCAAGCTCCAAGGAATAATTGGTGGCTTTGCCGCCTTCGAAGGCTTTCAAAGCGCCGTTTTCGTCAGGCAAGAAACCTTCGAAATCGATGACGAGGCTATCGCCCATCTTGGCGGGTTTTTCGCTTAAGACCAATTCGGCGTTGCCTTTGAGGAGGTCGTTGATGGCGTCTTCGACTTCCTTATCGGTGGCCGAGGGGGCTTCGCGCGTGGCTTTTAAGCCTTTATAGGCGCCAAGCTTGGCTTCTGGCACGAGGACGACTTGATAGACGAGTTCGAGCTCGTCCTCGCTTAATTTGGTGACGGAGACGCTCGGACGGGAGGCGGGAGCGATTTTCTCTTCGTCGATGACCCCGACATAGACGGGGGTCAAGACGTTTTCGATGGCCTCATTCCAAACGGCTTCGGGGTTGACTCTTTCCTTTAAGAGGTTCTTGGGGGCTTTGCCCGGGCGGAAGCCAGGGACGCTCACTTTGGCGGAAACCTTGGCGAAGGCCTTCTCTTGGGCCCCTTTCCAAAGGTCATGATCGACGGCGACGGCGATTTTCACTTGGCTCGGCGATACTTTGGTAACGGTGTGCTTCATTTTAAAACTCCATTTTAGACTTGCAGCGATAAATATACGCCTAAAGACGGCTTCTAACAAATGTTTTCGCACGCGCTAGACATAGGCGCATTGAAGATCAGTTTTCGAGGGTGGCTTCGATCTTTTTCTCAAGGGCTTCGATCGTCTCTTCCTCGCCGCCGAAAAATAGCGGCTCCTCATCGGAACGAAGATAGCGGGAAGAGAGGCGCGATAAGGCGCTGGCCACCTCTTTCCCCGTTTCGATGGGAAGAGGGTAGGAAAGAAGGATGTATTGGTCGTATAGTCGTTTCGCCAAACGGGCGAAGGAAGGATCGAGTTTGCGGGATATAAGTTCGATCGTCTCTTGATATTTTTCGTCTTTAAACGGCGGCGTCAAGGAGGATGGGACGACCTTTATCTCCTGCCCTTCGCGAAGGAAGGAGACTTCCTTTTCAAAACGGATGCCCACAAGGTAGAGCAAGGCGTAAGTCCTAGTCAATTGCGAGATCCTATCGTTACGTAAAAGCGAAAGCACTTCCTTTTCGAAGGCGGGGAAATCGTCCTTTTGCAATCGCTCAAGCAAGGAGATGATCGCATAATCGTCGTCGGAAAGGAAGGTTTCTCGCATCTCTTGTAAGCTCATATCCTTGTTTAGATGGTTTGCCTTCTTGGCCGAGCAAATGGCCCTTTTGGCGTCACGCAGAGCTTCCTCGACCGCTTGGCTTTGATAGGGAAGGTTAGCGAAGAGTTCGTAATCTTCCATCGCCTCTTCGAATTCCTCGCGGAGGAAACGGAGGGAAAGGTCGCATTTGATAGTCTCGATAGGGAAGGAAAGGAAAAGCTTTTCCCGCTTCTTTTCTAATATAGCCATCGCTTCCTCGCTCTTATTTAGGGCCAAGAAGGAAGCCAAGCGGAAATAGACCGCTTTCGCGTCGTCGCTATTGGATGTCGCTTCGATTATTTCGTCATAACGCCCTTCTTCAAAGGCTTTCTTAAAATCTTTCATGCCCCTTATTTTATTAGGAAGGGCGCGAAGAAAAAAGAAGGTTGCGTTCATCTTCCTATTCATTACAATAAGCGCGATGAAGAAACATCTCATCTTTCTTTTATTTCCTTATTTATTGCTATCCTCTTGCCAAGGCGAGAAACTGACCGAAGAGGAGGCCACCAATCGCCTTTCTTCCTTTTATAATTCGCTCAAAAGCAAGGAAACGCCCGTTAAATATACGATCAAAACCACGTATTCTTCTTTTTTAGAAGACGACGGAAAAGAAATCGAAAACGCCAAAAAATACACCTTGGTCGATGAATCGAAGGCCTTTTTTCAAATGCGCGTCGAAGGGAAATGGCAAGAGGAGGCGTATTTCCATGAACGCTATATCCTTGGGCGAGGCGAGGAATATTGGCGCCTCGAATGGCTGATCGCCAAGAATGTCGATAACGCCAAAACCAAAAAGAGGCTCTCCATCGCTTCATTTAGTGACGATGAAGAAATTAAGGAAGCGATTGAAACCAAGGAGAAACTCTATCACGAGGCCGCTAAGAACCTCATCGCCGACATCGCCTTCCTCGAAAAGGGGAACTTCCCCTACTTATCGAAACGTTTCGAAACAAGCGGGGAAAAGGACCTTAAAGCCTATATCGCCTATGGCCAAAGCGAGCAAGAAGCCTCCTCCTACCGTTATTTTTTCAAAGAGGAGACGATCTCCTTCATCGGGGTCGACGAAAGCGATAAGAATTACGAATCGAATATCATTTGGAACGAATGCGACGCCTCCTCGCCGCAGCTTAAAGATTACATTTCGGTTGAGGAATAACGCTTAAATAAATAGAAGGCCGCTTTTCGTCATGATGGCGATAGCGATGCTCATAAAGGGCGGAAAGGCGGTCGCATTTGCATAATAGCCGCGCTTCTTTGCTAAGAGGAAGCCGCCAAAAGGTCAAAGGGAACATGTGCCCGAGGATTAATTTCCGTTCGAATTTAGAAAGATTATAGCGCTTGCTAGCTTCTAGGAGGGCCACTTTCGGATGACGGAAGCCATGAAGGCGATGGCCTTTGTGGGGCAAATGCCAGTCATAGCAGTAAAAATCGTGGAGCATGGCCGCCCTTAATAAGGATCTGTAATCGAGATCAAAGCCTTTCTTCTTTCCGAGGAAATAGCATAATTTAGCGACGTTAAGGGAATGCTCGAGGACGTTCCAGTCGCCATGGGCATAAAAAGCCTCGATCTGATGGTAATAAGGATCGAGGAGGAATTCGTTGACGGTCGTTATGAAGAAAGGGTCGTTAGTTTCGTCCACGCCACTATTCTAGCATCGAGACGAAGAAAGGAAATTGCTAAAACGTTTTGGTCGCTTTCTTCATCCTTTTTCCTTTCGATGCCAGCAAGAGGCGTTCTTTTTCGATCTTTTGCCCCTCTCTTTCGTGCTAGATGGGCATTATGGCGAGAATGGGTTTCCCACTATTTCTTCGACGCATAACGGTTTTCTATGTCCGTCACACTAACAAGCCATGCAACTGATGTTCAATTGATACACTTCTTTTTGTCTAAATCGACACATATCCCGATGATTTTATTTTTAAGGGAATTTAAATCATCCAATCCGGTATGGATTTCATATCCCATTCCTTTTAATTTGGCGATGAGAATTTTTATGCTAAGAACGCTCTTGTAGGACAATACAGGGAGTATGCGGATTTCTCTTTTTTACTCAATTAATTTTTAAAATTCCCATACGAAATTAAGAAAATGACAATTTATAAGGGAGGCGTTAATTCGCTTAACATTAATAAACTGATTATTCACTAATAAACTTAGACGTTCGACCGTTCAAGTTTTTAATACCTGTAAAAATACGTTTACTAAATATCGTCAAAAAATAGCCAATTTCTAATAATACACGCCACGAAAAAAACAGGACCGAGATTGTATCAATCCTGTTGTTTACATATGGCGCGCCCGAGCCGACTCGAACGGCTGACCCACAGCTTAGAAGGCTGTTGCT
>CAVFNI010000004.1:0-115730 GCA_963624045.1 Bacteroidaceae bacterium
ATGTCTTGTGTTGGGCCAAACACGAGCGTAGCAATTGGCTTCATTTCATCGGATAGAACATTCTTTTTAAGTCTCAAACAAAAAATAGGTTCTTGCTTAAAAGTCTCTACATAATGGTCATATAATTTTTGATGCTTCTTGTTGCTCACTTTATAAGCGAATTCTTTTTCATCTAAATCTGGCAAACCAATCACTCCTGTATAGCATTCTAAATATGAGATTATTATACCATAAAAGGCACAAAAAATCTACCTTTTCAGCCTGCGATTTAACTGGGCATTTCTTAATAAGTCCAGCTCCACAGATTTACAAATTATCTTGTAGAAATTATACCATTTTTTATTAATTTGTCGCTGTTTTAAACCCATTTTTCTCAAAATAAAACCTATCGTTTTACAGTCGGACCTTTCGTTTTTACAGTTGATTTTCAAACACACTAAATGTCTTGAAAACTTTAAATTTAAAGTCCTAAAATGATAAAAATTAGTCAAAAATCCCCAAAAATAACCGTTTTAAGCATAAAAAAAGCCTTGAAACAGTGTTTTTACTGTATCAAAGCATTGCTTTCTATTTGGTGGAGTCGAGGAGAATCGAACTCCTGTCCGAAGAACCTCCCACAAAGACATCTACAGTTTAACCTCCTTCGTTTTTAGCGGTTGGAAGGAAGAAGGAGACAAGCCTTCGCCGCGATGCTCTTGATGTTTTCGACAAGCTACCCAAGCAAAGTAGCCGCTTATCGCCTTCTTATGTCGCCCTCTTTCTCGCTAAGACGCTAAGGCGAGAAGGGACGTGTCGCTCCTAGATCGTTGCTAGGAATCCCGCAGGATACTTAATTAAGCGCAGGCATACGAAGCGCGCGGAGCGCTCTTCGCAAAAAGAAAACTGGTTTTGTCAGTTATTGTTGTTTGGTGTTTGGGCTCACCACGCCACTGCAATCTATGCTTGATAGTCCTCCGTCAAAACCGGAACGACCCCAGAACAAGCCAAACCTTTGTCGCTTGGCTAGAAAAGTATAATGTCGCATCGTCATTTTGCCAAATGAAAACTGCATAAACCTCAGCATTTCCCCTTTTCTCATAGAAAAGAAATCGATATAAGGTTTGTATCAAAGGGCGTTTTGTTATAGAGTTTCTATGCGTTTTTATTAAAGGAAACAGAAAAATGGCAAAGGCAAAAGCGGTTAAAAAGAAAAAAAGCAATCCCGTATGGACGAAAATATGGAATGAAACCAAATTCTTCCTCACTTCGTTATTAAGCAACGACACCTGCGTTGAAGGTCGACATAAAAAATGGTATTTGGCCGTCTGCACCGCCATCATCTCTTGCGTTGTGGCGGTCGTTCCGACCATGTCCACCCAATTTGGCAAATCGGGCAGTAGCTTCTTAGATTCCCCTTTATACGATTACGAAATCGGCCTAACTAGCTTCACCGAAGAAATCGCTAGCAAAGGGCTTAAATTCAAAATCTCCGAGGAAGGCTATTTGCTAGTAGATGGCGAAAACGCCGAAAATAACGGAACCGCTTTTGCGGTTTGCCATTCGACGGGCGTTAAAAAGAACGGCAGCGAAGATACCTACGATTTCAGTTTCTATGTCCATTCTTATGAAACGGAGGAAGTGAAGCTCATATCGGAAACCACCGGCGACGATAGCTCCTCTAGCGTCGCTGCAACCATTCCGACATACACCAAGAAAACGGCAATCGATTTCGCCGCTTATGTGGTTAGCGATGACATTTCGCCCGTCACCTTTGCCGCCAACACCATCTTAAAGGGCGATGACCCCAACAAATCCTTAGGATCGGACGTTTCCTCCTATCAAACCAATTTCATTATTTTCGGCAAAGATCATTTTTATGCCGTTAAGAAGCCATCTGGCGTCTCCGCCAATCCGAAAGCGAGCATCTATTGCAGTTATAAAAACGCTAATTTAATCGGCAAATCCCTTGCGGATTTAACAAAACAAGATCTTTTTGGAAGCGCCTATGAAACCACTGGCTTAAACCAAAACGAATATCGCGCGAAAGTGGCCAACAGCTGGAAACAGGTCTTTGCCGCCGGCTGGGACGAGACGAGAATCAGCATGGGTTGGCAATACACGGGTATTTGCTTTGCCATCAACGTCGGCACGACTTTCTTGCTCGGCCTCATGGTCTTCTTGATGACTAGAGGCAAAAACAATCCTTTCCGCACCTACACCTTCTGGGACGCTCAGAAGATTGCTTATTTCGCTTCGTTGACGCCCGCTCTTTTATCGTTATTAGGGTTCATCCAACTCTTTGCCGCCCTTAACATGTTCTTATACATGCTTCTCTTTGGGTTGCGCATCATGTGGATGTCCACAAAATCATTACGCCCCTATCAAAACTAATATTTATTTCGGATATTGCCATCAAATTAAGCGCAAGATATCGCGATATGTGCGGAAATAATGGAAAACAGTATCCAAAAGTTTTAGAATCTCGTTACGTAACATAGAAGGTTGGGACAATCATGAAAAATTGTAAAAAGGATAATTTACTAATTGCCGAAATCGGGACGCATTTTAGCACTTGCGGACATCTCCTCTCTTATGAGCGAATCACCCGCGGCCATATTAACGATACTTTTAAAATTATCACCGACAAAGGCGCTTACCTTTTGCAACGCATCTCCCCCATCGCCTTCAAAGACCCATTGAAAGTCATGCATAACATTGCCGGCGTCACGAAATTCTTGCGCCAAAGGATCATCGAAGAGGGTGGCGACCCCGACACCGAATGCTTGAATCTCGTCGATAGCGATGAACACACCCCTTATTGGCTCGATCAAAAAAGCGGCGACGTGTGGCGCGTTTATCTATATATCGACGGCGTCAGCTATGATATGCCCGAATCCACGGAAGCCTTCGAAAAGGCGGCGATAGCCTTTGGCCGTTTCCAGTACCTTCTAGCCGATTACCCCGCCGCCGATTTGTATGAGGTGATCCCTCATTTCCACGATACGCCCAAGCGTTTCCTCGATTTGGATGAATCGGTAAGGAAGGACGCTTTAGGCCGTAAGAAAAATTGTGAGGAATTGATTGCCAAAGCCTATGCTAGAAAAGACAAACTATCTAAGATTGTCGACGGCTTGGCTAATGGCGATATCCCTTTACGCACCACCCATAACGACACCAAGCTCAACAACATCATGTTCGATGCCACTGGCACCACCCCTTTATGTATCCTCGATTTGGATACCATCATGCCGGGGTCCGCTTTATATGATTTCGGCGATTCCATCCGCTTCGGCGCCAATACCGCGGCCGAAGATGAGAAGGACGTTAGCAAGATCCATTTCAACATCGAGATGTTCAAGGCCTATGCCCGCGGCTTCTTAAAAGGCTCCTCCAATAGCCTTAACAAAAACGAAATCCTCCTTTTCCCCTACAGCGCGATGCTTCTTACTTATGAATGTGGCATCCGCTTCTTGAAGGATTATTTGGATGGCGACGTTTATTTCCACGTCGCTTATGATGACCACAATCTCGTGCGGGCCATCGATCAATTCACTTTATTGGAAGATATGGAAAAGCAAGAAGAGGAAATGAACGCTTTCGTGAAGTCGCTTCTATAAAGATTTTCCGACATCACAATAAGGAACGCTTTGCCAGGCAAGGCGTTTTTTTATATGGCGCTTGCTTTTCCTTCTCGTCCTGACGAAAAACGCCTCCAACACCTTTTTTCTTTATTAAGAAACCTCCATAATTAGCGATGGAGGCCTTTTATGAAGAAGATTGAAGCCAAATACCGTTGCTTGCCGTTCTGGAGTTGGAACGACGAATTAGAACCTAACGAATTGATCAAACAAATAGATTGGATGCATGAAAATGGAGTCGGAGGCTTTTTCATGCACGCTCGTGGCGGGCTTCGCACGCCATATCTAGGTGATAAATGGTTCGAATGCGTGGAAGCCTCAGGAGAAGAAGCCAAACGCCTTGGCATGGAAGCATACGCTTATGACGAAAATGGCTGGCCTAGTGGCTTTGCTGGAGGCAAATTGCTCGAAAACCCTGCAAATCACGATCATTATCTAACCTTTTCCTATGGACCATACGACGAAACATCGCTAGTTAGTTATGATTATAAGGACGATAAATTGATCCGTGTCACCTCGGGCGAAGACGTTTTGAACGTCTATGACCACATTTCGGCCTCCACCGCCGATATCCTTAACAAAGAGGTGGTCGACCAATTCATTAACCTCACGCACGAAGAATATAAAAAGAGGGATAAATATGGGCTTAAAGGTTTCTTCACGGATGAGCCGCAATATTATCGCTGGGGAGAGGCGTATACCCGCGTCATGCCCCAATATTTCTTAAATAAATACGGAACGGATATCCTTGATCAAATCGGCTTGCTGTTCGTCGAGAAAGAAGGATACAAAGAATTTCGTTACCGTTATTGGAAGGGCATGCAGGAATTAATGCTATCCGCCTTTTCTAAGAACATTTACGATTGGTGCGATAAGAACGGATATAAATTGACCGGGCATTATGTCGAGGAAACGTGTTTGTTCACCCAAATGTGGTGCTGCGCCGGCATCATGCCGATGTATGAATATGAGCACATCCCCGGCGTTGATTGGCTAGGACGCCCCTGCCCCGATTTCATTTCGGGCAAACAAGTAGGATCGGTCGCCAGCCAACTTGGAAAAAAACAAGTCTTAACCGAGATCTTCGCGTGCATGGGGTGGGATGTTACGCCCATCGAATTAAAACAGGACGCCGAAGCGCTTTATGCTAGCGGCGTAAACCTTATGTGCCAGCACTTAATGCCTTATTCGGAGCACGGGCAAAGAAAGAGGGATTATCCCGCCCACTATTCGCCGATTAACCCTTGGATCAAAAAGGGTTTCAAAGACTTCAACGACTATTTCGCCGCTTTAGGAAAGCTTTTGGCGGAATCGGATGAAATCGTCGATGTCGCCGTCCTTCATCCCA
The DNA here is from genome assembly GCA_963624045.1 of Bacteroidaceae bacterium. GTDB lineage: Bacteria > Bacillota_I > Bacilli_A > RFN20 > CAG-826 > UBA4951. Next base: position 4,966 of record CAVFNI010000004.1, read on the forward strand.
TCAGAAGCGCTTATTTCGATTTCAAACGATATTTGCCCGATGAGGAAATGTGTGGCTTAAGCGCTTTAGAAGGACCTTTTCACGAAGTGGCTGAAAAACTTACTGCCGCCCATGTCAGTTGGCATTTTGTTGATGAGACAATTTTGGCTAAGCACGGCTATGTCAAAGACGGCAAGCTTCATTGCGGAGAAAAATCCTATTCCATTTTGGTCTTCCCTCTTACCTATACGATGGATGAGAGCACCGAAAAGCTTTTGCATCAATTCATGCTCGAAGGCGGCAAGGTGTCGTTGCCTTATGGCAAGCCGACTTATCTAGAAGGCAAGCCGTATGATTACCCTTATCTTAAAGAAAACATTTCCTTCGATGACGTCCTTAAATCGATGCCTTTCTATAGCAGCGTTAATCCCAACATTCGCCTTAGCTTCCGTCAAAACCAAGACGGCCAATTCCTTTATTTAGCAAACACTGGCGAAGAGACGGATATTAATTTTGTTTATGAGCCATATACTTCTTTTGAACAAATCGATCCTTTAACCGATGAAAGCAAGATTGTTCCGCTAAATTTGCATTTCCTAAAAGGCGAAAGCAAAATCCTTCGCTTCTCCAAAAAAATCGCAAAATCATTGCCAAAACGCCATGAAATTCATTTAGGAAACACCTTTAAGGTAACCTCTCCCGTCACCAATTACCTAACCTTAGATAATGTTGCCTATTCTTTTGACGGACAAGAATATCGCGGCCCCTTCAACCATATGGGGGTCTTCTTTGAACTATTAGAGAAACGTTACGAAGGTGACCTCTATCTGAAATACACTTTCCTAACTAAAAACGTCCCATCGCACGCCGTTCTCGAAATTGAGGATTCTCACCTCATCTCCGCCTTCCTTAATGGAAAAGAACTAACTTCCTCATCCCACGTCCCCTACGAACCGGCATTAAAGGAATTTGACGCTTCCTCAGCTTTAAAGGAAGGCGAAAACGAAGTCATCGTCAAAATGCATTATTTCCAAGGCGAGAACGTTTATTACGCCCTCTTTGGCGAGAACGTCACGGAATCGCTTAAGAATTGCTTAGCCTACGATTCCGATATCGAACCTATTTACATCCGGGGCGATTTCGGCGTATATGGCGAATTCCACGACATGGGGGATAACGTCGTCGCTGGCCATAATTTCTATATCGACGGGCAACAAACGGAAATAAAACATCTTATCGAAGACGGCTTCCCTTTCTTTAAAGGCAATATCACCCTTGAGCAAGATATCGAAGTCGATGACCTGGATTCCGTTTTGGTTATCGAGGAACGCTTCCAATTGCTAGAAATCGAATGCAATGGTCATAAAGTGCCATCTTCTTGGTATGAATACCGTTTTGATTTGGCTCCATTCCTTAAAAAAGGAACAAATCACCTTAAATTGGTCTTAACCGTCTCTCCGCGCAACCTCATGGGCCCCCACCATAGCAAAATCGGCGAGGATCTTTCCGTCGGCCCTCACACTTTCGAACGCCAAGGAACGTGGAAAGATGGCAAATCGAGCGAATTAACCGACGATTATAATTTCGTCCGCACGATCCTTTAATCAATCTCCATAATCGCTGCCACGGCTTTTATCTTCGACGTAAATCCCTAATGCATCTGCGATATCACCTATCTCGCGGTAGATATAATCGTCTTTTAATACAAACGGCGATTCGAAATTCCAAGTGAAGACGACCTTTTCATTTTGTTCGATGATTTTATCGATGGCCGACAAAAGCTCTAGGAAACGTTCTTCTCTCTTTTCTTTATAACCTTCTAATCCCTCATAAAAGCCTGGCTCGACGTAAAAGGTGTGTCCTTGTTTATTGCGATATGCGTTACAAAAGGGATTAGCAGGATCAACAAATGGTTCGTATTGATTAAATTCGGGGTAAAGCATAGAGTTAGCGTAAGTAATCATAAAACAAAAAGGCGAGGGGAGGAAGAAAGATGGAAGAGCGAAAGAAAAAAGACATCCGGATCGTTTTCACCGATATTGATGGCACTCTCTATTCCCACAAAACCAAACGCGTTCCCCCTAGCGCCATCCGCGCCATCAAAGCGATGCAAGAGAAGGGCATTAAGGTCTTCCTTTCTAGCGGCCGCAATTATTATCTGATTCGTAAGACGGGCATCTTAGATATCGTTAAGCCAGACGGGCTCGTCATGATGAACGGCTCTTGCGCCCAAATCGGTAACGAATTAATCTACCGCTACCCCATCCCCGAATCGGTCGTCAACGCGATGATCAATTTTAGCACCCGCTTAAAGTTCGGCCTTACCCTCATCGAAGAAAAAGAAGGGCATATCAATTATATCGACGACCGCGTAATCGATGCCCATGCCAAATATGGCACCCGTTTCCCCCAACCGCGTAAATTCCCCGTACCATATGACCGCGTCGTTTATCAAATGATTGCCTTCTGCGATAGCTTCGACGAATCACTCTTCCTTCCTCATCTTAAAGACTGCAAAGCCGCTAGATGGGACGAATATGCCGTGGATATCATGCCGCGCGATAGCGACAAAGCCAAAGGCATCATGGCCGTATTAGAACATTATGGCCTCAATGTCGATAATGCGCTTTCCATCGGCGACGGCAATAATGATATCGAAATGCTTCAATTCACCGGAACTAGCGTGGCCGTTGGCGGCGCCTTATTAGAGGTCAAACGAGCCGCCGATTTCATCACCGATGATATCGATGACGGCGGTTGGGCGAAGGCGATGCTTCATTTCGGTCTAATCGATCATTTATGATATGGCTCATGATGAGCGATTTTAACGGCACGGTAGAGTTGTTCTAACAATATAATTCTGCTCATTTGGTGGGTGAAGGTTAATTTTGATAAAGTCCAGAAAGCGTTCCCTCTCGCCCTTAATTTATCACTAAGGCCATAAGAGCCGCCGATAATAAAAACAAGATGGCTATCGCCTTGACGGAACCATTTGTATAATTCCTCGGAGAAAGCCAATGAATCATATTCTTTTTTGCCCAAATCCAAAAGAACTACAAAATCATTTGGTTTAAGTTTTGCAAGGATTTTTTCATTTTCCTTCTCTTTTATCTGTTCGATTTCTTTGGGCGATGATTTTTCTTTAACGGCATAATCAGGGTATTCCTGAATCTCAATTTGTAAATAAGGGGAAAGCCTCTTCAGGTATTCCTTCTCCGCTTCTCTCCAATAGGCCTCTTTCAAAGAGCCAACAACCATCACGATGACTTTCATCATTGATCTCCGCCTAAGGTCATATGGCGTTGCGAAAGAGCGATGATTTTATTGAAATCAAAATCAATTTGCTTTTCCTTAAAAACGGAATAATACGTTTCATAAGCTTTTTGCGAAGTGTTGCATTCCTCGCTTAAATGGGCAAGATAGATCGCCTTCGTTTTAGGGCCAAGGACGGCTGCCATACATAGCGCGCTGTCGCGATTGGATAAATGCCCTTCGGGGCTTAAAATGCGCATGATAAGACTTAAGGGGCGTTTGGAATCTTTAAGCATCTGCTCGTCGTGGTTGCTTTCAATGATGTAATAATCAGCATTGGCCATATAAGGCAACGCCGCTTCTAAAACCACGCCCGTGTCAGTCAAATAGACCAACCGCTCACCATTGGAGCAAAAGACATAGCCCAAAGGGAATTTGGCGTCATGAGACGCTTCGATGGGATAAATAAGAAAAGAACCTAAATCGAATGGCTCTTCAGGAAAGATGTTCGCGTGCATGGGTCCGCTTACGACGCCAGGGGCACTAAAGATAGGAAAATCGTCATGAAGCAATGACAACGTGCCAATATGATCGTGGTGTTCGTGGGTGATAAGAACGCCTTGTATGTCCTCATATTTGCGACCTATTTTCTTTAAAGCCGCCGATAAGGAGCGTTTGGCCACGCCCATATCGACGAGCAAAAGAGTATCTTCGTTATAAATTAAAGTCGCATTGCCTTTAGAGCCACTGGCGATATTGATAAAGGAGAGCATTAATCCTCCGTATTCGAATAGCCCATCATCTCGGCTTGAACGCTTTCTAATTCCTTAGAAGGCGAATCGAAGCTCTGATAATTCTTAGAGAATAGCAAAATCACATTGCCCAAACGACCCGAACGGTTCTTAGCCACATTGACATTGACTACCGATATCGAATCCTTATTCTCGCCACGGGCGTTTTTGGCATCCACTTCCGATTGTAATTTGGAAGAGAAGCTTCCTTCTTGGGCATCGTTTTGCCCCTTCTTCTTAAGTTGTCCTTGGTTATCGTAATAATCGCTGCGATATAGGAGCATGACGATATCGGCGTCTTGCTCAATAGAACCCGATTCCCGGAGATTAGAAAGCATCGGCACATGATTGAAATTGTTATCGACGTTACGATTAAGTTGCGCCAACGCAATGACGGCTATTTTTAGATCACGGGCTAATTTCTTTAGGGCTTTGGTGACGTTGCCAACCTCTAAAGTGCGGCTATCATATTTTTTCCCGCCTTCAACGGTCACAAGACCAATATAATCAACCACAATCAAACAAAGATTGGGATTTTCTTTCTTTAATTTGGTGGCTTTGGCAATCAAATCATTCAATTTAATGTTCGAAGTGTCGTCGAAATAAATGGGCAAGCGCTTGATATCGTCGATGCCACTGGCTATTTTTTCTTTCTCTCTTTGCGTTAAATAACTTCCCGTCGATATCTTTTCTAAAGGCACCATCGTCTTGGAACTAAGCAAGCGCTTCATCATCTCGCTGCCAGCCATTTCGCATTCGAAGATGGCTACTGGCGCATGCATGCTTTCGGCTGCCTTCAAAGCAAAATTAAGCGCTAAAGCGGTCTTCCCAACGGATGGGCGAGCCGCCAGGATGTTGAGGGATCCTTTTTGCCAGCCGTGCGTCAAATCATTAAGCCTTTCAAAGCCGGTGTCTACACCCGTTAGACCGTTATTGTTCCTTTTGCTTTCTTGTTCAATTAAAATGCGAACTTCCTCGGCTAATTCTTTAGCGGGTTTAAAATCCGCCACGCTACGACGGGAAGCGATTTCCGATAAGCGGGAAGATTCCTCGGCGATGAAACCGCCGATATCGGAGACCTTGCCGCTTATATAATCATCCTGCGCTTTTTGTAATTCGAGCAAAAAAGACCTAAGAACTGCTTGGTTTTTGAGAATTTTGATGTAGTGATCAATATCATCGTCGCTAATCAATTCATCGATTAACGATTTGATATAAGATACTCCCCCAGCGTCCTCTAAGGTATGAAGAATGCTAAGTTCATTAATAAGGGTTCCGACATCAATATTTTCATTTTGATTAACGAGCTCATGCATCGCTTGGAAAATCAAAACGTTCCGCTTATCGACGCCCGAGAAATCTCCTTCTTCTAAAGAAGAGAAGACGGTTGCCGCCGTTTCCCCACTTAAAAGGATGCTGCCTAAAACAGCACGCTCCGCTTCAAGATTGGATGGTAAGGTCAAAACCTTCTTCGGCATTATTATTTCTCCTCGGAGATATGGACGTTAACGGTCCCCACCACCGTGCCCGCATTACCTTTATAGAGTTCGATCTTAAGGCGCGTATAGCCTAACGCATTCGCTGGATATTTATCGATAAATTTGCGCTTATCAATCACGATGTTCCATTGAGCTTTGAGGCCTTCTTCGATTTCTTTTGGAGAGATGGTACCAAACATCCGGCCATCGCTACCGACTTTCGCCTTAAATTCGACGTTAATGTGTTCTAAGCGTTTAGCAAGCTCTTCCGCTTCTTTTTTAAGAGCGATTTGGCGCTTTTCCTCTTCGGCATTATTTTTAGCTAGTTGTGTTTGACTGGCGGGAGTCGAAATAACCGCCAATTTTCTGGGGATTAGATAATTGGAAGCATAACCATCGGATACGTTGACCGTATCCCCTTTCTTGCCGATTCCTTTAACGTCGGATAATAAAATGATCTTCATTGTTCTTTCCTCCTTTAATTATTGTTTGGGCCAGTACGGGCGCTATCAAGGTAATTGTCTAATACAGTCAATAACGTCTTGGTTAGTGGTTCGCTGGAATTTCCGCTGACGGCGGTTGCCGCCATCGAGAAATGGCCACCGCCACCCATCTTCTCGCAAAGGGTTTGGACGTTAATCGAACCATCGCTTCGAGCGCTTAAACGAACCGTCTTTTCATCCGTGCGGCCAATGACGAAACAGGCATTAATGCCCTTTAATTGCATAAGTTGGTTACACACTTTGCTCAAGGTACTCCGTTCAATGATGTCACGATCGTCAGACACGCAGTAGACAACGCCATAATAAGGCGTTTGGATGGTGCCAACGATTTTATTGACCAAGGTGTATTCTTCGAATTCTTCTTTGAGGTAATCGTCGGCGACCGTATTGTCAGCGCCATAGCTTTTAAGAATTTCAGCCGCTTCGAAAGTGCGCATACCGGTTTTATTGGATTTGAAGAAATTGGAATCCATGAAGATGCCCGAGAGCATGATCGTGGCGTAAGTCGGTTTTAATTCGATGCGCGGATTGGCTGTGGCATAACGAATCATTTCGACGATCAATTCAGATGCGCTAGCAGCGCTTGGCTCAACATAAGAAAGAACTGGCCGATCGGGGTATTTATCGCCACGGCGATGGTGATCGATGATCATCACTTTATTGGCCACGTCAAGCAATTTGGGAGCCATTGTCATGGCAGGAACGCTGATATCAACGATAATAACTAAGGTGGTGTCCTTAATTTGGCTAACGGCGTCTTCGGGGGAGACGACCATTTTCTCATAAACTTCCCGCGAGAACGCGCTTTGGAAGGCCAAACGGGTTTTCTTTTCCGCCCGCTTAGGCGAATAAACGATTTTGCTGGGCTTGCCACACCAATCGCAAATGGCCATCATACCCAAACTAGAACCTAACGCATCCATATCCATATCGTTATGGCCCATGATAAGGACGTTGGAGCTTTGTTTGATGATGGTGGAAACGCTGTCGGCGACCGAACGGACTTTGACCTTGGAAGTGGTTTCAACGGCCTCACTCTTGCCGCCATAGAAGGCTAGTTCGTGCCCATAACGGGAAACAACCACTTGGTTACCGCCGCGACTAAGGGCCACTGAGATAGCATCGCTAGCCATTTCGTTCAGTTTGGATATGTCGGGGAAGTCATGAGAGAAACCGATGGAAAGGGTCAAAGGAACGTCTTCGCCACTTTGGGCAATACGCACTTTATCTAACAATGAGAAATGGTCTTTTTCCATTTTGTTAAGGGAGGCGAAATTACAAACGGCGAAGTAGCTGTCGTTCTTGATTCGGCGCAATAAAACGCCAAAATCCCTGCAATAGTCCGTTATAATCGTTCTGATAGCATTGACGATATCAGCCGATTCATCAGTATCAGAAGCTACGTCATTATAGTTATCAATGATGATTAAACCCAAAACGACTGCTTGCTCTTTCGAATAAGCGGACATGTTCTCGTATTCCGTCACGTCCTTGAAGACGAAGAGCCTGGGGGCAGACAAATATTTAACTTCGTATTTGCGGTCTTTTAGGTCTATCTTGGCGCTTTGTCCATTGGGCGCTTCAACCAATCCCTTTAATCCTGGAATGAAGGTGAAAACGTCTATATCGATAACATCGAGGAAAAGGTCACGGAAAAGGTTGTTGGACCAAATGATCTTGTTATTCTCGTCGATAACCAACAAGCCTATTTTTGAAAAATTGTAGGCTTCTTGAATGTCGCTTCCAATCAAAGCGGACGCCTCCGTATCGTTCTTTTGTCTGATTTTGCGAATATGGGCGATTGAGAACCAATAAAACAAAGCGTCAATCACCAAGAAAGCGGATATCCCGCCTATGATGTAAATAAAGAGATTGTTCCCGAGCGACTTAATGCCGAAAAGATCGAAGAACCAAATAATCGATACGGCCAAAATGGCTAGGGCTTCAACCACGAAAATCACGAAGAGGGCAAGGCGTAATTTGGAAATCAGTTTTGTCATATCGGGTTTATTATACGCTTTTCCCCTTTAAGGGAAAAAGAACGGAGTTGCTTAATGGCGTAAAGGCAAGGCGTACTGATTGAATTTAGCGCGTTTGGCTCTATTGATTAAGCACAATAATCCTTCTTAAAAGAATCGCCATTTGCGACAAGAAAAGACAAGCCACAACGCTAGTGTATGGCCGTTATCGGCGCTTCCTTCTTTGGAAAAGCGTAGTGCCGCCGATCGCCATGGCGGCCGTCACCGCCATCAAAATAAGATATAAGGAGGCATTTAGGCCGGTATCAACTAAGCCATTATATCTAGCAGCGGAGACCGGGGTGACATCCCTGTCGATAAAATTATTCAAAGAAGAATACCTCCTTAACACGATCCTATCATAACGAGCAACCACGATGGCGATACCGGAGTCGGAATCTACGACGGAGGCAGCAGCCTTGAGTTTGGCCTGCGTATAAGGCCCATTCTTCTTTTAAAATTGTTCAGATTTGGGGCAGAAGACGTACCGGCCAGTGGTTTTTTCGCCATGCCAATCGGCTTCACGGTTTTAGTAGTTTATTTTGGTTCATCGCAACTCATCGTCATTAAAATTAACAAAACCAAGCAAAATAAAAGCGCGAAATTCCAAAGATGGAATTTCGCGCTTTTATATGCCAGTTAACGCGCAATCGTCCTTATCTAGTTATATCTTTTCCTTCTTAAGAAAAAATAGCTTCCAACGAGAGTTATTCCCGCAACGAAAAGGAAAGCAATTGCCAATGCTTCCGTGTTGTTATCAACGGTCTTATTAATCATTTTCGATGCGCTTGTAATTTGAACGCCCCTACCCATAAAATCGTTATATTTATCCGAATCAAGGCCGTTATATTTGCTCACGATATATTCGTAAGTTTCAATACATTTTTTAATATCTGTGTCGGTTTCTGTAGCCAAATCAACATTAGTTAAAATTGATTGCGCATCAGTCGTAATAGTTCCATCGCTCCACGCTTCCTTAACCGTTTCCCAGCCGGAAGGAGCGATTTGGCCTTTACTGTCGCACCCAATATTTTCATTGAATAATTGAGCATAAGCAATGGCGTCGTTTAAAGCTTCACTATTCGCTTTCTTGCCGTAAAAAACAAAAATGCCGGTAAGCCTGACTTGTGCGCTCATCGTAAAGACAACGGTATTTGCGTCTTGTGAAACACAATCGACGGTTGAATGTAAGTCGCTAATAGACAATGTTCCCGTCGATACTTTGGTATTAGACTCGGTTAATTCGTTACCGCTAACCGAAGTTAAGTCAATCCAAAACAGTTTATATGTTTCTGGAACAGTAACAGTCATGGTGGCCCCGCCATATACCCTTAAAGTAACCGGATTAGAAACATAGTATCCTGGGTCACTCGAAGAATCTGCCTTATCAACTGTTAATTTCGCAACGCTTAGTGCGCCGGAAACATCAGCCGGCTCTCCGCTTTTAGTGCTTACGATTTTGGTCTCGCCCATATCTCCAGTATCGAACTTTGTTGATGTTTCAACGCCATCAAACACCAATAAACCTTCAGCGGTAATATCCACATGATTAGAAAATGAGTTATTAGCGTTAGAGGTAGCAGTTATCCTAACGGTATCATTGGCCAAAACTGTAACGAGACCCGTTGCGCTAACGGTCATTTTATCATTATCAGCGGACGACCATGATACAGATGAGTCAAGTCCAGAACCAGACTGAATAGCCTCGCCGGTTAATTGAAAGGTTTTCCTGCCAAGATATCCTTCAGTAATTTTCTCCGTAACAGGCGAATCGCTCCCGTTAATCTTAACCCCAGTTATCTCGCCAGTCGCTGCCGGCTTTGAATAAAAAACCTTTACGCCTCCTGATTGCCAACGCAACTGTTTGCCGCCGCTTTTTGTGTAGGTTGATTGTACATAGACGGTGGACAACCCTTGGCTAGATATAGATGAAACAATATGCGTCCCTCCGCTTGTCGTACCCCAGGTCCTAGATACGCTCGCAGTATCGTCGATTACCTTGGTTCCTTCGCCATCCAACGTTGTGCCAGCGGTCATCGAATACCCATAATAAGTTCCGTCATATGTGATTTCAATTTTATGAATCTTGTAATTGTTAATTGCAACGAAACGCAAATAATTGCCCATATAAACGCGTGCTGCGTTAACATAATTGGGATTAGGCGACGTGGCGCTGCTTCCTTTGAATTGTGTCATTGTTATATTCTCGTCGTCTAACGACCATATAATCGTCGAATCAACATATTTCCCAGCGGCAAACGAGTCTGCGTAGTACCCCGTTTCTGAATCCATCTCCGCTTTAGCGTTAACACCAACAGCTTCTTTAAGAATGCCGTTAGCAGCGAACACCCCCCCTGCCCCAAGCATTAAAGCGAGGCCTAATGCGAATCCAGTGATCTTTTTTCTTAGGTTCATTTTATACTTCCTTTCTGTATATGGTTACGATGCTTTGCATCGATGGCCATCATTATTGTGCTATATAGCCTTTATCCTTTAAAGCAAATCTTACAATTGAACGTTTGTAATCGCTTTCTCTTTATTTATGTGACCTATAGCAAGCCACATAAAAAGGGGGATAATCCCCCTCATTATTATTTTTGTCCGACTTCGGGAAGAAGAGCCATAAAGCGGGCGTTTTTAATCGCGCGCGCCAATTCTCTTTGATAACGGGCCTTGGTGCCAGTTTGACTCCTTGGAAGGATTTTTCCATCCGGAGCGATGAAACGGCTTAAGGTCTCCGTATCCTTATAATCGATGTACTTCACATGATTCTTAGTGAAGTAGCAGACCTTTTTCCGAGGTCTCATTTTCTTGAATGCCATGTACTTGGTTTCCTTTCTTAATATCCTTAGAACGGAAGATCATCATCAACGACATCAATCGAATCGAGGTTGCCGCTTTCGGGTTGCTCGTCTTGAGCCACCGAAGAAGTATCAGCAACTCCCGCTTGAGGATTCTGCGATTTTGGATCAAGGAATTCAACGCCATCGGCGATGACTTCCGTCGTCGTCACTTGGACGTTGTCCGTCTTGCGAACGTATTTTCTTTGATTCAAACGTCCTTGCACGCAAACGAGCGAGCCTTTTCTAGTGAATTTGGCCACGTTCTCGCCACGCGCCCCAAAGACGCTGCAGGTCATGAAGAGAGTGTTTTTCTCCCCATTGGGTCCTTTGTAGGAATCATCGACAGCGATGGTGAAGGAAGCCACGGCTGTTCCGGAAGTGGTCTTCCGGATTTCGGGGTCGCGGGTTAAGCGACCGATGAGAATTACACGATTGAGCATTGTTTTTTACCTCCGTTTTCTTGATCGGCGAATTAGTCCTGATCGACAGTGATCAAGTGACGGATGACGTTGGTGTCGAGCTTAGCTAAACGATCAAATTCTTTAAGCGAAGCAGGTTCAGCGCTGACCTTAAGGACAACGTAGAATCCTTTGCTTTGCTTCTTGATCGGATAGGCTAAATCTTTGACTCCCCACTCCTTGGTATCGGTGACTTTGGCACCGTTCTTTTCGAGAATACCTTGGAGCTTGGACACCTCTTCCTTATGCGCAGCTTCTTCTAAAGCGGCGTTAAGGATGTACATGATTTCGTACTTTTTCATGTTAGCACCTCCTAGTTTCGGTCTTCGGGACGTTTCAAGAACGTCCATAAGAGCGTGTTTTGCTTCATTCCTTCTCTGAAGCGATGAAATTATACGCGTGAGGCAGCCCATTATCAATCTAAAGATTGCCGTCAGGCCTTTCGCCTATGATTGAAGGGGCGCTCACCCCCTCAGTCTCATATAGGCAAAAATACCTAAAAATGTTTCAGCTCCTACGCGAGAAGACTCACGCTGAAGTTTATTGTACGAATAATGCCACATGAACATGAATAATCGCAACAATTGGCTATTAAACGGTGACGAGTCTCAAAACGGGGGCGAGTAAAACCAACAGGATGGAGATAATGGGATGAGATATTGTAGGAGCGCAAAAAAACATTGGCGGCGAAAGAAGCCCCATAAAGGGCGCGGAATGAAATTGCCGCCTAAGAGAATGAACGCTAAGTCGATGGTTGCAGACGCAAACGAAAAAAGTGCAATACCCAAACAATAAACTCGAAGCGCTCCTTCACCTTTTGACCGCCAACCAAAATGATTCCATCAAAAATTTTATGTGCCTTTCCGTTTTCCCGACATATCTAGCAATGGTGCGCTTTTTTGCTTTACAATATGTATCTTTCAAAGATATACTTACGATTTATTGCGCAAATTGTAAGTTAAATTATTTTCAGTTCGGCGCTATAGTTTGCTTATGAAAACGAAATTCGATAAAGCGAACAAAATCCAGCTCTACGAAACCGGCATCGACGAGAACAAGGACCGCCACTGCGCTCTCTGCGGGCGCTTCGTCAACAAATTTGACCGGCACCTGGCCCGGAAGATATACGTGAACAAGTCCGAGGTCATTGAATTGCTTTGGCTCTACCAGGACGGCCGCCTCGAAAGGCTCTCGGATTTCGAATTCGCCGATGAATTCATTGAGAACAACCCCTATGCGAAGCCCGATTACGATCCAAGGCGCTTCGCATCCGTCCTCGAATACAGCAAAAACAACGATGACGCCATCAGCTGCAAAGTCATCCAAGGATACAAGCGTCGGGGAACCGTCGATCCGCGCTTCCGCGAATGCGATATCATTACGAGAATAGCCAACATCAACGCCAATATAAACGAGTTCGTCACCAAAAAGACGGCGGTCTTCTTCCGTGGCATGCATTCAAAGCAAGGCGGGCCGCTAACGAAGATATTCGACGCCGCGCTCGTCGAGATGGAGGAAACCGGGAAGCCGTGTGTCTTCCTCGAAAAAGGCTTCATGAGCGTCTCCCGGGATCCCGAAACGGCCAAAACGTACGCCAGCGCCGACAACGAGGATTTTTCCCATATCTACGCAGCGGTTATAATCGAACCCGGGATCCCCGCGATGCCTCTTTCGAAAAGCCACGGCACCGCCGCGAACGCCACCGACAAGGAGGTTCTCCTTCCATCGGGGATGAAGTATCATATCCTTGAGATCGAGAAAGTCCATACGGGTGGCGGGAAATACGATTATTACGTGACAATGTTGGCCACGAACAGGAGGTTAGATTAATGTATTTGGATGTTGGGGTTCTGCAAAGCGCGGCCATCCACGACGCGCGCGGCGACTTCACTCGCCGGCTCGTAAACGACGACCCGACGATGACCTATGAGGAATTCATCGTCTATTACATGTGCCGCTACGCCAGCGGACGCGACTACATCGATCCGGATTACGTGTTCGAATACCACAAGAAAGCCGGCAAATTAGACGGGGATTGGCTCAAGACGGCAGCGAGCAAGACCCACAAGATAGAGATCGTGCATGGATGGGACGAAATATTCCCGAGATACAAAGAAATGTTGGCGGACAAAGAGGCTATCTATAAAGCGCACGGAATGGAATTGCCGCCGACGCCCGATAAGCGATAACTAGACGCATAGAATCCACGAAAATCGCAAAATCCCCATCCAAAAGCGGTTATTTTGATTTTTAGTCTCTATTGAAATAGAACTTTATTGCTTATTGTTTGTTTTTAAAGTTGGGAACAATAACACTTCGCGTATAGTGCTTTGTTCTGTAAATAGCATGCAGAAGCGATCGATACCAACTCCGATGCCGCCAGCTGGAGGCATGCCATAATCTTGGGCGTCCAAGAAACTGAAGTCGATATCCGCCGCTTCTTCATCGCCCCTGTTCCTGGCGGCTAATTGCGCTTCAAAACGACTCTTTTGATCGAATGGGTTGTTGAGTTCGCTATAAGCGTTGCCGAATTCCACGCCGCCGATAAATAACTCGAAACGTTCAACGAAGCGTGGATCCTTGCTCTTCTTCGTCAAAGGAGAGACCTCGATCGGATACGTATGAATAAAAGTTGGTTGAACGAGGCTATCCTCGACAAATGTATCGAAGAAAGCCTGCATAATATAGCCGGTACTGTTCCAGCTTGGCTCAAGCGGAACATGGTGTTCTTTAGCGAGCTCCACCGCTTTATCAAAAGGAATATCCTCACGGAAATCGATGCCGGTCTTCTCTAAAATGGCTTCGGCCATCGAAACCCATGCGAACGGCTTATGAAGGTTTATGACATTGCCATTCCATTGGTATTCCTCTTTGCCAATAACATTATCGGCGACCTCATGAAAGAGGCCTTCCGCCCATTTGCGCATGTCGCTAAGATCGCCATAAGCTTGATATAACTCAATGGTCGTGAATTCGGGGTTATGGCGGTTATCGATGCCTTCATTACGGAAAATGCGACCGATCTCGTAAACGCGGTCAATGCCACCAATCATGCATTTCTTTAAACTGAGTTCGGTGGCGATTCTTAAATAAAAATCACAATCGAAAGTATTATGATGCGTCACGAACGGACGAGCGCTAGCGCCGCTAGGAATCGGTGAAAGAATCGGCGTCTCCACTTCGACAAAACCTTGTTTGTCGCAATAATTACGAATGGCTTTAACAATAGCCGGACGCGTTAGGGCAATCTTCCTAGATTCATCGTTAACCAACAAATCGACATACCTCTTGCGACAACGATCTTCTAAGTCGGTCATGCCGTGGAATTTTTCTGGCAATGGTTTCAAACACTTCGTTATGTGCGTGAATTTGCTGACACGGATGGTAAGCTCCCCCGTCCTCGTTAGCATTAAGGTGCCTTCTAATCCAACGATGTCGCCTAAATCGCTTAATTTGAACACTTCGTAATCGTGTTCTCCGATAACGTTAAGACCAATCCATGCTTGAATGGAGCCGTATTCGTCCTTGAGATTCACGAAAGCGGCTTTCCCCATTCGACGGATAGCCATCAAACGGCCAGCGACATTGACGACCGGTTTCTTTTCTTCCAATTCCTCGGCCGTCATAGCGCCATAGGTTTTACGGATATCGGCGATTTGATCCTTCCATTCATAACGGGAGCCAAACGGATCTACGCCCAATTCCTCATATTTCGGGAGCTTAGCGCGCCGCGCTTGCTCTTGATCGGTTAATTTTTCTTCCATACGTCTTCCTCTGCTATTGCCCGTTTAGTTTAATACAAACACAGTTTGTTTCGGTAATAAGTTTTCATTTTGCCTCGTTTTGAAAAACTAGATAAAGCGATTTGATGGCAAAAACGTGAGATAACGCAAGGATGCTAAAAGGTTATCGCAAAACAAAAACAACCCTTCGCCGTTTTGATGATAGTCAATAAATCGGCAATATCGGCGACCAAGCGAATAACAAATGTGCCAAATAATGAGGGATAGTAAGCGTATCTCCCTCATATACGGTATTAGAATCTTTGATATGCACCAAACGCGTTTCGCCATAATGCTCAGGATGCTTCATAACGGTTTTGGCGCTCTTAGAATTGCCGGTGACCGCTTTAACTTCCAAAATCGCCGCAAACGGACGATGAATTGGCTTAAGAAGCAATCGCGTTGCCGGTGTATAACTGATAATATTTGCCTTTCTTCGCCAAAAGCTCTTCGTGCGAACCTCTCTCAATAATGACGCCATGATCAATAACCATAATAACGTCGCTATTCTTGATGGTGCTCAAACGATGGGCGATGACAAAGACAGTGCGCCCTTTCATGATGGCATCCATGCCCTTTTGAACAAGCGCCTCGGTACGCGAATCAATTGAACTGGTAGCTTCGTCAAGGATCATGACGGGAGGATCAGCCACAGCGGCGCGAGCAATGGCCAATAATTGCCTTTGTCCTTGCGACAACGATGCGCCGCCATTAGCTAACAACGTATCGTAGCCATTTGGCAAATGGCGGATAAAATCATCGGCATTGGCTAATTTAGCAGCCGCGACAACCTCTTCATCTGTGGCGTCGAGATTGCCTAATTTAATATTCTCCTTCACGGTGCCAGTGAACAATTTGGTATCTTGCAAAACGATGCCTAGCGACCTACGCAAATCAGCCTTTTTAATTTTGTTGATATTGATATCGTCATATCGGACCTTGCCGTCTTCGATATCATAGAAACGATTAATCAAGTTCGTGATCGTCGTTTTGCCTGCGCCCGTCGGACCGACAAAAGCCACCTTTTGGCCAGGCTTAGCCCATAAAGAAACGTCATGCAAGACGGTTTTGCCGGGAATATAAGCGAAATCCACGCCGTCAAAAGTGATTTTGCCACGTAACCACGTATAGGTGGTTGGGGCGTTATCTTGATGCGGATGCTTCCACGCCCACATCTTGGTCTTCTCCTTCACTTCAATTGGCTCGCCATTCGGCCCTTCTTTGGCGTTGCATAATTCAACATAGCCATTATCGACTTCCGACGGCACATCGATCATTTCGAAGATGCGTGAAGAGCCAGCGACGGCCAATGCCATGACGTTAAGCTGTTGAGAGACCTGCCCAATCGGCTGAACGAAGGTCTTGGAATATAGCAAGAACGAAACCACTACACCGACGGTGAAAGACGATTTGCCTAGTAACGAGAAACTAGGGACGTTATTGATGATCATAAGCGAACCTGCCAAAGCAAGAATCGCATACTGAACGTTGCCGAGCTGATTGACAGTCGGCATCAAGACGTTGGCAAAGCGGTTCGCCTTCATGGAATTTTGGAAATATTCCTCATTGTGCTTACGGAAATCGGCGATATTTCTCTCTTCGTAATTGAAGACCTTAACAACGCGCTGTCCGCTCGTTAATTCCTCGATATAGCCGTTCATTTTGCCAAGTTCAATTTGCTGGCCCACAAAATAATGGCTAGACATCTTGGTGTAATATTTGGTGATGAAGAACATCAAAATGGCAAAAGCCAAAACGACGGCAGTCAATAAAACATCGGTCAAAAGCATCATGATCAGACAAACAACCATCGTCACGAGAGATTGCGAGACCATCGGCAAAGAACGGGAAAGCATTTCGCGCAAGGCATCAACGTCGTTGGTATATACCGACATGATGTCGCCATGGGTGCGGCTATCAAAATAAGAAACGGGCAAATCTTGCATGTGATTGTATAATTCGTCGCGGATTTTCTTTTGTACGCCTTGGCCAATAACCGACATCATCACGTTATAAAGATAATTGGAGATGATGGCGACTAAATAAGAAGCGGCCAGCAATGAGATGGCGATGCCGAAGGGCACGCCCGAAAAAAGACCGCTAGAAGGGGTGACGATTGTCCCTACACCCGCCTCCAAAGAGCCTTTGATATAGGAATCAATTAGAATGTTGCCGACGAAATAAGAACCGATGACCCCACCTAGGCTAGAGAGCAAGACAAAAAGCAAAACAAGGGCGAATTGCCAGGGATAATACTTAAAAACGTAACCCAAAAGCCGTTTTATCGCACGGGCTTTTTCCTTGCCTGAGACTTTGGCGACGTTACGCATTTTTCTAGTTGTTGCCATCGAAGTCACCTCCCCCTAATTGCGATTCGTATAATTCTTTATAGACAGCTGATTTTTGCATCAGCTCATCATTATTGCCGCGATCGACGATTCTCCCTTCGTTCATAACCCAAATCTCATCACAATCCTTAACGCTTAAAACCCGTTGGGCGATGATGAATTTGGTGACGTCTTGCCGCTTGCTTTGTAATTCGTGCCGGATAAGGCTATCCGTATGCGTATCGCAAGCGGAAGTGCTGTCGTCAAGGATCAGAATCCGCGGATTCTTCAAAAGGGCCCTGGCGATACATAAACGTTGTTTTTGACCGCCTGAGACGTTAGTTCCGCCCTCGTCGATCTTCGTCTCCAAACCATCGGGCATATCGTTTAAGAAGGGCGTAACCTGCGCGACGTCGCAAACCGCTTTAAGTTCGGCGTCGCTAGCATTGGGATTGCCCCATAACAAATTGCTTCTGATGGTACCTGAAAAGAGGGTGTTCTTTTGCAAAACCACCGCAACAGCATCTCTTAAGGTCTTTAAATCATATTCTTTGACGTTATGCCCGCCGACGATCACTTCGCCCTCGCGTGCATCGAATAAACGCGCGATTAAGGATACTAATGTGGTCTTGCTAGAACCAGTCGAGCCTAAGATGCCAATCATCTTGCCGCTAGGAACGCTGACGTTAATATCGTGCAAGACGTCTTTTTGGGCGTCACCGACATAAGAAAAGCTGACGTTCTTGAAGACGACTTCCCCATTTGGGACTTCCATGATGGGGTTTTCTGGGGAAACGATATCTGGCTCTTCAATGAGGATTTCTTCGATACGCTCCGCGCTGTTACGGGCAATGATGATCATCGTGAAAACCATCGATATGAGCATAAGCGACATCATGATCATCATGACGTAAGTGATCAAAGTGGACAGTGCGCCGACTGATAAAGATGTTTCGTTGCTGGACACGATTTGTTGGGCCCCAAAATAAGAAATGGCCGTAATCGCACCATAAACAGCCAAAGTCAAAATGGGGTTATTGGCTGCCACAATCTTTTCGGCGTGAATAAAATTTCGATAAATGAAATCGCTGACTGAAGCGAATCTCTTTTTCATATAATCTTCGCGATTGAATGATTTAATGACGCGCATGCCGTCGACATCCTCTTGCACCTCTTCATTCAATTGATCGTAGGTGTCAAACACCCTTTCGAAAGTGGGGTGGACAAATTTAGCAATAAATAACAAGGCAAAGAGAACAACCGGGATGATAACCAAGAAAATCCAAGCAATCTCCCAATCGGTGACAAAACACATAATTAACGCGAAAACCATAAGGAAGGGGGCACGTAAAACGGCGCGAATGATTTGCAAAAAAGCGAATTGGACGTTCGATACGTCCGTGGTTGTGCGGGTGATGATTGAGGAAGTGCTGAATTTATCGATGTTCTTAAAGGAAAAATCCTGGATATGCACAAACATCGAATCGCGTAGGTTTTTGCCAAAACCGGCGCTAGCTTTAGCAGCAAACGCTCCCGCTAAGATGCCAGTGATGGCCGCCACCACCGCAAAGGCGGCGATAATGCCAGCGTACATATAAATGGCCGAAGCATCAGAGGAACCGGAATTATTGATTTCGTTCACGCTGTTGATAAGGTCTTGCATGAAGAAGGCGACAAACACTTCGCAAGCCGTTTCGATGAGCACCATGCACCAAGTGGTAATGGTCTCTTTCCAATATCCATTAATGTTCTTAATGAGCAATTTTAGCGTCGATTTGCGGAGTTTTTTGGTTTTTTTATTATTTTTTGACATTGCAGCAACCCTCCTTGAACCCCACGTTCTTCTGAATCTTTAGTAACAATTTATATAACTCTTCTTTTTCTTCGTTCGTGAAGTCGCTGACAATGGAAAGGTTGATTTGGAGGAAAAGTTCATCGAATCTCTTTTTGAGGTCGCGTCCCTTTTTGGTTAAAACGATATATTTGACGCGCTTGTCGCTGTGACTGACATTACGAGCGAGATAGCCTTTTTCAATCAAATTGGAAATGGTTTGCGAAGCCGTGGCTTTGGATATGCCAAACCTCTTCATGATATCAGAGGCTAACATCATTTCTTTGTCGTGACGGAAAATGAAAGCCATGATCATCGATTCAACACCGGTGATTTCTAACGATAAAGTATCGGCCATTTGCCTATCGATATAATTTTTAATGGCGTTTGAGGTGACTCGAACCTCGGCGCCAAGCGATCTTTTTTCATCCATAAAGTTAGTTACCGAACCTTTTTCTTGAACGGCATTATTGTAAGAACAAAATAATAATGGTCAAGAGGTTTTTAACGAATTTTTATTAGCATAAATCCCACGAGCAAATGTCACATTACTCAATAAATGTTCAACTTAAAACGCCACAGCCAATAATGGGCCCATGAATGTTGTTTTCGCGTTTTTAAACACCTTAAAGGAACGCTCTCCTGCTCCTTCTTCTATAAACCGATTGAATATAGGGGCAATTCAACGAAATCTCGGTACTTCAATATGTTTTTAGAGAAGCCAAAACGAACAGCAGGCAAAATCGTTTTCTCATATTTGGCTAAACCTTTAAAATCGTTAGCATATTCTTCTTTGGGAAAAAGCCCTTCAATCAATATCGGACGGATATTCTCGCCATTACTTAGCAAGAAATCCACTTTCTTCTTGTCGATATCCGCATAATAGAAAAGGCAATTCCTAGGCTCTAGACCCTTGTTAAGGAGGTGCTTATATAATTCAGAAAAGACATAGGTTTCCACTATCGCGCCTGACATAGGGCCATATGACAAAGCACCGCTATCGCTATAACGAGCTAAATAAGCGCATAACCCCGTATCCAAAAAATATATTTTTGGCGTTTTGATTATTCTTTTGGAGGCCTCAGGAGACAACGGATCAAGCAACGCAATCACCAAATTGTTAGACAGAATTTCAATCCATCTTTTAATTGTGCGATGGTCGACACCGACAAGCGACGATAATTCCTGAAGTTCCAAATACGAAGATGAGCGTAACGCCAAAGCGCGCAAAAATATCAAGAATTTTCCTTCGTTCATCCTTTGCCGCAAACCAGACGAAACCAAAGAAGAGATGTTTTTAAGGAACGCGGCGTAAAACGCTTCCCGTGTCAATGTTCCATCAACCACACCAGGAAAGGAACCGCGAAGCAAACGCTTAAAAAAAGCATCGCGGTTTTCGTATAACAATTCCTCTTTCTCAACCCTAGAAAATAATTCAACGTCGTTGTTGGAAAACACGTTATTGGCAACGACGCCTTTTTCTTCCAAAAAAGAGAGGGTTGGCACCTTAAAGACCCTTAATTCCTTTCCTAAGCGAAAGGAGAGGTCGGCCAATATCGAATAGTCGGTCATCGACAAAACGAAGCGCGGTTTTAAGTGATTGGCGCTTTTCTTTTTGCCATTCTTAACGCGATTGACGATCTCAACAAGCAATGGCGGCGCGTTATCGGCATCCTCGATTATGAGCGGCTCCGTATATAAATCGAGGAACTGCCTAGGGCTGGTGTTAGCCAAAAATCGATCGTCCTCATCTTTTAGTGGAACATGGGTATACGTGTCATCGAAACATCTATCCAAAAGATTCTCAACGCCGCTTCCCGACATGCCAAAAAGAACAACGACAGACACGCCTTTTATGTTTTCCCGGATGGTTTTTTCTATTTCTCTTGTGACCATTTGATATTTTTGACTTATATATGTAATTTTAATCAAACAATCACAAAAATAAAGTATTTAAGTAATAAATACCTAAATACTTATCTTTACAATTTTTCTCTTGCGATTATTCCATTCAAAATACGTTCAAGATCGTCGCAAGTCTTGGTGTGGAGTGCTATTTCGGTACGAATTTTCTTATATCCGGCAAAACCAGAAAAGAAACGCGGAAGAATGCCTCTTAAATCCAAAGCGGCCACCCGTTCGCCCTTTTCTTCCTTCAATAACGCCGTCAATTCTTTGGCGTAAATCGCTTGCTGTTTGGCCGTTGGAACCATTAAAAGAGGCTCATTATCGATTGCTCTATTGATATTTGTCACTAATTCGGGGTTTCCAACCCCTCCCCTAGCCACCATCACATAGGAGGCCTTAGAAATTTCCATGGCTTTTATGGCAGCTTCTGACGTAAAAATATCGCCCGACACACATAAAGGAATCGTTAATTCTGATCCCAAATCTCTAATTTCTTCCCATAATGGAGTCCCGCTATAAGCTTGAAGGCTTGTGCGGGCGTGGACTGTCAATAGGCTAATTCCTGTGTTTTCAAGCAGTTTGGCAACTTCTCTTACGTTAATTGAGGAATTATCCCACCCAAGACGGATTTTAGCGCTGACGGGCAAAGAGGACGCTTTTACGATTCCTCTCATGTATTCATATAGTTCGTCAGACCTTTTTAACCAAGCGCTTCCAGCCCCCGTTTTGACGACCTTATGAACGGGGCAACCTAAATTGATATCCAACATATCGTAAGAGGCTATTCGTTCAATTTTTTCAATCGCTTTGACGGTGTTTTGAAGTTCAAAGCCGAAAAGCTGCAAAGCCACAGGGCGATCGTCGTTAGAGGTTGCTAGATAATCCAGCGTACGTTTATTGTCGTAATTGATTCCGCAATCGGAAATCATTTCGCTGACGCTTAAAGCCACGCCAAAAGGCTTCATAAAACGCCGATAAGCAAGGCTAGTAATCCCCGCCATCGGTCCTAAAATAACCCGTCCTTTTGTCTTTATGCCTTTTATTTCCATATCAAAAAGAAGGCCGTTATGGCCTCCTTAAGTCAATTATTTATCGGCATCTTTCGTTTTATCGTCGGCCGCTTTTTCAGTTTTTAGATCCTTTGCCGGAGTTGAAGGAGAAGCGCTATCGGCAGATGGTTTTTTCTCGTTGACTGAGGCCGCTTGCTTTTGTGGCAAGGCGCCCGTCTTAATCAATGATTCTATCTCCTCAGCCGTTATCGTCTCTTTAGCCAATAACGTTTCGGCAATTAGCGTGACGTCTTTCGCGTGCTTAGTGATAATTTGCTTAGCTTCTTCGTGGGCTTTTTCCACGATTTCGCGAACGGCCTTATCAATTTCAAAAGCGATTTGCGTCGAGAAATTTTTGGTCGTGTCCATATAGTCGCGGCCCAAGAACACCGATCCGTTATTTCGTTCGTATTGAATAGGGCCTAAATCGCTCATTCCGTATTCGGTGACCATTGCCCTGGCTATTTTGGTGGCTTCTTGGATATCGTTAGAGGCACCTGTTGAGACATCATCAAAGAACACCTCTTCGCTCGTCCTTCCGCCCAATAAGCCCGTGATTTGAGCCAAAAGTTCTTTTTTAGTTAACAAGAAGCGGTCGTCCTCTGGAGTCATAAGGACATGCCCACCAGTATTTCCGCGAGGAATAATCGTGATTTTCTGAACTTTTTCGGCGTGAGGAAGCACTAAGCCAATAACGGCATGCCCAGCTTCATGAAAAGCAACTTGCTTCCTTTCGGTTTCCGATAGCCCTTTGTTGCTCTTAGCGGGACCAGCGATACGACGATCGATGGCTTCATCGATTTCCGCCATGCCAATGGCTGGCTTATTGAAACGCACAGCCAAAATAGCAGCTTCATTAAGGATATTCTCCAAATCGGCGCCGGAGAAGCCGACTGTTCTTTGGGCTAAAGCCTTAAAATCAACGGCAGCGTCGATAACTTTGTTACGAGAATGAACCTTCAAAATGGCTTCTCTGCCTTCTTTATTGGGAAGGCCAACTGTCACGATGCGATCGAAACGTCCTGGACGCATGAGCGCGGGATCAAGAACGTCGCTTCTGTTAGTGGCGGCCATCACAAGGATGCCGCTGTTATAATCGAAACCATCCATTTCAACAAGAAGTTGGTTAAGGGTTTGTTCGCGTTCGTCATTGCCTCCGCCAAGGCCGGCGCCACGTTGGCGGCCAACGGCATCAATTTCATCAATAAAGATGATGCAAGGGGCGCTTTGTTTGGCTTTTTTAAACAAATCGCGCACACGGCCAGCGCCAACGCCGACAAACATTTCAACAAAATCGGAACCGGAAATGCTAAAGAAAGGCACCCCCGCTTCACCGGCTACCGCCTTAGCCAAAAGGGTTTTACCAGTTCCAGGCGGACCGATTAAAAGAACGCCTTTGGGCAAACGCGCGCCGAATTTGCTATATTTTTTAGGCTCTTTGAGATATTCAACCATCTCCACCATTTCGGCTTTTTCCTCATCGCATCCAGCCACATCGGCAAAGCGAATTTTAGAAGCGTCTTCACGACGCGCCGGAGATTTATTGAAATCCATCGCCTGACGGTTGGCTCCGCCCATTGAACGGCCGATGAAAACAAATAAGAAGCCGCCGACAACGACAAGCAAAACCATTTGAATTATCGTCGGTCCCCAGGTATCCCAAAAAGAAGCTTGATAGGGATCGAGAGCATTAATGGAACTGGCGCCAAATTTATCTTTCAAGACGATTCCGCCAATCTCCGCGTTATCCCATTCGTCGATTTTTGCTAGGAAAATCGAGTCATATGACGCGTGTTTCTCTTCGCCAACCTTAAAATCAGCGCTCCAATGAGCGTTAGAAATAGTGACAGAGAAGGACCCGCGGACTTTATTGGGCTCGGTTTGGCTGTAATAAGTTCCCGTGACAGAAACGACATCTCCGCCTTTTGGCTTATATTCGTAACTTTTGATGTAATAAGCCCTGCTATCATTCCCAACATTGGTTGACCCGTCGTTAATGTTATAACCCGTATAGGAATCAAGTTGCCCCTCCGTCCACGTTACCGTTTGACTAGAAAAGGCTCTGACCGCCCAAAACACGATGCCAAAAACAATGATGCCGATGAGGATATACGGCAACGTTTTAGATAGCCATCCGCGATGTTGTTTGTCTTCTTTCATGGGTTCTCCTCCTTTTGTATCGACATATTGTAAATATAGATGCGTTCTTCCCAATTTGTTTCGCGAGCGAAGAATAGCACCTTAAGCCACCTCACTCAAGAAAAATGATTTTGCATTTTTACTGGTTTATTTCCGTATGAATAACCAATTTGGATGTGTGATATTCTTTGAAGGATTTGTCGTATCTTGGCACATAAATTATTTTGCCGTCCTTGTTTAGGAAAACCGGCCAGATTTTTAGCATGTCATTCGTGATTCCAGCAGCAACAAGCAAAGGTTTAACGGGCACAAGATGGCCGCCAAAAACATAAGTATCTTGCGGAAGAACGCTACGAACGGTCAAAGGGTAATCAGATTCATGTATATGTCGGTCTTCGGCCCCTTTGGAGAAATCCAAATCAAAGCTAGGGCAAGAAAAAGCGCACGGTTCCTTTAAAACGTAACTATATGGCATATTAAGCCCGTCGTTATCAATGAAAATAACGTCGTACTCCTTGACGAAATAGATATCATCTTTGATCTTCAGCGTGTCATTTTCTTTGCCGTTCAAGCACATTGCTCTTAGGTCTTTTAGAAGTTTCTCGCTTATTTTTATCTTTTTCTTGGCATTACGATTAAGGAAGGCGGTAACGGACGTGACATATTCTTCCCAAGAAAGAGCGATAAGCGAACGAATATTCAAATCATCGTGATTCTTTATCGCCCCTTTGAAAGCCTCGGCGAAAGAAATTTCATCGTTTTGCTTCCGATTCATTTCATCGATTATTTGATCTCTTTCAACCTCGTTCATCCTATCTACTTCCCGCCTAATTTCCGAACGAAGATGACTTTCCTCGAAATCGCTAGCGCCTAGTGAATATGGCACGTTGTGCGCATTGCAATAATTGATTAAGTCCTCATGGATATATTGAAGGAGCGGGCGAACGACGATCATGCCATGAGATGTGCTTATCTTGCTTCGTCCATATTTGGCTTTGCTGATACCGAGCTTCTTCAAAAGCAAATAATTTTCGATAATATCGTCCTGTTGATGGGCCAAAAAGAGGGCACAAGCATCGTATTTTTTATAAATTTCCGAGAAAAAACCATAACGGGCTTCCCGCGACCATTTGGCAAAATCGTCATCGCGACCATCTTGATTCATGAAACGAGCGTCTCTTACCTCCAAACGCAGCCCTTTTTCTTGACAAAACACCGCCAATTTCTGCTCGTCTATCTCATTTTCTTCGTTCAAATGGTAATTGATGTGACAAACCACAGGCGAGACGCCATTATTCATCATCATGTCGAGCAACGCCATCGAGTCGGGGCCGTAATTAACCGCCACCAAATACGTTCCGTCTCCAAATTCGTAATCAAGCATTTTCTTCTCCTCCCGTTATTTCTTCGCGGATTATCTCGTACATTTTCTCGGCTTCTTCTTTTTTGGCATATGGCTTAACTTGCAGCACCTTAGCCGTTAT
This sequence comes from Bacteroidaceae bacterium, assembly GCA_963624045.1. Taxonomy (GTDB): domain Bacteria; phylum Bacillota_I; class Bacilli_A; order RFN20; family CAG-826; genus UBA4951. The sequence goes on from CAVFNI010000004.1 coordinate 30,808, forward strand.
TTTGTGCCGGCCAAGAAGCAATGTGAGTTCGTCGTTTATGGCAATCTCGCTCATGGGTTTGGCCCTTTTGCCATTGATGAATATATCGCCATCCAAACAAAGGTCCTTGGCGGTGCCGCGGCGCTTGATAATGCGTGAAACTTTAAGCCATTTGTCGATTCGCATAAACAAAGTTTATCATAGGCTGGCGCCTTGGTGTTTCTCATAAAGAGAATTCATGATGAAAATCGTTTGAAACAAGACGTTGAACCAATCGCCGTCCTTTTGAATGCGCAATTTAAGTTTCTTATCCACAAAACTGACGTTTATAACTGACAGATACGGCGTTAATGCCTCAAATAGTTCTATTCCAATTCCATTGATTCTACTAAATGCGTCGGAAGCCTTAATGTCGACAAAGGAGCCGACCTCTTCTATCCCCTCAAACGCGGGCCCGCTTAGCAAAACATCCATTTTTCTTTTTCGGATAAGCAACAACACCTCGTCTGGTAATTTCCCATAAACATCGCGAACGTGTGCTTCAAAACGATTGATCGCTTCGTCGTCGTTAGCGTTCTCAAGCTCTTGATATAGCTCTATCTTATCGCTTTCAATCGCATAATTTTTTGGTATATACGCATCGATTGATAAGGTATTTGTCTTAGCAATCTGTTGGGGTTCTGCAAGGTTTTCTTTGTTTTTAATGGCTTCATTAAGCATTTTAAGATATAATTCAAAACCCACCGAATCAATAAAACCGGCCTGCTCGGGCCCAAGAATATCCCCAGCCCCGCGAATCATCAAATCGCGTTGTGCGATTTTATAACCGCTACCAAGCTCAGTAAATTCCTGAATGGCGCTTAAGCGCTTCTTGGCGTCCTCGTTCATCTCTTTTTGCGGGCGATAGGTCAAATAGGCATAGGCGATCCTATTCCCTCGCCCGACCCGGCCTTTGATTTGGTATAGCTGGGATAGCCCAAAATGATCGGCATCCTCGACAATAATCATGTTAGCGTTAGGGACATCGATGCCGTTTTCTATAATCGATGAGCATACCAAAACGTCGATGCCGCCAAAATAAAACTGTTGCATGATGTCTTCGATTTCGTCTTTTTCCATCTGGCCATGAACAACGCCGATCTTGGCCTTAGGCAAGGCGCGAGAGAGTTCGGCCGCTTTGGCATATATGGCCATCACTTTGTTATAGACATAAAAGACCTGACCGCCGCGGGAGAGTTCTTTGCTGATTAATTCTTCCACTAACGCGGATTTATAAGGGGTCACGTAAGTTTGAATAGGCGTTCTTCTTTCGGGAGCCGTATTGATTTCGCTAAGTGGCCTTATGCCCACCAAAGACATCTGCAATGTTCTAGGTATCGGAGTGGCACTTAAAGTCAAAACATCCACGTTTTGCTTGATTTCTTTGATTTTTTCTTTTTGTTCAACGCCAAAACGCTGTTCTTCGTCGACGATCAAAAGACCGAGGTTTTTATATTTGACGTCTTTCGATAAAAGGCGGTGCGTACCGATAATCAAATCGATTTCGCCTTTGGCTAACGCCTCAATATCGGCCTTCTGCTTTTTTTCAGGAACTAGGCGCGATAAAACAGCAATCCTCACCCCAAAAGAAGCGAAACGCTCAATGGCCACGGAATAATGCTGTCTGGCCAAGAGAGTCGTTGGACATAAGAAGGCAACCTGTTTGCCGGCGCATATCGCTTTAAAGGCCGCCCTAAAGGCCACTTCCGTTTTGCCAAAACCGACATCACCGCAAACTAATCGGTCCATGATCACCGGTTTTTCCATATCTTCCTTGATCTCTTTAACCGCCTTGGCTTGATCAGGCGTCAAAGCGTACGGGAATTCCGCTTCGAAACGCGCTTGTAGTTCATCGTCTTTAGGAAAGGCAAATCCCTGCGTTTGCGCTCGGTTTCCATATAACGCGATTAGTCGGTCGGCCAATTTGTTAATTTTGGCTTTAATCTTCGCCTTCTTTTTCTCCCATTCGCCCGTAAATAAATGCGATAAGCGCGGCGAGGCCCCTTCTCTAGCACTATATTTACGAACCAAACGGAATTGCTCTAATGGAATGTAGAGAATTTCGTTATCGGCGTATTCGATCTTTAAATAATCGCGATGGATGTCGCCATCTTCCAAGGTCGTTACCTCAATAAAACGGCCTATGCCGTTATATTCGTGGACAACGAAATCACCGGCTCGCAAATCTTCATAACTTTTCAAAATCGTGGCGTTTTTAAATCTTGCGGAGAAACGCGTAGCCGCCACAGAGGAACCAAACAAATCGCCCTCTCCCAAACAAGCCAAATGAAGCTCTGGTATTTCAAATCCCGACGAAAGAGACGTCTTATTAAGAGAAAGATCGTTCGAGGGCAATAGCCAGCCATCATTTTCTTCGAAAGAAAGCTTGGCCTCCTTCAAGAACCCAGACACCGTATTTCTTTTGTGCTCGTCATTAAGGGCAATAAGAACCTTATCGCCACTTCGAAGATAGCTTTCAATCGTCGGCGTGATAGCGGCGATGCCATTCCCTGCCCTCACGATAGGACGGACACGAAAAAAGAGATCGTTCGGATCCTTAGAAAACTTAGAAGCAAAGCAAATTCTTTTTTGCTTTTTAAATATTCTAGAAAGCGGTATGTATTCATTTAATCCGGATGGCGCTAGCAATGAGGAATGCAATTCACGCAAATAGCTTCCGGCCTCTTCCATAAGAGAATCGGCGTTGGCGTCAAATGCGTCTTTATCGGGAACAAACGCGAATTGACAATCAAAATAATCCAGAATAGAAATCGCGTTTTCCTTAGCAAATCCCATGTATTTATAAAGTGAATTGTGATAATTGCCGCTTTCGATATCATCCAAATCGCCGCCTACATTAGCCAATAATTTTTCTTTTTCCTCGGTATTTAATTTAGTTATGTCTTCATCAATTTTTCGTGTGACGATATCTTTCAGTCGCCTTTTCTCGTCTTCGGAAAGAAGCAAATCTGAAGCGGGCAAAATATCAACTTCCTCGATGTCTTTGACTGAAGATTGTGTGGCCACATCAAAATATTTCACGCTTTCGACTTCGTCACCGAAAAATTCAATGCGCACGGGCGAAAGAAGATTGACGGAAAAAACGTCCAATATGTCACCCCTGATGGCAAACTGCAGCGATTGATCAACTTTATTAACGCGTCGATACCCCATCTCCAAAAGGCGTTTCCTCAAATCGCCCAAATCAAAAGAGGAGCCCTTTTGTATATGAAGCACATGCCTATCGAAATATTGAGGGTCGGGAAGGTATCTAAGCAAAGCCGCGGGGTGAGTAATCAAAATGTGATTGCCTTTATTTCGAAGTTGCCCCATAGCATATAGACGTTGGCTCATTAGCTCTTTTGAAGAGGATAAAACTTCGGCCCGCAACAATTCGTCGGCGGGGAAGAAGGCGAGCTCATCCTCATTAACAAAATCCAAAAGGGCCTCATAAATGTTTTGGGCACTATACAAATTGCTGGCGATAACGGCAAAAGACGCTTTCTTCTCTTGATAATAATTAGCAGCAAAAAGAGCGGAACCAATCTCACTATCGACCACGAGATGTTTATTTTTGTTATCGACTACCGAAGATAAATCGAGGGTCTTTAAAGCAGCAAAAAGATTATCGGCGTTACTTATTTTTCCCATTATAGAAATTCATCGCATATTCAAAACCGTGCATGGCGATATCTCGAAGAGCCTTGGCTCCAGTGGAGAGAGCTAAATCAATTGATTCGCTATCTTCTTTTGAGGGCTTACCGAGCACATAACTAACCGCATCTTTGCCAGGCGGCTCGCCAATACCGATCCGAAGACGTTTTACCTCGTCCGTCGCAAGGTTATTCATGATACTTTGGATGCCTTTATGACCGCCGCTAGAGCCTTTGGGGCGAAGCCTTATTTGCCCAGGAGCCAAAGCCATTTCGTCATAAACGACCACGATATCATCGACATCAATTTTATAAAAATTAACCAAAGCGCGGACGCTTTCGCCAGAAAGATTCATGAACGTCTGGGGTTTCAAAACCACGATTGATTCGGAAAAACCGGGGTTCTTAATCACCCCATATATTCCCTTAAAATCGGTTCGGTCGAAAACGCCTCCCGCCATATCCATGAAACGATCGACACACATGAAACCCATATTGTGTCTAGTGTTTTCGTATTCTTTTCCTGGATTGCCCAAGCCAACAAACAATTTCATTGCTTTTCTTTAAAAGGAACCTCAATCGCCAAGGAGCGGATGACCGAAATCATACGATCCATTTTCTCATGGTCATAATATTCTAACGGATGTTCTTTGAGTTCCTCGATGGCGAGAGCCGTGGTTTCTTGCGCCGAATCCTTTTTCATTGCTCCTAGCGATGAATTCAATAAAAGGTTATAAGGGAAGCGCAATTTGGCAAAATCGAAAGAACCGCGCAACTGATAAAAACGGATGTGATAAATATCCAAAACGTTTTGCTCAATCAATTTACGACGCGTATCTGGATCAGGTATTCCCATGCCATCAGCGAAAACTATGACGTTTTTCTCCGATATGGAATCCCATTCTTGTAAAAAACGGTCCAATCCTTGAATGGTCCCGCCCATAATCCAACCGCCAAAAACGATGGTATCGTATTCCAACCATTTCTTAGGTTTAATCTTCTTCAAAGGAAAAACGTCAGCATCAACGGCTTTCGCTAGATCTTCGGCATACCTTTTGGTGTTGCCTGTCTTCGAATAATAAAGGACTAGTGTTTTCATATGAAGGAAGTCTACCACTTATCAGTGCCGATAGGCTATTATGGTTGATATGAAAATTAAAAAATGGTTGTTAGACGTTTTAAAAGGCGCCTCGCTCGGTTTAGGCATGATACCCGGTGTCAGTGCCGGCACGATGGGGCTTATCGTAAAGATTTATGAAAGGCTGATCGATGGCATCGCCAACTTGTTCAAGGATTTCAAGACAAGCTTCTGCTCATTGTTACCCCTTGGCATTGGAGCCGTCATTAGCGCTTTAGCCATTACCATCGGGGTCCGTTATGGTTTCCATTATGCGCCCGTAGCCATCGTCTCCCTCTTCGCCGGCGTAATATTAGGCTTCATGCCTTTAATTACTAACCAAGTAAAAAATCAAAAAAAGACTGCAAAACCCCTTTTAATCATGGTTTCAGCCGGTATTTTCGCCGCGGCTATAGGCGTTCTTAGCGCCCTATCAAAAATCTTTTGGAATTTTGATTTGGAATCTTCTTTTGAAGCGGGCGTTTGGTGGATATATGTCCTTGTTTTCGTAGCTGGCTTCATCGCTGCGGCCGCTTGTATTGTCCCTGGAATCTCTGGCGCCATGATTCTCTTCATCTTTGGCTTATATAACCCGATTCTTAACACCTTCATCGGCGATCGATCGTTGTTCCATCTTCACGAAAGGATCGGAAGCGGCGTCGGCATCTTCTTCTCGTTGCTCATCGGAATCATTGCCGGCTTCATTTTGACTAGCAAGGCAATGAAGTCTTTGTTAGAAAAACATCACGATGTAACCTTTGATGTCGTCATCGGTTTTGTTTATGGTTCCATCATCTCTATGTTCATAAACCAAGAAATGGTAATCGGCTCAAACGGAACCATCTTCGTTTACCAAATAACCGAGGTTTGGGAATGGATATTGGCTCCGATTTTGTTAGTTTTAGCGTTCTCCGTGTGTTTTCTACTTTCCAAAAAACTCAACAAAGAAGATAATTGTGCAGCCGCAAACACAATCGAAAGCGACCAATAGCATTTTATTAACGAGGCGAACCATATGCCAAGAACAGCTGAACAAAGCGCAGCCTTGCGCGAAAAAAGAAGAGCGAAGATTTTACGAAAGAGCCTTCGTTTATTTTGCGCCCTTTCCTTCGATTCCCTAACAATCGACGACATTGCATCCGCGTGCAATTGCTCGCATGGCCTTTTTTATCACTATTTCCAGTCCAAAGAAGGCGTCTATAACGCCCTTATGAAAGAACGCCACGACAAACACCCCGAATGGGAGTGCCCCGTCAAAGAAATAAAGGAAATCGGCGGATACGAGGGACTGAAGAAACTTTTCCAATATGTCGCCGCTCGCTTGCATGACACCGAAGAAGCCGTTTTGTATTTGAATCTAGATTTGTTCCGACCGATGACCACTTCCAAAAAGAACGAGCCGTTAATGGGCGATGATCTTCATAAATTAATCTTCGCGCTAGTCAAAAAAGCTTATGACGACGGCGATATCACCTCCGGTGACCCCGCCGACTTATCCTCTTTTATAATCGAGACGGCCATCGGCGCCACAATGCATCGTTTGTGCGTTGGTTTAACAAATTTTAAGATTGTGAACACCGAATTCTTGTTGCCGTCACTCGGCGTGAAATCATCGTCTAAATAATTTCTTTTGGCGATGAGCCTTCAATCTTTCTTTTTCTTCTTTGCGACCAAATTCCTTGATGTTCGAATAAATTCCTTTTAAACGCGGATACATCAATCGGTAGGCGTTTTGATATAGATAATTGTATTTTTCGTGGATTTCCGGATTGGGATGGAAGGTATCTTTTACGCTGACCATATGAGCCACCGCTTCCTTCGTCGACGAATAAACGCCGATGGCCATGAAACCAGATATCGCCGCGCCCAAACTCGAAGTCTCGCTAGTCTGAACACGCGAAACGGGACGGCCAAAAATGTCGGCAGTGATTTGGCAGATTTGATCGCTTTGCGAACCGCCACCCGACACCCGAACAGAATCAATACGATGATGAATCTTTCTTTCGAAGTGTTCTAACCCCTCTCTCAAGGCATATGCGATACCCTCGATGATGGCGCGATAGAAATGCTCCTGGGTGATGGAGTCGCTAAAACCGATAATGGCGCCCTTCGCTAACGGGCGCGACAATCCAGGACCCCAATATGGTTGCAAAACCAAACCGTCGCATCCTGCAGGAACGGAATTAAGCTTTTGATTGAAACTATCAGCCGAGGCATCGGCTGTAATAAGATCAGTAATGTTTTGCCCGCCAAATTCCTTCAAAAACCAATTGATCATCCAGTAACCACGATATATTTGAATATCCATGTTGTAATACCCCGGAACGCATGATGGGTAGCCAGGCAAAAATGTCTCTGATTCGGTGTATTTATTTCGCGTTGTTTCAATGCTTGAAGCGGTGCCATAACTTACCGCGGCAACTCGGTCATCAATCACCCCCAAGCCTAATGTTTCGCAAGACTTATCGCTGCCTGACGCATAAAGTTTTATCCCTTTTGGCAAACCCGTCGCTTGACTGGCTTCCTCGCTTATCTCACCCAAAATGGCACCTTCGGAAACGATTTCCGGTAACATGCTTCTTTTGATGCTAAATATTTGACCTTTAAGGTGTTTTTCGGGATTCTTATACCACTGCTTCTTTTTGAAATCGATCGGATAGTGGCCGGCGCAATTAGAAGAGCTATCAACCAGCTTGCCGGTTAATCGCCAAATAAAATAGGTCGATACGGGGATATATTTGTCTACCCTTTGCCAATTTTCCGGCTCGTTTTCAATAATCCAATTGGCAACGCACCGCTTGCGATTGAAATTGATGGTGTTAGTCATGCCCACGAGAGCAAAAGCCACGCGCGAAAGCAATGGCAATGGCTTTTTACATTCCGCCATCCTTTGGTCGAGCCAAAGAATCATTGGCCTTATAACATTGCGTTCTTTATCTAGCAAAACGGCACTATCGCGAAAGCAGGTTAAGCTTATACCGGAGATATTCGGAATGAGATCTGCGTGGTTTTTTGCGATTTTTTGAGTACATTTAGTCAAGCAATCGTAATACAACGATGGGTTTTGCTCGGCATAATTCGGAAGCGTGGAAAAATAAGGCGGATCATATTTTTCCTTTTCCATCGCCAACACCGTTCCTTGTTCGTCCCAAACGGAAACACGAACACTTTGGGTGCCAAAATCCATAGTCATAATTAACGATTTAGACATCTTGCTACCTCTTCTAACCCCGCAATTTTATCACGCTAGAAACCGATTGAAAAACAGCGCGTAGCACACAAGAAGCAATTCCGTTTTATTCGGACATTGTACGATCTTTTCCTTGCCATAAGCACCCTACAGCTTTTTCTTCTTTGAAGAAGATGGTTGTGTTATAGTTTCTACCGTCAGGCACTTGGTTCAGTGCTCTACATTGTCATTAGGAGGACAACATGGCAGACAAAAAATACGTTTACTCCTTCAAAGAAGCTCACGAATTTAAAGTCGGAAAAGAGATTCTTGGAGGAAAAGGCTTTGGTCTTGCTGAGATGACCGCTGCTGGCATCAACATTCCCGCCGGCTTCACAGTCACCACCGAAGCGTGCAACCTCTATTACGATTCTGGCAAACAAATCCCAGATTACGTATGGGAGGATGTCGTGAAACATCTTCACGAAATCGAAAAGATCGACAACAAGGAATTTGGCGGAAATGGAATGCCGCTTCTTGTTTCCGTTCGTTCAGGCGCTCGCCAATCCATGCCGGGCATGATGGATACCATCCTCAACCTCGGTTTGAATGACGTTACCGTCGAAGCAATGGCAAAAGCCACCAACAACCCGCGCTTTGCTTATGACAGCTATCGCCGCTTCATCCTCATGTTCACCAACATCGCTAAAGGCCATCCAAGAACCGAGATGGACAAAATGCTTGATGAACTCAAAGAGAAGAATGGCTATAAGCTAGATACCGAAGTCACGACCGAACAACTCAAAGATTTGGTGGCCAGCTATAAAGCCTATTACAAGAAAGTCTTCGGCGAGGACTTCCCTTCCGATCCGTATCTTCAATTAAAAGAAGCCATCGCTGCTGTTTTCCGCAGCTGGGACAACCCACGCGCCAACGTCTATCGTCAAATGAATGGCATCCCTTATTCTTGGGGAACCGCCGTCAATGTGCAAACGATGGTCTTTGGAAACATGGGCGAAGATTGCGGCACTGGCGTCGCCTTCTCTCGCAACCCTTCGACTGGCGAAAAGAAAATCTACGCCGAATTCCTTCCTAACGCCCAAGGCGAAGACGTCGTTGCTGGCGTCCGCACCCCTCTTCACATTGATGAATTGAAGAAACGTATGCCGGATGTCTATGAGCAATTCGTTGCCACCATCGAGCGCATGGAAAAATATTTCCGTGATATGCAAGATATGGAATACACCGTCGAAAAAGGCAAACTTTATTTCTTACAGACCCGTAATGGCAAGCGCACCGCCGCTGCCGCTTTGAAGATTGCCTGCGACTTAGTCGATGAAGGCCTTATCGACGAGAAGGAAGCCACTTTGCGCGTTGAGCCAAAAGCCCTTAATGACCTTCTCCACCCCACCTTCGATCCCGAAGATCTTAAAAAACACACCCCAATCATCACTGGTTTGCCAGCTTCTCCTGGCGCCGGAACCGGACACCTTGTCTTCACGGCCGAAGAAGCTAAAGCCGAAAAGGATGCCGGGCGCAAAGTCGTGTTGGCTCGTAGCGAAACCTCGCCTGAAGACATCATTGGCATGGTTAATGCGGAAGCCATCATCACCGCTCGCGGTGGTATGACCTCTCACGCCGCCGTCGTCGCTCGTTCCATGGGTAAATGCTGCACCGCCGGTTGCACCGGAGCCATCATCAACGAAGAAGCCAAGACCATGACCATCAACGGTAAGGTCTATACCGAAAAAGACGTCGTTTCCGTCGATGGCAACACTGGCAACGTCTATGAAGGTGCCATCAAAACGAAGGAAGCCGATCTCGGCGGAAACTTCGGCCGTATGATGGAATGGGCCGACAAATATCGTCGTTTAGCCATCCGCGCTAACTGCAACACTCCGCTTGATGCCGAAAATGCTGCCAAATTTGGAGCTGAAGGCATCGGTCTTTGCCGTACTGAGCGCATGTTCTTTGCCGACGACAGAATCCTCAATATGCGTTCGATGATTCTAAGCGACACCCCCGAACAACGTGAGGCCGCTTTGGAACGTTTAAGACCATATCAAGTAGAAGACTTCTACAAGATGTATATGTCTTGCCCCGACTATAAGGTCAATATCCGTCTACTCGACCCCCCACTCCACGAATTCTTACCAGATATCCACGAAGACGATAAGATCAAAGACATCGCCGAAAAACTCGGCGTCAGCGAGCAAAAGGTTCGTGACCGCATCAACCAACTCCACCAAGCCAACCCAATGATGGGCTTCCGTGGCGTCCGTCTTTGCGTCGCTTACCCAGAAATCTACCGCATGCAGGCTACCGCCATCATCCAAGCCGCTTTAAAAGCCAGCAAGGATCTCGGCAAAGATGTCGAACCTGAAATCATGATTCCTCTTACCGGCGAGCAAAAGGAACTCCATTTCGCCAAGCAAGTCGTCGTTGAAGCCGTCGAAGGCGAGATGGCAAAAGCGGGCCACAAGCTCCACTACCACGTCGGTACGATGATCGAAATCCCAAGAGGCTGCTTACAAGCTGGCAATTTGGCCAACGAAGCCGAATTCTTCAGCTTCGGCACCAACGACCTCACGCAGCTTACCATGGGCTTCAGCCGTGACGATTCTGGACAATTCCTCCCTTATTATTACGAAAAGAAGATCTACGAATTCGATCCGTTCCAGACCGTTGACGTTGACGGTGTCGGCGAACTCGTGAAGATTGCCGTTGAACGCGGCCGTGCCACCAAGAAAGACATCACCATTGGTGTCTGCGGCGAAACCGGCGGTGATCCAGCGTCCATTCACTTCTACGATAAAGTTGGACTCGATTACGTGAGCTGCTCACCATTCCGTGTGCCTCTCGCTCGTCTTGCCGCTGCACAAGCCAATATCCTTAACGAAAAGGAAAAGTGCTGCTGCTGCAAAAAATAAATATAGCCGCTTAATTTAGCCGCTTTATTGGGCGCCCCGAAAAGGGGCGCTTTTTTGTAGGCTCATAAAAGGGGCATATACCACGATGAACGGCGAAAACGAGAATTTATATGAGGAAAATTTTTTCGTTCAACGGCGGCACGTTCTAGACGTCGATTTTTCATCGCTTTGAGCAAAAACGGGTTTGTATTGGATTCTAAAATTAAGCGATTATAGATTTTCAATCGCCTTCAATAACGAATCTTCTTTGGAACGGGCAACTGTTTTTTTCTTAGATTTTTTTGTCAATCTATTATTTGAAGTCTGCTTTTTAACGGAAACTTTTGGGGTTTCTTTTTCTTTTTGTTTTTTCGCTTTCACTTCAAACGGCAATCCTTCGCACCTAACCAAGGCTTTAAAGAAAAGGACTATTGCGGCTGATGTTGATAGGCCAATCTCTTCAATCACTTTTTCCGCTTCATTTTTTAGCTCGGAATCAATTCTTAGATTCAAAGTTGTTTTCGATTCTTTTTTCATTTCTTCGTTTTTTCTTGTAACGCAATTATAACGCAAAAAGCGTTACTAGTATATATGCTAAAAATGAATGTTTTCTAGCACTCTATATTATTAAGTGCTAATAAAAATATCTGAAAATATTCCGTTATTCATTGAAAACATTTTTACCAAAGGTATTGTCTAAAAACGACAAAGCGCCGAATTTTACTTGATGAAACAAGATGAAAGATGGCTCTTTTTTTTGTATTCTATGAAATTAGATGTCTAATTTGCTTCAAAAAGGATTAAAAAAGACGGCCTAAGCCGCCTCTAACGTTATTGATTCGAGGGTTTATTCAACCGTTTCTTTAATGTATTCTCCGGCGCGCACCCGCGCATTTGCGATAATTTCGGCATCTTCTAAGTATAAATTGGGGCCCAATTCAGCGTTTTCTCCAACCTCTGTCGATCCATACAAGTAGGTGTTTGGGTGAATAATCGTGTCCGCGCCAATTTGGCAATACGGGGAAATGTATGTGTTATCTGGGTCGTCAATGGAAACGCCGCTAAGCATCCATTTTTTGTTGATTCTATGTTGCAAGGTTTTGCTGGCTATAGATAACTGAACACGATCGTTAATGCCCATTGTCTCGCTGGGGTCATCCGCTATAAAGGAGAACGCTTTAAGGCCGCCTCTAACGAAGATATCTATAACGTCGGTCAAATAATATTCGCCAGCTGCATTTTTGGTCGTAATCTTCTTCAAACTCTCAAAAAGCGCTTTATTGTTAAAAATATATACGCCTGCATTGACTTCTTGAATTCTTTGTTCTTCCTCGTTGGCATCTTTTTGTTCTACGATCCTTAAAAATCGCCCTTCGCTGTCCTTTACAATTCTTCCATAACCAAAGGGGTTCTCGGGAATAAAGGACATAACAGTCAAATCGGAACCGCTTTCTTCATGAAACAAGAACATTTTTTCTAACGTCTCGCTCTTAAGAAGAGGCGTATCACCGCAGCAAACGATTGTTTCACCATCTAACCCTTCTAGTAATGGAGCAGCCATCATAACGGCGTGTCCAGAGCCTTTTTGTTCTTTTTGCCACACTATATCGCTTTCGCCTTTGACTATCTTTTCGCTACTTTGACCACCAAAGCCAAGTACGGAGATGGTTTTTTCACAATTGATTGGTTTTAAAGCGTCCAAAATATATTTGATAACTGGCACACCGAGAATCGGCATGGACACCTTAGAAATATCATCTCTTTTGCTCTTCATTCGCGAGCCTTTGCCAGCGGCTAAAATAATTGCGTAGCGTTTCATAAAAACTCCTTATAAATACGAGGAGATTATACTCCTTTAAATAATTGTTTTAGTAACGGCGGCGAAAAGACCTTCGTCAGCAAAGCGGCGGGCCACATCTTTAAGTTTTTTTAAGTCGTGGCTTAACGCAAAGCAAGAAGAGCCGCTTCCGGTCATAGAAGAAAGAGGCAGTCCAACTTCTATAAGCCTATTCACGATCTCTTTCACGTCCGGCAAAAGAGAGGCGGCTGGCTCATATAAATCATTGCCGATCGATTTAGCCAACAAGCCATCGTCCCCGCTTGCTAAAGCGGTAATTACGCCCTTCGTATCAATGGACGTTCTTTCAAAAGAATCGCAGATTTCGAAGACTGCTTTCGTGCTAAGCCCTTTTTTGGGTTTAACAACAAGGCACCAATAAGGCTCTTTAACGGTTATAGGGGTCAAATTTTCGCCTATGCCCTCCGCAAGCGCCGGTTTGCCTTGGAGGAAAAACGGCACATCGGCGCCAATCGATAGACCGATTCTATTAAGCGTTTCCTCGTCGGTTTTTATACCAAGAAGAGAAACGACTCCGCGCATCACAGCCGCGGCGTTCGACGAACCGCCGCCTAACCCGGCAGCAAAAGGTATCTCTTTATGGATGGCAATATGGAAATTCTCTTTGAAACCAAATTCTTTACGCATCGCATCGACAGCTTTGGTGCATAAATTATGGTGCATATTAGAAAGACCGATATCATCACACGTTATGAAGGTATCTTCGCTATGGAGATCCAAAGACATCTCTATGATGTCGTGAAGTGCCAAAGGCAAAATGACCATCTCTAAATTGTGATAGGAATCCTCTTTTCGGTTAAGCACCCGTAAAGAAACGTTTATTTTTGAATTCGACTTAAGAACCAGGGAACGCCTTTTAAAAAACCACATAGCAATGGACAAGCAACGATTGTATAGAAGAGAAAGGCAAAATCAAGGCAAACAAAGAGGAAAAACGCTTTTTCATCCACAAATCGCCGATTATCTCCTTTCAAAATATATTGCTCTCGTTATCGAAATGTAATCATCTAACAATAACTCTTCTGGCCTGCATTGCTGATTAATGCCTAAGAAAGCGAGGAAGTCTTTAGCTTTGCTGGCATCAGACAAAAATGAAGCGAGGTTGTTCAATATGGTTTTTCGCCTGTGCAAAAACAGCGCGTTTGTAACCTTATATAATTTTTGAGCAAACAAAATGTCACTGCTTTGATCGATATCAACGGAGAAAACGACGGAATCGACGTTTGGTGATGGTGCAAACGCACCTCGTGAAACGCCAAATTCCTTCTTGGCGACCCCTCGATATGCTAATAGTAGGGGGAGCGGCCCATAATTCTTCTCTTTGTTTTTAGAGGTTATCCTAGCAAAAGCTTCTTTTTGAACCATAAAAACGCCTTTTTTGAGATTCGTAGCTTTTAAAAGGACCGCTTCTAAAAGGGACGAAGTTATGTAATAAGGTAAGTTCCCAATTATTTTTGTGTAAGGCGTTAAATCCCATTTAAGGGCGTTCCCCTTCAGTATGCGCACATTGCTCGCCCCCTCAAAATCGGTGCTTAGCTTGGCGGTCATCCGTTCATCAATATCAAGCAAGTCGCTTCTTGATGGCTTTTGAGCGATAAAATAAGACAAAGAACCGGCTCCCGGGCCTATCTCCAAAGCGTAATCGTCTCCCCCCAACATCGCCAAATCCACGATTTTACCGCATATCAAAGGATCTATAAGGAAATTCTGACCGATGTCGTGCTGCGCCAACAAACGATATTCTTTTATTTTCTCGAAATATCTCTCTTCGTTAATCATTGATGACCTCCTCTAAATCCTTTTTGCCAAGCCCCAACATGTTGCATCTCTTCAAAAAAGTTTTCGCATTGCATTCTCCTAAATGAAACCTTTTTTGAAGTTTCTTCCTTCTGAAAGAGGAATCGGCGCCTCCCGCCAACCCCAAATCATATAAATCGGCAAAGGCTAGCGGCGAGGAAGTAGAGGTAGAAGAGGGGAGGTTAGCAAATGAATGCTCAAGGGCCTCCAATATGGTTTCCTTTGAACATTCGGCCACGCCGACTTTACGGCCTTTTATTGCCTTTTCTTTCGGTACAAAAGCGTTTTCCAGGCCTTCTATCTCGTTATTGAGAATGTCTCTGATTCTTTTTCCGGGCGCATCAGGATCAGTGAAAACGATAACTCGTCCTTTTTTCTTTAATTCTCGAACCAATTCTATAGTTTCACGTGAAACAGCGGAACCATTTGTCGTAACAATATCACAATCGATAAAACTAGAGATTAAATCCCTATCCATCTTGCCTTCGACCACCAATACGGCATCAAGTTTTTTCATTTTATAGTTCCACATGAAACAAATTTCTAGCGTTGTCATTTGTAACAGCGATCGCTTTGGAAACGTCAATGTGGCGCAAATCGGCGATTTCCTCAGCTATTTCTCGTAAATATTTAGGCTCATTTGTTTTGCCGCGATAAGGAACGGGCGGAAGGTAAGGACAGTCTGTTTCTAATAAAATCCGATTAATGGGGCAAATCGAGGCACACGTTTTCGGGGTCGTGGCGTTCTTATACGTAACGGGACCATCAAAGCCGAAATAACAATCAAAACGCGAAGAAAATTTCTTAAGCATCTCCGCCGAACCCGAAAAACAATGAAGGGAGAAGCCGTTTTTGATTTCGTTTTGAGAAAGGAGATCATATGTATCTTCAATCGCATCGCGAGCGTGAATGGTAATCGGCAACGATAATATATTGGCCAATTCAATTTGTTTGGCGAAAAATAGCTTTTGCTTGTCCTTGTTATCTTTTCTCCAATGGTAATCCAGCCCGATTTCGCCAATCGCCACGACCTTAGGGTCTTTCGCTAGCGATTTTATTTCTTCAAGATCCTCTATTTCATAACCATCAACATTCTCTGGATGAATACCTACGGCGGCATAAACATTTTCGAATTCGCTGGCGATTTGCAGCGATTTTTTAGAACTTTCAATATCCCATCCAACACACAAAAAACCTTTTACACCGCACGAAAGGGCGTTTTCGATAACCTCTTTTCGCCTATCGAACAAAATGTCGTCGTTAATATGACAATGAGAATCAAACATCTTTATTTACCTATGCAAAAACGGGCGAAGATTTCTTTCGTTAAATCCTGTGAAGGTTCCTCGCCTAAAAGTTCTTTTATTTGATTGAGGGCTTTATGTATAGAAACGCTGATGAGGTCGTTAGAAACGCCTTCTTCAGCCTCTTTAACGGCGTTTGCAAGCAATTCATCGGTTTGCCTTAATATCCCAAGTTGGCGCGCATTGGATAAGGAAGAGCTTCGGAAAGCCGATGGATCGAGACCAACTTCCTTAATTAGGGCTGCCTTTAAAGATCCAATATCTTTGTTTAGCGCCGAAACATATATTCCTACGCTTTTCTTTTTGTTTGCTTTTAATAAATCGGTTTTATTTAGCGCCTCAATCACTCTTTTACCATTAATTTGATGTGCGATGTCGCTAGGTATTTTTGGCTCGCTAGCGTCCTCCACCAAAACGACGATATCGGCTTCCTCGATGGCTTTTTTGCTGCGTTCCACACCGATTTTCTCCACTTCATCGGACGTCTCGCGAATCCCAGCCGTATCGAGAACGATAAAAAGGACGCCATCAAGATAGAAGGTTCCTTCGACTAAATCTCTTGTTGTTCCTGGTATTGAGGTAACAATGGCTTTGTCTTCGTCAATCAAAGCGTTTAACAAAGAAGATTTTCCGACATTAGGTTCCCCAACGATGGCTATTTTGACCCCTTCCTTGATAATCCTTCCCTGTTCTCCACCTTTTATCAATAAAGATATCTCTTTCCTCATTTTCCGACATTCTTCGACAATTCTTTGGTTCGTCATCACCTCAATGTCTTCGTATTCCGGATAGTCGATATTGACTTCAATCATGGAAAGAATGTCGGAAAGCTTCTCTTTAAGCGGATACAAAAGAGAGGAAGCTTCACCCTTCAACGAAAGAAGAGCCAATTTTTTCCCTTCGAGAGAAGTGGCATCAATGAGTTCATTAACAGCCTCGCATTGAATCAAATCCATTTTACCAGATAAAAACGCTCGCTCGGTGAATTCTCCGTTTTTAGCATACCTGGCCCCCAACCCCAACAAAACAGAGATTATCTCTTTGATGATCAAAAGGGAGCCGTGGCATGATATTTCAACGACATTCTCACCGGTCATCGACGCATTCGCCGGATACAAAAAAAGCATCACTTGATCTATCGTTTCTTTTTCGTTTAGAACTTCGCCAAAAACCATTTTTCTGCTTCCGTCTATCGATTGCGGCTTAGAGAAGCATTTTTTGATGTATTCAAAAGAGGAAGGTCCGCTCATACGAATGATGGCCAAAGCGCTCTTGAAAGGCGGCGTCGCCAAAGCAACGATTGTCTCTGACATAATTATTCCTTTCTAATGGTTCCTTTTTTGGAGTGGACACGAATGGAGCCACGCTGGGTTTTAGATAGTTGTTTAGCAAACCCAATCGCCTCCGCTTGCGTCTTGAATAATTTAATGGGTTTTTTGCCGCTTGCCAATTTCACTTGCCAAAGACCGCTATTGGATTGTTTGGAAACGTGATAAACGCGAGGGCCGCCAGCATAACCCTTCGTCTTAGGGGCATTTATGTTTTTCGACTGGCTTTCTTCGATTTCGTCTTTATCGCTATTTTCTAACGTAGGATTTTCGTTTTCCGTTGGGGTTTCGCATTGATTTTCGTGTTTTTCGCGCAATTCGGCAAACCCAATTTCGCTCGGTTTAAGGCAATCATCGGTTGCGTTACAATCTTCTTTTTTTGATGGTTCTTTCTTAATGAGAAGCGCAAGCAAAACACCAATCAAATAAATGATGATCAGAGCAAACGACGCATAAGGTAAATAAAGTATTTCCCGATTGCCAGCAACAAAAGAAGGGAAGAGATATGATTTTGTTGCGGTTGACAGCAAGGTATTAAAGTCAACGCCGGAAAAATAGAGAGCAGAGATGGTTAGGGCATATAGGCTCGGCAACGTTATGGCGAGCAAACCCCAAAGAAAGACAGAATGTTTTCTTTCTTTTTGTAAAAGGGCGAAAGATAAAAATGACATCAGCGGCAAAAATAACGATAAATAAAAGCTTCCATCGAGAACAAATTCTTTCCAGGAATCATTCGACAAGTCATAAATCGGATAAGAGAGGGAAAAAGAAACCAAAAGAGCGGCGACGGAACCGCACAAAGAAACAAACTTAAGCAAAATAAGCCAGATTGGCGATGGTTTTTTCGTTTTTTGAAAAAAGAAACACAAAATGACAACCATCGATGCAATTAAAGATATCGCGCCATTAAAACATGAAAAAGAAAGGAATGAAGGGGCGATGCCGCTTTGCTTGACGCTGATGGAGATGCCGATAACAATAAAAACAATCGACACTATCTCCGTCAATATGACGCTCATTCTGGTTCGTTTCTCCATTTTATTTCCTCTTTTGTATTTTAAAAGAAAGGAATGATTAATTAAAGAAAAGGCGGGGTTTTCCCGCCATTAAATTAAGGTTGTTAATATTAGTCGACGTATTTTATGACGACTGCGCGCGAAGGCCCTTCGCCAACCGATTCGGTTTTGATGTGTTCGTCGAAATCAGACAAAGTGTTATGAATGATTCGTCTCTCGTCGGGTGTCATTGGTTCTAATTTAACGTCGACGCGGTTTCTCAAAACATCGTTGGCGTTCCTTCTGGCTACATAAGCCAAACGGCCATATTTATCTTCTTTGTATCCGCCAACATCTAAAAGAATGCGATAACGGTGGTGGAATTTGTTGCTAACGGCCAAACGGACCAGTTCATTAAAGGCTTGGAGCGTTTTTCCTCCTTTGCCAATCAAAACAGGATTCCTTTGGGAATTGATTGAAACATGAATGATATCTTCTTCGATATGAGCTTCTGTGGTTATTTCGATGCCAAGTTCACCAATTGACGTTTTTAAATATTCTTGAGCATATTCAACAGCATCCGATTCCTCGTAAACCTCGATCGCGACTTCCTTATGGAAGATTCCTTTCTTCTCATCGACGACTTTGTAAATCAAGTTCTCAATTGGCAAGGAGAATTCTTCCGATGCTTTTTTCAACGCGTCTTCGATCGTTTTCTCTCTGAATTCTTTCATATTTAATACCTCTTAAATTAGAAACGGCTGTTATTTACGAACTTTCTTTCCCATTTTTTTGGAGATGATGGCTTGCACAATGGCTGTTTGAGCCATCGATAGCAAGGCGCCAATAGCCCAATAAACACCCATGGCAGCAGGTAAGGCAAAACCCAAGAAAATAGTGAAAATCAACATACCATACGAAACGTATTTCATCGTCTTGGCATTTTTATCGGCGGTTGGATTGGCGGTCAAACGCGCTTGGTTTTTGGTTTTCGCTTTCGTTATCCATTGCGGCAATTTCATCGCCAAAAATTGTAAAACGGCCATCACGATAAAGAGAATCAAAGCCGTCCACCAGCCAGTCGTATTTAAATACCACGTTCCCGAAGTGTTAAAGAGAACGCTTTGGATGGTGTCGCTTAAGCGAAGATTAAGAACTTCGCCGGAAGCCAACACGGCGCTCCCTTGTAGCGCTCCCCATACCGAAATAAAGACTGGGAATTGGATAACAAGCCCGATTATGGTGCTGAACATGCTGACTTTGTTGCGTTTATACAAAGCCATTTGTTCTTGAGACAAACGCATTTTCTCAGCGTTATTGGTAGCAGAATTCGGATATTTCGCTTGGATCTTCGCTAACTGCGGTTGCAAGGCTTGCATTTTTTGTTGGTCGCTAGTGCTTTTGAAGGTCAATAGCGCCAAAACCAAACGAACAATTATAGTCGTTATAATAAGGGCACAAATTTGCCCAACGCCCGAAAGAGCCGGATCCATGGCCAAAGACAAAGAATCGACAAGCCAGGCGACCGGATAGACAATTAAACCTTCGAATAAGCCTTTGCCCCAAGCATCGCCCCAAGTGGTGGTTTCCATCGAAACCGTCCAGTTTCCACTCGAACCATAATGCCCATATTTCCCTTCGCGGGTGGTAATACAAGAACGAATATTGTTGACCGTGCTGTTAATGGCCGATTTGTAATAATTAGCAAAATCGCTACCAGGGCAGTTGGAGGCGCCTATTTCTTTTTCGATCGCTTCATTCCATTTGAGCCAATTGCCGAAATCAAAAGTGTATTTATTGGTATCTCCATCCTTTGTTTCGGTAACGAATTTAAGATAGCCGAAATTGCGGAGAATGCTTTTCTCATTGATGTTTACCCCATCTTCGTTACCGACACAATCAGCAACGTCAAATGGGTTTATGTCAGCGGCCGTAACCGTCTCAACCGTAACTTCGTAGCCGTTCAGTATAGCTTCTCCGACCGCCTCTTTTAAAAGGAAGGTATCTATTCTTTTGAAATATTCAAAGGAAGGAATCGAATAAGAATTATTTTTAGCGTTGGCGATGATCGTTCCATTTAAATAAGTGGCTTTTTTGGCGGCAAATCCGCCATTCGCATCAACGGGTATATAAGCCCAAAGGTCGGAATTCCCTTCCAAAGGATTAAAACAAAGTCCTTCTTTTTGATATTCCTCAGGAACGTTTTCTTTGCCGTCGACATATACGGTGACGCCTTGTTCGTACGGATAAGCGATGTTGGCTTTATCCAAATCCGAACAAAAATTGGCAACACAGCCAGAAAGGGCGAAAGAAGCGAAAAGAGCCCCGAACAGTCCAAACAGTTTGATTTTAGTTTTCTTTTTCAATGTTTTTCTCCGCGATTTTTCCCCAAAGCTCGGAAATTTCCTTCTTTGCTTCGCCGTAATTGTCGGTCAGGTAAGACGACCTTACAAGAATGATGATGTCAAACGGCTTTCGGAAATCGAGGCTCTCATTGACCAAGGTGCGAATTTGTCGCTTTATCTTGTTTCTGGTGACGGCGTTGCCGTTTTTCTTCCCGACATTTATCCCGATGCGGATTTTTCCGCTATCGTTTTTTCGGTAATGAACCACGAAGTGAGTCGTTTTTAAGAATGGTGATGAGGAAATGATTTGACTGAATTCCGAATGCTTTAAAATTCGGTTTTCCCGTTTCATTCGAAAATTAAGCGGCAATCTTGGCGCGGCCTTTGGCGCGACGACGAGCCAAAACAGCGCGCCCATTGGCGCTCTTCATTCTTTTGCGGAATCCCGCTTCGTTGGCGTGTTTGATTTTTGATGGTTGGTAAGTCTTTTTCATGATGAAATCCTCCGAGGTTCACTTGCGTGCGGAATGATTATAGTTTTTTAGCGACTTTAAAACAACGAAAAGAAGAAAGCGTTTTTCCACAAAAAAGCCTCGCGCGCGCTCGTCTCCTTCTTATTGAAGTTGATACATTGACAAAAAAGCAGTTCTTTACACACTGAAAAACATCGGAAAAACCAAAGAAAAACCCAATAAATAAAACTTAATGAACCAAAAATTCATCTATTATGTTTTTTCGGTCGACAAAAAGATCTAAACACTGTGTGGAATAATGTTTTTGTTTTTCCACAAAATTGTTTATAACTTTGTTTTTATTCGATTGGATGGCGTATTTTTTGTAATTGTTTATGTTGATATGTTTTTTGTGTTTTGGTGTTTTCCACAAAAATCCAATTATTCACACACAATCAGACGTTTTCCACAAAAAAGAACTTCTCAAAAACGTTGTAAGGGGTGATTTCAAACGCTTTTCGGGTTCAAAATTGTGGAAAAAACAAAAAACATTCCTATTATAAATATCATTGTGCTATCCTTTTATGGCGCGCAATATGGAAACCGGGATATCAGAAATAGTAGCTTTATGGGGGCGAATCCTCATAAAAATAAAAGATCGGATCGGCGACAACACCGTTTTCGATTCCTTTTTTTCCGACAGTTATATTGATTCCATTCGCGATAACAACATGATTGTGGTGGTAAATTCCCCTTTGGCCGCCACCATCATCACCACCCAATTCGAGAAAATCGTCACCGAAATCGTCCATTCGTCGACGGAAAGCAATTTCGAAATAACGTTCGTTTCGCCTGACGAGGCAAAGAAACTACAAAACAAAAAACCAGCCAAAAGGGCATATTTTTCCGACTCCATCTTAAACCCCAATTATACATTCAAATCTTTTGTCGTCGGACCATCCAACCGCGAAGCTTTCCAGGCCGCTTTAATGGCCTCGCAAAACCCCGGTCATTTTTTCAATCCGATTTTAATATACGGGGATTCCGGCTTGGGGAAAACCCATCTGCTCCACGCGATTGGGAACGCCGCGTTAGAAAAAAACCCATCTTTGCGAATCCTATACATCCACGCACAAGAGTTTTTAAACGAATTCATCAAATACGTCACGAGTGGCGGAGCCGATTCCATCGTTGATTGGTTTAAAGAATCCGTCGACCTCCTCTTGGTTGACGACGTGCAATTCTTAGCCAACAAAAAAGCCACAGAAGAAACATTCTTTTCCATCTACAACAATTTCTACAACAACGGCAAGCAAGTCGTTTTGTCGAGCGATCAACACCCATCTAAATTAAACGGATTGGATGAGCGTTTGAAATCGCGTTTCGTCCAAGGTCTCCCTTTATCGATTAGCGCCCCCGAAAAGGAAACAAGAGAGAAGATTTTACGCCTCCGCATCGAACAAAGTGGGGAGCACTCAGGTTTGACTTTGACTGACTTTGACGAGGAGGTCGTCGGTTATTTGGCCGATCGCTTTAAGAAAAACATCCGCGAACTTGAAGGAGCGTTAGACAGGCTTCTTTTCTATATCGTCAACATCCATCCGTGCAAACACATCAATCTACCCATAGCCAAAGAAGCCATCGAATCTTTAGCCGCCTCCGGAGATGACAAAACCGAACTGAACGAAGATAAGATAGTTCGAGTCGTTGCCGATTATTACAATCTTTCTCCGCATCAATTGACCGGCCGTTCCAGAACGTCGCAAATCGCCTTGGCTAGACATATCTCCATGTACCTCATCCGCACGATGTTGGGGATGCCATTAACGAAAATCGGATCCTACTTCGGCGGTAAGGACCACACGACTGTGATGAACGGTGTGTCCAAAGTGGAAAAAGATGTTGAGAAAAACGCCGATTTGAAGAAAGCGATAGCTGAACTAAAAGACAGATTAAAGTAAACCTATTCGCTAAAAGGTAAAGAAAAAATAAAAGCTTTCCACTTTTCCACCGCAATTAATAATTATTGTTATAAAATACTTCCGTAAGAAAAATAAAAAAACAATCAGGAGAAACAGCATGCGCTTCACCATTAACAAAAATAAATTCTTAAAATCCCTCCTCCTTGCTAGTCATGGAATCGGCGCCAAAAGCCCCAATCCACAACTAATGTGCTTTAAAATCGAAATGACTGCGGAAGAACTGGAGGTTACCGCTTCTAGTGATAGCGTCGCCGTTCTCACGCGTGTTCTCGCCAAAGATGGGGAAGCCGAAAATGTCAGAAATTTCACCTTAGGCTCCGTTTTGGTTAATGCCAAAATACTCACGGAAATCATCAGGAAGCTTGGCGGTGAGGAAATATCGTTTGAGGTGATAGATGAGCGCGTCGCCAAAATAGACGACGGTAACGGCACCTATAAACTCGTGTGCATGCCGGCCGACGAATATCCGGATTTGGATTTGGAACAAAACGGAACGCCTCTAACTGTGTCCGCAACCGATTTGATATCACTTGTTGATTCAACGGCTTTCGCAGCCTCCGATAAGGAGACCAGAAGGGTTCTGACTGCCGTTAACCTCAAAGCGGAAGCTGGCAATTTGACGGCGACTGCCACCGACAGCGCGAGGCTTTCTCGTAAAAGCGTCGCCATCGATCCCTCAGCCCGTTTTTCCTTCAATATCCCCGCCAAAACCCTCTCGGATGTCGTTAGAATGTTTGAGAACAATTACGATGTCGAGATATCGTCCGGCAACAAAAAAGCCATCATCAAATTCGGCGATACGATGGTTTCTTGCAGCATCATCGACGAAAATTATTTGGTGTCCAGTTCCATCATCCCACAGAATTTCAACGCCACTTTGAAAGTCAATGCGGCAGAATTACTCAATTCCATCGATCGCGTGAGCACCGTTTCTTCGGATCGAGCTGCCGTCGTTAAGCTAACGATGTCATCCGATGGCGTTGACATATCTTCTTCCAGCGATCAAAACGGCATCGCGACCGAGAAGATCAAGGCCGTCGATTATGAGGGGGAACATCTTGAAATAGCCTTCAACGCCGTTTTTGCCGCCCAAGCCGTAAAAGCTTTGGGGTGCGAAGACGTCACATTAAAATTCATCGGTGAGATGAAGCCGTTTGTGGTGGAGAATCCGTTCGATCAATCGATAATCGAACTCATAACCCCTATGCGCACCCGTTAAACGGTCAAAAATAACGCTCCCAGGAATGGAAAAATCCATTCCTTTTTTCTTATATATATAGTAAACTATATATCGAGGTGAAAAAATGTCTGAGCGCAAACAAGAAGTCGCCATCAAAAGCGAATACATAACACTAGGCCAATTCCTCAAATACGTCGGGATTGTGCCTTATGGTTCTGCCGAGAAGATATACCTCTCCGAAAACGCAGTGATGGTCAATGGCGAAAAAGAATGCCGCCGTGGCAAAAAACTTCGTCCTGGGGATGTCGTTTCTCTTGATGGTGGCGTTTATGAAATTGTTTCCTCATGAAATTGCTTCGTTTAAAGCTCAAAAACTTTCGTGGGTATTCCAATTTGTCATTTGAACCTTCGGTCGGGTTGAATGTGATTGAGGGTGACAACGGCTCAGGAAAAACCAATCTAGTTGAAGCTATCTATTGCTTATCAAGGGGCAAAGGGTGGCGGAACGAGGATACGGAGCCTCTCATCAAAAACGGGGCGGAATTCGCCAAAATAACCGCCGAAACGATCGATGGTGAAACGAAAACCAAAATCGAATTGGTCTTCGCTGGGGGCGAACGGAGAGTTCTCATCAACGAGAAGCCCGTCAAAAAATTGAGCGAACTCGCAAAAACAACAAACGTGTTGCTCTTCGCCCCAAACGACACCTCGTTGTTCGTTGATTCGCCTAAACGAAGGAGGAATTACCTCAATTCTTCCATCTCTCCGCTTAAGGCGGATTACATGGAATCGGTGTGCCGGTATTCCAAATTCCTCGCCGAAAGGAACGCCATCCTAAAAGGCGAGAACCCTAACCTCACCCAACTCGACGTCATCAATTCGGAGATGGCGTCCGAATGCGCCACTATCTTGGCCCACCGAAGCGCATTCGTGTCGAGATTGAACGAAATCACCTCGCGCCTAGCCACCGCGCTATACGGGGCTACTAGAACGCTAAAAATCGTTTATCGTCCGTTTGTGAAAGGGGACGATATCAAAAAAAGCGCGAAAGAGGCCTTCGATTCCGCTACGCAAGGTGACATCGTTCGCAAATCAACATCGATCGGGCCGCAAAGAGAGGATTTCCAAACGTTCTTAGACGGAAGGGAGATTGGTGGTTATGGCAGCCGCGGAGAAAATCGAATGGCGGCCATCGTCCTCAAAGTGGCTCCTGCGTTTATCGAAAAAACCAAAATCCCCATTGTGATTCTCGATGACGTGTACGCCGAATTGGATGAAGAGAGAGGACGAAACCTATCGCGGATCATTAAGAAAATGGGGCAGGTGTTCGTTACGACGACAAAAATAAACATAAGCGATGCTTCTTATTGGGAAGTTTCGAATCATAACGCAACAAGGAGGAATTGATGGTTATGGAAGAAGAAAAGAAAGAAAACGAAGCGGTTTCTTCAAAAGGGGCCGCGGATGTCTCTGAGGAAGATAGATTCCAATATGAGATGAAAGATGTGACCAACGAAAAGGCCATAGAGAAAGCCGATGAGAAATATACGGCTGAAAACATTCAGGTTCTCGAAGGATTAGAGGCCGTCAGGAAACGCCCTGGCATGTATATCGCCACGACGGCTAGCGCCGGTCTTCACCACCTTGTGTGGGAGATCGTCGATAACGCTATTGACGAAGCCCTTGCCGGATATTGCGATAACATCGAGGTAACTAT
Organism: Bacteroidaceae bacterium; assembly: GCA_963624045.1. Classification (GTDB taxonomy): domain Bacteria; phylum Bacillota_I; class Bacilli_A; order RFN20; family CAG-826; genus UBA4951. The sequence continues at coordinate 56,632 of CAVFNI010000004.1, forward strand.
CGAAAAAGACAATTCCATTACCGTGAAGGATAACGGGCGTGGCATTCCTGTTGACATTGTTGCCAAAAGCGGCCTTTCTGGTGTCGAAACCGCTTATACGATCCTTCATGCCGGTGGAAAATTCGGCGAAGGCGGCGGATATAAGGTGTCTGGCGGTTTGCATGGCGTTGGCGCTTCGGTTGTTAACGCTTTATCAAAGTTGTGTGAGGTAACCGTCCATAAAGATGGTGGCGTTTATTACGTTAAATTCGTTGATGGTGGCAAAATTGTCGAACACCTAAAACGGATTGGCGATTGTGATGATCATGGTACGGCCGTGCATTTCTCGCCCGACCCCGATGTTTTTACGGAAACGACCGTTTACAACTATGAAACGATCAAAAACCATTTGAGACAAATGGCCTTCCTCAATGGTGGGGTCCGCATTTCATTGACGGATGTGCGTCCCGAAACCCCTGTGAGCGACGTCTTTCAATACGATGGCGGCATCAAGGAATATGTTGCGTTTATAAATCAAGGCAAATTGGCCATCAATAACGAAGTCATTTATTGCCAAGGCGCCGAAGAGGTTACCCTTTTGGATGGCACCAAAGAGCGAATATATGCCGAGGTTGCGTATCAATGGACCGATTATTATAGCAGCGATGGCGTTTATTCCTTTTGTAACAACATCAGCACCAAAGAAGGGGGCACGCATGTCGAAGGCTTTAATTTGGCTTTGAATAGAACCATTAACGATTACGCAAGAAAATTTAAATTGTTGGATGAAAAGGATTCCAATTTGACGACCGACGATTGTCGTGAGGGTCTTACCTGCGTTATCAGCGTTAAACACCCGAACCCGCAATATGAAGGCCAAACCAAAACGAAACTTGGCAACAGCGAGGTCCGCAAAATCGTTTCGACGATTGTGGGCCAACAATTTGCCCAATACCTCTTGGAGCACCCCGATCAAGCGAAAGCGATCGTTAAGAAGGCTCAATTGGCTGCCAGCGGTCGTATGGCGGCCCAAAAAGCTCGAGAAGCCACAAGAAAAACCGCTTTAGGGATCACAACCCTTCCTGGCAAATTGGCCGATTGTTCAAGTCGCGTGCCGGAAGAATGCGAGCTTTATATTGTCGAGGGTAATTCCGCCGGCGGCAGCGCTAAAACCGGGCGCGACCGCAAAACGCAAGCGATTTTGCCTCTTAGAGGTAAAATTTTAAACGTCGAAAAGGCCAACGAAGAAAGAATCTTCAAAAACGCCGAAATCGGAAACATGATTACCGCCATCGGCGCAGGCATCCGAGAAAATTTCGATGTCACCAAAATCCGCTATCACAAAATCGTCATCATGACCGATGCTGATGTCGATGGCGACCACATCAGAATTCTTTTGTTGACCTTCTTCTATCGCTTTATGAAGCCGTTGTTGGACGGAGGGTACGTTTACATTGCCCAACCGCCTCTTTATAAAGTCGAATACAAAGGCCAACCGTATTATGCCTACAACGACGATCAATTGGAAACTATTAAAAAAGCTCTTCAGCTTAAACCGGGATATCCATTCCAGCGTTATAAAGGTCTCGGTGAAATGGATGCACAACAACTCTGGGAAACGACCATGGATCCTGAGGTTCGCAAAATGATTCGCATCACCGTTGAAGACGCGGCGTTAGCCGATAAAGCGTTCACGGAATTGATGGGAGACGATGTGGAACCGCGTCGCGAATTTATCTCCAAAAACGCAAAATTCGCGCAAAACCTTGATATTTGATGTTCTAAAGGAGTTTTTCAAATGGATAACGAAGAAAAGAAAACCCAACCACAAGAAGAAAAAGTAGGAGGTGTTTCGGCCGGCATCGTTGCCGGGTTAATCGACCGCGAAATTACCGATGAAGTCAAAACCGCCTTTTTAAGCTATTCGATGTCAGTCATCGAAAGTCGTGCCATACCAGATGTGCGAGATGGCTTAAAACCGGTTCAACGCCGCATCATTTACGGTATGAACGAATCGGGCATGCAGCCTGGTAAGCCATATAAGAAAAGCGCGCGTATCGTTGGCGATGTCATGGGTAAATACCACCCCCACGGCGACAGCGCCCTTTATTTGACGCTTGTTCGTATGGCTCAGCCGTTCGCCATTCGTTATACCCTCGTTGATGGACATGGTAATTTCGGTAGCATCGACGGCGATGAGCCAGCCGCTATGCGTTACACAGAAGCTAGAATGAACAAATTGGCCATGGAAATGGTCCGTGATCTTGATAAGGATACGGTTGATTTTGTGGACAATTATGACGGCACCGAGCGCGAACCGAGCGTTTTGCCATCGCGCTTCCCCAACCTCTTGGTTAACGGCAGCGAAGGCATTGCCGTCGGTATGGCCACCAATATGCCCACTCACAATCTTACCGAAGCGATCAACGCCACGATTGCGATGGCGAGGAACCCGGAAATTACACCTCTAGAGTTGATGCAAAACTATATTTCCGGTCCAGATTTCCCGACGGGCGGCGTCATCCTTGGCCGACAAGGGATTATCGATTATTTTACTACCGGTACCGGAAGCATAACCATCCGTTCCAAATTCCATATCGAAGAGGATAGCAATGGCAAGGCTCGTATCGTCATAACCGAGACACCATACCAAGTTAATAAAGCCTCGATGGTTCAGAATATGGCTGAGCTCGTTCGCGATAAAATCGTCGATGGCATCACCGATATCCGCGACGAATCGAACAAAGAAGGCATTCGTGTCGTGATCGAAGTTCGCCGCGATGCCATTCCTGAAGTTGTCGCAAACAATTTGCTTAAGCACACGCAAATGCAAATCAGCTATGGTGTCATCAACCTTTGCCTCGTTGGCGGAGAACCAAAAACCCTGCCGATCACGGGTATAATCCAAAATTACATCGATTTCCAATTGAGCGTTCTTACCAGGAGAACCAAATTCTTGCTTGAACGCGATAGCGCTCGCGATCACATCGTCGTTGGTTTGATTCTTGCTCACGACAATATTGATGAAGTCATCCATATCATTCGTGGCAGCAAGACCGACGAAGAATCGATTGAAAAATTAAATCAGAGATTCGCTTTGACAAAGCCTCAATGCGACGCCATCTTGGCTATGACGCTACGCCGTCTTGAAGGGTTAGAGCAAGACAAATTGCAAAACGAACACGCTGAATTAACCAAAAATATCGAACATTACAATTTCTTGTTGAGCGACAGAAAGAATATTGTCGATTTAATGGTCGAAGAGCTTGAGGCTATCCGTGACAAATACGGTGACGATCGCCTCACGGAAATATCCAACGAAGCCGCCGATATTGATAATGAGGACCTCTTGCCGGAAGAGGACATCATTGTTGTTTTGACGAAAAACGGTTATTTGAAGCGGATGAACGACAAAACTTTCCGCACGCAAAATAGAGGCGGACGCGGAGTTAAGGGCATTAGCACAACCGGCGGTGACATCGTTTCGATAATGCTTCACACCAAAACACACACCGACATTCTCTTCTTTAGTTCTTATGGATTCGTTTACCGCATGCGTGGATATATGATCCCTGATGGCGCTCGCGATTCCAAAGGGATGCCCGCAATCAATCTTTTGAACCTTGAACAAGATGAAAAGGTTGTTGCGATCGTTCCTTGCGACGATTATAGCGAAAACGACTTCCTTTTCTTCGCCACCGTCAATGGCGTGGTCAAACGCACCGCACTTAAAGAATTCGCCTCGATCCATTCCAACGGCAAGCGCGCTCTCAATTTACGCGAAGGCGATGAATTGTTGACTGTGAAGAGAACCAACGGAACTTGTATCGTTTCTTTGGCCTCAAGCAACGGCAAGGTTTGCTCCTTCCACGAAGATGAAGTTCGTGCCATGGGACGCAGTGCCGCTGGCGTTACGGGTATGAATCTAAAGGATGGGTCGCATCTTGTCGATGTGACAACATCCTTGGATGGCAAATTGATCCTCGTTTTGACGAATCTCGGCTATGGCAAGATGAGCTATGCTGCCGATACCGACGTCAATAATGATGACGGCAGCGTTAGCCATTATGATGGATATCGTTTGACTTCGCGCGGAGCCAAAGGCGTTTATTCGGTCAAGATGAATGGCAAAAACGGCGAATTGACGGCGATGAGGGGGGTTAATGGTGACGAAGATTTGATGGTCATAACTAACAAAGGCATCGTAATCCGTACGCCTTTAAATCAAATTCATATAGCCGGTCGTAATACCGTCGGCGTGAAGATCATCGCTCTTGAGGCGAAGCAAAAAGTCGCCTCGATAGCAATCGTTCCTCATCAAGATGAGAACGCCTCCGAAGAAGAGGTGGCTGAAGAGGAAGTCAATCCGTCTTTGGTCGCTGAAGATGCGAATGGCAACGCGACGGAAAGCGCGACCCCTGAACACATTCCGACGCCAGACGAAGTGGAATAAGAGCGATGAAAGTTCTTATCTCCTTTCGTCCCGAGGAGAAAAACACACCTTTCGAAGCAACAAGGCTCCGTAAAAATATTAAAGGAGCCTTGGAATTCGTTGGGGTCAACCACGTTGAAAACGCAGCTTCGTCACCGGATATCGCCCATTTCATTTCGCCATTAGAAGAAAAAACCGCTATCGAAGTGGCGAAGGAGCAAATCCCATACGTTGTAAGCGCGCTCTACACAGAAGACGATCCTAACGGCCAGTTTTTGGATCGTTCTAAAAACGGCGAGCTCTCTTTGCTGACTAAAGCCAAGGCAATTTTAATGGGTGCCAGAGTTGTTATCGTCCCATCGGAAATAGCTAAATACACCATCAAAGCAATGGGTGTCACTAATCGAATTGAGATTGTCCCATCAGGTGTTAATTTAACTCGTTTTGAACGACTTGACGAAATAGAATACACGGCTTTTGCAAAATATTTTCGATTTTCTGATAAATCTGGATTTGTTTTGCTGGTTGGTGATTTGGGTAATGATGACGCCTTTTTCCTTTTGAAATCATTAGGGAACATGCTTCCCAACACCCGTTTTTTCTTGATTGACGCCAAAAGAGAGGAAAACAGGAAGAAATACCGCCGCAAAGAAAGGGAATTGCCCAAGAATGTGAACGTTGTTGGCTTATTAAGCGACGACCTTTATCGGAGCGCTTTAATGTCGGCAATGGCTTTTTTGGTTATTGGTGATTCCTCTTATTGCGACATGACGGTTTTGGAATGCTTTGCCGCAAAATTGCCCGTAATCGCTTATTCAAGAAACGTTATAGACCACCTTATCAACGATAAAACTGCTTATTTCGCTAACGATGCTCAAGATGTTGCGGATTATTTGATGGATTTATCATCGGGAAACGCTTCTTCGTCTATAATTGATGCGTATAATTTAGCGAAGGAGAACACCTTTAGGAAAATAGGCGAACAGCTTGCATCCATCTATCGCAGCGTTCTTATCTAAGAAGGAGAGAAAAAATGATTGATCTGAAGAAAATTGAAAACGAACCAGAAAAAGTCAAAGAGTTATTGGCGAGAAAAGGCTGGGAATTTGATCCGTCACCATTGCTTAACGATTTTAAGAAGAGAAAAGAGCTTCTTTTAGAAGTCGAAAGTAACAAAGCCGAGCAGAATAAATTATCTAAATCGGTGCCGCAAATCAAAAAGGAAGGCGGCGACGTTCAAGCCGTCTTCGCCAAAGTCAAAGAACTTGCCAAAGAAAACGCCGATAAAGAAAAAGAATTGGATGAAGTGAATAAAGACATCCAGGCTCGCGTTGAGGTTCTGCCTAATCTTCCAGACGAGGACCTTTTGCCTGGCGAGAAGGAAAACAACACCCCGATTTATCATTTCGGTAAAGAACCCACTTTCGATGGATTCACCCCCAAAAATCACGTAGAATTAGCGGAATCGCTCGGTCTTATCGATTATAAGAGGGCGGCGAAGATCAGTGGCACTGGCACTTGGATTTATACTGGCAAAGGCGCACAGCTTGAGTGGGCTTTGTTGAATTATTTCATCTCTGCCCATTTAGCCGATGGCTATACCTTCATTTTGCCTCCTCATCTTCTCAATTTCCAAAGCGGGTTCACCGCTGGGCAATTCCCCAAATTCAAAAACGATGTTTTTTGGTTAAACGGTGCTGATCCGGAAAAATTCTTGCTTCCAACCGCCGAAACGGCGCTTGTCAATCTCCATCGCGACGAAGTGCTTTCGGTTCGTGACTTGCCTAAGAAATATTTTGCTTACACGCCTTGTTACCGCAAAGAAGCGGGAAGCTATCGCACCGAAGAAAGGGGCATGATTCGCGGCTATCAATTCGATAAGGTAGAGATGGTCCAATATACTACCGATGACGGAAGCGACGCCGCCTTCGAAGAACTCGTAAATAAAGCGAAAAAACTCGTTGAGGGTTTGGGGCTTTGTTATCAAATCGACAAATTGGCGGCTGGCGATTGCAGCGCCTCCATGGCTCGTACATATGACATTGAAGTATGGATTCCGTCGATGCATATCTATAAAGAAGTTTCTAGCGTATCTAACGCCAGGGATTATCAGGCTAGGCGTGGCATGATTCGTTACAAAGATGAAGATGGCAAAATGCATTTCTGTCATACATTAAATGGTTCTGGTCTCGCCACTTCGCGAATTTTCCCCGCTTTGCTTGAACAATTCCAACAAGCTGATGGCTCGGTTGTCATACCTGAGGTTTTGCGTCCATTTATGGGTGGCATCGACGTTTTAAAGCCGATTAAATAAGTGCTAATAAACCCTTGGTTGGTTTTTGTTTTGTTCGTTTCTTTTTGGATATTTGTTTTTGTGTCAAAAAACCAAAAAATCCGTGCAGAATACGCATGGATTTAAAAAACGTCATTGGTTTTATTTTTGTTGGTTTCTCTTTCAAAAGAGCAAATATCAATTTATAATACGTTTGCCATCGCGAAGGGCGTCTTTCGAACCTGGTCAGGGCCGGAAGGAAGCAGCCATAAGGAAGAGGCCTTTGTGCGGTGGTTTTATCTTATGAATGAAGATTTGTTTATGAATAAAGCGATTGAGCTTGCTGAAAAAGCTCTTTCGTGCGGTGAGGTCCCCGTTGGCGCCGTTGTGGTGAAAAACGGCGAAATAATAGGTGAGGGGTATAACCGTAGGGAAAACAAATTAGATATATCCTCGCACGCTGAGATTGAAGCGCTTCGAGCTGCTGCTATAAAAACGAATGATTGGCGTCTTGACGGTTGCTCTCTTTTTGTTACGCTTGAGCCTTGCCTCATGTGCAGCGGCGCGATATTGCAAAGCCGTATATCGTCTTTATATTTCGGCGCCAGAGATGTCCACGATGGGGCTGTTTTATCTAAATATTTCGTTTTTGATGACCCTTCGGTTCATCTTCGCCCTTTGATTCATCCAGATTTTCATAAAGAGGAATGTGAGCGCCTTTTGAAGGATTTTTTCTCCGTTGCTCGGCAAGATACATAGACGTTATTTTGTTCTTTGAACAACCTCGCACAAAATAGAAGGAGAACGAAGCCTCTTGTGATATTATTAGCGAGATGCTGGAATTAAGGGACATTAAAAAATCGTATCAAGTTGATAAGCGGGCGTACCCGGCTTTGAAGGGCGTTTCCCTTTCTTTTGGCGAAAGCGGTTTTGTCGCCATCCTCGGCCCATCGGGGTGTGGCAAAACAACGTTGCTAAACATTATTGGTGGCCTCGATCAATACACCGAAGGGGATTTGTTGGTTGGGAATAAGTCGACAAAGAATTTTCGTGACGATGATTGGGACGCCTATCGAAACGAGCACATCGGTTTCGTTTTTCAAAGTTACAACCTCATTCCTCACATGAGCGTTCTTGATAATGTTGAAACGAGTTTGTTGCTTAACGGCGCTCCGAAAAACGAAAGACAAGAGAAAGCCTTGCGTGCCCTTAAAGCGGTCGGTCTCGAAGGCGTAGAGAAAAAGAAACCAAACCAATTGTCCGGCGGGCAAATGCAACGCGTCGCTTTAGCGCGAGCGATTGTTAATGACCCAAGCATCATCTTGGCGGACGAACCAACGGGAGCTCTTGATTCGGTGACTTCTATTCAAGTGATGGAAATATTGCAAAAACTAAGCAAAACCCGCTTGGTTATCATGGTGACGCACAATCGAGAATTGGCTTTTCAATATGCCAAAAGGATCATCGAATTAAAAGACGGCCTTGTCGTTTCTGATTCCAATCCGTTTGAGATTAAAAAAATCGACGCCGAAGCGAAGCAACTGCCAAAGAAAACATCGATGAGTTTCCTTACGGCGCTGAAAAGCTCCTTTAATAATATTCGCACGAAAAAAATTAGGGCGATTCTTACCGCCGTCGCCTCGTCTATTGGCATTTTCGGGGTTGCGCTAGTGCTGGCTGTTTCTAACGGCTTTCAAAATTACGTTTCCAACGTTGAGGCTTCTATCGCTTCCAGCGTTCCAATCACAATCGCCAAAACATCCTATTCGTATGTTTCTAATGCGGTTTCCGACTACGTTGCCTACCCCGATGACGAAAATGTCAATGTTTATGACTCTAGCAAAACCGCTTATATTGCTCATACTAATTACTACGATAAGGATTACATTGATAACGTTATAAACCCTTTGGTCAAAGAAGGTTTGGCGCGATCGGTGTTAATCAACAGAAATGGGCTCACCTTCAATTTGATTAAGGAGGTGGCAAGCGAAGAAGGCGCCACTTACAAATTCATCAATCAATACGCTTCGGCGGGAGGGTTTTCTAGCGCCATTTCCGGGGCGACGTCTTTGCCGACGACAATTTTTCACGAATTATACGGCGAGGAAAAAGGCGTTCTTTCCATGTATGATTGCATCTATGGCAAATATCCAACTTCCTCTGACGAACTTGTTTTGATTTTGGATAAATACAATCGGATCGATTTATCCACCCTTAAAAAATTAGGAATCGTTTCATCCTCCGATAGCGAGCAAGCTCAAAAAATTTCTTTCGAAGATATCGTGAACAAACATACATATAAGGCTTACTTCAATTCATCTTTTTATGAAGAAGGGGACGATTCTTGCAATATCAATGTTCGCGGATATTCGAAAATAATGCCTAAATTAAAAGATGGGTCGTTGGTGTTAGAAGGGGAGACGACTGACGTTAAAACGGTCAAAAGGGCCTTAAAAATGGATGCCGATTCCTCAGGAGCTGAATATATCTACCATAACGATGCCAAATATAACCCCAAAATTTTGAAAATAGTCGGCATTTTGCGTCCGTCGAAAAGCAGTTACATACAACTTATGCCGACATCCATTGGGTATTTGTCGTCCTTGACCGATGAATTCGCCGCGGATGCCGAGCAAAAATGTGGATTCTTGCATGATAATTCCGAAAACGCTTGGTATATCCCCACAGGCGTTTCCAATTCGTCTGGGATTTTAAAATACGACGAGAAAAACGATGGGCGAAAAGCCATCGAAAGCGCTTTTAACGCCATCCTGAAGACGATCGGAGAAGGCGGAGAATTGAGCGTCTCTTCCGTTTCGTCATTGGCTAACGCTTTAAATTACACGTATTTTAACGTTGCCAAAAAGGACGTCGGCGCCGGCTATTATTCGTTGATTGGCGCAAGCGCTTATTTAAGTGACGCTAGAAAGATAGGCAAAGATTTTCGCGGCGATTTGGTTGGGCGCTTAGTCGATCGGTTGACCAACGGCGACACAAAAACCAAAAAGGCTGCTTCCATGGCGTTTTTGGAAAGGATTCTCGAATCAAGTTTTTATCAAAACGGGCACGAGAACGACGCTTATGATATCGATTCAGAAAACATCGACACGGATTTTAACATCATGGATCTTATCGCCTATTTCCAATCGTATTCACTAATAACATCCATTCTCATCTTTCCGACGGCCTTGACGACGAAGGGTGAATTGCTGACTAAGTTGGACCAATATAACGAAGGCAAAGAAGAAAGCAAAAAGATTTATTACACTGACATCATGACGACTTTCACTTCTTCCCTATCGACGCTCATCGAGGTGTTATCCAGCGTTCTTGTCGTTTTTGCTTCCATTTCTTTGGTTGTTTCGAGCATCATGACGGCGATTGTCACGTATGTGTCAGTCATTGAACGGACAAAAGAAATCGGCGTTTTGCGAGCGTGCGGGGCCAGAAAAAAAGACGTCGGCCGTCTTTTTGAAGCGGAATGCGTGATCATCGGTTTTGCCGCCGGCCTTATCGGTGTTCTTTTCGCTTATTTGATGAGCGCCCCAATCAATCTTGTTATCGACCACATCTATCCTGATAATGGTTTGAATAGTATCGCTTCACTTCATCCCGTTCATGCCGTCATCTTGGTTGCTGTATCGATTTTTCTGGCTTTCATCTCCGGTTTGATTCCGGCGAGAGTCGGAGCTAAGAAAGACCCCGTGGCCGCTTTAAGGACAGAATAAACATGAGCAAAAAGAGTGAATTGGAAGCGAAGATAGCAAAAGCAAAGGCGATTTATCCTGATTTTGCAGTCGGTTTAACCGATGAGCAAATCGAAGAAAGAAAGCGAGAAGGCCTTTCTAATAACGTTCCAAAAAAAGTCACTAAAACCTATTGGGGGATCCTTTTTGATAACGTATTTACTTTCTTCAACCTTATTTATTTCGTATTAGCCATTTTGATGGCTTATGGAAAGACGCCGATTTCTTCGTTTTTCTTCTTGCTTCCGATTACTGGCAATATCGTAATTGGCCTAACAACCGACATTCGCGCCAGGCGGTTGGTTGATAAATTAAGGCTTGTCACTAACCCCAAGGTACGTGTTGTCAGGGGCGCCAAAGAAACGGAAATTGGTTTGCGTGATTTGTTGTTAAGTGACATTGTGGTTTTGCAAGCCGGCGACCAAGTTCCTGCTGACGCCATTATCGTCAATGGTCGTCTTTCTATGAACGAAGCGCTTGTTACGGGCGAATCCGCCAAGATAGAGAAGAAGGTTGGTGACGACGTTCTTTCCGGTACATTTGTCCAGGCTGGCAAAGCATATGCACGTGTGGTCAAAGTCGGCATCGCTAATTACGCCGAAGGTCTTCAAAATAGCGCTAAAAGGTTTTCTCGCCCCAAAAGCGAACTTAAAACTTCCTTTTTCCTTATTTTTACGACAACCGGAATCATCGCCATCTTGTTCGGTCTTGTTCAATTGCTTATTTGGTTAGCCCAAAACGATTGGGCGGTCGATTATCCAAAATATCAGGAATTCATTAAGGGGTTATCGGGATCATTAGTGGCGATGATTCCCGCCGGTCTTTATCTTTTAACGTCATTGACGCTTGGAATTGGTGTTCTCTCTTTAGCCAAAAAGAGAATGAATGTCCAAGAACTTTATTGCATAGAGATGCTAGCGAGAGTCGATACGATTTGTTTTGATAAAACGGGGACCTTAACTGACGGCAACCTCTCTTTCGGCGAGGTTTATTGTTTTGGCGAAGAGACAGAAGCAGAAATCAAAGAGGCTTTGAAATCGATAGTTCTCGCTACGGGCGATGATAACGCAACCGCCAAAGCAATTAAGGCGCTTGATGTTTCTGACACCTGGGAAGCTGACGCCAATATTCCCTTTGATTCCGCCCGCAAATATAGCGCTGCCTCGTTCGCCAAGAAGGGCACGTTTGTGTTCGGGGCTCCAGGTTTTGTCGATGCCAAGAAAAACGATTATGCCGAAATCAGAATCGAGAAACTCTCCGATCGTGGCTACCGCGTATTGGGCTTATATCATAGCAACTCAATGATAAAAAATGATAAAATCCCTGCAAAACTTGATTTAATTGCTGTAATAGCTCTTTCGGATCACATCAAAGAAGACGCCAAAGCGAACATCGAATGGTTTAAAAGCAATGACGTTGCCATTAAAGTTATAAGCGGGGATAACCCGGCGACCGTCAGTGAGATAGCTGGTCTTGTTGGAGTGCCTAACGCCGCCCACTATATATCATTGCAAGGAATTAAGAACGAGGATATCCCTTTGCTTGCGGAAAAATATTCCGTTTTTGGGCGCGTGAGCCCCGAACAAAAAGCTCTTCTTATTGAGGCGCTTCAGAAAAACGGGCACAAAGTTGCAATGACGGGAGATGGCGTCAACGACATCCTGGCTCTTAAAAAAGCCGATTGCTCTATCGCCATGGCTTCTGGTTCTAGCGCCGCTCAAAACGTTTCGCACATCGTTTCGTTGGATAACGACTTCTCTAAACTGCCAGACGTCGTAAGCGAAGGGCGCCGCGTTATCAATAACCTTCAAAGGACGGCTGCGTTGTTTTTGTCGAAAACGCTATTTGCCATCACGATTACCATCGCTTTCCTCGTTGCGAGCCTCGTTAACGAGGCAGAGCATTATCCGTTTACGACTTCTAACATGATTCTTTGGGAACTTTTCACAATCGGCATTGGCGGCTTTTTGTTGGCGTTACAGCCATCGAATGAGCGGTTAAAAGGCAATTTCATGAAATTCATCATTACGCACGCCATTCCGTCGGGGCTTATGGAAATGCTTTCCGTGTTGGTCGTCTTCTCCATTCATTGGGCCAATCCTTCTTTTTTGAATTTCGAACAAGCGACGGCTATCGCCGTTATGGTCTTCAGCTTTTTAAGCTATTTGACTCTCTATATTGTCTCGATGCCGCTCGATAGATATCGGATAATTGTTTTTTGTTCGCTTGCTGTTTTAGGCGCCGGATTCTTCTTGTTAGACCGTTATGGTCCGTTTGGCTTATGGTCGGTTAAATACGCCGGGATCGATTGGAATAAAACGTTTTTGGCCATTGGGGTTTATTTGGTGTGCGCTTTGCTATATTTATCTAGCGTTTGCGTTATCAGACATTTTGAGAAAAAGAGGGTTCGCATATGAGAATCGGAGAAAAGGTTCAAAAGGCTTTGAATTTAGGATTACCGGTGGTGGCGCTTGAGAGCACTATTATTTCACACGGAATGCCATATCCCAAAAACGTGCAAACTGCCTTGGCAGTCGAGAAGAAAGTCCGTGAATTCGGAGCCGAGCCAGCTACAATCGGGATTATCGATGGTGAACCCGTGGTAGGGATGTCGGAATTAGAAATCGAGGAATTTGGCAAGAGGAAAGGCATTAGAAAAGCCTCCAAAAGAGATCTGCCGATTGTAATCGCCAAGAAAGAATGGGGAGCCACAACCGTTTCGGCGACGATTCTAATTGCTGAAAGAGCGGGCATCGAGGTTTTTGTAACGGGAGGAATTGGCGGCGTCCATCGTGGTGCTATGGAAACATGGGACGTTTCACGCGATTTATATGAACTTGGCGAAAGGAACATTACGGTGGTTTGTGCTGGCGCCAAGGCCATTTTGGACATACCGAAAACGTTAGAAGTGCTAGAAACCCAAGGAGTTAGCGTTCTCTCTTATCAAAGCAATTCGTTTGCTAATTTTTATTGTCGCGAGACAAAGCATGACGTCGATATGGTTTTTGCTACGCCGCTAGAGGCGGCTCAAGTAATAAAAGCAAAGCGGGAATTTCCTTTGAATGGCGGCATTTTGATCTCTAATCCTTGCCCTGAAGAATATGCGATGCCGCATGAGAAGATTGACGCCATAATTGATAAGGCTGTTTCCGAGGCGGAAAAGCAAAATGTCAAAGGCAAAGACATTACGCCGTTTTTACTTCGTAGGATTACGGAACTTACTGGAGGCGAATCGTTAGAAACAAACATTAAATTGGTGTTAAATAACGCCGCTTTAGGTGCGCAAATAGCCGTTCAATATGCCAAAATAAGAAGCAGATAAGAAAATGATTACCGAAGCTAAATTCAAAAAAGCGCTCAAAGAGATGATGTTGACTTTGCCTTTAGAGGAAATAAACGTCACTGCCCTTTGTAAGAAATGCGGGTGCCACCGGCAGACGTTTTATTATCACTTTCAGGACATTTACGATTTGTTGGCCGCTTTCTTTTTGAATGAGAAAGTTCCTGGCCTTCAAGAGGCCGACGAGGTGGAAAAAGTCTTAATGTCGCTGGTGGAATATTCGAAGAACAATTTCGCCTTTCTCCGCTCCTCTTATAGCAGTGCCGCCCACGATCTGGTGGACGATTTCTTTTTCAATAAATTGATTAACAAGATATTCAATATCCTTACAACGAAAAATAATTACCGCTTGTCAACGAACGGTTATCGCGCGGTTGCTAGGCGGTTTTCCAAATACGTGGCTGACGAATTTGGATATCATTTTAAGGACCCGTCGATGAGTGACGTTAAATTTGAAAAGAGCATGAAAAAATTCGCCAAAGCGTCTCTTTTAACGGTTTTTCCAGCGCTCATAAGCTTAGCCAAAGAAGAGAAGAAAAAATGATGAATTTTGATTTTTCCCTGCAAACTCGGCTTATTTTTGGAAAAGGAAGGGTAAACGAAATTGGCAGAACCCTTTCAGAATATCACTTTAAGAAGATTCTTCTCGTTTATGGACGTAGTTCCATCAAAAGAAGCGGACTTTACGATCTTATTGTGAGGCGTTTGAACGAAGAGAAGATAAATTTTCGTGAACTTAGCGGCATTGCCGCCAATCCCGATGTTTCTTTTGTCAAAGAAGGATTAAAGATAATCAGAGAGGATCCCGTTGATTGCATTCTTGCCGTCGGCGGCGGGAGCGTTATCGATGTGGCCAAGAGCGTTGCCGTCTCTTATTTTTATGACGGTGATCCTTTCGATTTCAATAATCATAAAGCCGTTCCTACGAAAGCCTTGCCCGTTGCCGCCGTTTTGACGATCGCTAGTGCTGGTAGCGAAATGAGCGACTCGTGCGTTATAAATAATTACGAGACGAAAGAAAAAAGCGGCTTTAATTCCTCGTTGGTTCGGCCGTTATTTGCTATCGAAGACCCCATGCTTCTTACGAGCGTGCCTCTTAAGCAAAGGAATGCTGGCATCGTTGACATGATGATGCATTCGATGGAACGATATTTTGCTCAAAGCGGCCCTTACCAATTGGCGGATTCCTGGGCCTTAGATATCGTTAAGAACATTAAGGAAGTTGCCCTTGCCTTAATTAATAACCCTAATGACGAAGAGGCTTTGGAAGCGTTGATGCTTGATTCCTCTTTGGCTCACTCAGGATTAACAAGCATCGGCAAAAAGAGCCGTTTTGTTGTTCATCCTCTTGAACACGCGATGTCGGCGTTAAAGCCGGAAATAACTCATGGCGATGGCATCGCTGTGGCATATTTGGGGTGGGCAAAATACATATATCGAGAAGATTTGCCTAAATTCGCTCGCTTTAGCCGCTATGTTTTTGACGTTTTTGAGGAAAATGATGAGAAAGCCGCTATAATGGGTATCGCGTCCATGAGCCGCTTCTATCGAGAGCTAGGCGTTCCGACCTCTCTTTCGCGGCTAGGACTTCATCAGGAAGACATTCCTCGTTTAGCCGCCATAGCTACTGGCAACGGAACACGTGTGATTGGCTGTTGCCCGCGATCACTAAATAAAGAAGACGTTGAGGCCGTTTATCGCTTGTGCCTTGACGATAAAGAGGAGGATTTCCGATGAAAAAGAACGATTTAATGGGCTATTTGGTTTATGCCATGATGATTGGCATAGCCGTTGGCGTGGGACTTGGCGTAATCAGGCCTATTTTTAGTAATTCTAACTATACCAGCGTGCTACAAGGCAATGTTGGCATGGTCTTCGTCTTGCTTATCGTCATAGGGGCGATAATCTTGACTGCGTTGATGCTAGAAATTGGTCACGCCGTTGGAGCAAAGGTCGGAAAATACAAGATTACATCGTGGAATTGCCTTTTCTTCCAATTTAAAAAAGACGAAAAGGGAAAAACCAAATTTTCATTTGCTAATTACGACGGAATTACTGGCGAAACCAAATACATTCCTTTGAACACGGGAAAGAGTAACCCACGTCACATTATCTATATTCCGCTGGTTTTCTTTTTGCTAGAAGTTGTCGTTTGTTCCGTCTTAATCGCGCTCGCCGCGGTGTTTTCTCAAAATGATCCCGCTTGGATTTGGGCGCAGATAGTCGGTATTGTGACACTAACCGTTGGATGCATGATTTTCTTATACGACATTTTCCCAGCTAATTTGGACGGGAAAAATGATGGCTGTTTGATTCCTGTTTTAAATAATGCGATCAACGTCCGTGCTTATAACGAAATGCTTTTGGCTGAAGATTCGATGTCAAAAGGCTTAAAAGCCACTTCTACCCCCGTTTATCAAGAGGTTACCGATTTTACTTCGCGCCTTAATGATGTCACCATTTATAATCGTCTTGCCGAAGGTGATTACAAAGGTGCTTTGGAGATAAATGAACTCGCTATCGCTTCGAAAGATAAGCTCTCCAGAAGGGTCTATAACAATGCCGTAGCGCAAAAGATAGCCATCCATTTATATACCGAAGATATAAATAAGGCGAAGGAGGAATATATCTCTATTCCTTTGGAAGAAAAGAAATATATAGAGTCCCTATCTTCTGCTCCAGCCGTCCGCGCATACATCCTTGTTAGCGGTCTTATTAACGACTCGATAAACGAAACAAAAACCGCCATGGATCACGCTGACTCCGCCATTAAAGCGTCCGGCGAAGACAAACGGAAAGTCGAAGAAAGGCTCATGCGTTTTGCCGTTAAAAAGGTTATCTCAGTCCACCCAGATTGGGATTTCGACGAATACAAAGACGCGTTTATCGTTGACAATAAAAATGCCGTTTCTGAAGCTAAGGAAAACGAGGCGGAAAATAATAACGAAGAAGGCTCTCGAAAATAAACAAAAAAGTTGGCGGTTCGCCATTTGCTAAAAAATCAAGTGTAAAGAAAACGGGGCGGTAAATTCCGCTCCGTTTTTTTAGTGTTTCCAAAAGGAACGATATAAGTCGCTAGTTAAGAGTTTAGAAGCGACTTTGTTGGGGAATTTTTCCGCCATCTCCATTACGTCCACAGCGCTTAAATGCTCGCGTCTTACGTAATTGGCTAAAATTGAATATTGTTCTTTGATTTTGCTAATTGGAGACATTGATATATAGGATAAAAAAGCAACCAACGACGCGTTATATTTATTGATTTCGACATAGGGCTTACGAATGGTGAAGCGCTTACCAAACATATAGACGGTTTTCTTGCCGCTGGTGGCGCGATTGCTCATGATTTCGATTTGATCATCTGAGGTCGGCTCAACGTCGTTAATGGCCATCAAGAAATTATCGCCAGTGTAAAAGCCATAGACCTTATCGGCACGCCTTAAATACCGCAATTCGATTGCTTTAGATAACAATGGTTCCTCGCCGTTTGGCAAATAATAAATGCCGTATGAGAAACGCTCGATCGATTTATTCCTTGTCAATTTAAGAAGTTCTTTTTTGGCGACAGCGTCCGACATATATCCAGGCACCACGTCTGACATCATAAAGAGTTCGCCGGGTTCGAATTTAGCTTTGATTTGAGATAGGATGTCCGACTTCATAATCGAATTATAACACAACCAATAAAAAAGGTAAAAATATTTTTATTTAAAAAGAAAATTTCGATTAAACCTACTGTTTTTTGTTAATTTTTTTTCAAAAATTACTTGATGAGGTGTTTATGAGCGTTTTTTCTAGAACACCTAATTACTAATAAACGATGGCGATCACGCCAAACCATCTTTGTCGTTCTTTTCTTTTCATTTTTCTTTCGTACGAAAGCCTTGACTGCGTTATCGAAAAATCAGTCAAAGAAAAAACCGGCCGAAGCCGGTTTAGAACTTGTGACGAGATGACGCTACTTGCCGCCGATATTCATGCTCTTGATATACACGTCAGCGACAGAGAAGGAGCTTGGCAGAAGCTTAAGGTTCTTATCAAAGCCCTTGATGTCCTTAAGCATTTTTAAGAGGTTCCCTGAAAGAGTGATAAGGGAGAGCGGGCGATCGATTTTGCCATCCTTAATCAAGAAGCCTTCCGCTTGGCAAGAGAAGTCTCCGCTCCGCGGGTTGATGCCGGTCCCAAGCCCGGCGATGTCAGTGATGTAAACGCCGTTCCCTACTTCTTTGACCAGTTCGTCGAAACCGATTTTTCCAGGCTTTACAAAGATGTTGGAATATGAGATTCCGATCTTGCTTCCCTCGAACGATCCATTACCCGTGGATTCGACTCCAAATTTCTTGGCCGTTCGGCGGTTATGAAGGTAGGTTAGAAGACGTCCATTGTTGACGATGTTTTTATTGGTCTTTGCAACCCCCTCTGCATCGAAATAAGAGAAGTGGACGTTCTTGTCGAGAGGCCTTTCGGAAATGCTTAATTTGCTAGAAGCGATTTTCTCGCCGACTTTGCCTTCCAAAAGACTGGAATGCTTCTCTACTTCGTCAGCTGATAGCTGAGAGATGAAATAATCTAAGATATCGGCAAAGACGTCGCTTTTGATGATGGTGGGGTATTTGCCGCTATCGCATGGTTCTCCGCCGAATTTCGCGAGAGCTTCCTCGGCCGCCTTTTTTGCGAAGTCTTCGATATCAAATTTATCTGGGTCACAATCAAGGAAGAAGTTTCCTCCCGTTTTCACTTGGTCTCCTTCCTTGGCAACGACCTCTGCGTAGATATAGAAATAATTGCTTTTTTGTTTGAGTTTCAAACCATGAGAGTTGTAAAGTTCGCTGGAAAGAATTCTTTCTTGGAAGGTGACCGTAGGAACATCGTTGATCCTCTTGTCGAAGGCTAAAAGACGCTCCTCGATTTGTTTGGCTGTTTCTATCTTCTTTTCGAGGGGCCATTCATCAAGTTTTTTGCAGTAGACGTTCTTTTTGTGGTATTTCTTGCTCCCCTCATAGAAATCCAAGAAATCCTCGTTTTCATTTATAGAGGCGCTTTCTTTGATGGCATTGACTAAGAAAGGGAAGTTGGAGCGATCGATTTTTTCGGTCGTAACCGCTCCGCATCTTCCGTTATAAACACCCATAGCCAATAGGTTTTGTGTGTCAGCCACGCTATAGCCTTCGATATCCTTGTGATAGACCTTAAAGGATAATTTTGAACTTTTTGATACAAAGACTTGAACGGACGAAAGACCGTTGGCCTCGCCGTATTCGATAAATTTCGCGATGTTCATTCTAGTTTTCCTCCTCTGCCCCCGACGGTTATTTCTTTTATTCTTATTGTTGGCTGTCCGACATTAACGGGAACAAGCCCCGATGCCGAGCCGCACATACCTTGACCTAAATCGACATCGTTACCAACGCGGTCGATATTCATAAGGACTTCTTTGCCGGAGCCGATCAAGGTGCAGCCCTTGACCATTTCAGCCACCTTTCCATCTCTTATGATATAAGCTTCGCTAGCGGAGAAATTGAATTCGCCAGTGGTGGGCTGAACGCTGCCGCCACCGAAATTGGTCACATATATTCCAAGAGCGGTGTCTTTAATGATGTCTTCGGGATTATCTTTCCCAGCGGCAATATATGTATTGCTCATACGAGAAGTCGGCTCATAGCGATAATTTTGTCTTCGCGAGCAGCCGTTGGCTTCCATGTGCAAGCGGCGTCCGTTGAATTTGTCGACCAAGAAAGAGACGCACACACCATCTTTTATCAATTGGTTATTTTGCGTAACGTGTCCTTCGCTATCGATGTTGTTGGAACCCCATTCGTTAGGCAATGTTCCATCATCAAAGGCGCTTACAATGGGGCTAGCGATTTGTTTGCCAATCGAATCGCTAAATACACTTAATCCTTTGGCGGTGCTGGTGGCTTCGAGGCTATGTCCGCAAGCTTCGTGGAAGATAACCCCGCCCCAGCCGTTGGCGATAACGACCGGATAACGGCCGCTTGGGCATTCTTTGGCGCTCAAGGTGGCGATGGCCTTTTCTCCTGTTTGTTGAGCTAATTTTCGCCAATCGAGTTCGTCTTTGAAGTAGTGCCAGCCATCATAACGCCCTGGCGCCGAGAAAGCGGTCTCGATCTTTCCTTCCTCCGAAGCCACAGCGACCATGGCCAAACGAGCCCGGTCTTCGCCATTCTTATAATGCTTAGCTTCGCTCCCCTCGGCGTTATATATTTCGATCTTTTTTGAATTTATAGAGAAGGAGTCGATGATTCTAACAAGTCTTTTATCGACTTCCGCGGTTATTTTTGCCGCCTCCTTTAAGAGTGACACTTTTTCATCTAAAGGAACGTCGATAACCGGATCTTTTATTTTATTTATGACTTTGACTTTGACGTTGGCAATCGATTTTACTTCGATTTGTCTATCGCCAACGAATGAGGCTGATAGTTTATGAGCTAAAGCGAGTAAAGATTTTGACGACAGGTCGCTTGTGTAGCCATAAACGCTTTTGAGGTCTTTGAGGATTCTTATGCCGGCGCCGTACGATTGATTTTTGGTGACGGAATCAACCTTTCCGTTTTCTAACGAGATGTTTTGCGAGATGTTGTCTTCTAGGTATATTTCCGCGTAATCGCCGCCCGTTGCCAGCGATTCGTTTAATACCTGCGTTGCTAGTTTATTTGAAATCATATTAAACCACCTTTCTGGCGTGACACTAGCACACGCGCTCGCGTATTTCACTAATTAATCTCGCGTATTTTTGCTTTTCGGACGAGAAGGATGGAAAATATGTTGCTGCCTTTTGTTGGGCACTATAAAACGAAAGGGGACAATATGGCCAAATTGTTTTATCAAGGACACGCTTCTTTTCGGATTACCACGAACGATAAAACGACAATTTTCATCGATCCATATGCGGGGGTCGGATATCAAACGCCAGCAGATTTGGTGCTTATCACGCATGAGCATTATGACCATAACGATATTGCCAAAATAAATCTAAAACCCGATGGGATAGTGATTCGGGCGAAAGACGCATTGATTAATGGTATTTACCATTCGTTTTTAGAAAAAAACGTCGAAATCCAAGCAGTTCCTGCATATAATTCGCATCACAAACGCGAAGAATGTGTCGGATACATTCTAAAATTTGACGGCATTGTCCTTTATCATGCCGGCGACACCGACCTTATACCGGAGATGTCCGAATTAAAGAAAGAGAACATCGATTATGCGTTATTGCCCATTGACGGGTTTTACACGATGACGCCTGAAGCGGCTACAGAAGCGGCGAACATTATTGCGCCTAAACATATGATACCGATGCACATGAAACCAGGGATGTTATGGGATTATCATCAGGCGATGAAAGTTACTGCCCCGATGGCGATGCTAATGAGACCTAACGATAACATTGAGTTATAGGAGTAGTTATGGAAGCATTAAAAATCTTAAGAAGAATTGCCTATTATTTGCTCTTTATCGTCGCTTCGACCTTGTTTTTCAAGGAACTCGTTTCATTGGCGCTTGTAACTTATACGGAAGCTTGGGAGACCTTCAGCTACGAATTGCTCTTAAATAAAATCTACCTTCCCGTCCTATATGCGACGATATGCCTCGCTTTAGCTTTGTTGACGCAGGGCATTTTGATTGGCCGCCCCCGCGAAGTTGAGACTAGCGTTTATCCATGGACTTTGATTATTTATTTTGGGATTGGGCTAGTTTCCGCCATTATAATTTTGGCTATTGGGCTTGTTAAAATACCAGATGAGCCAAGTAATAAAAATCCGTTTTTTCTTGTAATTCCCCTCTCGATTGCCATTTTATTTACGGCTGCCGAGGTGCTATGGGGAACGCTATTTTTATTTCGAGAAAAGAAGAAAGAGAGATTAGCTGATAAAGAAAAAGAGAAAACGGACGGTGGTGTTGATCTCCATAAATCCGAATGAGCGTTTGTCGACCTTTCCGAAATCGTTTGCCAAAGGCCTTTCGATGGGGTAGGATATCACCCGTATCTCTCTTAGCTATGGATTTAGCTAGGCGAAAGGAGTAAAGAAAAATGAAAAAAGACATCCACCCCGAGTACCACAAATGCACTGTTACCTGCATTAGCTGTGGGAACACCTTCGAAACCGGTTCGACCTTGAAGGAAATCAAAGTTGAAACTTGCTCGAATTGCCATCCTTTCTACACCGGCAAGCAACGCACCGCCACAGCCGACGGCCGCATCGACAAATTCAACAAACGTCTCGCCAAAGCTCAAACGAAAAAATAAGTCTCAGAAATCGTTTATAGCGCCTCCTTCGGGAGGCTTTTTCGTTCGTTTCAACACATTGATCATCTTTGTTGTGGTGGCTCTTCATGATGCTGACTTCGACAAAACGGGATAAATTTGTTATCATAAGCGTAGTGCGGTTGAGATTTATGGTGAATTGACTGCTTATTTTTCGTGGCGAGGTGAAGGTATGAACTTAGAAAAGAAAATGAAAATGTATTCCATGCTCAAAAGCATCTCCCTAGTGCTTCTAGGTTGTCTTATTCTTGCTTTGGCTGACGCTTTATTCATTATGCCTTGCAAAATCGTTAACGGCGGTATCGATTCATTGGGTGTAATTTTGAATTATTTTTTCAAAGACAAAATCGGTTTTGACATTAGCGACATCACTATCGCTGTCATTCAAATTATTCTTTGGATATTGGGCCTATTGTTCTTAGGCAAGAAATTTTCTGTCTATACTCTTTTGGGAACGTTGGCTTTCCCTGGCTTTTATTCAATCTTTTTGCGCATCGATCTCGCGGGACTACTAAAAATCACCGATTTCTATGCTAGGCATATGACGGCGGGGGAACTAGATTTTTCTGTTTTGCTTGCATCGGGGCTTTTTGGCGGCATTCTAAGTGGCGCCGGGGTGGCTATCACATATCTTGGTGATGGGTCGACGGGTGGGACCGATATCTTGGCTTTTCTCATCGCCAAATATACAAGAATTAAACAGGACGTCGGCGGCTTATTCTTAGATACCATGATGATTGTGCTAGGGTTAGTTTGTTTGCAAAGTTGGGAACTCGCCTTGTCTGGCATCGTAAGCGCGATGGTGGCTGCTTTCGCGATTCGCATTATCTATGTTCAAAACGACAACCCCGTTATTATGGATATTATCAGCGATTCGCCCGAACCAATTATGGATTTTATCCATGAGAAGCTTGATCATGCGACGACGCTTATCGAGATCGAAGGCGGATATACTGGAGAGAAGAAAAAGTGCGTCCGTTCAGTTGTTTACGGTACCGAAGCTAAGGACGTTCGCGCTTTCGTTTCGTCAGTCGACAAAGACGCTTTCATCACCACTTCGGTGGCTTCCAATATCAGCGGAGAGGGTTTTGAGCCATTATATTTTTCCCCTCGTTCGTTAAAGAGGGTTTTGCATAGCTACGGCATTAAAACCAAAGACGAAATTAAAAAGGAAAAGGAATTGAAAAAATCGCAAAAAGAATAGCAAAAACCCATCGAAATAAAATAATTACTCGCTTGTAATCTCAATAAATTGGGTATTTGGATAAGCTAATTTATATTCATCTCCGACCTTGGCGTTGGTGATGACGGTTGATACGTCGCTAATGTCGCAAGTGTGTGCTAGAGATTTCTTTCCGAATTTGGTTTCGTCAACTAAAACGATCGAAGACGAAGAATTCGCTATCATGATTTTCTTAAGGCGCGATTGTTCTTCGGTTAATTCGCTTAATCCGAATTGTGGATCGATGCCAGAGGTGCTCATGATGCATAAGGAAGCGTGATAGCTTTTAAGCATATCTTCGGTGTTGCTGCCTAGCACGCTATTGGTGGAAGGCTTGATGCGGCCGCCTAAGAGAATGACGTCGTGTTTTGTTTTGGTGATCAATTCATTAGCGATAATCAGACCGTTTGTGATGATTAATATATTTTTGATTTGCGCAAGCAATGTGACGAGTTGCAAACAAGTGGAGCTGCTGTCTAAAAAGATTGCGCTATTGGGTTTGATATATTGGGCAGCCGCTTTCGCCAAGGCCCGCTTGCCTTTCAGATTTTCCTTTTCCCTCAAGAAAAAAGAGGAATCTTCGATTGCGCTGTCGCTTCTTAAAATGGCGCCGCCGAAGGTTCTGACGATCAATCCTTTTTGTTCCATTCGCGATAAGTCGCGGCGGATGGTGGATTCTGAGGCATGTAAAAGAGTGGAGAGATCGTAGACGGTGCAGGATTTTTTCTCTTTGAGCAAATCGAGGATTTGACTCATTCGTTCAACGTCAAGCATGCAATGAATTATGTGCGGGTTATTCTCTTTTTGCAATGAACGCGAATCTTAGGCGTGCAGTCATGGCGACATTAACGTTTGTCCGAAAAATGAAAAAAAGAATTAACTATTTAAACTTTCGGATGTTCACTTTGCCTTTGGTTGTCGCATAATGATAAAGAACAAAAAGGCTTATAGCCTTAATAAAGGAGAAACAATGGAATTCAAATCACGTCTCGTCGGTGGTTATCCAGTTATTGGTATCCGCCCGACAATCGATGGCAGAAGAGGACCGCTCAAAGTGCGCGAATCTTTGGAAGACCAAACGATGGGCATGGCTTTATCCGCCAAGAAACTTTTAGAGGAGAACATCCGCTATAGCGATGGCGAAAAAGTCAAAGTCGTCATTGCTCCGTCTACGATTGGACGCGTTCCCGAAAGCGCTGCTTGCGCTGAATATTTCAAAAAGGAAGGTGTCGACATCACTCTTACTGTGACCCCATGTTGGTGCTATGGCGCCGAAACGATGGATATGGATCCGATGACCATCAAAGCCGTTTGGGGATTTAATGGCACCGAACGTCCAGGGGCCGTTTATCTCGCTTCTGTTTTGGCCACCCACGCCCAAAAAGGGTTGCCGGCTTTCGGTATCTATGGCCACGAGGTTCAAGACAAAGACGACACGAGCATTCCCGAGGACGTTAAGACCAAGATTCTTCGTTTTGCTCGCGCTGCGGTGGCGGCTGCTTCGATGCGTGGGAAAAGCTATTTGCAAATCGGCTCTAGCTGCATGGGCATCGGTGGTTCAATCATCAATCACGATTTCATCGAGGAATATCTTGGCATGCGCGTCGAAAGCGTGGATGAAGTCGAGATTATCCGTCGCATGACCCTTGGCATCTACGATCATAAGGAATATGAAAAGGCCTTGGCTTGGGCTAAGAAACATTGCCATCCTGGCATCGACAAAAATCCAAAAGAATTGCAAAGAACCCCAGAGCAAAAGGAAAAAGATTGGGAATTCACCATTAAGATGTGCTGCATCATCAAAGACCTTTATAATGGCAACAAAAATTTGCCTGAAGGCTGCGAAGAAGAAGCGCTTGGACACAATGCCATCGTCGGCGGTTTCCAAGGGCAAAGGCAATGGACGGATTTCTATCCCAATTGCGATTTCCCGGAATCTATACTCAACAGCTCCTTTGATTGGAGCGGCGCCCGCGAACCATATACCCTTGCTACTGAAAATGACACGCTAAATGGTATCGGCATGCTCTTTGAACGCTTGCTTAATGGTCGCGCGACTATCTTTGCCGATGTTCGTACTTATTGGTCTGGCAGCAGTGTCAAACGCGTTACTGGTTATGACATTGAAGGGCACGCCAAAGAGGCCGATGGCTTCCTTCATCTTATCAACAGCGGAGCCCAATGCATCGACGCTTGCGGCGAGGTGCAGGACAAAGACGGCAACCACCTAATGAAGCAATGGTGGGATATGACCGATGAAGATATCGAAAAATGCATGAACGCCACGACTTGGCCATACGCCGATTTGGGCTATTTCCGCGGTGGCGGATATAGCTCTCGCTATCTGACGCGTGCCGAAATGCCGATGACAATGATTCGTCTTGATATCGTTAAAGGGCTTGGTCCAGTGCTTCAAATTGTTGAAGGCTATAGCGTCCATCTTCCCGATGAAGTTAGCGATACTCTTTGGAAGCGGACCGACTACACTTGGCCTTGCACCTGGTTTACCCCGCGTGTCACGGGCAAGGGGCCATTTGTCAGTGCTTATGAGGTTATGAACCATTGGGGAGCCAACCATGGCGCCATCACCTATGGCCATATTGGCGCCGATTTATTGACCTTAGCTTCGATTCTTAGGATTCCCGTCGCTATGCATAACGTCGACGAGAAAGATGTTTATCGCCCAGCTTCTTGGGGATTGTTCGGCTCCGACCTCGAAGGGCAGGACTTCCGCGCTTGCGAAGCCTATGGGCCGATGTACAAGAACATCCGCAAATAATTAGCTCCCTTCAAGCCCTCTATAGTTTTCTTCCTTTCCTATAGAGGGTTTTCTTTTGCTTACCAATTTGCGTTCTATCAAACTGATTCACGAAATGATATATGCTTGATTTGCGGAGATTTTTAATTTTTTGTGCGCAAAACAATCATAAACATTCACATTTTTTTGATGGAAATGCTTTTTTCAGTCATCGCTTTTTAAGTAGACACACTAGATAATTAGTGTGCGATACTTTAATCGTTTAGGAGGTTCTTCATGTTTGAGGAAAGCAAAAAGAAATTCGAGCGTTATGGCGTCGATGTCGAGAAGGCGCTAGACACGCTCAAAAACGCGCCCATCTCCGTTCATTGCTGGCAAGGGGATGATGTCATTGGTTTGCAAAGTGGCGGTGCGTTAACGGGCGGGATCCAGGCCACTGGAAATTACCCTGGCCGCGCTAGCAATTTCGAGGAATTAAAAGCCGATATCGACTTTGCCTTCTCTTTGATGCCGGGCAAAAAAAGACTCAATCTTCATGCTATTTATGGCGTGAGCGAAAAACCGGTTCCGATGGACCAAATCTCTACGAAAGAATTTGAGCCTTGGATGGAATGGGCGAAAGAAAAAGGCGTCGCTTTGGACTTCAATCCGACTTTCTTTAGCAGCCCTATGGTTAAAGACGGTTTCACTTTAAGCTCGCCCGACGAAGAGGTTCGTTCGTATTGGGTGAGACATGGCAAAGCGTGCCGCGCCATTGCCGCAGAATTTGGCAAGCGCCAAGGTTCTCCTGCCCTTTGTGATGTTTGGATCCCCGATGGTTTGAAAGATGTTCCTGCTGATCGCTTGGGTCCGCGTGTGCGCTTAAAGAAGTCTTTGGATGAGATCTATTCGGTCAAATATTCAAAAGACGTTTTGATGGACGCGGTGGAAAGCAAGGTCTTCGGCATCGGGGTGGAAAGCTACACGGTTGGATCTAGCGAATTCTATCAGAATTATGCCGCTTTAAACGGCATATATTGCTTGATGGATAACGGCCACTATCACCCCACGGAAAACGTGGCGGATAAGATTCCTTCGTTGCTTTGCTTCTATCCGAAAATTGCCCTTCATATGACTCGTCCTGTTCGCTGGGATAGCGACCACGTCGTTATCAAAGACGATACCATGCAAGATATCTGCAACGAAATCGTTCGTTGCCACGCTATCGAGAAAGTGGTGATGGGTCTAGATTATTTCGACGCTTCCATTAACCGCATTGCGGCGTGGGTTATTGGTCAAAGAAGCGTGGAGAAGTGCTTGTTGCAAGCTCTCCTAACGCCTTGGGATTCCCTTAAAGAATTACAAGACAAGGGGGACTTCACCCATTTGTTGGAATTGGAAGAAAGAGTCAAAGACCTTCCGTTTGCCGACATTTGGTCGGAGTATTTGAAACGTGAGGGGATGACTGAAGAGATAATGCCCGTTATTGATGAATACGAGAAGAACGTTTTAAGAAAAAGAGGATAAAAATGAAATTATTAGAAGCACCTTTTGTTAAAAGGTTTATCAAATTATGCACCGATGGCTATGCCAAAGGATGGCACGAAAGAAATGGCGGCAACCTTTCTTATCGGATGATCGATGAGGAGGTCGCGCTCGTTAAAGAGAATTTCGATGAATCTACACCTTGGATTAAGATTGGTGCCAGCGTTCCCGCGCTTGCCAATATGTATTTCTTGGTCAAATGCACCGGCGCTTTCATGATGCATATGGCCGATGACCCGCTTCATTGTCTTGGTATTATTCATTTGGACGAGAAAGGCGAGAATTACCGCATCGTTTGCGGAATGCTTGATGGCAGAAGGCCGACATCAGAGCTCCCATCACATTTGATGAATCTCGAGGTCGTGATGAAGAGAACAAACGGCAAATATCGCGTTGTTTATCATTGTCACCCCGTCAATAGCATCGCTCTCTCCTTTGTAATGCCGCTTAACGACAAAGAATGGAGTCACAAATTCTGGGAGATGATGACTGAATGCCCGATCATTTTCCCTGCCGGAATCGGCGTGACCCAATGGATGGTTCCCGGAGGCGAGGAAATTGCTAAAGCCACCTCCAAACTTATGGAAACATACGATGTGGCCATTTGGGCGCATCATGGCATTTTCGTTACTGGCGATTCCTTTGATAACACCTGGGGTTTGGCCGAAACTGTTGAGAAGAGTGCTGAAATTTACGTCAAAGTCTTATCGATGGGCGGTATAAAGCAAACGATTCCTGATGATGGCTTCCGCGCCTTACAGGAGCCGTATCACGTGCGTGTGAACCCCGATTTCTTGGATTAATCATAGAAACCCAATATTTATTTACGCGATATAACTAAATTCGTGTTTCAACGGCCTTCATGTTGTTTGGGGGCCGTTTTTATTATTTTCTCTTTTTGAGCTGTATTGATGTTATGGTGCTTGTGCCCGTTTGATTTCTTTTCTTTGTTTATTCACGCTTATTCTTTGGATTCCATCTAAAGATGGATTATTTGCCAAATCATGAGTGTTATCGCACTAAAATTTAGGTGTATTTAATAACGAGAAATATAATCTTACAAACCGATAATATGTATTGTCCATGATTTACTATAGGCATCTATCGTATATATGTTTTATCGAAATACTTTTATAGGAGGAACCAACAAGGCAGAAGAAGTTTCGAAATCTTATTTTGATGGTGGGCTGTTGCAGAAAATAGGGTGGACTATCCTTGGATGGCTCGTCACCGCTTGCACTTTGGGAATTTGTTTTCCATGGGCCGTTTGCATGCTCTATTCTTGGGAAACGAAACACACCGTTATCGAAGGCAAAAGGCTTTCATTCGACGGCAAGGCGATCCAATTGTTTGGGAATTGGATTAAGTGGTTTTTGCTCACTTTAATTACTTGCGGAATTTATGGCTTGTGGGTTTCAATCAAATTAAAGAAGTGGATCACTAAGCATACGCATTTCGAATAAACGTATCTTTGAGTATCTAATTTAATAATATAAGCAAAAGGGCCGATATAACGGCCCTTTTGTCTTGCTTGATGGAGCTAAATAGCTTTTTGAAGGTATGACCATTGGTGGCTTGTGCTGGTTTTATCAATTTCCTGACGAGCGGAGCCCAAAAAGAATCAATAGACTGTAAGAGAACGTTTTGATGTCAAGCCATAAGCTTAAATGTGAGACGTAATAATGATCCCATTCGGCTTTTAGGTTTGCGTCATGGCTTCGATTAGTCTTCATTTGCGCGTAGCCGCTTAAACCAGGGCGCACTTCGTATGGCGATGGGTAATAGGAATCCCTCGCCTCGATAAGCTCTGGTTCTTCAGGCAAGGACGGGCGCGGTCCGATGAAAGACATGTCTCCTTTTAGGATGTTGAATAGCTGTGGGTATTCGTCGATGGATGTTTTACGCAAAAAATGCCCCCATTTGGTTGTCATGTTCCTTTGGGTGTCGCTGGTTAGGTATTCGGGCGCAACGTTTGGGACGCCGACTCTCATGGAACGGAATTTATATATTTTGAACATCTTATGATGTCGTCCCACGCGATCTTGTTTGAAAATTACTGGGCCTTTTGATGTCAATTTAGTAATGATGGCCACCAACACCATAAGGGGCGAAAGCACGATTATCCCCAAAAGCGATCCTAAGATATCGATTGCTCTCTTTATAAACAGATATATGCGTTGTTTTTTGCTGAAAGGAGAAGACATTGCCGTTATTTTACTCTCATAGCGCTCCTCTTGCTATAGTGGCGATTGTGGCATGGAAAGCGACCGCCACAAGATGTTTTTACAGGAGAAATGCGTCTTTTCGTGTAACTTTTGGTAAAGCCATTTATAATGGCTAAGCACCAAAAGAGGTTGGAACATGAGTAAAAAATTTTACATTACAACGCCAATTTATTATCCGAGCGCCTCTCCACATCTAGGACACGCTTATTGCACCACGCTTTGCGATATCATCGCTCGAGGCAAAAGATTGAGAGGCTTTGATACCTATTTCCTAACGGGTTTGGACGAACATGGCGAGAAAATTGAAAAGAACGCGGAAGCTAGTGGCGTTTCGCCACAAGCGTTTGTCGATGAAATAGCCGAAAAATTTCTTTCCCTTTGGAAGACGATGGGAATCTCCAACGACGATTTCATTAGGACCACAGAAAGAAGACACACGGAAACCGTCTCTAAAATCTTTTCCAAATTTATTGAGAACAAGGATGTTTATCTTGGCTCCTATAGTGGCTGGTATTGTGTCCACGAAGAGACCTTCTATACGGAAACGCAAGTGGGGGAAGAGCATCTTTGCCCCGAATGTCACCGCCCCGTGGAGCGCAAAGAAGAAGGGGCATATTTTTTTAGTTGCCAAAAATATGTTGGCGATTTGCTGAAGTTTTTTGAAAAATGCCCGCATTTTATAACTCCCGAGAACCGCAAAACGGAGATGATTAACAACTTCATCAAACCAGGTCTCAGCGATTTGTGTGTGACTCGCACATCGTTTGATTGGGGCATCCCCGTCAAAGAGGCGCCGGGACATGTCATTTATGTGTGGTTGGACGCTTTGACAAATTACATTTCGGCGCTAGGGTATTTGCAAGAAGACGATAGCAAATTCCAAAAATTCTGGAATGACCCTGAGACGGAGATAGTCCATGTCATCGGGGCAGACATCACAAGGTTCCATACCATTTATTGGCCGATGTTTCTTGATGCCTTAGGATTACGCGAACCCAGTCGCGTTTTTGTTCATGGCCTGATGATGATGAAGGACGGCAAGATGAGCAAAAGCAAAGGCAATGTCATTCCCGTTCCTCCGTTAGTGGAGCATTTCGGAGTCGATGCCGTTAGGTATTATCTGGCTAGGGAAATAACCTTTGGTCAGAATGGCGAATTCACCCCCGAACAATTCGTTGAGCGTCTTAACGTGGACTTGGCCAATAATTTCGGCAACCTCCTAAATCGCACCATGGGGATGATTGGCAAATATTTTGACGGAGTTATTCCTCTTTTCGATGGCGATCATAGCGAACTAGATAAGGGTTTAACCGACTTAGCTAAGAAGACGGTGTGCGCATATGAGCAACTTAATGATGACTTGAAAGTCACCGAAGCTTATGCCGCCGTTATGGACCTTATTGACGCCGCCAATAAATATATCCAAGCTAGCGAGCCATGGGCTTTAGTGAAAGATGCTAGCAAGAAAGACGAATTGGCTTCTTGCATGTCTCATTTGGCTAACGTTCTTTTCTTAGCGGGAACCCTTTTGTCGCCGATTTTGATTAGCAAATGCGAATCGTTGTTCGAGCAGTTGAATGTCCCTACGGAATTAAGGAATTACGAAGCGGCCACCGCCTTTGGAAAACTTGGCGGCGTTTCAATTCAAAAAGCATCCCCGCTTTTCCCGCGCTTGGAAGTCGAAAAGGAAGTCGAATTCATTAAAAGTCTTATGGCTGCTCCAAAGGAGAAGGCCGCCGCTTAATGATTTTGTTAGCGAAAATATCATGGTTAGTGTGTTAAATTTTGCTTTGAGGTAAGGTTATGAGCAAACAAAAACGTTTCTTCGGTCTCCATTTCGATTATCACGCTTGCAAAGAAACAAAGGACATCGGCAAGAATTTTGATCCCGAAATTTTGCGCAAGATAATAACCGATGTTCAACCTGATTTTATCCAGTGCGACACCAAAGGCCATCCCGGACTCACATCTTATTATACGAAAGTGGGCACTCCAGCTCCTGGCATGGTAAGCGATTTGTTGGCGAAGTGGCGTGAGATCACCAAAGAATACGGCGTCCCCTTGTATTCTCATTATTCGGGCGTGTGGGACATGAAAGCGGCCCATGATCATCCAACTTGGGCGGCCGTCGATATCGAAGGAAAAGTCACTGACCGCATGTCGGTGTTCGGCGAATACGAAGATAAGTTAATGATCCCTGAGCTAAAAGAGCTTATCGAAGATTACCATATGGATGGCGCTTGGGTGGATGGCGAGTGTTGGGCCGCGAATGTTGATTATTCGCCAGCTGCCATATCGTCTTATGAGAAAAAATATCACAAAAAGCCTGCAAAACCCGGGGAAAATGGGTTCAAAGAATATCTAGAATTCAATCGCCAAGCCTTCTTTAAGTATGTTCGTAAATATATTGACGCGGCTCATTCGTTTAATCCCGATTTCATGATCACAAGCAATTGGATGAATACCGCTTGGCTGCCTGACAATATCGAAATAACCGACTATATTTCTGGCGATCTCTCTCCAACCAACAGCGTCGATAGCGCTCGTTTTGACGGACGTCTTATGGCGATGTATGGCAGAATGTGGGACATCATGAGCTGGGGCATTGGGTTCCCCGTCCATCACACCAAAGGCGTTATCCAATTAGAACAAGAAGCCTCATGCATTTTGGCTTTGGGCGGCGGGTTTCAGATTTATAACATCCAGGATCCGACGAACGTCTGCCTAGAGCCGGGCGCCATCGGCAATTGGGCCGAAGTTTCGAAATTCTGTCATGAGCGAAAGGAATATTGCTACGAGGCGAATATCGTCCCTGATATGGGGGTTCTTTATTCCGTCCAATCCTACTACGCCAAATTGGAGAATACTTTCTTCCGGCATTGCCAATATAACCAAGAATTATATGGCACGATGTTGGGACTCCTAGATCAGGGAATTTCTTTAAAAGTCGTTTCCGAAGAAACGCTTACAAAAGAAACGCTTAAGCAATTCCCTCGTTTCGCATTAAGCGATAGTTTCGCGCTAAAAGATGAGACAATCAAGAACCTCTTACTTTATGTTCAAAACGGCGGCGAGTTGTTGTTGATGGGCGCACATACAGTGGAAAAATTTGCGCCGCATTTGAAATTAAAAACCTCATTCAAAGAGGAAAAACATCCGATTGCCTTTATTTCCGATGGCAATACTTCGTTGGAGGTTCGAGCGGAATTCACCCTTATTGAAGAAGGCGACGTCGGCGAAATCGCCCACCTATACCCAGCCGATGTGAGGGGGGACGTGGAATGCACCAATCCTCCTCCAACTATCTTGCGCGGGAAAACTCGTTATCCTGGCTTGGCCAGAATGAATTATGGCCAAGGCAAGATCCTTATTGTCCCCATTAACGTTGGTCAAACGTATTTAAAGGAAAGAACGGTGGAACTAGAGAATTTCTTCTCTGGCATCAACCTCTCTTTCGATGAAAGACTTATCGAGCATAACCATCACGGGGAGCTAGAGGTTGTTTATACCGAGAAAGACGGGCATAAATACCTTCACCTCATTAATCTTTTGGGACCCCATCGTGTTCCCTCTATCGCGACGTTTAACCATATACCGCCATTAATGGATGTCAATTTGTCGATTCAAATGGGACAAGCGCCGCAAGCAATTTGCAAAAAACCATCCAATGAAGAGGTTTCCTTCGCTTATGACCACGAAAGCGGCCGCCTTATCGTTCACCTTGATAAAATCGAGCTTTATGACATTTTGTCTTTGGAATTTTAAGGGGCTTTCATTATCCTTGTTATCAAGAGAACCATGAGGAATAAGAATGTCTAACGTCACCGAAAAATACGTGCTATTCGGTTTTGATTTTCGAGATAACGAAGAAGAAAAAGAATTAATTCGCCTCATTAACGAAGATCCGGCGCGCAAACCCGTCGTTTATTGTGTCGGAGCCGCAGGAACGGGCAAAACCTTCACCGCTTTAGCGGCCTCTTTATCCTTGATCAGAGGCAAAGGCGCCCAAAAGAAATATCGATCTTTATATTACGTAAGAGAGCCGGTGGAGATAGGTCATCGCCTCGGTTATTTAAAAGGAACCGAAGAAGACAAATACGGCCCATATTTGGGTGCTCTTTTGGATAACTACAATCACTTAATGATTAAATCAAGAGAAAACAAAGATGTATCCGTGGAGCGTCTTTTGCGCAATAGAAAGCCATACGATGAGGAAAGGGTTTTGCCTGAAGCTTATCAAAAACTTCCTAGCGACATCATTCCATTGGCGCCTGAATTCCTTAGGGGCAGATCTTTCCAAGACTGCATCATTATGGTCGACGAAGCCCAAAATATGGATATCAATGAATTACAAACGCTAGTGACAAGGATTGGGTCATTCACCAAAATGATTATCCTTGGCTCTCCCAATCAAATAGATGTTCCTAATCAAACGCCTGATAGAAATGACTTTATGACCTCCTATGAGATTTTAAAACCGACAGGATTGGTTTCTTTGGTAAAATTGACCAAACCCATGAGAAGTTCCTTCGTAATTGATTTTGATGAGCGCTTCCTAGCCTATAAAAGAACATTGAAAAATGAGCGATAAGCAAGAAATCCATATCGGCGACCGTTTTGCCGTCCGCTGTATTGATGTCTCCTTTGAAGGAAAAGGAGTGGTTTTTGTTGGGGATAATGCGATTTTTGTAAATTCGATGTTGCCTGGAGACTACGGTCAGATAGAGGTTATGTATCGGCGTAACGGGGCGTATTTCGCCAACCTCGTTTCCTTATCAAAACCATCGAGCGATCGAATCAAACCCCTTTGCCCCATTCATAGCGCTTGCGGTGGCTGCGTGTTTCAATGCCTTTCATATGATAAGGAAAAGGAAATAAAAAAGAATCTGGTTGAAAGTCAGCTGCGTAGAGCTAGCATCCTCACCTCGGTTAACGATACCATTGGCATGGAAGAGCCGTTTTGGTATCGCAACAAAGTTCAAGTTCCATTTGCTAACGGGCCTAAAGGGGAATTATTATATGGCTTTTATCGCGAAGGTAGTCACCATATCATTCCTTTCGAGGCGTGTTGGATCAATAACCAAAAAGCCAACGAAATTCTCAAGAAATTGACATTTATCTTGAACAAATATCGTATAGCGGCATACGAAGAAAAAACTAAGCGAGGAATTTTGCGTCACGTTCTCGTTAGGGCGGCCACTAATTTTTCCGAAGCGATGGTTGTTTTGGTGGTTGTGCAAGACGATCTTAGTGAAAACCAATTATTGATCGATGAAATTAAAAAGGAAGTTCCTGAAATAAGCAGTCTTTATATTAATATCAATGGCAAAGACACAAATGTGATTCTAGGAGCAGATTTTAAACACATATACGGCTCAATGACGATAAAGGAAAAACTAGGAGATCTCGTTTTTGAAATCTCTCCCGATTCTTTTTTTCAAGTAAATAGCAAAATGGCGGAAATCGTCTACAAAACCGCCATGGATTTGGCGAACATACAGCCAAACGACACTGTGCTTGATGCTTATTCAGGAACGGGGACGATTGGAATTTTTGCGGCCAACAGAGGTGCCAAAATGGTTACGGCGGTAGAAATTGTTAAAGCTGCCGTGGAGAACGCCAGATATAACGCAATGATAAATGGCGTCACTAATTACCACGCCGTGGCGGGGGATGCGACCGAATTTATCGAGAACGAAGCTCGTAATGGGCATAAATACGACGTCATATTTACCGACCCACCAAGAAAAGGGTGTAGCGGTGAATTCTTGCGTGCCTTAATGAAAATTAAAGCAAACAAAGTCGTTTATATATCATGCAACCCGGTGTCGCTGGCCAGAGATTTGTGTTTCTTAACAAATGGATACGAAATTAAAACGATCCAGCCGATTGACCAATTCCCTCGCACCATCCATGTAGAATCCGTCGTGTCTCTAAAATTAAAAGAAACGTAACCATAATTCTGCATAATTGCGGTTGTTTACTGACTAAAATATGGATTTAAGATAATTCATATTTAATATCGGCACACGTAGAATCCGTCGTGATAGTTCTCTAAGCACCCTCGAATTTCTTATTAAGCGAATGCGCTAGAAAACGGAAGAGATTGTCGATTTGATGTGTCGTTGATTTTGGCTAAATCGGAATCAGATTCCGGAAAAGACAACATTTTCTTTTGTTTATCACACCCCGATGCGATTCTTTTTTGGAGGTAAGGCGTGTACACGATTAAAAGACACATTGCTTCAGTTTTGGAGAAAAGATTTAAAAACAAAAAATCCATATTTGCACAGTGTCCATGAAATCGATGCCTTCCGCGGTATAATCTGATGGCCCTTTTGGGCATCTCAGATTTCTTTGAAGGGCCGTAGATTGAGGCTTGCCGGTCTCCCCGACGATCCGCTCAAAGGAAAGGGGACCGGCAACGAAGAACATAAAGAAAGGCCCGTTTTCGGGCCGCAAGACGATCGAAGCCTATTTTGAGGCGTCGGAAGGAGAAGGCTTGCTTCCGGAGCTCGTTTCGTCCACCGTCGAGGATTGGCAGCGCGAGAAGCATCGCGGGGCCACCGCCGAGGAGATAAGGATGATAAACGGCGCGAAGCCGGAAAGCTGCCCTTTCTGCGGATCGGCGCATCTCGTGTCCGAAGGGAAGAGGAAAGACGGCGTGGCGAGGTTCCTGTAATTAGCAAGAGAAATTTGTAGGAAAGGGGATGCGAACGAAATTTGATCTGTTTTCCAAAATGGAATGGCTTGATAAAGAAATTGAAAGAAACAGGATTAGTGAAGGCCGCAATCCAAGTAGCGATTATTGTTATGAATCCCTTCTTAAGATAAAGAAGGCCCAAAAAGGCGGGAGCATAACAGACGATTTGTACATGTCGCTATGCGTTAGTCACGGAACTGGCAGTTCTGAACAAGGTTATTATTATGCGAATATTCATTATGACGTGTTTGGGGACTACGAATCGCCAGATGAGATTGAACAAAGAGTGATTCGTTTTCTTGATAAGACCGATAGGACGATTTTAAAAAAGAGGATTGGTTTCGCTTAAATTTTGTTTACGATTTGCGCAAGTTAATCGCAAGAAGATATAACGATATTCCCATGGCCTAACCATCGAGAAACCTTTTTGAGGGGCACGCCAACGCGGTGGAAAGAGAAGCGCTGAATGGTTTGGAAATCGATAACGAGCGAAACCGAAATTTAAGGCCTCGATCGAGTGAAGAATGACAGAAATGGTGGGTCGATATTCTTTTGTGGCTAAAACCAAAGTGTGTTAGGAAATGGCCATATAAAGCGCACTCATATCTTTATACGTTGATTTTTATTCCGCCGATTTCTATTTCAATAGGCCCTTTGGGAAGCGTTTCTTTCATATCGATGCCGATATATGAGAAATCTTTTGGCGATAATTTAAAAGAAACACGCTTCTCCTCACCGTTTTTAAAGAAACACCTTTTGAAGGCCACAAGCCTTTTGGCTGGTACGCAAACGAAGTCTCTTATAAGCGTCTTCCCATATAAGAGCAAAACATGTTCGCCATCCATTGGCCCTTCGTTTTTGACAAAGACGGACACCAACATATCCTCGTCATTTCGTTTAACTTTTAAATCGCGATAGGTGAATCGGGAATAACTTAAGCCGTCTCCAAATTTGAACAATGGTTTGTTTGGACCAAAGACATAATCTTGTCCAGGCTTTTCTTCGCTTCCCTCGCGACCATAATTTCCTCGTGGGAGATAGTGGTTATAGAAGAAAGGCAATTGGCCAACGTTTCTGGCGACGGTGAACGGTAAACGACCGGATGGGTTTATCTTTCCTAACAAGATATCGCAAATCGCTAAATTGCCAAGCATCCCTACTCCATAACAAAAGAGGATTGCATCAAGGTGGTCGATTTCTTTTTCTAAACTTATCGGTTTCCCACCATAATTAAGAAAAACCATGGGTTTTGCAGTTATTTTAAGATTTTCGAACAACTCCTTTTGTGATTTCGTTAGTCCGATATCCGTGACATCATATCCTTCAGATGATGTAACGGCGTCTTGTTTCATGAGGGGGTTATTCTTTCCGCCATTCTCGCCTCCCGAATAGCCAATAGAATTGTTGCCGCCCGCAAAGATAATGACGTCGGCCCATTTAGCATCTTCTAGAAGCGAAGGGAGATCGTTATGATCGAAACGAAAGAAATTGCACCCCTTATGCACACGCACGTTCTCTTTGCCAAAACGGTCAATGAAGGCTTGGTCGGTAGGGATGGCCTTTTCCGCCATCGCGTCCTTTTCTTTGTAATCCTCTAATACGGCGTAATAGGTTATCCCGCCTAGTTGCGCTAGAGTGGCGTTGGGCCCGACCAAAAGGATTTTAGTTCCCTTCTTTAATGGCAATATCCCATTATTTTTTAGAAGGGTCGCTCCTTTGGCCTCTTCTTCGTAAGTGAGGTCGAAGGCTTCCTTGGTACCAACGACTTCAGGGACTTGAGACAAATCAAAAGAGGGGTTTTCAAAAAGTCCTAAAGAGAATTTCGCTTTCAATATGCGGTAGACGGCTTGGTCAATTAGCGATAAGTAATGCCGGTCGTTAGCGATTTCGTTCATAAACGCCTCGTTATAGCAAAGGGGTTCGCACGCTTCCATATCTACGCCGGCATCAAGGAGCTTTTTGGCGAGGTCGCTATAGGAAAAACCAATCCCCATGGCGTTTTTCATGATGCCCGACATGCCATAGTCCAGGATCGTAACGCCATCAAAGGATAATTCTTCGCGAAGTACCTTTTTCATCCATAGCGGAGAAATGGTGACAGGAACGCCATCCACGACGTTATAGCAAGTCATTAAGCCCATAGCTCCCTCTTCAATCGCCGCTTTAAAAGAAGGAAGAAAATATTCGCGCATTTCCCTTTCTCCCATATGCGTGGGGGCGAGATTAAGCCCGCCTTCGGGCTCGCTATAGCCCAAGAAATGTTTTGGGGTAGCCATTACGCCCTCTTCTTGGGTGCCGCGTACGATGGCTTTTGCCATAACGCTTAACAAATATGGGTCTTCTGAGATATTTTCTTCGCATCTCCCCCATCTTGGCTCCCTAAAAAGATCGAGGTTAGGGGCGTAGACCTTATTGAACCCCAACGCTCGTATCTCTTTGGCTTGCGTTTTGGAGACGCGATAGGCCAAATCCTCGTCAAATGAAGCCCCTAAGCAACCGGCCGTTGGGAAGATTGTGGTAAACGGTAAGGCGCCGCCGTGAACGTTTTCGCAGCTGACAAACGTTGGTATGCCAAAACGAGAAAAGGAAATTGCTTTCTCTTCCATTTCTTGTAATTTCTTCAAATCAAAGGATTTAAACCAATACCATTCTCCATGAACGATGTCTTGACCGCGCTCAAAAGCGGACAAAACCTCATCAAGCGAATAAAGACACCCTGAGCAATTCATTTGTTCTATTTTTTCTTTGTCAGAAAGTCGCTTCAGAAGGTCTTTGGCGCGTTCCGCGGGGCTTAAAGAGGAGTCGAGATATTTTTCCATGTGTTTTTTGTCGTGTTTTACTCTTAAATTATAGAAACGCAAAGCATTAATGTTCTTTGTTTTATTTATAAGGAAAATGCTATTTTTAGTAAACCAACGAGATATCAAAAAAGCCATTAACACGGCGTTATTGAACAAAATTACTAATTTAGTTTCGATATAAGCAATTGGGCTCTACAAATTTAATAAAACGTTAAATATTCATTTAACATTGTTACAAAACAATGTATTATGTATTTGCAGACACATAAAATATAAATTGAAGCGAGGTGTGTTAAGCAGGTAAGGGGAGAACAAAATGAAAAAAAACGACGCCAAAACTAACATTGTGAATGCCATAATCGAGCTTTTGAATGAAAAGGAATACGAATCCATTTCTATCACGGACATCGTGAACAAAGCCAATGTCAGCAGGGCTACCTATTACCGCTACTTCAAGGAAAAGGAAGACGTGGTGAAGTGCTTCTTTGAGCTTACCAAGGATAAATTCCTTTCGACTATTCAGGTCTCTCAGGGCGGCCTTCCCGAGAATAACGAAGTGACTATCCTCAGTTTATTCCTTTTCTTCAAAGCCAATATTAAAGCGAACAAATGCATTCGTAAAGCGGGCTTAGAAAACGAATTGCTGAACTTCTTGTCTACGGAATTCCTTAGCAATTTGCCCGTGAAATTAGATGAATACTTAGCGTATTTTGTTTCTGGGGCCTTATATAACGTTTTGATTCATTGGTTAGATAAAGACTGTAAAGACCCTATCGAAGAGGTCTCTCGCCCCTTCGTTAATATTCAAGAGAAGTACACGAACGGAAATTAAGGGTGGCATAAATTTCGATTCTATTCCGGATAAAAAAAGGCATTGATTGCGACGCTAATCTAATTGCTTTTTTTGCAAAACACATTACCGATCGCCTTGATGGTTTTTTACGCAAAGAGACGACAAACGCGATATCGTTATTGATTTATCCTTATCATATCCCTGTTTGTTAAGTATTTGGACACGTTTCCTTCTTTGCTAAGTAGAAGGTATTTTTATTTGCCAATTCATCAAGAGTTTTTGTTCTGAAATATGTTGAATTTGAAACGTTGAGGTATGTTGTGATTTGATTAACGGTTCTTTTTTCTTTTAAACAATAAAGAAGAATTGGCGAAGAATAACGATCCGAGACGTTCGTATCGCCAATTATGGTGATGATGCTGCCAGCTGGAAC
Source organism: Bacteroidaceae bacterium (assembly GCA_963624045.1). Lineage (GTDB taxonomy): Bacteria > Bacillota_I > Bacilli_A > RFN20 > CAG-826 > UBA4951. The sequence continues at coordinate 97,144 of CAVFNI010000004.1, forward strand.
GACGCCTTCCTGGTAAGTTACGTCTGGCAAGACCGTTGTAAAATGATTGTTTTTTGAAAAGATGAAAGGCCTATGATAGATATCCTCGTCTTTGTAGTCTTCGACTATCCTCTCAAAGCCAGTGTTTTTTTTGCTTCCATGGCTTTACAATAAACGAAAACATTTGATAAAAGTTCATTTCTCCTGCTTGATGGGAATGATGATAAATCATATGTCGGCTCAAAAGGTTTCCCATTTACGATGTTTCCTGGAGATGTTACGGCTAAGCGATTCTTAAATAAATTTATCGATATTTGGGTTCCGCTAATGAGATAATCGCGATGAACCAACGCATTAATTATTGTTTCGAATAGAGCCCTAGAAGGATAGGCATCGATGTCTCTTCTTCCTGTGGCATATTTGACGAAGCCGTGATTCATGCGCTGTTGTAAATATTCCCAAACAAAGGAATATGCGTCGATTAGGTTACCCACGAACGTCGAGCTGGAAACAATATAATCGCCCCCTTTGTTAAACCATTAAAGGTCGTACAAGTAACCTTTGCCTCCTCGCCGCCATAATTATCCTTGAATAGCAACGCTCCTCTTTTTAGCTTATTGTTTTTGTCGAAAAAACCAATTGAGGCCAGCTCCTTTTCCGTTATCTCCTTTTTTGTTCTTTCTTTATAGAACCTGGCTAACTTCGTGAAGTCGTTAATATTAAGATCTATATCAGTCGGTTGGGTATCAAAAGATTGAGAATTATTGCTTTTGGCCATGTTCAAGACTTCTTCCATTGTCGCTGGGCTTGTAAAACCATCGCGCCTAACGAAGATCATGGGCATCTCTTTGTATTTAGTCATCAAAGGTTTAGCAGACGATTCTTCGACATTTACGACGAGTATGTAACGTTCTTTGTCATGAATTGTGTATGGGATCGCCTTGGTTGATACTGATGGAGCGATTTGAAAATGTTGGCTTATCGTGTTGAAAAGAAAAAGCTTTTCTGAATCCAATTCTTGGGCGTCGAAGCCTATTACTTCGTATGATTTATCTTGAACACCCAAATAAATGGTTCCCCCTTCGTTGTTGGCCAATCCGTCAATCGTTTTTAGCCACCCCAATAGATTTGTTCTGTTGAGCCTTATTTTACATTCGTTTTTTCGTCTTCGCAGACAAACTCGGGAATCAAATCAGATAAAATCACGAAATTTTCCTCCTCGAAACATTCTACTTCAAACGCACTTCAAACGACCTTTGAAGTAATTGAAAGCGTACCTTCTATGGACGTTATTGGCGCGAACAAACCCAAATTAAGGAAGGAAAAAGCGTACAAATTAAGGAAATAGACGAAGCGTTGAATTGCATGATATAAGAGCAGACGTTTGACTCGATACAACAGATGTCGCGTTCTGCCCCTTATGTTTAACAAGCGTCATCTCGATGAATTGGTGATTGTGTTGAATGGGAGGTAGAAGATAAGAAAATTTCGCAAAACAGCATGCAAATTGCGCATATTTTATTTTTGTTGGATCAAAATATCAGAGCGACAGATCCAAAGTTATTCTTCTTCTTTTTGCTGAAGCGATTTCAACTTGGCTTTTAATTCTTCGATTTCCTTATCTTTCTGGTTTTGCATCTCTTGATTAGCTTTTTCCTTCTCTTTTCTTTTGCTTTCGGAGATGACATAGATAATTTTGGCTATCTCAAAGATGCAAACGGCGCTGCAGGGGAGGACGATGAGGACGAGCATTCCCACTTTGCTGGATACGAAGAAATATATTTGGCCTAAAGGCAAGGAAACGAAGGAGACTTTGCCGATGACCTCACCAGTGCGTCCATCGCTATAGACGGTTTGGATGTTGCCTTCTCCTTCTACAGCGTCGCCCCTTAGTTTTATTTGATAGGTTTCGCCATCGCTTAAAAGAGTGGGTTCTTCGATAATTCTATGAGTGATTGTGGCATTATTGAGAGCTAAATAATTAAAGGTGAGCACATCGCCTTTCTTTAACGATGAATAGAATGCTTTCTCTTCTCCATCTTTGATCAGATCCACTTTGATAAGGGATTTGACGGGGATTTTTTTAATTTCGTATTCTTCTTGCGGTTCGCCATCCATCGAGGAGGAAACGACAACTAAGAATTGCGAATCGCCGATTCTTCCGCCGGTAAAGCGGCTCGTCAATGAGAAGGCGGCAAAAACGAAAATAACGGAAAGGCAAACGTAGAAGAGAACGTTTCCGACTTTTTTGGCTATCTTTTTATTTTTTGTCTTTTGGTTGTTTTCGCTTTCCATTTTTTCGAAAGTGCGGGGGTTATTGGCCCCCGCACCATTGTATCAGATGACGATAGACGTTATTCGGAAAGGCCGAGATCGAGTTCGGTTCCGTCAAGCGTTATGGAGACGTGTGCTTTTTTGGCGTTGGCAGGAGTTCTGACGCCGAAGAGTCCGGGATGTTCAGAAACTGAGCCATCGGCGTAATTGCCAGTTACGGTTATATTCTTGGCAACGACGTTCCAATGGACTTGGTCAGTAGCGCTACTGGTGTCGAACGACAAAGCGGTCTTATATGCTTTATCGGTCCATTTTTCGCTGTGGTTATTTGTGAAGGTGCAATTGGTGATAGTCACATCGATTTCAGTTGCTGTCGATTTGGCTTCCTGGTAAAGCTTAATGGCCGCTTCATCGCTAACGAAGTCGCAATCAACGAATTCGAAGCTCGTGCCGCCATAGGCCATCATGTTGTTTTCTTTAGCGCCAGTGGAATCGAATTTGCAGCCTTCGAACTTAACGGCGCCGTCACCCCAATACCAGAAGGCTTCTCCTTTTTTGGTGATTGGGAAGGAGCAGTTGGTGAAGGAGGCCGAAGTGGCATGCGGGAAGCCGATATAGTTGGCGGCAACATCCGTCTTGACGGTGACGTTTTCCATCGTGACGGCGGTCCCTTTAAAGCAAAAGCCATCATCGGAGGCGTTAGCTTGGATCCAGATGACTTTTTCATTATCGCCACGGCCGACGATTTTCACGCCGCCAGCGACGTTTTGGAAATTGGTCAATCCGCCAGCTTCATAAGTGCCTTCGGCAAGTTCAATGACGTTAAGTTTGTCAGAGGAAAGCCCGCTGATGCTCTTGAGTTGGGCAGTATCAATAGCCGTGAAGTAGTGGTTGCCGTTAACATAGGTATTAGCGCCGGTAAGTCCGACGAGGGAGCCTCTATTGCCAAAGCCTTCTTCAGAAATGGAAGAAACGTATTCGGTTTCGTCGATGGTGATGTCGAGGTTGCTTCCGCTTAAGGCACCAACCACGCCACCCTCTCTCTTATAGCCGTCGACTGAGATGGCAGTCCCTTTTAATCCGCTGATCTTAGCGCCGCCGCCGCCGATTTGACCGATAAGGCCGCCAGCGGTGTAGCCAGCCGTTTTGACGTTATCCAAGGTGATATTAGATAATTCGCCCGCTTCATCAGAGGTGAAGGAGCAATAACCGATCGCAGCGCCAGAATATTTAGCGGCTTTAATGTCGGCGTTTTTGATTGAAACGTTATTGATGACTAAAGATTTGACGACGTCGCCCCAGCCGATGAGAACGGCAGCGCCACGATGGTTATCATCATCGTCGGCGGTTGCGCCCCCAACAACAGTGACATTATCAAAATTAACGTCATGGATATTGATGGTAACGTTGCCAGCGACCCTGCCAATTAAGCCAGTATAGTATTCGTTTTGGCTGTTCACACTTTCGATGGGCGAGAAGTTTTTGATGGTATGTCCATTGCCGTCGAATTCCAAAACGGTGGTCTTTGAATAATCGGGAGAAGCGTAGCCAAAGCCGGTCATGTCGAGGTCGTCCATCAAGACGGTCTTTTCATAATTGTAAGTGCCAGTCTCTAATTTCTTGGCAAATATCGATAGATCGGTGGGCGTGTAGATAGCTAAAGTGGTGGGATCGATAGTTTCGACCTTGGCGTTCTTTTGGACCGCTTCGTATTTGAAGGAGAGCTTGCAGGTCTTGTTTTGATAGGCATTTCCTGCCGCGACAGGAAGAGCGATAGAAATTTTCACCGTTTTGGGCGTTCCGGCGTCTTCCTTAAGCCAGTCGACGTATTCGGATGAGAGAGTAGCGCCATCATAGGCTTCGCCATCGATGGTCATCTCTAATCCGGCACATAAGCCAGTATCCTCTAAGACCTTGAAGAGTTTGTGATATTTGATATCAACGTTGGATTCGTTGGTGATATCCATTTCAAACTCGACCTTGTCTCCAGGAACAATTTTGTCTAAGGAAACCTCGCCGTCGGCATAGCTAAAAGTGCCGCCGGTTGTAAAGGTGTCTTGACTGCTTATTTCAGTGACTTCGCCAGTGGTCTCGCTAAGAGAGAAGAGTTTGATATTTTTAATTTCGGTCTTTAGAGACACCTTGCCGGATGTAACGGTTACGGAAGTGCCCGCTTCGCTGGTGAATAAAGCATAGGTGGTTCCAACTGCCACGCTGCCAAAGGCAAGCGCAGCGGCCGCGGAAAGGATGAGGGTTTTTGATGATTTAGTGATGTTTTTATTTTTCATGGTTCTATAACTCCTTGATAAAGATGTTTGGACGAGACAAATAAACGATAACTGGGAAGCGTTCGCCTTTTCTATTTCGTTGGTAGCGCAGCTTTATTCGCCCTCGTCTGCGGGCCACGTGATGTTAACGTTGCCCTTGCCTACACCAATGAGATAGTCACCGATGCTGTCTTTACCTACTTTAGCGTCTTCATCCTTTTGCTTGTCGGCGTTAGCGAAGAAGCTGCAGTTGGCGTCGACTGTTATTTTTGAGCTTGTGTTGCGAACATCGAAGAAATATTCCTTGTTATATGTTTGGTTGGCTTCGAAACGGCAATTATTGAAAGTGATATCGGCGCCGCTTGCGTCATTCATAATGACGACGGTGGCGAAGTCGTTAGAGCTTCCGGCCTCGAAATCATTTTGCCCGATAAGTGTGCAGTTTTCGAAGACTGCGGTTGTGTTTGGCGACCAAGTTTGGAAGGCGCAATAGCCCGTTAAGGTCGTGTTGCTCACTTTGATGTCTACTTTTTCGTTTTTGCTGGCGATGTTAAGCGCATAGTAATTGGTGGAGGCAGAGCAGTTATCGAGAATGATGGTTACATCTTTGTTGCCATAGGCGGATATTCCTCTGTTATTAGAGCCTGTGGTTGGGCCGACGATATCGATGCCGACGAGCTTAAGAACAACCGGTTCGGTTTTGTTCTCTGGTGTATCGTCAGAATCCATGTTAAAAACACGATCTTTAGACGTCGGAGCAGTAATTTTTGTCGCTCCATCTCCATAAATAGTCACGTTGCCACCGACATTTAAGACTTCGTTCAACTGGATGTCATCGGTGACTTTAACGCTGATGTTTGGCTCGTCGGAATTGAGAGCATCGATTAAATCGGCTTCGGTAGAAACCTCTGTGTCATAAACAACCGCATTGCCTTGGACCGCTTCAACGCCCAATTTAACGATTGCTTCTTCGATTTCTTCCGTCGCGGTGGTTGGAAGCTCGATAACGATCTCGTAAGCAGCGATTTCTCCGTTGGCGTCGAGCTCGGTCCAGTTCTTGACTAAGGCCTCATCGCCTGTGACTTTGAGAGCACCGGTATTATCTCCGGTGAAAGAATAGGTCTCACGATATTTGATTTTGACGTCGCTATCGTTTTTCGGGGTGATTGTCAAGGTGACTTTGTCGCCCGGGAGCATCTTCGTGATCTTGACGTCGTTGCCTGTGACTACCGCTTTAATATCGGCGGTGTCAGCGACGTTGGTGGCGTCGGCAATGGTTCCATCTAGATTGATTAGTTTAGGAGAATAGACTTCTTTAACTTCAACTTCAGAAGTGACGCTCACTTTGCCGCTGGTGACTTCGACGGTGTTCTCAGAGGAAGAAGTGAAGAGGGCGTAAGTGGTTCCGACGGCAACGCTTCCAAAGGCAAGCGCAGCAGCCGCGGAAAGGAGGAGGGTTTTAGTGTTTTTCTTAGTCATTTTCATAAATACTCCTTTATTTTTGACTGTTCTTGATGATGTGGTTTGTTTTAGCTGATGGCGTTGGCTTGCACCGCTTCGAAATTGAGCAAGACCTCAAAGGATTTCTCTTGATATTCGTTCCCGGATTCCTTAGGAAAGGATATTTCGAATTCCTGATCTTCAATTTCGCCGCCCGCCACGATTCTTGCCCAATCTTTAGCTCCCGATAGGAGAAGGGGGCAATCGCTTTCGTCAGCCAAGGCGATTTGAACGCGATACTGGATGGCGATGTTGCTTTTGTTCTTTAACGCCGCGGAGAATTTGACCGAATCGCCCGGCGAGATTCTCTCAAGCGACAATCCGCGAACAACATTTCCGTCGACATCCAAATCGACAAAGGAGGCGCTGCCTCCATTCTCGAAGGCCCCGCTTTCTTGAAGGACGCCCATCGAATATGTTTTGAGGGTGTCTTCCTTAAAAGAGGTTTCGAGGTCAACTTTGGCCATCTTGATGTTGGTGGTGGAGGTCTTGACGGCGCTAAAAATGGCGTAGGTTCCTCCAATCGCTCCCGATAACCCAATGATGGAAGTTAAGAGCGACATGACGATGGTTTTTTTCTTTTTGTCCATGCTTTCCTCCTAGATGCTGACGAAAATTACCTTTCGGCGGTTAGCTGAGTGCAGCTGAGTCGAATCCCAAAGGAAATTTCTTTGTTTTGGGCTTCGTTGCCGATGGATTCTTTATCGAAGATGAATTTGAGCGAGAAGGAGGAGGTTCCTCCTTTTTCTAGGTCGCCAATGGTAATCGCCTCTGGTTCGCTTAGAGCGAAAGACGCAATCGTATCCTCTCCTTCATTGCATGTAACGGAAACGTTTTCGAGCCAGCTGACATCTGAGGAGACTTGATCGTTTTCTTTGACTTCGATGTTAACCAAAGATAAAGATGTCTCGAAAGCGGTCCCTCCGATGTTAGTTAGTTTAAAGAAGGCTTCGGCTTCGCTGCCGGGAGCGACATCGCTAAGATCGAACGCTTTCGCGCCGTTTTCGCTTAAATCAATTTCGGTATTATCCGTTTTGTCTTCTAAATAACCCCTCTCGTTCAGCGCTTTTTCCGTAAATTTGCTTCTGACGAAGGAAAAGTTGAGGTTCCCAATCTTGACGTGCGTTACGACATCGAGATTGCGATTAAACAAAGCGAAGGTTCCGCCGATTGTTCCGGCTAAAGCTATCACGGCTACGCCTGAAGCGATCAAAAGACCTTTGATGTGACTACTTTTCATTGTTTCCACCTCCTTTCTTTATTGGTTGCTGCTCATCGCATTTTGGATAAAGGATCTGAGCGAAGAGAACGTTTTTGCTTTCGTATGCATCTTCTTTTTTATAAACGAATGGGAAAGCTCTTACTTGATATAGACCTTGCGGTTCTGTTTTGACGGGTTCCGTTACCATTTCTTTTTTGTTCCTGATGACGGAATCGATTCCAACATAAGTCAAAAATCCGCCAATTGCTGCCGCTAGGATGGTTACGCTTATTATGAGTATCAGCATTTTCTTATCTCCTTATTTCCTTTCGATCCGCATATGCATGGAAAAAGAGAAGGAAAGACTTTCATAAGAAGAAGGAAGGTCCTTACTTAAGGTATAGCAGAAGGATAATTTTGTGTCTTTTTCAACCCACGCCTCAAAGGCAATTGGGCTTTCCTTGTTCGCGTTTCCGATCGAGGGGATGTTCGCGCATTCCTCTTCCTTTTCTTTTATGGATAAAGAAAGATAATCGTATCCTTCCCCTTCAAAAGAATCGAAATATACCGAGACGTCGCTTTTGCCAGCGATAGTAAGAGAGGCGGCGACGCTTAGTTCACGGCTCTCGCCGGGATAGAGAGGATTTTCTTCGTCGGAAAGATAGACCATCTCATTTTTCACTAGCACGCGATTATCGCTTTGAGAGGAATCTACGTTTTGATATTGCTCATTGAAGGCGTAGCAAATAGGTAAAATTACCGCAGCCGACAACATTGCCGCGCCCAAGGCAAAAAGGGCGGCTATAACCCCTTTCTTGATCATTCTTTATCCTCGGTCTCGCCCACCATGTCGGAAATGAGTTTGATGGCGCGGCGGCAAGCTAACGAACTTTTAACGCGGAGGAGCGATGGCGTATCAGCATAGCCCCTTTTCTCGCCAACATCTTCTAACGGAATGGCGGTGTCGCTATAGTCTTTGACGGAAATGGCAAAATGACATTTTAACGTTTTGCCGGCGATGGTTATGCGAAGATACGTTTTCCGACCCAAATGATATGTATCGGCGAATTTGGAGACTCTTCCTTTTAATCCTTTAGCAAGAGCAGCATCTTTGATGGCTTTGTAATTCCTTTTCAAGTCGGGTGAAGATTTTTTAAGCTTTTCTTGGAAGCTGCGTCGCTTGATGTTGGCAAAGGGATCTTCTTTTTCTTCAGTTTCTTCGATTTTTTCAATATCCCTGACAGATTCCGCTTCTTTTTCTACGATAGGATTAACATTAATAGTTGTTTCCGTGTGTTTTTCTTCTCTTGGCTCCTCTTTTGTGTATGGCAAAGCGACGTTGGGAGATAATTCAACGATTAAAGCTTCCTCGCCTTTACGCGCGTATAAGGTGAAATTAGCGCAAAGCAAAGAAAGGCGATAGGATCGTTCAGGATCCTTTTGATCAATGAAAAAAGAGGAGCGTATGGCGTCGTCATGCTCTTGCTTATGCTCCTCGATATAGGTGTCGATTTCTTTTTGACGAAGGGCGATGTAGGAATCACCAATCGTTTCGAAGGCGTCAGAAATTAATTTCCGCACCCCCCCCTTATCTGCTAAGCCATTAAAATATTGGCCGCAGATAGGTTTAAGGCCTTCCTCTAAAAAAGGAACTATTTCGTCGGCAAACGGAGAGCCGCCTTCGCGGCCTTTGAGCAAGTGGCAGGTAATCTCAGTGTTCTCGTTCTCCATATCTCAAAGCCTCCTAAGAACGTAACAAAATGTCTTATTTGCCACTATTTTGTGGCCGTTTCTAATAGAATGTCAAACTTATTTTCGTTTGCGTTAGGCGAAGCGATAACGTCTTTACAAAGATATTTTAAAAAAATAGGCGGAAATGTATGTTTTGAATGGTCTTTTTCTATAACGAAACGCCACGAAAAATTTTTTGATATTTTTGTTTTGCTATAATAAGAAAACAAACAAAATGCCGCCGATGTTCGGATGTGTATATGATTAAAAAACCGGTTGTCTTAGATCGCTAAGGATTTGGTTAATGTTGTTTGTAATCCCAATCTTTTTTGCGTTATGACCTTTTGTAAGCGAGTCCGTACAAGAATAAAGGCATATGAGCGCATAAAACAAATTCGCGTGTCGTCTTTGTCATCATAGGAAAATTTATGATGTGGTTTGCTGTTGTTTGATGTTGCAGCGTGTTGTTTGATGTTGCAGCACGTTGTTTGATGTTGCAGAACGTTGTTTAGCGTTGTATCTTGTTGATATGAAAAACGAAGCAATGATTAAACCGGCGCCTTTGGGCATTGAATTCTTTGAAACAGTTTCGACCGAATGTTATTACGTAGATAAAACGGGTCTTATTGAAACGATTTCTCGCTATCCGGAAGGGACTTGTTTGTTATTCACTCGTCCACGTAGATTTGGAAAGACGCTGATGCTATCCACCCTGCAATGCTTTTTTGAAGCAAAAGATGACGACAACAAAAAATATTTTGTGGATAGGCAAATTTGGGGAAACCAATCGGTTATCGCCGGCAATTTTCAAAAATATCCAGTAATCCATCTTAATTTGAAAAACGTCATCGGATTGGATTTCGATTCTCTGGTGGAAAAATTAAAGGAATGCGTGCGGCAGGAATACGATAGGCATTCATCTGTGCTTTCTTCCCCTCTTTTAAGCGAAGATGAAAAGTGTTATTACCGTCAGATTTTAGAGAAAACGGCCTCCCTTTCCGATATATCAAGCTCCCTTTTTAGGCTGTCTTCATTCCTTAATAAAGTGTACAAGAAGAAAGTGGTTGTCTTAATAGATGAATACGATTCGCCAGTACATTATGCGTTCGATTATGGTTTTTATGATCAGACCATTATGCTGTTTAAACAATTCTATGGGGAAAGTCTAAAAACCAACCCATCAATTCGTTTGGCAGTTTTAACTGGCATTTTGCAAATAGCTAAGGAATCACTTTTTTCAGGTGTCAATAACTTGATTACTAATTCCGTGCTGTCTAAAAACATGGACGAGGGTTTTGGCTTTACTGAGAGCGAAGTTAAAAAGCTATTAAATTATTATGGTCTTTCCAATAGTTACCCAGACGTTCGTGAATGGTATGGCGGATATCAATTCGGAAATTCAGAGATATTTAATCCTCTATCGGTACTAAGTTTTGTGCAAAATGGCGGAGAAATCGGATGTTATTGGAATAATACCGGCGAAAGTAAAACGCTCGGCTCTTTATTAAATTTAGAATACCTTGATTCTTTTTTGCCTTTGCTTGGCGGCAAAGACATTCAATCTGAAATAGATATCGCGATCAGCTATAAGGGTTTGGGTGGATCGTTCGCCTCGATTTGTTCTTATCTATTGGCGAGTGGATATTTGTCCGTTGCAGGTAATTATGACGAATTTTATGATCTCATCATCCCCAATAAAGAAATTAAGCAAGTCTTCAAAAAAGAGATACGCATGCGTTACATCAAGCACGAGCAGATGTCTTTGGTGGTTAAATTAAAGAAAGCATTTGAAGCGGGAAGTTCGGAAGAAGTGGAGAGGCTCTTTGAGACGTATTTGCTTTCGACTTTATCTTCTTATGAGATGAATGCGGAAAAGAATTATCAGATCCTTTTGTCTGGTGTTTTGGCGGTCATTTTTGACGACGCATACGTGAAGAATGAATTCAATGCCGGCACCGGCAGGGCCGATATCATAGTGTGTCCGAATAATCGCAACGGCATCGGTTTCGTTATCGAAGTAAAAAGTCTCAAAACCCGAACGACGAAGGCGAGGTTAGAGCGTTCGGCTATGGATGCCATAAAACAAATTGAAACCAAGTTTTATGGTGACGAATTACAAAAAATGGGCGTCAAGCATATTCTTATGTTCGGTGTAAGTTTTTATAAAAACAAAATATCCGTTCAATGTAAGAAAAAGACCGTTATCTGTTGAGCTGGTTTTATTGTTTTAAGGCGTTTATCGAAAGCAAATTTTATAAAATGTTTGCAAAACCTTGATGTAATTCAATTTTCATCTTTTTTGAATTTACAATTTGTTTACATTTCTTTTGCTTTTCGTTGATAGCCTAATTTCCTATCTTCATTCAGACTTTTCTCGCAATAAAAAAGGAAAAGCAAATGAAAAAAAGAAACTGCGCGTTATTGGGATTAGCCATGGTGGGGATTTTAGCCTCATGCGGCAGCAAAGAATTCGATGCGAGCAAAAACATCTCGGTGGTTGTTAGGGAAACGGGAAGCGGAACGAAAGGAGCCTTTTTGGAGATATTAGGGCTAAAGGGTGCTAACGATCCTTCGGGCGCCATCACGGCTTCTAGCACCGCGATGGTGTTACAAGAGGTGGCTGGCAATCCGTATGCCATCGCCTACGATTCCTTAGGTTATGTCGATAGCAGCGTGAAGAAAGTCAATATCGATGGCGTTGCCGCTTCTTCGTCTACGGTAAAAGATGGCAGCTACGCCTTATCACGCCCACTCAACGTGATTTATAAGCAAGCGGACGTTGCTGCCTCCCCTTTATATATGGACTATTTGACCTATCTTGGATCTAAAGAAGTAGAAAGCTTAGCTAACCAAGAAGGCTATGTGGCCATCCACGATAGCGAGGTTATTTATAGCAAAACGGCGGAATATGATAACGGGAAGATCAGCATTTCTGGTTCGACGTCTTTGCAACCGCTCATGATTAAGATTGCCGCCAAATATATGATGTATCACCCTGAAGTCAAAGTCGAGGTCTCTGGCGGTGGGTCCGGCACTGGTTATAGCGATGCCGAAAAGGGCGTATCGGCTTTTGGAATGATCTCTGAAGAATTTCAATCCTCGAAAGCGGCCTCTTGCACCCCATACACCGTTTGCAAGGACGGTATCGCTCTTATCGTCAATCTGAAGAACCCTATTGAAACGATTAGCAAAACCGATTTGGCGGCTCTCTATAATCCTAAAGCCGAAGCTCCGATTACAACCTGGTCGCAATTGATCAATGACTAACGTGTTGGCAAGCAAAGAAAGAATCAAAGAAATCACGGCGAAGGGGGCTTTCCTTTCCCTCGCCCTTTTGTCATTGGGTCTTTTAACGCTTATCATCGGCTTCCTATTTGCTTATGGCGCGCCGTTTTTGTTTCGTTATGGACTAATGAATTTCTTGTTTGGGATGGAATGGTCGCCTTTAGGAGAACCGCCATCCTTCGGCGTTTGGCCGATGGTCGTTGCCACTTTCTATGTTACGGTTCTTTCTTCACTCTTTGGATGTTTATTGGGATTATTTGTTGCCATCGGGCTTTTTGCATTTGTACCCAAAGCGATGGCTAAACCACTTAAGGCTTTAATCGATTTACTAGCGGGCATCCCTTCGGTTATTTATGGGTTGTTCGGGATGGCGATTATCGTGCCGTTTATTCGTGATTATCTATCCTCTAATGGTATGGGGTATGGCATTCTAGCCGCTTCGATCGTGTTATCGATTATGGTTTTGCCAACGATGGTTGGAGTGTCTCTTGATGCCCTTAATTCGGTCGATCGTTCCTATTATGAAGGAGCTTTGTCGTTGGGCTCCAATAAGTCGCAAGCGGTTTTTAAAGTGGTGGTTCCGGCCGCAAAAAGAGGGCTTTTAGCCGCTTCCTTATTATCGATTGGGCGCGCCATGGGAGAGACGATGGCGGTCATCATGGTGATAGGCGGATCCTCGGAGATGCCGAAATCTTTAACGCAGCCTGTGCGGACATTGACGGCTAATATTGCTATGGGAGCGATGGAGCTTAACGCCATCCCCGACGCTTTAAGCGCGATGTTTTGCTCAGGCATCGTGCTCTTTGTTTTCGCGCTCCTTCTAAATGTCCTTTTCTCGTTGCTCGAAGAAAGGAAAACTAAATGATTAACGAGAAAGCGCGGAAAAGGAACAAAGGATATTACGCTTCCCTTCGTTGTCTTTCCCTTTTCGCCGTTCTTATTAGCTTAGTGGCGCTATTCGCCATTATCATATTTATTTTCGTTAGAGGGGCGCAAAATTTGTCTATTAATTTCCTCTTTGGGGAATATGGGGATAAAGCGTCTTTGTGGCCTGCCATCATAGGGACATTGCATCTTATTTTGATTGCCTTGGCCATTGGTATGCCCCTGGGCGTAGCCACGGCCATTTATTTGGTTGAGTACGCAAAAGGAAAGGGATTTGCGACGAAAATTATCAAAATTGCCATTGAAACATTGGCTTCGATACCTTCTGTCGTCTATGGTTTATTTGGATATTTGGTTTTCGTTGTTTCTTTTGGTCTAGGTTATTCCTTGCTGGGCGGTGGCCTCACTTTGTCCATCATGATTTTGCCTTTAATTGTCAAAAGCGTGGAAGAAGCTTTGAAAGAGGTTCCTTCTTCGCTTCGCGAGGCTTCGTTAGCGTTAGGCGCTAGCAAAATACGGACGATTTTTCGAATCGTCTTGCCTTCTGCTTTGCCAGGAATCTTGACGTCTGCCATTCTTTCTATAGGGCGCGTTGTGAGTGAGTCGGCGGTGTTATTGCTTACGATTGGGATGGTGGTTAATCTTGTGCCCGAAAACGCCTTATCGGCAGGAACCTCTTTGGCTCTCGACATCTATTATTTTGCCTCCTTCGGCTACATAGGTGAGGCCGGGGCCGCTTCTTTAACGTTGTTATTGTTGGTTTTTGTTTTGAATTTGTCCGCTTACGGTCTGACGTATTTTTTCCAAAGGAGGAAAGGAAATGGCAAATGAAATAATCAAAAGCGAGGACCTTCATCTCTTTTATGGAGCCAAAGAAGCATTAAAAGGAATTAACCTTTCTATTGAGAAGAGGTGTATACATGCTTTAATCGGACCATCGGGATGCGGGAAGAGCACTTTCCTTCGTTCTTTGAATCGCATGAATGAGCTGATTGACGGTTGTCGAATAACTGGCAAGGTTTTCTTTCGTGGCGAGGATATCTACCATAAAGGGACGGATGTCAATTTGCTCCGTAAAAAAATCGGTATGGTTTTTCAAAAACCCAACCCCTTCCCGATGTCGATTTATGACAATATCGCTTATGCTCCGAGAACCTTCGGTATTCATAAAAGAGATGAATTAGATCGCATAGTGGTTAACGCCCTTCAAAAGGCGTCCCTTTTTGAGGAAGTTAAGGACAATCTCAAGCATTCGGCCCTTTCTCTATCTGGTGGGCAACAACAGCGACTATGCATTGCTAGAGCCCTTTCCGCTAGTCCGGAGGTTTTGCTGATGGATGAGCCAACGAGCGCTCTTGATCCGATATCGACCGCCAAGATTGAGGAGCTTATGTGTGAACTCTCGAAAGACGTGACCATCGTAATTGTAACCCATAATATGCAGCAAGCTTCCCGCGTGGCGGATTACACATCTTTCTTTCTTTTGGGCGAATTAGTGGAGACACAAAAGACAGAAGATCTTTTTTCCTCTCCCGTCGATAAGCGTACTGAGAATTACATAACTGGGAGGTTTGGATAAAGTGGAAAACAGATTTGAGAGGGAAATTGCAGTAGTTTTGCAAAAATTAACGGTAATGGGTGAACTCGCCGCCCGTTCGGTTGAAAGGTCTTTGACGTCTTTGATTAAACGCGATCTCTCTTTAGCGGAAACGGTGATTGCCGAAGACAAGGAAATTGATTCGCTTATGAAGGAAATCGAGAATTCTTGTTTTCGGATCCTTCTTCTTGACCAACCGGTCGCCCATGATTTTCGAAAGGTAGGAAGCGCATTAAAAATGATTACCGACCTTGAACGCATTGGCGATTATAGCGTGGATATCGCCGAGGAGGTTTTAGCTTTCCCTAACGAACCATACATCAAAGAGCTAATAGAATTGCCTCTGATGGGCAATTGCGTTTCTAGTATGGTCAAGAAAGCGGTTTCCTCTTTTATCGATTCTGATGTCGTGGCGGCTAGATCGTTAGAAAAAGACGATGATCGCGTCGACATGTATTATTTGAGTATCAAGAAAGAATTGTTGGTCCTCATAAAAAAAGACGATAAGAAGGCTGAGCAGTCTATAATATTTATGATGATTGCCAAGTATCTTGAGCGTATTGGCGATCATGCTGTTAATGTGGGGGAATGGGTCGATTATTCCTCAACGGGCACGCATTCGGTATCTTAGCACTCATGAATGAAGGATTAATTTATTGCGTCGACGATGAAGAAGGCATCCGCGCCTTGTATGAAGAGGCTTTGCCGCTAGGTGGGTATTGTTGTCAAACTTTTATGGACGGCTCTTCTTTTTGGTGTGCTCTTCAAAATACGCGTCCCGATTTGATCATTTTGGACGTCATGTTGCCAGGCGATGATGGCCTAAGTATTTTGCGTAGCTTAATGGCTAGTGAATATGCCTCTATTCCTATTATCATGGTTTCTGCCAAAGGGAAGGAAACGGATAAAGTCAAAGGACTAAACGAAGGGGCGTCCGATTATTTGGCCAAACCCTTTGGCGTGATGGAACTATTAGCGAGAATCAAAGCCAACCTTCGCAAGGTTGCACCAAAGAAAGAAACTTCTTTCAAAAGCCTTATGATAGATGAAAAACGCCATGAAATATCTCTTGATGGCTTCCCGTTAGAGCTATCGCACAAAGAATACGATCTTCTTGTCTATTTTGTTATCAACAACGAACGGGCCATTCCCAAAGAAGAATTATTGAATAAGGTATGGGGAGTTAATTGCGATATCGAGACGCGAACCTTGGATATCTTCGTTTCTAAGTTAAGGAAAAAACTCCAAGGAAGCGACGTTCATATCGATACGATTCGCGGGATTGGATACACGTTGCGATGAAGAAGAAGCTCGTTATTTGGCATTCGCTTATTATTGCTCTTGTCATATCTTTATTGTCCGCCTCGGGGATTTTGTTGGCCAAACGGTCGCTATTAAATGAGGCCGAAGCACATACGATTGCATTGACGCATGCCTATAAGGAGGCTTTTACTGGCGATTTTGGTTCCTTAAGCGTATCCGACGAAGATATCCGCGAAACAATTATTGCCGTTGATGGGACGGTTTTATGGGATTCTTTGGAGGACGCTAGCAAACTCTCCTCCCATCTTGATCGAGAAGAGGTGGCGGCCGCTTTAGAGGGATCACCACACGTGGTGATTCGTTCTAGCGAAAGCGTGGGCGTCCAGTATGTCTATTATGCTGAGACAAAAGTCATTGGAGAGACAACGTATGTCGTTCGTATCGCCTTGCGTCTTTCGTCGTTGGCTAGTTTTTTGTCTAGTTATATACCATGGATGATCGTGGCTGCAATTTTGGCTTTGGGCTTTTCAGTGGTTGGCATTTGTTTCGTGACTTCTCGGTCTTTACGTCCGCTTAAGGCGATTGAAGGGAATTTAGCAAAAGCAAAGAATGGAGAAGCTCTTTCTGCCATTAACGTCTTGAATGACGATGAATTAGGAAGGATTTCCAAGGACATCGATGAAATCTCTCGCGATCTATCCTCTACCATCAAGCAGCTTAAAAAAGAGGAAGAGAAGATGTCCATCCTTCTTTCTAATCTTCCTAATCCCGTTCTTGCCATCGCTAAGAACCGTGAAATCATTTTTATTAATGAGGCCGCCAAAAGCCTCTTTTTTGTGAATGGCAAGCTCTTTCCCGAGACGATAAAAATAAGAGACTTAAGTATTTATAAAGATGAAAATCACGGTAAAACCTACATGGTTTTTCAAAAAGACGCTTCCGATTATTCCTTATTCGTGCTCAATGACATTACCTTGCAACAAGAGGCAGAGAAGCAAAGAAAAGAATTTGTTGATGCCGCTTCACATGAATTAAAAACGCCATTAACGACGATTAAGGGATTCAATGAATTAATAGGGATGCAAAGCTCTGATCCGAAGGTCAAAGAATATGTCTCAAAAATATCCGATGCCTCAAATAGGATGCTAAAAGTCGTGCAAGATATGCTTTCTATCTCATCGTTAGAAGAAGCCAAAGTGACGGCGGTTGATCCTATTGAAATAAGGGCGATTGTTGAAGAGGTTTTTAGAAGTTTATCCGTGTTAGCGGACGAAAGAAACGTTAAGTTGTTGGCGATAGGCAACGGGAAGATCCGAATTAGTGAAGAGGATGCTACATTGATTATTAAGAATCTGGTCGAAAATGGGATTATATATAACGTCCCCGGTGGCGAGGTTGCCGTTATTTTGAAAGATGACTATTTAGAAGTTAAGGACACGGGGATTGGGATCGCTCCTAAAGAACAAGAAAGAGTCTTTGAACGGTTCTATCGCGTCGATAAATCGCATAGCCGGCAAAACGGTGGGACAGGGCTTGGTTTATCGATCGTTAAGCACGCCGCAAATAAATATCGAGCCAAGATATCGCTAAAGTCACGGCTTGGATATGGGACAGATATAAGCGTTAGATTTTAATTGACTGATTTTTGACGGTGGTAAAAGGAAAAGGCAAAAAGGCCTTTCTTTGTCATTAAATATTATCGGCGGATATTTATTCTCCAAGCGGATTTTTGAAATGCAATTTCTCTAATGAAATAACGCCTTCTCTAGTGTTAAATGATTCGCACAATTCTTCCAAGGCGGCTTGGCTGCTTTGAAAAGCAAAGAGGACACGGATTACGGTTCTTTCCTCTCCCGTTTCCGTTTTGGAAAGATAGGTGCTAATGTTTTTGATAATTAACCCATTCGCATCTGCCTCTAGCCTGATATAGCGAACCATCATCGCGTTTTTTTGAACGGTTAGCTTTATTTGCGGACTTCTTTTTCCGATGACTTTTTCGATATACATGAGACCCATAAGCAAGGCCATGGTGATGATTGCCACAATGGTGGCTTCGACGATAAGGCCACAACCGCAAGCCATGCCGATGCCGGCGGAGACCCACAAAGTGGCGGCAGTGGTAAGGCCGCGAACCGATAATCCAGTTCGAATGATTGTGCCAGCGCAAACAAAACCGATGCCCGCCGTGATGCCGGCGGCGATACGCGAGGCATCATAAGATATAGAATCTGAGGTTACCGACCCCGTAGATAGGTCAATTTGTCCCGTGGCAATTCCAATTCCGTAAATCGATATGACCATTAAGAGAGAGCAACCGACGGCAAGCAAAACGTGGGTTCGTAGTCCAGCCGCTTGGCCTTTGACTTCCCGTTCGACTCCGATGATCCCTGCCAAGAGCCCGGCGATCAAAGAGACAATTAGCACATATAAAGCTAGGCCCCAGCCGTTATAGCGGTATATTAACGATATTATTTCTTTATCCATCGCTTACTCCTCCTTGCGACTTATCATTATAACATAAAGAACCTCCTTGGTAGCGCTTTCAAAAAGAAGGGCAAACGGTGTGTTATTGGTTATAGTGACCGCTTAGACATTTATGAAATTA
>CAVFNI010000005.1:0-112873 GCA_963624045.1 Bacteroidaceae bacterium
GATCTTGTCTTCCTTCTAAGGGCATAAGGTCAATGATGGTTTTTGCGTGACGCTTTGTCGTTGTGGTTTTCCCGCACCACTTCGGTCCAACTACAAGCACCGCCCCTTTTGTCTTTAAAGCGAAATCTAGTATCTCATCGAATAGTCTTGGGATGTAATTGTCATCCATACTCATGCCTTCCTTACTGATATTTTAATCCTAAAATTATCAAATAGGAAGAAAATGGAAAAATAAATAGGAGGTTTGATCTTTTTTAAATAGGAAGAAAATGGAAAAATAAATATGAATTTTGTTTAACTCCACTTTTTTCATCACCCTAAATACGTTTATCCGAGCTGATTTGCAGTGATTCTACGTGCTAAAAATCAAAAAAATGCATGCGTGTATACAAAAAATGCTAGAAGGAAAGGGCATACTTGCAGAGCTTCCAAAATGGAGGCAACTAAAAGGTGCATATTGGAAAAACTGCATCGCTGATTGGGCTTGAGAAAGAATGGCAAACAGATGTTATAAATCTCGTCCATATTCCGTCCGCGCGTATTCTTCGATTAGCTACATTCATGCGCCAAAATCCGCTGCGGGTAACTTTATCCAACTTCAGCGAAACAGCTTTTTTGCAGAAAAAACAATGAGTTTTGCAGCCATTTTTCAAATTTTAGATTTAGGATCTATTGGGTAGCTCCATGCAGATTCAAGCCTTGTTGCCCACGCCAAAGAAAACAATAAATTTGTTTGTTACTGGCTCTTTTCTTTTTGCCTTGTCCACGTCTGTGAGGCACTAAGGGAATACTGAATGCCTTCTGCAAATGTAAATTCTATTTGGCAAAGACAAGGAAAAGGGAGAAATGGAAAAACCAGTTTTCAGCCATTCGTTTTCATATTGAAAGGCGATTCTCCCTCTTCAATCTCGACGAGATAACCGACGAGCCTGCCGTCATATTTCACATTAATCTTCTCGCTTTCTTTGTTCATACCTTGAAATCTTTCAAATTGATAATTTGTTTGTGTTTAAACAACTCATCGAATTCGTCGAGAGAATTTAAAACTCTCGCTATTTTGAGCAATGAAGCAAAGGATATCTCACCGGTTTGCTCAAATCTCTTAATCGAACCATAACTTATGCCGGCTTACATGGCTAAATCTTTTTGAGATATTTTTATTTCTTTTTTCCTGATTTTGACCCTGATAACAAGGTCTTTGAGAACAGCTTGCTCGGTTCTCGCGTCAATAAATGTGCTTATATCCAATTTGTTTTTAATTACATTGACCATAACTGCCAACATCTTGTCAATTTCTTGTATATTTATCAAATATTACTAATATCTTAGCAGTTTGCATGCAAGCACACAGGAGAAATAATCCTCATAACGGTCTTCGGATCCTTGCCGAATCTATGAAGAAACGTTTTTTCAGTTTCTTTCCTTTAATAAGACAAACAATTGATCTCCCCAATAAGGTGGATTGTTTTAAAAACCTTACCCAAGGCGATACGCACGCCTTTCTTTTGTATATGCGTTTCGGCAATAATTTGAGGGAGGCTGCTTCATTGTTCGTCATAAAAAAATAAGCGGCTTTTGCAGAGAAAAATGGGTTTTGAAGCCCTTTTATCCTCTCCTTCTATCTTTAGAATATATTGAAAACCCTCTATAGACTTAAATTCCGTTACTCACGTCGGAGAGAACGTTGGGCTGTATTAATGTAAGCCTTTTTATACAAGCTTATTCAGCGGTAGCAAAAACGAAAATTGCAGAAATGAAATTGCAATTCCAAAAACACAACATTAGAATAAAGTTATTCAAGGAGGGAAAACGCTATGTCGCTATTCCAGGAAAGAATCAAAGAACTAATGGTCAGAGAAAACATCAATCAGAAAGAACTATCA
Source organism: Bacteroidaceae bacterium (assembly GCA_963624045.1). Taxonomy (GTDB): domain Bacteria; phylum Bacillota_I; class Bacilli_A; order RFN20; family CAG-826; genus UBA4951. The sequence continues at coordinate 1,884 of CAVFNI010000005.1, forward strand.
AAAAAATCAGGCGTCTCCGAAGCCTCGCTCTCTAGATATTTAAAAGGAACGACACAGCCCAGGATGGACGTCCTCATCAACATCGCAAACGCCTTCAAGGTTGATGTAAACACGCTGACCGAACCGACGCAAGCCCAACTAACCGGAAACGCTGCGTTTGAGCAGGCTTATAGTCTCGTCACCAGGAATAAAACGAAACTGACCGATGAACAGAAGAGGAAGATCATCATGGCGTTGATCGACAATTAATTATGGCAAACAGGTATGACGAATTAGACAGAACGGCGTTGCAGATCCTGATGGATTATTCTGACGGCGAATTTCCAATCGATTTGAGGAAACTTTGCGAAAAACTCAGGATTAAGCTAATACCTTATTCCGCATTGAAAAGATCAAAGCTCTCCGAAAACGGATTTTCTCCTTGGCTACAATGAAATGAGGAAAAGATTCCCCGATTCGCAAGTCATATGTTTGGGCGAACGACTAAACGGGATGGGCGGGGATATATGCTATGTTAATTACGACCAATCGTTCGGAAATTTGGACTCTAGGCAAGATTTTTGGCAAGCGAAGTTATTCAACTGGGATTTTTCGGAGGTTAAATAAGATGGCATCTAGAGGAAGCAAGGCAAAGAACGGCCACGTCACTACGGACGAATATTCGACGGAATCAGTGACTGAGAACGGCGTAAAAATACTGAAGGGAAACGGGAACAATCACTCCTTGCCGGATTATTCACATTCTGTCAATTCGGTTTATGCAAAGCTTGGAAAAGATGGTTCTCTGCGAGAGATGAGATTTTATGATTCCCATGGGAACCCCGTTTCAGAGATTGCCTATCATGGCGAGCCGAAATTAAACCACGGCAAGAAAGAGCCGATTGTCCATTATCATACCTACGAAGGGTTGGTAAGATCGCCTGCCGTTAGAATAACAGACGAGATAAAAGATAAATACGCTATATATCTAAAGGAGTTTGATCTATATGATAAATGCTAATTTGGAACAATTTTTGGATACCGGCTGGTTCAGCGAGGCAACCCTTTATCTGAACGGCTTCACCTACTGGTGCGAAGGGAACTGGCATACTAAGAAGGAGAAACCCATGCACTTCTTCGTTTACAAATATCCTTCCGAGGTGGTCGACAGCAAATATACGAGGAGACTCGACATGGATAAAATAGGCCCCAACAATGTCGTTTTTGACATATGGGGATATGGCGAGGACGACGTTAAGGAACAGTTCCTCAAGGCAAAGATATTCGATGGCAAATCTTTTTGGGAGGTCGAAAGCATCATTGCCTGGTACGATGAGATTTACGCATAAACAAAACATAATCTCAGAAATATCTCGCTTTCTAATAAACACCTCCTTTCTCTAACCATCAGCTTGGAGCTACTTCATTCTATATCATTCAAAATAAGCGGTTTTTGCAGCGAAAAACGGATTTTACCACTTTTCCAAATCCTTTCGGACTGGTTATAGACGTGGCAAAAGTGGGTTAAACCATTTGTGTCATTTTACTTTTATGGAGCGCTAAATCCCTTTCCTTCTGCGCCTACTTATAAGCGCATAGTATATACCACTGCAGTTGCCTTTACAGATTATTCATAAATTAAAGAAAACACCGAAAATACACTTGATGTTTATTTATATCATGTTGAAGTTTTTTAAAAGGGGTCGGCCATTGCAAATTAAGCAAATCTTCCTATCAGAAAATGATTGAGAAACTCATTTCCTTGGAAGATATTTTCGTTAGCATCATAAAAGGCTCCATTTTAACGGATGAATCAAAAGACAAATTCATTAAATCGGTGAAAGATGAATGCTCTTCGCTCTCGTAAACCCCACCGTCGTCATTGACGCAGCAACGATACGCCGAAAAGTACTCCGCTATGCAATTGCAGTGCGAAAAATGCGTCTGTCGTGGTTTGCTGATGTTCAATTAAGAAACAAAACGAGCGATAAGGTATAAACACAATCGCCTTGCACTGTGCTACGAAAACAGAGTTGAAAACAAAACACCGCTCTTTAGTCAATTCGCTCATTCGTAAATCGGTACAAGAAACCAAGATTCGCTTTATATAAGGAATAAAAGAAAAAGTTACCTACAAAATTTCAACTTTTTGAATCATTTTCCTTATTATTAATAACAAAAAATGGAAAAAAGTTCCCGAAATTACAAGAAAAGAGACAAAATTACATAAATTGTTACAAAAATACTTGACACACAAAACAAAAATGCCAAAATGTATGCGTCAAGAGAAATAACGTCCTTGACAGCCAAACCCTAATAAGGAGGAAAAACAATGAAAAAACTGTTATTAGGATTAACCGCCGCTGCCATGTTAGGAGCGGGAGCGGGAGCCGCCACCAAGGCCGCCCTTCCCCAAAATAACATCGTAAGCGTGAGCGCGGCGGCTCATAGCCCCTCATCTAGGCTCGAAAGCTCTTGCGAAGAACTTGATTGGCTATCGCAAGCAATTCTAGACAAGGGCGTCGACTTCATGAAATCCGGCATCTCCTCTCTAGCCACCTACGCCTTCAAGACGGCTTGTATGGAAATGGGTATCGACGTCCGTGACGCCACCACTAAGAAAATCGATCAGATTCTTGCCCAATTAAATCAAATATCGAAACAAATCGCACAAGGCTTCGACGACTTGACGAAGAAGACGCAACAAGTCCAAGACAGCAACATCATGAGCAAGGTTCTCGAACGCCTTAACGAAGTCCGCTCCCCTATCTTAGTGGAAATGTCGACGCTCGAAGACATCGCCAAGAAAGAAGACGATCCGACTTACGACAAGGAATTCCTTGCCCGTCAGAAGGAGACCTTCATCGATGGTTTCAAAACAAAACTTAACTTCTATGGCTTAAGCAACGTCCTCTGGCACTCGACAGAAATGCTTGCTTTGCAACTTACTAACCCCAACGAAATCAAGAGAACGCAATCGTTGATGGATCTATATGACAACACCTTGGGCGCCAACGACATCTGGGATTATCAAAGTTACGCTCCTAGGATCCACTTCGTCCAAGAATGCACCTTCTTGATCAACTCCTTGGCTTTGCTTGCCAAATTAGACGCCGCCAAGGAAATCAGCGGATATGAACCGGGCGATTCCAACATCGATGGCGTCAAGAAAGGCATCTCCCAAATGTGCACCGCCGTCAACGCCTTCAACAGCGTCTTCCAAAAAGAGCTCGAAAAGCTTGAGGCCATCAGACAAAGACATGACGATGATGAAAAACCGACGATGTCCCATTTGAAGAGAACCTTCGATTCCGATGGCTTCGTCCATGTGAGCACCGATTACACCGTTTCTGCTTACTTAGCGACCGTCACCGTCGATAACGTCGCTTGGAAGAACACCGTTGCCGATTGCTATAACGATAGCTACAGCCATTGCTTCAAGACCTTCAGAGCAGACGAATCCTTCCAGCAAACGATCCTCACCGACTACACCTTCTACGTCAATAACTACGAAGTGGAAGAAGGCTATAACCTCAAGAACTACTTAGTGGATGTGGGCTTCCGAATCCCCAAAGGCAAAGAAGGAGAGTTCGAAGAGGCCATCGGTATCTATAAGAACATCGACGTCAGCCATATCGACCGCGGCGTCTTCCGTGGCACCGATCACTACGCTTATTACAACTACTACGATTGGAGCGGATCGCACGCTAGCAAGGATTATTGCCGGGTCGGTGAAACCTTCTGGAGGCATTATGACGATGAAGAAATCTATCGAGATAACCTGAGCAAAAAGATGGTCGCCTTCATCGATCAAAACAACACCGAGCTCTATGGCAGCACCTATTGGACGATCGCCCAGCGCGTCAACAAATCAACATCGGAATTGATCGACCACTTCTACCGTGGCAATTCCTATAACGACGGCGACACCGCGAAATACGACATCCATAAATAGCTATATCCTTAGCGACCATCTTAGCCCCCATCGCAACGACGGGGGCTTTTCTTAATTAACGGATATCTATTCTTATTTAAAGGAACTAATTCCTGAAGGTGTTTGAACTTTAAAATCGCATTTATTGCGGCGATTTGCCAACGGATTGGAAAAATGTTTCTTCAAGAAAACAATCCTCTGATCGTTATGACCTTATTAACAAGGCTGGAATAAAGATTATCTTTAAGTCCATAAGTCGTGATCAAAACCAAAGCAATCGATTTTTAGCGTTGGCTTGTTGGAACCTTTTCAATCTTGTTCAAAAGATTGCGGTGATATTCCTTATTTATTTCGAATTCGTTTATGAAAAATTTGAGCCTAGGTTGCTTTTGCGCTTAAAAGGCTACATTCGAAATAAAGAATGGGGTTTTGCAGGTATTTATCTATTTTGAATCGCATCAATCGGTTTTTTATTGGCGATTTTCGTAACAGGCAAGAAGGCGGAAACGATGCTCGACGCTAGTGCGGCCGCCAACAAGACGCCGAGGACGAGAATGTTGGGGTTCATCAAATTAAACGGCAACGATGCATTTTTTTGGACCGCTCCGTTTACCATATACGAAATCACGAAAACGGCGATAGAGGAAAGAAGGAAATTGATGATGGCGATAATGAAGGCTTCCGAATAGAAGATCTTAAAAACATCGCTCCTTTTGGCCCCAACGGCGCGCAAAATGCCGATTTCTCTCTTTTTGTTGTTAATGGAAACGGAAATGAAATTATAGAAAAGAAGCATCGAGAAAATGGCCATCGCGATGCCAACGTACAAAAAGACCTGCGTCAAGATAACGATCATATTGGCATACATTTCGACGCTATTGAGGGTGGCGTTATTCATCTTAAGAACCCATGCGTCGTCGGGCAGCGAAGAATAATCGTATCCGGCATCTTCAAAAACTTTGCTTTTGGCAAAATAGAAGTCGAGGAATTTATCTAAAGTCCTTTCTTGCCCGCCATAGCTCACATACCCAACACGATCCTTGCTGCTATCGGAAGAATCCGCATAGCCGTTTGCTTTAAGCTTCGTTCGAATCGTATCCATATCCTCTTTGGAAACGCTTAAAACATTCGGTCCCATTTTCGAGGAATTTTCGCTTAAATCGATGCCGACGATAGAGAAGCTCCAATTCTCTAGCGGCTCTTGATCGGTGGTTTCCGTGCCCGTCGGAAGAGTTCCTTTAATGGGGGCTATGGGCGAAAGCTCAGTCACTTCGCCAAGATATTTCTTTTCTTCAGCTAACCAAGAGGCAGCCATCTCTTTCGCGCTATCCGTCCCCTTCCCTTCGTCAAAATAAGAAAGGAATTCACTTAGAGCGCGGATGCGTGCTTCTTTCTCTTCCTCGCTTGTAGCACCATCATAAGAATAGTTGCTAAGGATTTGCTGGAAAGTCTCATTGTCTTTGAATTCTTCGTAAAGCCCATCGTAATGCTCACTTATATAATTCATTTTAAATGAATCGTAATTCGTGTTGATTTGGTTGATGGCATAAGCCAATGAGCCTTTAGTTAATGCGCTAGAACCGCTCTTTTCGTCTTGCGAGACGATATTAAAAGCAGCCGAAAGAGTGATTAGAGCCTCCCCTTTGTCCAATGAGCTTTTGCCCGTCTCAAAGAAGAAATTGGCCTCGCTATGGGAAGGATAATAAGCGAGATAATAGGGGCCGTTTTTATCGTCATTCGTCTTAAGGGAGCAGGAATTTATTTCCACGTCTTCCGATACCGCTTTCTTGCCCGATCCGTCAATAAACATCGCGGTGTGGATGTTGGCGTTATATCCATTGGAGAGTGAATAGAGCTCATTGCCATCGGCGGTGCCATAAGAGATTTGGTCTATCTCCGTGCGATAAGAAGCTAAACGCTCGGGGAAATTAGTGTCGATAATACCGGTAATCTTATAAGTGACCTGCTCGTTTGCGACATAATCATAATAATTTAGTTCGGTGCCGATGATAGCTGAGGGAGTGACTTTAGAAGGTTCAATGACGGAACTCCCATTCGCATAGCCAAGATCTGCGTATGACCAATACAAATAAAGAGAGATGGCGCATTCGCGCTCGTTAGAGGGCATCTTCCCATCGTGCAATTTAAAACCGAGCGCCGATAAATCGCTTTCGCTTAGAACCATCTTAGAAGAGGTTCTCATGGCATGGAACAAATCGTTATTGCTACTAGAGCGGCCGGCGAGCGGCAATTCCGCCCTGGCTTGCTCCGAATAAAACACCTTCACGCCAGTCGCGTCTTCTAATTCCTTAATCCTTTCGTCGTTTAAGCCAGAAGAATAATTCTTGTCCCTGGCCGTAACATCCAAAACGGAGATATTGTCTTTTTGGATCGTTGATTTCATTGCGCTTTTGGCATTGAAAAGCGAGAGAGTGAAGCTTGCGCCAAATAAAGAGAAGGCGACGGTCGAAAGAAGAATCGTCATCACCAAACGGAAGGGCTTAACGCGTAACGATTTCGAACCCATCCTAAAAGCGTGACCCAACGAGAATTTGCTTTTAATCGGTTCGAATTCCCCGCTTCCTTCGGGAACTTTATCGGGGTCGGTATCGACGAATTCCTCGCGGTTGCCATCCTTATCGATCTTCGCCGCTTCGCATAAGGCGCCATTGACATAAGAATCGGCGACGATATAAACCTCGCTTCCGCTAGAGGAGATGGCTTTATTGATGATCGGCAAGTCCTCTGGTTTAAGCGGGCGATCTTTATTAAGACGGATGATATTATCGCCCACCAAGGTCAACCCATCGTTTGCGGTCTCGCTTTTCATAGACGTTTTGCTGATATCGGATATGACTTTGCCATCTTTTAACTCAATGACGCGATCGCCGAAATGCTCGGCGAAATCGCGGTCATGGGAAACAATAACGACTAAGCGCGTCTTAGAAAGATTTTTTAGGGTTTCGAAGACTTGTTTGCCAGTATTGCTATCGAGCGCGCCCGTCGGCTCATCGCCGAAGATGATCTTCGGGTCTTTAACAAGAGCCCTAGCAATTGCCACCCTTTGCTTCTGACCGCCCGAAAGCTCATTCGGCTTCCTTTTGCCATACCCCACCAAATCCACTTCTTTTAGGATAGAATCAATAATCTCGTCAGTGGCTTTCTTATGTTGGAGTTCCAGCGCCAAAGCGATGTTCTCTTTGACGGAGAAATCATTGAGGATGTTATATTCCTGAAAGATAAAACCAAGATACGTATTGCGATAAGAATCCATCTCGCCTTTGGAGAATGATTTACTGCTTTTGCCATTGATGATTATCTCGCCATCATCAACGTTATCGAGACCACCCATGACATTAAGCAAAGTCGATTTGCCTGAACCCGATTTACCAAGAATAAAGACGAGCCCCGTCTCGGGGAATTTAAGGCTTACATCGTTTAAGGCGTAAACGGACGATCCGCCTTTCACTTTATAGACACGCTTCAAATTTCTAACTTCCAACATCATAAAAGTCTCCTATGCAAAACAATGGCTCAATTCTACCATACATATCCATGTATATCCGCACGCACGCTTAAACCGATGGCGGCTATAAAAACTACCACTGCGATTCCGACAAAAGGCGGCGAGGAAATTTATTTCAACGGCAATTCATTGGGCGCGAATGGCAATAAACCAAAGGGAGACGGTTCTTTAAAGCCATAGACTAGCGGTCAATGGCTATTCTTCGTTTACATTAAAAGATACGGTTTCTTTCAAAATAAATTGAAATTTCGTTTTAAAATTCTGATTTTCCCCGTCAAATCCCCGTTATTTTATTGTGTGGCGCAAAGAAACGAACGCATAACAAGAATGAGGCCGTCTTAGGAGCGGTTCTTTCTGTTTTTCCTTTTATCTTCCTCTTCCATCTTTCTTTCCAAGAAATATCTAAGACTTTCAAAAGCAACGTCCGTCTTAAGTTCCTTGTTGCTCAATTTAATGTTTATTTTGCCTTTCTCAACATATGGTTCGAAGAAATAATTGAAGAAAAGCGAATCAAGATAATTGTTCACGTATATCGTCTTAGGCAATTCGATCTCGCTTAATTTGTCCGTAAGGGAATATGCCAATTCGTCGAAGGGACGGAAATTCTTCGCCTCCCCTAACGCGTTGACGTGAATATAGCCGCTAGTATGGTCGCAAAAAATCGCAACGAAGGAGAAATGGGCGCACCTCTCCTCGCCAAACGATTCCGTATGATAGCCTGGCAAATATCTAATCGTGGCGTCGAAGGCGCCCTTTTTAGTAAATTTGAACTGCGCGTCGTAAAAATTGACGTCGTCGAAATCATAAGGAAGGACTCCCGTAAAATCGCGATAGGCATCGGTATTCATAACGAATACGTTTTCTCCTTTTAAATAAACGTTATAAAACTTTCTATCCTCGATTTTTATATGTTTGAATAATTCGAAGATGGGCATCTCCTTATTGGCCATCTTCAAATATTCTAAAGCGCGTATAGCAATCGACTTAGGCAAATAGGAATTCATGATGGTGCCGCGGCAAAGATAGACGGAAGTTATGTGGTTATCCTTCCCATAGGGGTTATTCATAATCTCATAAGGGAGGGTGTCATCGTCTTCGAAATAAAAAGACACCATATTTGATATGGAATTTGTCGTTTCCCCATCAAGCCCTAATCGTTCCTGGTTTTGAATCAATAAGAAATTGTTGCCATCGGGATCGCCGGGATAGAAGCTCACGCCGAAGACGGTCCCGGCGTTGCCTAAGATAGTCATCGGCACATCTTCATAATCGAGCCATAGGCGGAAAAGGACCATATCGGAATACCGTTCTTCGTAATGCTTCGGTTCAAAAATAGCCAATTCCTGCTTGATTTGCCCATATAAATCGGCGGATGCCTCAACTTCTTGTATGCCATTAAGTTTGGTGAATTCCGTAACATTCGAGGCCAAAGCACGACGGAATTCCTTAAACCATTCATCCTCAAGCCGCTCTTGTTTTATGATCTCGTTCCACTTTTTGACCGAATAGGACGAAGGAGCCTGAGGAAATATGGATTTATGATTGGCATGGAAGACTTTCTTGGCATCGTTCCAACACACTTTGGCGCCGCAAAAGGAGCAAATGTCGGGATCTTCGTAATATTTCGCTTTCGACTTCGCGACATCGAGGAAGCGACCTTCCTCGACCGAATAAAAAAGCTCCTTGCTCGGTTGTTCGAAAAGCATCTTAATCATTTCGTCAATATCAACCATTTTTCTTACCGCCTTTCCTTTATTTTACGGATTCTAAGCAATTAACGCATAGCTAAATCGCATATTGCGTGTGTCAAGCAGATAAAACTCGTTTTGAAAATACGCTTCATAATCGCGTTATCATATGTCACACAATGGTTTTTGTTTAATCGCTAAAACAAAATTAAATAACTTAAAAAGCAATGAAAAAGCAAGATTATTAAGATATTATCGGCACTTATCATATGTCATACAAAGACAATATCATATGTCAATCATATGTCAAAAGCCATGACATATGATGCAATGAAGCAAGGAAATTAACAAAACGAAAATCTAACCATTCCCTTCGCCGACTTTTATTCCCTTGCAATATATTTTTGATGCTTAGAGCGAGGCTTGGCCGTCATGATCAATAATCCCGCTTCTAATAGAGGCTTTAAAACCATTTTCATAAAATTGCTCGAACTCATATAGCCAATATGGGATTGAATCTCTTCCCTGCTCCGCGCCACACCTCTACAAAATTCCAAGACCTTAGAATCATATGGTCCAACGATCTTCGGCACAGCTTCTTCCATGCAGAACAAATCGTAAAAAGTGATTTTAAAGAAATCAGGCGAATTGTATAAAACAGGCTTCTTGGCGTTAAGTTTTTTATAAACGTCGTAGATTTTCTTAAGGCCGCTGCCGCTTTTCTCCATAAGGCCTATGGCTTCGAAACAATTACAAATTGTTCTGTTTCTTCTAATCGAAGGAATCGAATCGAATTCATATTCGTTTGGCTCCTTATCCAATAACCAAGAGCCCGGAGAAGAAATCTCCAACCTATCCTTATATATATCAATATCGATTTGTGTACCGTAAATCGAATAATCACGATGCGCTAAAGCGTTGACCACCGCTTCCCTTAAAGCAAGTTCTGGATAAGAAAAGGTATCGAGCCTGGAGCCGTCGCTCATTTTAATGAAGCCGCTCCTAGAATTGCGTTCGATAAAAGCTAAAACCTCTTCAAATACCTTGCAAAGGCATCCTTTGAATTCCTTTTTGTCGATAGCCTGATTAACGCCTTTATCAAAACCATTCCATAGCCGGCAGGCCACGAGAGTGTCGTCCGAATCATAATCGTCGGCGAACATCGCAAGCCCCTCCGTTATCCTGCCGTCTTGGTTGACGACCTCCTTGTTTATCAATATTTTTTCAGATGGTTCTTGATGATCAACGCGATATTCCTGCGCCAACTTATGAAAAGATACGAAATCCTTTTTTTCATATTGCCTATTCAAAATTTGGCCATCGATTCCGAACTTTCTCTTGCTAAGCTTGAGAATCTGACTAATTGAGGCGGGAATGCTAGCACCATTACCCCTAATATAAACCTTTTCATTATAATCGCCTGCTTTATAGACAACCACCTCATTTACGTAATCGACAAAAACGACAAGAACTTTCTTCGCGTTACCGCAATCAACAGTATCAAAACAAACATCGATATGAGGGAAAATGTGCCTATTTATCGTGAGCAAAATCAGATTTTTAGTCTTATCTATCTCCTCTGCGTTAAGGCCAACAGCATAACCGCCATCGGAAACGCCAATCAACATATATCCGCTAGAAGTGTTGGCGAAAGCCACTAGGGTTTTCGCCCATTTTTCCAATTTATCTTCGCTACTTTCTAATTTGAGCTTAAATTCATAACTCTTGTTTTCGAAACCTTCAAACGTAAGTAAATCAGCAATCTTTTTCATCGTCTCCTCCTTATATTTGAATTTTATATCATATGTCATATTATAACAATATCATATGTCAATAATATGTCACGAACAATATACATCATATGTCAATCATATGTCAAAAACCATGACATATGATGAAAACGCTCTTAATTAAAAACGATTATAGTTTTCGCCAATTCAATTTTTTTGCTCGTTGGCGAAAAAATAATAGAAATTGTACCGCCTTTCACCCACTGCAAATAAGAAACGGCATCAAACAGCAAAGCATTTAAAAACGAACAAAGGAAAAAACAACTTCGTCAGCAAAAAGCGTTTCAATAAAACAACAAGAACCGCTTAGTTCTCTATAGTTTAAATTCATCTAAAGCGGGCGTAGCGTTGCCTTCATAATCGAAGAGACACTGATTGGCCCATTCGTTATGCGTTGGCTTATTCGTCTCGCCGATATATTGCTCCCCTTCTTTGCTAGCCCATTCTAACCCTTCTAGTGGCAACCAAAACGGCTCCCAATAATAAATGGCCCCAATATCGTTAAGCTGGGCTCTGGCGATCAATTCCTTCACGAAGGAGCGTTGTCCATCCTTATTAAGAGGGAAGGGGCGATAGACGTTATTCTGTTTGAAAAAATCTTCAGAAATCAAATTATCCCCGTAATTCCCGTTTAAAATGAAAGGTTCCATGGTAAATCCATAACCCGTTTCCACAATCCAAACGGGCTTATGGAATTTGCTTTGCAGGTTATTGACGTTCTTAAAGAACATTTCGAAAGTGCCATGCCAATAAGGATAATAGGAAAGGCCAACGATATCGAAGGAGGTGCCGCGCGAAATGATCTCCCGGTAGAATTCCTCATGCGTAGCCACGTCATAGCTCCGCTCCAAATGGATGATCGTTTGAGCCGACGGGAGAATCTCCTTAACGGCTTTTAATCCCGCTTGGAGGAGAATGGCAAGGTTATCATACCCTTCTCTTACCTTCCCTTCCCCCTTCCAAACGAGCTTGCCTAAAGGCCACAACATGCCGTTGGTAATCTCATTGCCGATTTGGATATAAGGTATATCGATTCCTTCTTTTTGAATGTCTAATAACGTTTTCTTAGTGTATTCGTATAATTTCGTTGCGGTCTCTTCTAAGCTAAGCCCCTGCCACGACTTGGGGATGCATTGCTTCGATGGGTCGCACCAAAAATCGCTGTAATGGAAATCAAGCAAGATATGATAGCCTTCTGCTTTAGCACGTTTCGCTAGCATTAAAAGGGTTGGGAAATCGACGGTGCCTCCGCCATAAGGCTTCCCCTCTCCGTCATATGGATTAATCCATAGGCGAAGGCGCATCCCCTTAACGCCATTATGAGAGAACAAGAAACGCCATGGATCAACTTCTTTGCCGTTATAAAAATAATGGGGATCCTTTGCGTCGACTTCCCGTTGCGTCGACGCGTCAATGCCTAAAAACATCAAAGCTCTCCTTTATGATAGGGATGCCAACTGATGGGCTCATTATCTTCATTAAGAGAAGTTATTCGATCGGCGATATGACCATATTTCAATTTGATCATCTCGTTCCATTCCTTAACCTTCTTCTCGTCGCCATGGAAGCAACAACGAACGCAATAATATTCGTTTTTGCTTTCGTCAAAGAACATATCAATATCGATGTCGCGCATGAAGCACTGCGGACAACGGTAATTCAATTTTCCTTTTTTACTTTGAGCCATGAGGTAAATTCCCCTTCCTTTGTGAATTTCTTTTTAGTAACAAGTCTAAACATCGGCGAGAAAGCGATTCCTTCCTCCACGCGCCCTTGATAGTCTTTCATGTCGCTTCCCATTTCGACAATCGTCTTAATGGGGGAAACGATGGCTCTCGCCACCGCTTCCTTATTTTCAATCGAGCGCATCTTATAAGCGTACGATAAAGATTCCTTTCTCTCCCCTTCCGTCTCTAGGATGATGCCAGTCATGTCATCGCTATATTCATCGATGCCATAGCACCCCGTTAGATATTCCTCAATCTCAATGCCCTTCTCATCAAGAGGCGAGAGGATCTCACGGGTTGTTATAATCTCCCCACTTCCTTTCTTAAAAAGGTATTTGGAGCGCATTTTGACGGTGATATCGCGAAATTTTACCTCAAATTCGTTGGTAGTCAAAAGAACGTCTTCGCCTACTTTGCTATATGTGGCCATCGTCCTTTCGAGAGCCAAATCAACCTCTTCGTTATCGCGCCTAATCAAAGCGCTCCTAAGGGTTCCTTGCCCCGCGTAATGGGTGAAGAAACCCGCCCGATAATTGGCTTGGATGATGTAAGGATATGAGCAATTGTAGGCGTTCCCAGTTCCGATACCGACTGGCAAATCAAGCTTCGAAACGTAAGGATTAAGGCAAATCATCGCCCCACCTTGATTGAAATCGAGGCACACGCGCATATAGGGATCGTAATACCAAAAATATTCTTTGTCCGAACCGTATAAGACATCTTTCCATAAAGCCACCTCGGGCTCCATATAAGAAGGATGCTCAGCCCGATAATAATCGGCATATTCGCTCATCGTCATGTCGACGAGCTTGCCCTCCTTCTTCAATTTAGCGTAATAATCGAGGCCATCGGTATAGGATTTCCTAAGCAATTCGTAGGGTTGCTCCCAACGACCCGCTTTATTGAGCCAACCTGGTCCAACGAACATCATGTTATAGGAATGGCCGTTATTGTATTTGCCTTGCTGACGATACATGTCCACCAGGTTATAGAAATAAGGAAGTTCGTTATCTTGGTAAATCATCCCCCGCAAGACGTTTTGCGGATGAGTGCCGAAATTAGAGCCGTTGCCATCGAAACAAGCCATCAAATCGCGAGAGAGATGAGGTATCGCCACGATGCCGGAATCATCTTCCTTGCTGTCGGCGGGCAAACAACTATTAACCTTCGAAGGAATCCAAGGAGCCCAGGGTCCGCCATCGATGAAGGTATACCAGGAATTGTTGGTAGTGTGATAGCATTTGACCCCCTCCTCCCAGCATGTGGCTATCGCGCATTTGACCATCGGATATTTCTTTTTGATGTAATTGATGGTGTAAGCATCCATGTAATAGGAGCCAGTCGATTCGGGATAGAAGCCGAATTTCTCGTAAAAGAGCGAAAAAACGTCATCGACGATCCTCTCTTTGTCTTCGTTAGAGAACATCCAGATGCAAAAATCCTTCGTCTTGTATTTCTCATAGAACTGCTCACATGGTAGCCCTAACAAAGTTAAAGCGATCTCATCGCCATATTTCTCATGGTCGCGTTTGGCAAGTTCCACCACCAAATCGCTAAACAATGAAGCGTAAGTCATCTCGATCGTCGTCTTTAGGCCCCGCTTATGCGCTTCCTCTTGTTGAAAGATAAAAATCGAAAGGGATTCATCTAGCAAAGCGGAAGAAGTCAGATCGTCAGCTTGACCGCTTTGCGTGGTCTTTTGCGCATATTCCGGAGCCATTTCCGGCCGATCGATCAAAGTCAAAACGAATTTGTTTTCCATATTTTCCCCTTAAATGGCCAAAACGAAGGACCAATCGTCATTATGCCCCCAGGATTTATAGCCCGCTTCGACTTCCATGCCGATAGTGACATCGCTAATATCCGACACCACGATTGAAGGTATGGACCATTCTACTAAGCCGGCATTCCAGCCTTTTAGCTTCGATAACATCGACACAGTTACTTTCTCGCCATCTCCAATTTGATAGAAGAGGTTAGCCTTGCTATAACCGCCAGTGGTCGTATCATCTGGCGTATTGGCGATAACATAAGTCTTAAGAACATATGTGCCAGCCGGAACATCAGATAGCGCCTGAGAAAGGGTGAAACTATAGGAACCATCGCTATACCAGTGGAAATAATGGGTGCCAGTGCGATTGCCTTCGCTCTTCGTCTCCACGCGAACGCCATTCGCTGTCGTCACCAAATTCCAAGGCGATGTAACTGCGTATTCGTTGGCTTTGTTGCCTTGCAAGGTATTTTGGTTCTCGAAGGAATAATCTTGAATGAAATTGTTATAAACGAGGACATCACAAGTAACATCCAAACCATGGAGTTTGCCATTGACCGTATAATGTTGCCCTTGCGTAACGCTTTCTAGCACCGCTAGATCAGCCTCGTCCCAAACGATTTCCTCGGTCAAATAGCTTCCGACGTTAGTAATAACCATTCCCGTCGTAGGGATGGAAGAGGTGCTGTCGCTAAGGTTATAAGTCGCTTCAAATTCGCTTTCTAATAAATCCTTAGCTTCGATTTCGATCGTCTTATCGCCATCGACGATATGTTTATAGGTGCTATAGCTAGGAAGGGCCCGTCCTTGATAATTGAATAACGCTTGATTAGCCCATGAACTGTAGCAATATGAATCACTATAGGTGGATAAATCGGCGGCAGAAGAAGCGTCAACGCCATAATCGTTATAATAAGCGCCGCATTTGCTGATCCAACCGGCGCCTTCTAACGGCAACCATGCCGGCTCCCAATAGAAGATACCCGTGCCTTTTTGATCGGGAACTTTGCTTAGACAATCCACCAAATCGGACAATTCGGTCGCCTGCCCTTGGGGACTAGTGACATATCCGCCCGCTTTGCCGAATTTAGAGCTTGAGAATTGGTTGTTGGAGAAAGCGACTCCCTCATCGGTATAGCCCCACGAAGTTTCGACAATCATCACTTCTTTGCCATATTCTTCGGCGCATTTATTCATGACCTTTTGCAGATTCTCTCGACTGCCATGCCAATAAGGATAATAGGAAAGGCCGCAGACATCCCAATCGGTTCCCCTATTCTTCAAATTGTTATAAACCGAATAGGCGCTATCGGGAGAGGAGACATTGGTGAGGTGAACAATCGTTTTAACGTCAGGGAAAACGCTTTTAGCGGTAGCCACGCCGCTAGCGACCATGTCGGCGAAATATTTGGAGACGGCGCTAGTAGCCCCCGCCATGCCGTAATTGGTTTCGTTGCCGATTTGGACGGCATTAACGGTAATTCCCGCCTCTTTGAAGGCATTTAACGCATGCCCAGTATAATCGCCGACTCGCTTATATTGAGTCCTGGCGTTGATGGTCGGCTTACCGGTGCTACTAAGATTCATCCACGCCTTCGGGGCCCATTGTTTAGCGGGATCAGCCCAGCTATCGCTATAATGGAAATTGATAAGGATTTTTAATCCCGCATTCGCCGCGCGCTTAGCTAAATAAATATCTGTGGAAATGTCATTGCTCCCGCCGCCATAGGAATTGCCATCTTTATCATACGGATCAACCCATAAACGGAAACGGGCGTAATTGGCACCACCATTTTTGAGAATTACGAACAAATCTTCCTCTTTTCCCTCTTCATCATAAAATTTGCCACCATGCCGTTCGACCTCATATAAGGAAGAACAATCCACACCGAAGGCGAAATCCTTTGCCAAGGCGTTCGTCGGTTGATTCACATAAATGTTCTCGTAATCGATGGAATCGCTATTGGTGGCAGAACCTTTTACGTAAGGATTGGCCACATCCTTATATTCTAAAGCGGTGCCATCATCGCGGTTCATCACCCGATCATCTTCATCGACTGATGATGAGGACGGAACGCTAGAAGAGGAAGCCGAAGAAGTTGGCGAAGACGAATCAAGAGAATCGCTTTCGCTATTATCGGCGCCACTACATCCAGCCAAAAGAAAGAAAGGCAAAAGAAGGGCTAATGTTGGTTTGTTTCTCATAATATGCTCCTTGTTTTTGATTTCATTACGAATATCAAGATCATTATGGAAAGGGGCGCTATTTGCGCCCCAATAATCCATCAGTATTTAATAAGTGATATTTGCGTCTTGGCGTTAAAGAACTGCACATCCTTCCCTTCGAAGGTAAGGTAAAGCTCTTCACTAGCAAGCACGGTTTCCTTTTCTTCGTCAGATAACTTAGCCAACGGAACATCCACGACTAGCGGCGTCTCATCATCGGTAAGGACCTCTAATAACAGCTTGTCATCTGTTATGTTCTTGTTTTGCACACGAACATGAATGGCATTATCCAAAGGCTCGCTAGAAACAGCAATATGATCAGGCCACACGCCAAGAAGAATGTTAAGCGGGTTCTCGATTTCGCCAACCGCTTTTTGCAAATCATCGGCTTTCCTGCCAACTATTTGAATTTTGGCATTGGACGCCGATACGTAATAAACTCCGTCTTCATAGCTCAACACTGCTGGTAATTTATTCATTTTCGGGCTGCCGAATTCAATGAGCGATAGCTGCGTATCAGCATCGAAGAATTGCATGACTTTCCCTTCGAAGGTAAGGTAAAGCTCTTCTCCGGCGACCATCATATCCCTCTCCTCGTCGGATAATTGAATCGTGGGGACGCGGACCACTAATGGCGTATTGTCATCAGTTAATACATGCAAATGCAATTCGCTTCCCATCATCTCGTTGACTTGGATATTGACATGAATCGCATCACTCGCCGCTTTTTTGCTGACGGTGATGTGCTCTGGCCGAACGCCAAGGATGATGTTATGAGGTTCTTCGATCTCCCCTACCATTTCCTTTAAACCGGCAGCCTTTTTGCCAGTCACTTCGATTTTGGCGTCGAACGCCGACACATAATATTTACCTTTTTCGTAACTCAACGTAGCAGGGAAGGTATTCATCTTCGGGGCACCGATAAATTCGGCCACGAAGAGATTGGCCGGACGATCAAAGACCTCATGCGGCGTGCCAACCTGTTGGATAAAACCATCCTTCATGATGACAATACGGTCGCCTAAGGTCATAGCCTCCGTCTGGTCATGAGTGACGTAAATGAAGGTCGTTTGAATTTTCTTTCTTAACAAGATTATCTCCGCCCTCATTTGGTTACGGAGCTTCGCATCGAGGTTAGAGAGAGGCTCGTCCATCAAGAAGACCTTGCAATCCTTAACCATCGCGCGCCCAATAGCGACGCGTTGCCTTTGACCACCCGAAAGGGCCTTAGGTTTACGAGTCAAATACGGGGTGATCCCCAAAATCTCCGCGGCGCTGGTGACGCGACGATAGATTTCATCCTGACTCATCTTCGGACGGATGAGACGAAGCGGGAAGGCCATGTTTTCAAAAACCGTCAAATGAGGGTAAAGGGCGTAATTTTGGAAAACCATGGAAACATGTCGGTCTTTGGGCTGAAGATCGTTGACGACCTCCCCATCGATTTCGATAGTCCCTTCGCTAATTTCCTCTAAGCCGGCCACCATCCGAAGGGTCGTGGATTTTCCGCACCCCGACGGTCCGACGAAGACGATAAATTCCTTATCGGCAATATCGAGGTTGAAGTCATGTACGGCCACGACCCCACCCTGATATATTTTCTTAACATTCTTAAGTATTACTTCTGCCATTTTCTTTTTCTCCTATCCTTTAACGGCACCGCCGGTAACCCCTTCGACGTAATATTTCTGTAAGCACATAAAGAGGACGGCAACGGGAATCGCCACAATGACCCCACCGGCACAGAAAGTCGTATAATTAGCGCTTAATCCCGCCGGCGTGGAAATCAAATTCTGCAAACCTACGGCGACGTTCATGCCATCGGAAGCATTATTAGCGATATACCTAGCAAATACGAAATCGGCCCATGGGCCCATGAAGGCGGTCAATAACGTATAAATGACAATCGGCTTGCTAAGCGGCAGGATGACTTTAATAAGAACCTGGGCGTTGGTGGCGCCATCCACCCTCGCCGCCTCGTCTAAACTCTTAGGCAACGTATCGAAAAAGCCCTTGGAAACGTAATATCCCATGCCACTGCTGGCCACGTACACAAGAATCAAACCCGGCACGGAATTAGCTTGCGTCATGCCTAGATCGGCCAAGACGCGGTAAAGAATGATCATCGTAAGCATCCCAGGGAACATTCCTAAGATAAGCATGAAATTCATTAAGGCCCTTCGTCCTTTGAAGCGAAGACGAGATAAGGTATAGCTCATGCATAAAACGATGATGGTTTGAACAACAGCAGTAATAACAGCCATGATAAGGGTGTTCGTAAACCACGTCCAAAATTTGGTGTTGGTGCTGAGGTTAATGTAATTATCGAACCCCCATTTGCGAGGCCACATCCATCCGTGTGGGGCGGTAACCGATGTCTCAAAACTGTCTAATACTATCCCCACGAAAGGAACGAGCCATATAACGGCCATGATAACCAAGATGATGTAAATGATCGTGTTGCCAATCGCGTTCTTCGCATGCATTCCCATGTGGTGTTTCGTATGGGGAGAAGCTGGTTTAGGCAAAACGGTTTTTTCCTGTTCCATTATTGGTAATCCTCCTCATGTTTGCTCGACGGCATGACGTTATAGACGATAAGCGAGAGAACGGCGCAAACGATAAAGACCAAAATGCCAATGACCGAGGCCATGTAATATTCGCTGCCCGCGCCCGTGGTGATTTTGAATAACCAAGTAATCAACAAATCGGTATAACCAACCGAACCAGAGGCCCCGCTGGCGGCCGAATTGGTCGGGCCACCGCCGGTCAAGAGATAAATAACGTTGAAATTATTCATATTGCCGATAAAACTCGTCAAAAGATACGGCCCGGTGACGAAGAGCATATATGGCAAGGTGATTTTGGTATATTGTTGCCAAACGTTCGCCCCATCGATTTTGGCCGATTCATAAAGGTCTTCGGGGATATTCATCAAGATACCCGTGGCGATAAGCATCAAATACGGGATGCCAATCCAGATGTTGATGAAGATGACCGTGGCTCTAGCCCAATGCTGATTGCCAAAGAAGGTAAAGGAGGCATCGACAATCTTCCATTCTTGCAATTTAGTAATGATGATGCCGTTATTAGCGAACATTTTGGAAACGTATAACAAAGATATAAACTGCGGGATGGCGATAGTCAAAACGAGGATCGTCCGCCACATCTTCTTCAAGTGGATACCTTTTTTATTGATCATGATGGCCACGAACATTCCTAAGAAATAATTGGAGAACGTGGCAAAAAAGGCCCACATGAGGGTCCAAGCGAGAACTTCCCCGAAAGCGGCCGAATAAGCTTTGTTGCCCGATTGCCAATTGAGGATGGTATTAAAATTTTCTAATCCGACCCAATGGAAAAGATTGTTGGTATAGCCATTGTTCTCCGCCCCATTGTAATTGGTAAAGGCGACGAGAATCATGAAGATAATCGGCATCACGGTGAACACGAGGATGCCGACGACTGGCAAAGCCAAAAGGGTTTTATGGAATTCGTCATCAACTAAAGACCGGAGGTCGTCTTTGCTGCTTTTAATCGGCTTCCCTGAAGCGATGATCTCCTGAGACAGGCGGTTTTGCTTGATATTGAGCCGCCAGGTGTAGATAAAGGCAATAACAAAGAAAAGAGTCAATATGGAATAAAGAAGGATTTTGAACGAATTGTCGTTATAGACGGTCGTATAAGCATCAAAAGTTGGATCGTATATTTCCGATGGGCCGACCTTCCCTAACGAAGGCATCATGCTAAGCCAATAGCCTCCCCATATAGACATATAAGTGATGAATATCGCCTCGAAAGCGAAAAACAAGATTCCCCTTAGCCATTGCCCTCTAGCCATCGAACCGAAGCCCATGACAAGATAAGAAATGCGCGTCTTATAATCGCCTTTGACGAAGGTCCTTATCAAATCGAGGAAGTCATTTTTGAAATAATTCCCAATTTTCTTAAGAAGCTCCCAAATCTTGATCCCCAAATTCTTAAACCAAATGGGGATCCCCGCGAAAAACAAAGCGATCCGATAGAAAAAGCGGTGAATCTTGCTTAGCTTCAAATATTCTAAATCGCTATATCTTTTCATAATATTTGTTGCCTTTCTCGCACTAATCCAAAAAGGTTGGGGCCTAGCGCGCCGGCCCCAACCAAACGTCGGTTATTTAATCGATGATGGAGACGGTGCCACCAGTGGAAGTGACGACGAGCTGGATCTTTTTCGTCCCAGCTTCTTCGGCGGACACAACATAATTTTGACCGTCTTTGCCATAGGCGACGTCCCAGCTCTTGCCTTGACGAACCTTGAAGGCATCGCCTTCCGTCAAAGTAAGCGCAGCGGAAGTCCACGTTCCTTCTGGCGATTCGGTCATCGGAAGATCGGTCTTCCATTCAACGAAATCTTCGGATGGGGCAGTCTTGAATGAACCGATAACGGTGAAGGCCCTCTTCTCCTCGTCGCTCATCGAGAAGATCGAATCGAGCGCATCTTGATATTTTTGGAGAGCGGCTTTCAAAGCGGTCTCATCGTCCAAAGCGGCGTCTTTCGCATCGGTCGAAAGGACTTTGGCGATATCCCACCAAGAACCGTGGATTTGGCCTTGTGGAGTCGCAAAGGCGTTTTGAGCGGCTAAAGCGGAAAGCATCTCGTTATCTGTAACGACAGGCAATTTGAGAACGGCTTTATTGCTGGGCCCCCAAGAGAAATTCTCAACCCTTTGCTTTTGGCATTCCTCGCCAGTGAGATATTGGGCGAGCAAATTGAGGACGGCGCTTCTCTTGACGTCGGTTTGCGGTTTTACGCCGAGCAATTTGTTGCCGGAATAAGAACCGAGCTGATAGCTTTCGCCATCGACGGTGAAATGCGGCAATTTGGCGAAACCAATGTTTTCTTCCCCGATGGCATCTTTGACGCCGTTATAGGCCCAAGTGCCAGAAACCAAGATGGCGGCTGGTGTAGCGGCGCTAAAGGCGGCAGCGCCAGATTCAGAAATATGCGAGGTGGATTTGACAAGACGTTGCATGCCGCGCATGGCGATAAGGCCTTTGTCGCTATTGAAATCATCATCAACGGACGTGAATTTTCCTTTGTCGTCAGTCGTCCATTCGCTGTGGCAGCCGGCCCCGAAGAAGAAGGAGGCGTTATACCAAGCGCTTGTATCCATCTCGAAAGCGAATTTCTTGCCGGCGTCTTCGCAATCTTTGATCAACGCTTCCAAATTATCCAAATGCGTTTCGTCGGTGATTTCCCTCTTGTCGTAGAACATGAAATAGCCATTATCGGCCGTTAAGGGATAAGCGTAGATGGACTCGCCGGAAGTGGCGGCTTTCACCGCGCCTTCAATGTTGTTTTCTTTAACAAATTTGGCGGCAGCTTCTCCCAATTTGCTTAAAGCGCCACCTTGGACGCAACGAGCAAATTGGTCTTGGGCAAAACAAAAAATATCCGCACCAGCCGAGACATCGGTAAGCATGGAGGTGGCGGAATCTGCTTCGGTGACCCCTTCAATCGTCGCATTGATGACGATTCCTTCGTGAGCCTCACAAAAAGCGGCGACTTGGGATTCAAAACTCTCTTTGACCCCTGCAACCTCGGAGACCCACATCTTAATGTCGTAGGTGCCCGCTAAGGCGGCATATGGGTCAACGCTGCTACTTTCGCTAGAAGTATCGCCCCCCCCGCCGCAAGACGCTAAAAGAGTTACTGGTGCAAGCGCCATGCACAATAGGATTTTCTTATTGATTTTCATTTTTTCTCCTTTCAATAGAAAGCAAGTAAGCGCTTACATTTTTCTCGTGACGAACAAAAAGCGAAGCTCTCAATTGCGTTAATCCTTGCCACTATTTTATTAATCGAAGGTCAAAAAACAAGCGGAAATGAGAAATTTTGATAGCCGTATGCTTTAACAAAGCATTCCTGATAAGTCTCTAATTAAGCAATATTCGGAATTTTTTCGCTAATCGAAATAAAATTATTTTTATCGTATTACCGATAAATAGTAATACCTTTTCTTTTTGCTAACGTGAATCAAACCGTTTTGTAAGCGACGATCGTTTCGAATGGTTTGACAATGGTCTCCGTATTTAAGGGCTTCTTCATCCCTTCCTCCGTCGACCATAGAACGGTGTATCCGTCGAAATCGACTTTCTCTTCTCCGGACAACCCATTTTTATGAACGACGCGAACTTGCGCATTTTTGCCTTCGACGATGGCCGCAAATGAATAATTTAGCATCCCGCCATCGTTGCTTAATTTAGGGGCGAAGGACTTGATTTCTTCCTTATCCATGTGCAATCCATCCAGCTCTTTCTTCAAGGCAATCATCTTCTGATAATCCTCAAAAAGATCAGCGTGCTTGATCTTAAGCGAATAATCGAGCTCATTGGTCTTATAGGAAGCGTTATAGGAATTCTTATTGCCTCCTTTCGTTCGGAGCATCTCCTCTCCCGCTAGCATGAAGGAAGTGCCTTGCGAAGTGAAAACGACGGAATTGGCCAATCGATTCATCTTCTTGGCGGTCTCCTCGTTAGCGCCGCTCTTCGTCGCCATGATGCGGTCGTAAAGGGTGTAATTATCATGGCAAGTGACGTAAGAAACGCTCTTATCAGGGTCGGCGATGTCCGCTACTCCGCTATACGTCTCCCCTTTGACGCCCTTTAAAAGCTTGTTGATATAATCGGTCGATATCTTATTCTCCCGATCAGTTACCCATCCCAATTCGTTATCGGCGCTTAAACCGCCGCGGATGAGGGCATCGCGCATTTGGTCGTTAAACTGACCATATCCCTCGTATTTGTTGCCATTCATTTGTTTAGCCGATAAAGCGTCAGACAAAGTGCTGTTTCCTCCCGACCAAGGTTCGCCGTATATCACGATTGAAGGATTAATTTCTTTAGTTTTGGCACTTACTTCATTCATCGTCTCTAAATCATGGAGGCCCATTAAATCAAAACGGAACCCTCCCAATTTATATTCCTTGGCCCAAAAAGAAGCGGAATCGACGATGAATTTCCTCATCATATAATGTTCAGAAGCCGTCTCATTGCCGCATCCCGAACCATTGGATAACGCTCCTGAAGAGGTATAACGGAAATAATATCCGGGCATCAGAACGTCGAAATTGCTATCCAAAGCGCCCGCCACGTGGTTATATACGACATCCATGATGATGCTAATGCCAGCTTGACGATATTCGCTAACCAACGTCTTGAATTCTTTAATTCGGGCATAGCCATCATGGGGATCGGAAGAATAAGAACCCTCTAAACAATTATAATTAAGCGGGTTATATCCCCAATTGAAGGACGTATTGACCTCATCGTTGGCTTGATCGAAGATCGGTAACAACTGCACGGCATTCACGCCAAGTTCTTTAATATGATCGAAACCAGTTGATACCGTAATGCCACTTTCGCTATAAGTCGTCCCTGTTTGATAAACGCCCGCAAAGCGGTTACGGGCATCCTCGTTGCCCGTCCATGAGGAGGAAGATGTCACATCGGCGATATGAGTTTCATAGACCACCATCTCCTTCCTATCGATATCCAAAGGCGAGATCTCTTCCCATCCAATAGGATCAGTTTTCGCAAAATCGACGATCATGCCGCGCACCCCATTGACGCCGCACCCTTTAGCGTACGGATCGACGATTTCCTTTTCCTTAAAAGAAGCATTTGTGACGACATACGTATAATATTTGCCAGCCAAATCGCCATCCACGCTAGCGCGCCAAACGCCTTTTTCGCCTTTATTCATCGCGTATTCTTGATAGGCATCATCGCCACCTAGAGCCGACGGGGTCCCCGAAGAATACACCCGAAGAGAAATCGATTTAGATAATGGCGACCAAACGGCGAAACTAGATAATGCTGAATCGTAGTTAACCCCCAAATCATCGCCATCATAGTTATAAAGGGAGCCGAATTCGTCGCTGGAAAAAAGGTTATTTTTCATAACTATCGCCGAAAGCGAATCGCCATTAGAGAAGGTAAGAACCAATTCATAGTTCGCCACATAATCGATTTTCTTCCCCGTTGGGAAATTAATATCAATTCGTTTGCCTCCGCCCACTTTATCGTTCTCCATGATAAGTTCGTCATCCTCGAAAAGTTTGTACGAATTGATGCCCAAATTGGCGTAAGCGGCGATACGGGAGGGGGTGGCGAAGGTCGCGTAATTGATTTTGGCCTTCAACGTCCCGTTGGTATCGGTATATATGTTGCTGTCGCCAGAAATCAAATAAATATCATAGATGCCGTTGTTGCTTTTTTCGAATTGGCTGAAATCCACAAATAAATCATTGCCGCCGCAATCCTTTTGCGACCAACTATCGCCGCCTTTACGAACTATGAAGCCCAAATTGCTAGCTGGCACATCGTTCCAAGCGCTTAAAGGATAGGCGGCGATGACCCCCCAATCGTCTTTGCCATTAAAAGCGAAGGCGCCACCATCATGCCCAACCTCCCAAAGCCATAAATCCCAGCCAGCATAAACGCCATCCTTCCTCCAATAATGGAAACGGATGGAATCTTCATCGTAAACAGGCGCTTCGCCTAGAGGTAAGTCGACGTTATGGTTCTCGCTGCTACTTGATGAAGACGTAGAAGAAGGCATTGAGGAAGACGATTCTTCTTTTCCTCCTTCAGAGCAAGAAAGAAGGGTGATGAGAGACGCCGCTATAAGCAGCAAAGAACGGCCTTTTTCCATTTTGCTAGACTCCTTTCGTTAACAAAAGTGGCGTTTGTGTGTTTCTTGACTACAATTTAGAGCTTTTTGAAATGCAAAACAAGGCTTTCGCCACGCATGAAATCGGCTAACTAAGAATGACGGAACTATATGCTCCTAGTCGCAGTTTGCCATCTTGGAGAAGTGGTTTTTGATGGCTGACATTGATCTCGTCGAGTATTTTCGTGCCAGGAGAGGTCACTTCAACATTGTAGAAATGGAAATTATGCACCACGGTGATCGATGATTCCCCATCGCTTAAGGTATAAGCGAGCACGCTTCTTTCGTCGGTATCTAAATCAGGCGTCCGCGAAGAAAAGGAAGCGTGTTTAATGAAGGGATATTTGTTTCGCAAATGAATCATCATCTTGTAGTGATTTAGTAAAGAAAAACCGTCTTCCTTTTGCTCTTCTACACCTATTTCAACCTGTTTATTGTTATTTAAGTCCTGGCGGTTCTTCTCAGGAAAGGTGCATTGCCCCGTTTTGTCTTCTTTCGACCAAATCATCGGCAAGCGCCTCCGAACGTCGGACAAATCATCTTGAGGAGATATGACGCGTTGCCCTTTAAGGGCGATCTCCTCTCCGTAATAAGTGTATGATGTGCCGGGAAGAAGGGTATATAGCGAGGCGGCCGCTTTATAGACATCAAGATTGCTGTCAAGGTTGGTGCTAATGCGATCTTGGTCGTGATTGGATAAGAAATAAGAGGAATAAGAGGATGGATTCTTCTTATGTATAGCCGTCTCATTCTTCTCCACCTCTTCGGCAAAATATTCGCAAGAAGTGAACCCTTTGACCATATTCACCATGTTCGTGTTGCCCTTTACGGCATTGCCGAAGCGGAAAAAGGAATCGCATTCCGAAGCGAAATAACCATTGATGATTGGGTCGCTGCTCCAAACCTCCCCGACCATATAAAAAGAGGGGTCGTATTTATGAGCTATCTCCGTTAACCAATTAAGGAATTCCACATTTTTGCTGGTGTTTTGATAGTAATAATAAAGCACGGCATCCAAACGGAACCCTTTGATCCCCTTATCGATCCAGAATTTAACGATATTCTCGATTTCCGCGCGGACGCCGGCGGAATCGAGATTAAAATCCGGCATATTGGCGTCGAAGCGCGATTCGTAATAAACGCCATTATAAATATGGTCGCCGCCTGGGCCGAAGTTAAACCAATCCGCTTTGCTACCAGATGAATAATTGGCATTGATGTAATCATTGAATGCGGTCTTGAAATATTCATGCTGAATCGAGCAATGGTTAAGCACCATATCCAACATAATATCGATGTTATAGGTCGCCGCCTCCCTCACTAAAGAGGTCAAATCATCCAAAGTGCCATAATCCTCGTTGACCGCATAATAATCCGTCACATCATACCCGTGATACGTGGGCGAAGGGAAAATCGGCATCAACCATAAAGTTTTATAACCCATGTCGGCCAAATACGGCAATTTGGCTTTGACGCCATTCAAATCGCCGATGCCATCGGCATTAGAATCATAAAACGAGCGCACGAAAATCTCGTAATTCATCGATCCGTTCTCATTGGAAGAATCAGCAAATTCATACCTTTCGGAGGTATCTTTTTCTAACGGCAGCGGATCATCGTTTATCCACGAGGAAGAAGAAAGAGAAGACGAATCTCCTTCTTTGGCGGCGCAGGCGAGCAGCAAAGGGACAAACATAAGGGACAACCAGCGGCGTTTTTTCATTCTTTTGCCTCCAACTCTTCTTTTTTTGCTTCGTTAGGCAACTTAAAAGGGAACAAGAAAAAGAAAATTCCGATGACCGATAACGTCATGCCGACATTCAAAAGATCCCATTTTAGAGCCAATGGAAAGCCAAAATCGTAAATTCCTATTGGTGCGATAATAAGCAAAGAATATATGAAAGAAGCGGCTCCGACGGCGACGAATACGGAACATATAATGCGCGCAGGAATGCTCGGACGGCCATAACGGCTATACATAAGCGAGCGCATGATATTCGATCCCCTTCTCATCCCTTCTTTGCTTAAAAAGATGCCCGTCACCAAAATCACGATGTGAATGGCCATATAAAAGAGTTCGAGGTAATTGTTTCCTAAACTCCCCTCTCGCCATATCGCTATAAACAAATAGGATAAAGAGATGCACGCAAAAAGAAGCAATAAAGAAAAGGAAAGCAAAAGGCCACCCATATAACGTTTTTCTTTTCGATCAATCATCGTGGTTAGATTGTAACACGGATATTGCCAATGGCACGTGGCTATTTGATGACGGCAGCTGCGTGTTTTTCCAGAATCAAAATCCCATTGGATAGGCTATAAGAACCGATGCTATAAATGATTTTGGCGGATTTTGGAACCGAGAATGACTGCCTTTCGTCAAGGATATTGATGGCGATGCGTATGGCGCCACGTCGATAGAATAATTTTCCTTCTTCGAATAATTCGAAATCGTCGCCGCGCAAATCATCCTCCCGTTTACGAAGGCATATCAAATCGCGGATCTCATTCCACAAAGATCCAGGATCAGATCGCCCCTCTTCGACTGTGCTATCTTTTTCGTTAGTCGGAAGGAAGGTCTTCTCCGCAACAGAAAACCCAGCGTTTTTACTAGAATCCCAGCGCATCGGGGCACGTGAGCCAGTCCTTTGATATCCGCCTTCGAAAGACGGCAAGGACAAATCGGAATGCAAGCCAATCTCATCTCCGTAATAAATATAAGGAACACCAGGCATCGTCAAAAGAAATAAATATGCTAGCCGTAATTCGTCGGTATCGAGAAAATTAGCGATACGGGTGGTATCGTGGTTGCCCGATATGAAAGAAATCCTCCCTCCCTTCCCTTCTTTCCAGGAGCGGATCCAAAACTTAAAGTCATTTAAAAACAATTCATATAATTTTTCGTCATATCGATGAAACAACGGGAATTCAAACCCATCTTCCCTTTGGCGCCAAAGACGATGGGTGCAATTGCTAACCCAATCCAAACAAAAATCCGAGTCGAAACCCGCTTCAAAGGATTGGTTAGGCACCGACCATTCGCTTGTCATGTAAAATTCTTTGGCCCCGCCTTTCTTTAGGTCATCGCGAATTTCTTGCCATAATTCGATCGTGGCTCTCTTCTCGTCCCCATCGTTCTTCACAAGGGAATTGGCCATATCGACGCGGAAGCCATCGATGTCATACGAAAGCCAATATTTCATGATTCCTTCAAGGTATTTCTTCCCTTTGTCAGTCGCTTTATAACTACTTTGCCACGATGGATACTCAATTTGATTGAATCCGTAATTGATCGCCGGTTGGTGGGCGAAGAAATTCACCATGTAACAACCGTTTCGATCATAACATCCCGAAATAAGACGATAACCATTCTCAAGCACCCAAGGATTATCGTTCCAAATAAAGAGATCGTAATATTCGTTAGGTCTCCCTTCAGCCGAACGAAGGAATTCCTCATTTTCGATGGACATATGCCCGGGAATGAGGTCGAGGAAGATTCTCATTCCCCGCCGATGTATTTCGTCAACCAACTTCTTCAAATCCTCATTGCTTCCATACCTAGGAGACACCTTGTAAGGATCGCGAACATCATAGCCGCCGTCTTTAAATGGCGAATCGTAAATAGGGTTAAGCCAAATGGCGTTACAACCAAGTTCCTCTATGTAATCAAGCTTAGACATGATGCCATTCAAATCGCCATAGCCATCACCATCGGAATCCATGAAAGAATTGGGGTATATCTCGTAAAAAACGCAGTCGGCGAAAGAAGGTAGTTTATTCATAATTTTCTCCTTGCTGTGATTATATGACAAAAGGCGAAGGCATAAACACGTCAAATTGTTTTAAGATACGTTTCACAATTGCCTTCACAACAATATATGCTCAAATTGCAGGGATTTTTAAAAAAATAACGAGGATATTTCCTCTTTTTCGGAAATCTAAAATCGTTTCTAACTCATACCCATCTTCGACAAATATGAACGCAACCCCCATCCATCATAAGCGATGCCCCCTTTCAAAAACGACAACGTGGAGCGATTGAATTTTCCTTCGCAGCAGTCTTTGTTAGACAAGAAAAAACGCATTCAAAATCTCGCCTATCATCCATAGCAAAACAAACGGAACGATGCTAAATTATTAAGCAAGGAAACGAAGAACGAATGTCATTATATCTGAACAAAAGCAACGACAACTTCAAAAAAGACCTAAATTCGCAAATCTATGTCGATAAATCGACGCTGATTTCCAAGGTAAATGCATTATTCGGCTCCAGAGATAGTTTTTTATGCGTCAGTAGACCCCGCCGCTTCGGCAAGACGATGGCCCTCTCAATGCTTAACGCCTATTATTCCAAAGGCTGCGATTCCCGAAGTCTTTTCGAAGAGTTAGAGATATCCAAAGACCCTTCGTTCGAAAAGCATTTGAATAAGCACAATGTCATTTGGATCGATATGGCCAGTTTGTACACCGGAATAAACGACAAAAACTTCTTCGTTGCCGAATTAGAAAGGGAAATAATAACCGATTTGAAAGAGGCCTTTCCAACTTCGCTAACAGAAAACGACGATACCGTTCGAAAATGCATCACAAAAATCAATTCCAACCTCGGCGAAAGATTCATCTTTCTTATTGATGAATGGGATGTTTTATATCGAGAACAAGAAGGGAACGCCGAGCTTTGCGACAATTACACCGAATTGCTTAGGAATCTTTTTAAATCCTCAGATGTATCGGCTTGCATCGACTTGGTCTATATGACCGGCATCCTCCCGATTAGAAGATATTCTACCCAGTCCACTCTTAACATGTTTGCCGAATACAACATGCTCGATTCAAGAAACTTATCCGAATTTGTCGGGTTCACCGAGAAAGAAGTCAAAAATCTATGCTCCTTATACAACAGAGATTTTAAGGAAATCAAAAATTGGTATGACGGATATCATCTTAACGGAATCGAACTATACAATCCAAAATCAGTCGTCGAAGCCATTTCTAGGGGCAAATGCCGCGATTACTGGGTTCAAACCAGCGCTTTAGAGGCGGTAACCAATTATATGAATTATGATAACGGGGTCCTAAAAGACGCCATTTGCAAAATGGTTTCGGGCGATAAAGTTCCTGTGAGGGTCAATCGCTTTGAAAACGATCTGACGAAAATCACTTCATCCGACGCAGCCTTGACCGTCCTTATCCACTTAGGCTATCTCGCCTATGACGAAGAGGAGGAATCCTGTTATATCCCCAATTATGAAATTCGAGAAGAATTCGTCAAAGCTTTAGAAGAGCTCAATTGGATCGAAATCTATAACCCAATCTCCAATTCCAAAAAGCTTTACGAAGAGACACTAAAAGGGAATGTCAAATTCATCGATGAGACCTTGGATAAAAATCACGTCGATTTGGCTGGCCCTTTCAATAAAAACAAAGAAGACGTTCTCGGCATCATCGTCCAAATTTCCTATTATTGGATGCGATGCTGCTATGACGTGAGAAAAGAAGAGACCTCTATCCTCGGTCGATCAGACATTTCTTTCCTCCCCCACGATGGAACGCATATTCCCTTCATCGTTGAACTTAAAATCGGCTCCTCGCCAAGAGAAGCCATCGGCCAGATTAAAAAGAGAAAGTATTTCGATTCCTTGGGGAACTACAAAGGCAAAATCCTTTTGCTTAGCATCTCATATAATCCGAAAACGTTAAAGCATTCTTCGAAGATAGAATTCCTCACTATTTAAAGACCACGCAGCTAACTTTTAGGGCGCGTCTTTATTTCTTTTCGCTAAGTCCGAAATAATCGATGGCGTTATTAAAGGATATGTCTTTAACCACTTGGCCAACCGCTTCTACGTCAGAAGTGATTTCGCCACGTTCCATTAAACCACCAAGATAATTGCAAAGGATCTTACGGAAATAATGGTGACGAGGATAAGACAAGAAGCTACGAGAATCCGTCAGCATCCCTACGAAAGCCCCTAAGTGGCCAACGGACGCCAAATCGGATAGATGTTTCTGGATGCCCGCTTCATTATCTAAGAACCACCAAGCAGGACCATATTGAATCTTTCCTTTCAAAGAGGAATCTTGGAAACAGCCAGCCAAGGAAATCAATTCGAGATTCATCTTCGGATTGAGGTTAAAGAGAATCATCGGCGGCAAATTGCCCTCTGCGTTCAATTTGTCCATCAAACGAGAGAGATTCTTGATACTGTTCTCTTCGGAAATAGAATCATATCCGGCATCTAAGCCAAGTTTTGCAAGCATCAAGGAATTATTGTTCCTCATCGCGCCTAAATGAAGTTCGCTACGGATGTGATGGCGGCCATATAAGCCAAGGAGGAAATAAGTGAAATACCCCTTGAAGGTTTTTATTTCATCTTCGCTAAGAATCACGCCGCCAAGCCGCTTTAAGAAAACGCGTTCGGCTTCGGCCTTATCACCCACTTTATAAACGCCTTCCAATGCGGTGTCGCTAGCCACACAGCCGACATCGATAAAATCTTCTAAGCGCTCGCTAACCGCCGTTTCCAAATCGTCTAACGAAGAAATCGAGCCGAGTTTTGCAAGGAAATCGAGATATTTGTCCGCTTCGATGTTCATGATTTTATCCGCCCTGAAAGCGGGCGCCACCATAAACGGATAGCCCTTTTTCTTTATATCCTCAAAAACTTTCAAATCATCAAATATCTCATTGGTTGTAAAGATGATTTTGACATTGCTTTGCTTAATCAAGGACGATGGCGAAAGATGATGTTTTTTAATGTATGCATTGCACTCATCCCAAATGACTTCGGCGTTGCCTTCATTGATTTCCAAATCGCAACCGAAATATTCTTTTAGCTCAATTTGAGACCAATGATACAAAGGGTTGCCGAAAGCGGTCCCCAAGACACGGCAATACGCTTTAAATTTTTCCTTATTGGGTTTCTCACCCGTTATGTACGCTTCATCGATACCATAATTACGCATCAAGCGCCATTTGTAATGGTCGCCTCCTAACCAAACCTCAAAGATATCCTTGAATTCCCTATCTTCGAGAATCGCATATTCGGAAAGATGGCAATGGTAATCGAAAATCGGCATCTCCTTTGCATAATCCAAATAAAGTTTTTTGGCCGCATCGCTTCTTAGCAAAAAATCATCTTTCAAGTAGCTCATAAGGTAACCCCTTTCTTGAAGAAGGCGATTTCCCGTCTCTTCTCTTCTTTACTATAGTAACGTCCTTCGGCTAAAGCAAAAACCATCCGTAGCAATCCCTTGTCATCCATCGTAGAAGCATCGAAATCGATCCAGTCATTCTTCTTCTTTGCCAAAGGAGCGTTCGAAGATATTTTCAAGGTCGGAACAAGGGCGCTAAAAGGCGTTCCCCGCCCCGTGGTAAAAAGGAGCAATTGGCAACCAGATGCCGCTAGAGCGGTCGCCGCGATCAAATCGTTGCCAGGACCATTAAGAACCGATAAGCCCGCTTTTTTGACCATTTCGGCATAATCCAAGACATCGACGATTGGCGAAGATCCCGCCTTCGCGATGCAGCCAAGCGACTTCTCTTCTAAAGTGGTTATCCCGCCTTCCTTGTTCCCGGGGCTAGGATTTTCATAAACGGGGAAACCAAGGTCAGTGTAATATTTTTTAAAATCGATGATCAGGCTCTTATATTTTTCATACACTTCGCGGTCAATGCATTTGTTCATCAAAATCTGCTCAGCCCCAAACATTTCGGGCACTTCAGTCAAGACGGCACCGCCTCCCATGCTTATGATAGCGTCTGAAACCTTGCCGACCGTCGGATTAGCACTTAAACCGCTGAAGGCGTCGGAGCCTCCGCACTTTAACCCAATAAGCAAATCAGAGGCAGGACATTCTTCCCGCTTTAGCCCTCTCGCTTTGGCGATAAAACCTTCGACGATATTTGACCCGTAAGCGATCTCATCCTCGACATCTTGGCAATTAAAATAGGCAATATTATCTCGTTTATAAGGCTCAAGGATTTTCTTGATGCCAGACAAGGAATTGTTCTCACATCCTAACCCTACGAAAAGAACATATGTGGCATTAGGGTTAAGCGCTAAAGAAGCAAGCAATGAGGCAATGTTCTTTTGATCATCCCCAAGTTGCGAGCATCCAAATTGATGCGTCAAAGCGAAAATCCCATCAATAGAACCTAAATCATTTCGTTTGGCCCTCTCCTCTATCTCCTTACAAACGCCATTGACGCAGCCGACGGTAGGGATAATATAAATCTCGTTTCGAATGCCCGCTCGACCATTAGTTCTACGATAACCCATGAAGGTTTTGCAGAGATTTTCAGTTTTTTTGAACATAGGACGATAATCATAGGAAACTTGTTCGGAAAGATGGCTTTCAAGGTTATGGGAATGCACCCATTCCCCCGCTTGAATATTGCATTTGGCTCGGCCGATCGGATAGCCGTACTTAATGACATAGTCGCCTTTTTTAATATTTTCCAATGCCATCTTATGACCATAAGGAATCGCCTCTTCTTTGCCCAAGACGATGGCAACATTATCCTTGGGATTAATCTTAAAGGAATTCATCGTAAGACCTCTTCGCCTCGTTCTATCGAATCGATTAATCGCATGACTTCATCATAGAAGCCTGGGATATCGCTTAAATCCTGCCCCCAAATAGAAACGTCGGACAAAAAATCGCGAACATCATGGCCGTTAGAAAAATATTTTAGATATCTCTCCTCGTCTTTCATCACAATCTCGCGGTTAGGAAGATGGGCAAAGAAAGCGTCGCCCTTTTCTTCGATATGCTTATAGAGAATAACGAGATAGGCAAAGCCGATCGTCAATAATGAAGGCAATTGCTTCTTAGCCTCACAATAATCTAAGAAAGACGGCAGACATCTAGCCTTCCATTTGGAAACGCAATTGAGGGCGATGCTTGTTAGTTGATGGTTTAAATACGGGTTCTTGAAGCGTTCTAAAACGGCTTTGGCAAATTCTTTGGTGGCCTTTTGATCCTCGCTAACGAAGGGCACGATTTCTTTCTCGAGCGTTTCTTTCACGAAATAACATAACGACTCATCTTCCATGACGTCCGCCACCGTCTTCTTGCCATACCACAAAGCCATGGGGACCATGTTGGTGTGGCTTCCATTAAGGACGCGAACTTTTCTTTTTTTGTAATATGAAATGTCTTCCGTCAATACAACGTCAATATTATGATGCCCTTCACGAATGTAATCGACTATCCTCCCCTTCTTTTCGATGGCCCATAATCCGAAAGGCTCACCGACAGAAAGGAGGTTGTCTTCTTCATCCAATAATTTCCAAAGATGGTTCTTAGTCTCTTCGTTACGCGGGAAACCAGAGACGATGCGGTCGACTAAAGTGTTGCAATAATAATTCTCTTGAGCATTCCATTTTTTGAAATCCTCACCCAAACCCCATAAATCGATATAGGCGTTCACGTCGCGAAATAATTCGTCGGCATTATGGTCGATCAATTCAACAGGCAAGAGATAAAGCCCGTCTAAACCCGCTTTAAAACGAGCAAAAAGCCATTTGGTGAGCTTTGCAGGATAGGAAATCTCCGCAAAACCCCCTTCTTTATCGTTAGGATTGAAGACGATACCTGCTTCCGTGGTGTTGGAAACTAACAATTTAACTTCCGGATCTTTAGCTAACGCATAAAAGGACGCCTCGTCAGCAAAAGGATCGATGCATTCCTTAACCGAATCAATTTCGTAAACGTCCTCGACGGCTTTGCCGTCAGACACGCCCCTTAGGACGATATGATAACGATTCTTTTGCTTCTTGAAGGAATCAAGATTGCCAAAAGGAATGGGCTTAATGATAGAAACGACATATTTTTGATTGGTCTCTTTGTTGAGGGCGTCGAAATAGGCATCGACGAACGTCCTAAGGAAATTTCCTTCGCCGAATTGAATCACTTTAATCATGTCTTTCCCTCCTTTAAAGAAAACGGGGATCGTTTAGAAGCAATTAAAGTTTACTACCGCCATTGCCGTTTGCCGTTATTTTGCGGATTTAAATTTTAAAATATTCAAATATGATATTGGATGACAAAATAAAAATATCGCCGACCGTTAGTGATAAATAAATACAAATGTAATGTTTATAATAAAGCCTTAAATACTATTTATTGATACCAAAATACGCTTTCTTAATATATGTAAGCCTTTTCATAGGCTACATTAGTGTCGTCTAATATGCGCATAGCGCGCCATCTAATAAATTTGGAGGTCCTTCCATGAAAAAAGCTAAATCAGCCGTCCTAATTCCCCTTGCCCTTGTCTTGCTAAGCGCATGCGGAGGCAATAACGAAGCAAGCGCCACCACCATCACCATCAAAGCGTACAAAGGCGGTTATGGCACCTCGTGGCTATACACCTTGAAAGAGAAATTCGAAACGATTTATGCCAAAGAAAATTACCGCGTCAACATCATCGCCCCTTCAAATACCCTTGAAGGAACAGATGCTTTAGCGGATATGCGCCTTGACTACAAGAAAAACGGAGTCGATATCTATTTCGTCCAAAACGTCCTCGGTTATCAAACCCAGGATAAGGGTTATGGCGCTTGTGCGGAAAGCCTTACCGATATTTATGACATGCACCCCATCTCTTTCGATGGCACGGAAGAGAGTAAAACCATTAAGGAAAAACTTAAAACCACTTACAATTCATCCGTCAAATATGGTGATGATTATTATTCCGTCCTTTGGGCCTCAAGCCCTTGCGGCTTAATCGTCAACACCAAAGTCCTAAGCGACTATAACTTAAGCATCCCAAAAACCACCGACGAATTATTCAATTGCTATAGCGTCATCAGTGCGAAAACGAGCGAAACAGGCGTTTATCCTTTCTCTTGGGGCGGTAGCAATTCCTATGGCTATTCCCTTTTCGCCCTTTATCCGATGCTTGCTCAGCTATTAGGACAAGACGCCTACAACCAATTCATCCGTCTGCAAAAAGAAGAAGGCGATCCATCAAAAGACGATATTGACAACGGCTATAAGCTATATGATAACGACCTCGTCTATGCACCTTTAACCACCTTGGCAAAAATTTACGCAAGCGAAACCGCGACCGCCAATAGCCAAAACGACAACCATTCGAGAGCACACTATAACGTAACCACGGGAAAAGCCGCCTTCACTTTTGACGGCGAGTTCTTCTTTAATGAGGTCAAAAACAATTATTCCAAATACCTAGATAACGTTACTTTTGTTAATACCCCTGTTCATTCTGGAC
Source organism: Bacteroidaceae bacterium (assembly GCA_963624045.1). GTDB lineage: Bacteria > Bacillota_I > Bacilli_A > RFN20 > CAG-826 > UBA4951. The sequence continues at coordinate 38,480 of CAVFNI010000005.1, forward strand.
TCGGAGAAATTCTCGAAATCACCGACAAAACCCTCTCGGATGTAATTTCCTTAGTCGACGAAGGCAAGAGCGTTCAAGAAATCGTCGCCGCTACTTCGTTAGACGAAAACAAGGTTACGCGCATCAAAGAAGCGCGCACTTGCTATTACGAAAAAGCCAACCATAATGCCTATATCACCAAAGGATCAAGTAAAGTCGAAATCGCCAAGCTCTTCCTCCGCATGGCCACTAGCGATGACTTCGGAAGGGAATTCAATAAGACCGCTAACGCGAATTTCCCTTACGCCTCTTTCAACGATCTCGAAAGCGAGTATCCTTTCGTCAATGGCGTTTCCAAGGTGACGGGCCTCGCCGATTCCTGGGGCGTCAATAACACCATCACCGAGGGACTCCGCTACAAAGCCAACATCAAAACGTACGAACCTTTTAACGATAGCATCATCAAACAACTAATCGCCCAAGGCGCTTCGGAAGTCTCCTCCCGCATTAGAAATTACATGACCGACACCTCCACTTGGGCGGAATTCATGCAAAAAGCCGGATATGAAGTTAGCAAATAACCTCAGAAGGGATTTTCGTCTTCGCTATTCGATGCAAGACCGCAAGGCCTTCCTTTGGTGTTACTTATTGCTTCTGATACCCGTTATCCAGTTCATCGTCTTCTGGGGCGTAGTCAACGTCAATTCGATTAAATACGCCTTCACTGACACTTTTGGTTCCTTTACTTTGAATAATTTCAGCAAAGTCTTCTCCGCTTTCGTAGAAGAGGACGCCCATGGATGGGTATTGTCGGAGATCTTGCTAAAAACATTCATTTATTGGTTCGCCGTCAATATCATCTGCACGCCGCTTATCATGTTCTCCACCTATATTCTTTACAAGCGGATTCCAGGACATAATTTCTTCCGCGTCATTTTCGCCATCCCACAAATCTTAGGCGCCGTCGTTTGGACGCGTCTCGTCATCATTTTGGTTGGCGGCGGCGAAATGGGCGGGCCTATCTTATCTTTATTGACCCATATGGGCTTCAATATTCCCACCGACATTCTCCGCAACGGGCTTTTCTCTAGCGATGATACCGCTTATTTGACCATCATGCTCGTCAATATCATTCCTCACCTTATCGCCTGCGACATCACTTTGACGGGCGCTTATACGAGAATTCCCAGCGATCTAGTCGAAGCGGCCCGTTTAGACGGGGTCGGCTTCTTTGGCGAATTCTTTAACGTCGCCATCCCCACCGCTTGGCCAACGATCGTCATCAACCTCGTCGTTTCTCTTTCCACCATCTTCACCGCCGATGGCTGCGTCTTTCTTTATACGATGGGCGAACACAAAACCGCGACGATGGGCTTCTATATCTATTATTGGGTCTATAACATCTCCAACAATTCGAGCGTCAATGAATACGGTTTCCCGGCGGCGCTTGGTTTATTGCTGACCCTCGCCACGATGCCGATCATCCTCTTGGCGAAGCGTTTCCTAGAAAGGGCGGTGACGGAAAAATGAGCACTCAAAGCATGCGTAATTTGCGTTACGGCCATCATAATTCTTTCCGGCGCCTCTTCACTGGCAAAACCAAAAGCGAGAACATCATTTTCACCATCTATTTCATCTTATTCGTTCTCTTTGCCGCCTTCTCCCTTTTCCCCGTCCTATATTGCTTCACCAATTCGATGAAAAGCATCGAAGAGCTTTTCGGCAACGATCCCTTGTCTTTGCCAAGCCACTTCACCCTTAGCCAGTTTGGCGATGCCATCAATCAATTTAACGTCGATGGTACCTCCTTTTGGGGAATGCTATGGAATTCCATCTGGCAATGCTTTGGCTCCTGCGCTTTAAGCGTGCTAGCCTCATTATTGGTCGCATATCCCTTGGCCCGTTATAAATTCCCGGGATCGAAAATCATCTATTTCATCATCATCTTCCGCATTACCATTCCCATCATCGGCACCGCCCCTGCGCAATATCGTCTCTTCAAAACCTTGGATATGCTCGATAATCCATCCACTTTTTGGATGGCGTGGCTATCGGGTTTCGATTTCACGACTTTAGTCTTTTATAGTTACCTCAAAGGCATCGATAAATCCTATAGCGAAGCCGCTTATCTCGATGGCGCCAATTATTGGCAGGTGATGTTTAAAATCATCTTGCCGCAGATGATTCCTTGCATCATCGCCTTATATGTCACCCAGGTCTTAGCCAAATGGAACGACTATCAGACGCCGCAATTATACCTTCGTTCCTATCCAAACCTCGCCTATGGGCTCTATAAATTCGAATCAATCGTCTCCAATAGTTCGGACATGTCCTATTCGATTTATTACGCTTCCGTCATCTTGGCGGCCATCCCGCCCGTCTTCTTATATGCGATCGGACAAAAGAAGATACTTGAAAACGTTTCCGTCGGAGGTATCAAAGGATGAAAAAGAACAAAATCCTACTTAGTTCCCTGCTCCTTTTAAGCGGAGTATTATCCGCCTGTGGCTCGCAAGATGCCGGTGTGAGCTTTATCGGAGAGAACCAGACGAACATCTCCACTTCCATCGATGAGACGATTGATTTTCATGAGTATTTCAATATCCCCGATGGCACAAGCGTCTCAATGGCAATCACCTCTCCTAGTGGCGAGAAAAGAACATCTTCTTCTTTATATTTCCTTGTTGATGAAATCGGGAATTACACCTTCGAAATCACTTTCAAACGCGGCGATGCCAGCAATAACTTCACTTTGACCTTCGTAGCTTTGCCACCCGCCCCCGATGTTACGCCCGCCATTTCATCGGTCAATGTGAATGTGGGAGCGACCTTAAGCTTCGACGCCATCTTTAATCGTTCGGGCATCATCGCTTTGCCTCTTTCTTATTTGGATATCGATTTCCTATCGGTTAGTTACGCCAAAGAAGTTATTTCGGTCGATAATCCTTCGGTTGAAAATATAGTAACCACTTTCGATAGCGATGACACCTCCTTCACTTTCGATAAAATCGGCAATTACACCTTCAATTTGGATATTCATAATGCCGCCGGTTCCGTCAAAACCACCATCGAAGCGGCGGCGAGCGATGAAAGCGGCACCTCCTTTGGCGATGGGATTAAAGCAGAAGGGGCCATCGCCGGGGAAAAGGAAGGTTGCGTCAAATTGACGAGTCCTGTTTCCACTTCCTCCCTTTCCTATCTTGGCTATGAAGATGATTTATCCCTCGCCCAAAACGCCTTCTATACCGTCCATACCCGCTTCCGCGGCAAGGAAGCGCCGCAAGTGATGATGCTCGCTTCTTCGTGCGATGGCCAAACCAACAACGGAACGGGGCTAATCGTAACCTTAGAACAAAATACGCCTTATGATGGCATGCGGATCTATGGCCCTAACCGCCTAATTTCCTCCTCGCCTCTTGGCTATCGAGCCAGAAGCATCGGACGGGACAATCTCAAAACGGATTCCGTCTATGATTGGAAGATTGTCTTCACAAAGCTTTCGGAGACTTCCTTGGCGGTTCGAAGCTATCTTTACGAAGAAAGTGGCGATAGTTCCTCTTTAGCAGGTTTCTTCGATTGGCTTCCTCTCTCCTATAACGGACCGATGAAAGGCAAGACGGTCTTCTTGGGATCCAGTGAAAAAATGAATGTTACTTTCGAATACGAAAAACCGTATCTTTCCGACAAAACGGGCCAAAAAGCCACGGAGGCACAATAATGAAATTCTCTAAATCGATTCTTCTTTTAGCTAGCCTTCTTCTTTGCTCTTGCGCGGAAACGAAGCAAGATAATTCGTCTATCGACACATCTAAAGCCCCCGATTATAGCGCTTCAAGCAAGAAAATGACGATGTATGCCTATGCAGCGCCTGGCAAGGGCACCTACAGCATCGACGGCACAACCTACCAGATCTTCGATGAAAGCGGAAACGAAGTTACCTTCCAAACCAAGGAAATGTATCAACAATATAAGGATTGCGGATTCGATTATTTGCTAATCGACGCCAACGACCCATATCGGGGCGAAGAATGGTCTACTTCACATGTTAAATCTCTTTTCGATTTGGCCGATTCAGTCGGACTAAAAACCATCCTTTTCGATAATCGTATTTATACTTTGTCGCTTAGCAAGGAGCCCTTGGTCGGCGAAGGATGCAAGTACGCCACGCAAGAGGACCTCGTCAACGATATCAAAGAATTCGTTAAGGACTATTCCACGCATCCCGCCTTCTATGGCCTTCTTATCCTCGATGAGCCGACCTACGCGTCCTTGCCTGCCATCGGCTCGCTATATCATGCCATTAAAACCGTTAATCCTGACATCTTCATTCAATGCAATCTCTTCCCATTAGCTAGCGGACAAGCCGATAAATACGAAAAAAACGCGACCAGTGACAATCTTCTTTCGGCTTATCGTCATTATGTGAGTGCCTTTATCGAGGCGACTAACGCCGACTATATCATGTATGACTCCTATCCGATGACCGTATCCAAAGGAGACATCAATTCGCCCGCTATCAAAATAGAGCATCTCATCAATTTCCAAATCATCGCCGAAATCGCCGAAGAGAAAAATTTAGAATTGTACATGGTCATCCAATCTTCTTCCTGGTCCAATAACGGCGTCCGCCGCACCCGACCGGTGTCTTTGAACGACCTCTTCTGGCAATGGAACACCGCCCTTGCCTTTGGCGTCGATCAAATCAGCTATTTCACCTACATGAGGCGCCGTTCTAACGCTTCCAATGGCGAATATTTCGATGACGGCACCAGTTTCGTCACCTCCAACGGCAAAACAACCCCTTTGTACGATTGGGCTAAGGCCTACCATCCAGGCATCAAATCCTTAGCGGCCGTCACGATGAATTTCTCCTATAAAGGACTATATTCCTACGTCAATTCCACGACATGCGCTTGTAACGCCAATTTCTTATCGGGCGTCATCGATTCCCAATCCTTCTCCTACATCGACCTAGAAAAGAGCAAAAACGACGCCAAATCGATTTTGTTAGCCACGGAAATGGTCGATAAGAGCAACGATCAATACGGCTACATGCTCATCAACATTACCGATCCGGCGACGACAACCGAGAAATCATCCTCGCAAATCGTCTTCAAGGACGATGTCGATGCCATCCGCGTCATCGACGATGAGGGAAATGTGAGTGATTATAGCGTTTCCTCCCACACCTATGATATTGCCTTAGAACCGGGGAGAGGCCTCTTCGTAATGCCTTATTCCTATTGATGAAAGGAGATAAAGATATGCCTTCCAAATTCAAGTCATCGCTTTTGGCCCTAGCCTCATTTTCTTTAATCGCGGGCTTCCTCTTCCATTCAGAAAACGACATCTCCCTCCTTGACCAAGTCAAAGCGGATGCCGTTACCTCAACCCTCGCGATTTATGGAAGCAACAATTCATGCGACGATCCAACCAATGCGACCGGTATGTTCTATCGGCTCTTGACAACCGCCGGCACCATAACCAATGGCGAAGTCTACACAGGCGTTATCTATGATGGTCACCTCAATGAATATTCAATAACTTTCACGGGACGCGGAAATGACGCCTCCACGGGGTATGACAAAATCGATTTACAATTACCTACCACTTTCCTTTATTCGCTTATCGTCAAAAAAGAAACGGTTTTCGTCAAAAATAATGATCCTAGCAAATCATTTTCGTTCGATAAGGATTACGCGATAAGCTTCCTAAGAAAATGGGAGGCTGCCAATATCGCCGAATATAAAGGCGGAGAAGAAATTAACACCGTCACCATCTTAGGAAGCAACAATTCATGCAACGATCCGTCCAATGCGACCGGTATGTTCTATCGCCTTCTTATACCGACCAATTTAACCGATAACGGAAAAACCTATTCTGGGGTAATTTACGACGAAAGAGGGGTTAAATATTCCATCACTTTCATGCATCGCGGTTCAAAAACGATTGACGGAACGACCTATGATCAATTGGATTTGCAGTTCGTTACCTTCTTAACCAAATGCCTCATAAGCAAAGAAACCCTTTTCGTCAACGATAAGGACGTTAATAAAGCCTTTCGTTTCGATCAAAATTATGAATTGGCTTTCGTCAACAATTGGAAGCCGGTCACCTTCAATAAATACGAGGGGGAAATAAAAGAGCTTCCCGTCGCTTCCGTTGATAGCAGCAAAGCAGCTAACAAGAACGAGAAAACCTATCGTTTCTTGGTTTCCTTAAGCACGCCCATCGCCGAAAGTGGCTATGATGGCGTGGTGTATGACGCCAACGACGAAAGCTATGAAATAACGATCGTCAATAAGGGTGCCGATAACGGCAAAACCCTTCTCGAATTCGTTCTTTCTAGTTGGAAAGACCAATTCATTTTGAAGAATTCCTCTATCTTCACTAGCAAAGAGGATAGCGAAACAGTCTTCATCTTCGATAAAACATATCTAGCTGTCTATCTAAACGATGCCGAAGGGGCGGATATTTCTGAATATAAAGGTCCCGTGAGCGTCTCTCTTTCTACTGGCGAAATCGCTAAGGCCATTGATTTTGATACCATCAGTTTCGACGTCCCTCTTTGCTATTTGTCAGGCGATAGCATCCCATCTTATTTCGGTTATGGGACGTTGGTCATGCAGAAGCTTGTCGTCTCCTCCGATAAGACATCGTTCTCCTTCACTTTGACTACGAATATCAATCTCGATTCTTTCATTATCCGTAGCAAAACCCTCCTATCTTCCTCTTCTTGCCTCTTGCCGATCATCAAATTGGATCAGGATTATCAATGCCAAAGAAACGCTGACGGAACGTATACGGTTGGCGACATAGAACCCGTCTCTACCTCCACCTTCAAATTAGGCAATGGGCGTTGGGCCACCACCCTAGATCCGAATAAAGATAAGCCCTACCTCTATCTAGTCAGTTTCGATTTTTCCGTCTTGCAAGGAGTCTATGGCAATGGCTCTAGCGAATATACCGGCGTTGTCTATGACGAAACGGGGACAGAAATCGACGTCAAACTGTCTTTCTTTGAAATTAAAGAAGTTGTTGACGTGACCGTCTTTAGGGCAGCTGTCTACCTAACGGCGACCGCTAGCACCTTCTCCATTAAGAAAGAGACCATCTTCACCAATAAATCCGCTACGTCTTCTTTCCCTATGAGCATTTCCTCCCAATACGATTATGCGATTAGCTATACCCCCGATTCGGCCCGCATCCTCATAAGTGGGGACACAATCGAGCAAGGCGATAGCACCAACGTTAAGCCGACGATTAGTTATTCAGGCGAAACAGTCATCCATAAAAAGGCTGGAGAGGCCGCACCGCTATTCATCGTGTCAGCCAAAGACGCCTTTGGAATGGATGTCTGCGTCGATCGCATCTATAGCGAAGGAGCCGTTGATGCAAAAGGCCGTTTATTGAAAGGCAATCATGTCGTTACTTTCGTTGCTCTCGATTCTTATGGCAATCGTAGCGAGCTAGAGATTTCCCTCATCGTCGAATAGGAGATAGAACGACATTTATGGACTTGCCAAACCAATTCATCATCACATATTTCGCCTTCTCGCCAATAGAATACGACCACTCCGTCATCGGAGATTCCCTCGACGCGGGCGTTAACCTCCTCCCCACCTACACCTTCGATCCAAGCAAACATTCCTTGGAATATTTCGAACGGTATCTAGAAGAGGCTAAGAGCAAGTCCTTGCCCGTTCTTGTCTACGATGCACGAATCGGCTATAAGGCCTTAGAAGAAAAGGGCGAGGAAAAATACCGCAAAGGCGTCAAAGAAAGCCTCAAAACCATTTCCAAATTCCCTAACGTCATCGGCTATTTCTTAGGCGATGAGCCATGGGAAAAGGATTTTCCTTTCTTAATCCGTTCTAACCATATCATCCTAGAAGAGGCTCCACACCTAAACAATTATGTGAATCTCTATCCTTATTTTGATAATGAGAAACGTCACGATATATATAGCTTTAAAATGGAAAAATACCCGCAAATCGCGGCTAATTTATTAAAAGAAGCGAAGATTTCTTTCTGGGGCATGGACCATTATGGCTTCCTTTGGCGGAACGATAAGGAAAGGGGCTTAACCGAATTCTTTAAGACCATCGCCATCATGAAGGAGGTTGGCTCCCTTACGAATAGCAAGCCCCTTTGGGCAGGTTGTTGCATTGGGCATTTTCGAATCGACCAACCATCTTTCGATGATTTCCGTTATCAAATAAGCATCGCTTTCATGTCGGGCTTCTTAGGCGTAAGTTGGTATAAATTCGTTGATACAGGTTATGGGTTAAGCGTTCTCTTCGACGGCGTCGAGGGGGAATTCCCTATCGCCTTAAACGGCAAGACAACCACCACTTATGAGCGGCTTTCGCTCGCTTCTATGTGGTTCCAAAGAAAATTCGCTGCCTATCAAAATTTAACTTACCTTTCTTCGAGTCAAATTAATTTCCCTGACCACGAATTACCCGAATTCATGCCCGATGAGACATTAGAAAAAGTGAGCATCTGGACGAAAACGCCGGTTTTAATATCTTCTTTCCTAAACGAAAACGGCCAAAAGATCTATTTCGCCATGAATATCGATAGAAACGAGCCCCTTTCCGTCTCTTATGAATTTGCCCCTTCTTCTAAATACCAAAAAGGATCTTGCTGGTTAGAGCCAGGAGAGATGACCATCATCAGCCATGAAAAATAAGTCGCGGTCCTATGAATTAATCTCCTATCGCCAGAAACACCACGGAACTGGCGATTTTAATGGCCCCGAAAGCAGTTTTAGCTTAGATGAGCAAATCGATTATCTAAAAACTTTCGCGCACGATTACGCCTCGTTTACGAATGCCAATCTCGAAAAAGAAGTCGTTAGCGATACGCAAATCGCCCATTGGAAAGAAAAGATTGCCCCGAGCAAAAATGATGTTCGTAAACGGGAGTATCTAAAAGATTTTATCGCCTCCTCGCAAATAGAGGGACCTTATGAATATCTGCACGCTTTCAGTAGCAATTGCCAAATAGTTGGCGGTAACGTGCTCTTAAAAGGCGAAGGCCATTATCCTCCAGCAGGATTGCTCTTTGCGCCCCAGCAAGAATTCTCAAAGATTCACCTATCTTTCTCCATCAGCCAAGATTTCAAGACGTCATCGCGCGGCAAAAAAATCGTCCAAACGATGGGGAAGGTTCTCGAATTCCGTCATGATAGCGAAGAACTGCTCCGCCTTCAATTTTATAGCGACGGTTCTTTAAAAGCCCGCACCTTAGAAAGGGATATCTATCATTATAGCGACCATCACCTTGGTTCCTTCTCTTTTGAAAACGATGGAGATTTGCAGGTTATTTTCGATTTTAATGAAATAAAAGTAATTTATAAAAACCGTTCCTATTCTTTCCTTAGCAAAGGACTACCAAATGAGCTTATGGCCACCGCTGGGTTCTACCCAATGGGCGATATGTCGCTAAGATTCATCGAAGTGCTTACAAAAGATAACACACCGATAAATCCATTTGTCGCATCCAAAAACAAAGAAGAAAAACCCTTAGGCAAAGTGAATTTGCCTTTTGGTTTAGCGGGAAAGGAGCATGCCAACGAGACGCTTAAATTAAGAAAGGCGTTTACATATTCCCCTAACGAAAAAGAATTATATTTACATCTATCGTGCCTTGACCCATGTGGAAAAATCAAAATTAACGACTGGGAATTCCTATGCGATGATTTTCTTTCTGCCGAATTTAATTTGACCCCTTTCTTGCGGAATGGGGAAAACCTTCTCGAGCTTATCGTTTCACCCCGTTGCCCAGAGAATTTCTGTTCTTGGCACCGTGGCAAGGATCCTTATTACGCTTGGTTCATAGGCGAGGCCTATCTCGAAGAAAGAAAAAAAGAAACTCATATCGATTTTGTCAAAATCGTAACGCTCTCCGCCAAAGAGGCCCTTGCTGATTGTTTTATCGACGTTATTAGCGATAAAGAAAAGGAAATTACTCTTAAGGTCCTTTGCGACATGGCTCATAAAACGACTTTCCAAGCGCATTTAAAAAAAGGAATAAATCATCTAAAAGAGCGAATCGAATTCGGCGTTTCCTCTTGGAGTCCCGAAAATCCATCGCTCCACGAAATATCCTTCAATCTTCTAGAAGAAGAAAAGAATGTCGATGCCTTCGTCGTTTCCTATGGCTTTAGAACCATCAGTCAAAAAGACGGCGGCCTTTATCTTAACGATGAGCCTTATGTCCTTAAAGGCGCTCTTCTGATGCAATACCCTTGGCCGATTGAGAGGCTCCCTTTAGAACATCTTTGCCCAAGCGACGAAACCATCATCAAAGAGGCTTTACAAGCTAAGGCGATGAATTGCAACTGCGTCCGCATGCACGTCTTAGGTTATGGCAACGCCGAAGAAAGGTATGCCAGAATCTTCGACGCCATCGGCTTATGCGTTATTTGGACAACCCGTTATATCGATTCGCTAATCACTTGCCTTTGGGACCCTTCATGGAAACAAAAAGAAGGATATCTCCATCAAATCAAAGACGTCATCAACCACCCCTCGATCATCATTTACGAAGGCGCCAACGAACAAGGGCTCTACCAAAAAGACATCGATAATATATACGAAGCTTTCGTTAGCGCCCTTAAGTCGATTGATTCATCCCGCCTTCTTTGCCCCATTTCGCACCTATATTACGCCGCCGATTCATACGATTTAGGCTGTTTCTATTATCTTGATGATGGAAAGAAGGATGCTTGGGGAAAAGATGTCGCTTCTTCTAAGGCGTGGAACGACCCTCTCGTTCTTCGCTCCAGTCACGCCTATAACTGGTTGCTTGGATATGGCGCTGGCTGGGATAAACTCCGCAAACAAGATTGGTCAGGCTATCGCGATTTGCTAAATAGCCATCAAAACGCCTATCTCGTCAGCGAATATGCCATCATCGGAAGAGCGAACCCTAACACCGACAAAGCCAAGCAATTCTTTAATGATGCTTCCTATGAATATGGTAATGAGACGAATCTCGGATATCATTTCGAAAATGACTTCCTCCTTTCACAAGCCTATCAAGCCTTAAGCGCTAAAATGGCCTCTAATAAAATGCTTGGCGATGGCGTGGACGGATTATTATGGTGCTCTCTTAATAGCGGTGCCAACGAAGGATCATATTTAAAACCGCCTCTTGATTATGCTGGGTATCCGAAATTGGCTTTCTACGCCTTAAAGGAAAGCTTTCAAAACGCCGTCTGTTTTGATTCCTCCACCGATTTGCTTTGGGGAGAGAGTCATCTTCTATCGCCCCTTTTGTGCGGATCGCCCGATTACAAAAAACACGATGTTTCCATTTCCATTGAGGATTTGCAAGGAAAACGAGTAATTTCTTATGCATTCGAGGATGTTCTTTTCGATAAAATTGTGGTCAAATTAGATAAGAAGGAATTGCCAAAAATGGAAGACGGCTATTATCGCGTCGTCTATGAAGTGAGCGAAAAATGAAGAGCGAATTAATCACCGAATACCTTCTTCCTAGCCTCATTTCCATGAAAGAAGGGCTAATCGAAGGAGAAGAATATCTTTTCATCAATCATAGCGATCAGGTCTATACGAAGGAGCCGCATGTCGCCATTTTCCATGGCCCTTGCGCGATAGTGCTAGATTTTGGGAAGGAATTGCAGGGCGGCGTGCGCATCATCTCCCATAAATTCTCGCCCTCCTTCCATCAAAGGATCCGCATCCGTTTTGGCGAATCCTTAGGTGAGGCCAATGCCGATTTAGGGGAGAAGAATGCCACTAACGACCACTCTTTGCGGGATATCGTCATCACCCTAAATCATCTATCTGATTTCGAATTCGGCAAAACCGGCTACCGCTTCATCCGCATCGACTTTTTGGACGAAGGCGAATACCGCCTTGTCAATATCTATGGCTCCTATACCCATAGCAAAATAAAAGAGAAAGGTCATTTTCATTCATCCGATTCCTTGCTAAACGATATTTATGACGTATCCAAACGTACCATCTTCTTGAATTTGCAAGATAACGTCCTCGAAGGCATCAAGCGCGACCGCCTCGTTTGGATGGGCGATTTAGAGCCAGAGGTGCGCGCGATGACGTGGCTATATGACGAAAACGAATATATCAAAAAGGCCATCAACACCTCCATCCTCAAAAATCCTTTGCCTTGTTGGTTTGGCAACATCCCCACTTATTCCTTTTGGCTGATCCATGTCCTCTATTTGAATTATCTGCATTATGGCGATATCGATTATCTGTCCTCCCATATCGGTTATCTAGAAGGAGTCGTCAAACAACTTTCTTCTTGCGTAAAAGAGGATGGCGATATCGATTTTGCTCTCTCGGGCGTAGAAACACGGCCCGGCTTCTTCTTCGATTGGCCATCGGCCGATAATTTAGAAGAATCCAAAGAAGGCAACCGTTATTGCTTCATTTTGGGCTTAGAAACATATGACAAAATACGGGAAGCCTTAGGATTAGAAGCCGACCATCTTTCTATTGAAACGTCTAAGCGTTTAAGAAAGGTCCATAAGGAAAACCTTCATTTGAAACCCGTTATCGCCTTAGGCTATCTAGCGAGGATGATCGACAAAGAAGAAGCGAAGGAAAAATTGCTAGATGGCGGCGCCAAAGGGATTTCGATACGCTTCTCCTATCATATCTTCAAGGCGGTTGCCCTTATCGCTTCCGTAGATACCGCGATCAAAATGTGCCGCGAATATTATGGGGCGATGCTAGAAAGAGGAGCCACTTCTTTCTGGGAGAATTTCGATATGGATATGCTGCTTGGAAGCGGCTCTATCGATAAAATCACGCCGCCCGGAACAAAAGATATCCATGGCGATTTCGGCAAACATTGCTATGAAGGCTATCGCCTTTCCCTTTGCCATGGTTGGTCGGTGGGGCCCATCCCCTTCCTTTACGAATGTGTCTTGGGCATCAGGATCCTTGAAGCGGGCTCTAAAACCATCTCTATATCCCCTTCCTTCTCTTCCTTAAAAGAAATAGACGCCTCTTTCCCAACCCCTTATGGCCTAGTTAAGATAAAAGCCGAAAATAACGGCAACAAAACGTCTTTTGACGTCAAAGCGCCAGCAAATATCAAAATTGTTAAAGGCTAGGCTCTAAGAGAACTATTCGTCAAAACAACTACGTAATCTAAAGAATCCTCATATATCTATTAATGCTCTTTGGCGCTTCGCGATTCTAATTTTTTACGCAAATCAATTTGTAGCAAATCAATTTGCATAAAAATTTGAGATACAATCATTTCTTTTCCCTTAAGGAAAATCTCAAAAAACGCAATGCGGTTTCCGCGCCCCTTTCGATATGCCTTTTCAAATATTTCAGCTATATTTTGCACAATAAAATTATTCCGATAGTATCTTATTTCTTTATTTTTTTACCCCTATCTCTCTTAAATGTTTCACCCTCAGTTCTCTTACCAATTAAAAAAATCAAAATAATTCTCGAAACCAGCGGACACTTAACGCACATCTAACGAACGAAAACTGCTTCCATCTCCTTTGTTTCATAACCAAAAAAGCATAACGGAATTTCTTCGTCGTTATGCTTTAATGGGGAGAAATATCAATTGTAGATTGGTTCTGCGGAGATTTTTAGAACACGAGCCATTATCGGTTATTACGTTTCTTGCGAAGGAAGAGCATCGCAGCTACGCTAACGCCAACAGCAAGAGAGAGGGAAGCGATGACAGGAATCACGTAATCGCCTTCTTTAGCTACGCGTCCTAAAGCGCTCTTAGAGCCAGTATCGATTCCTTCATTGAAGGATGCCCAAGCGTCGTAACGGGCTTTATAAGCGGCGTAATTGGAGTCGGTATCAAAGAGGTTCTTGGCATCGGCAGAAAGTTTCTGATAGGCCGCTTTCGCCTTGGCATAGTAACCATCGGTGCCTAAGCACTTCCCAGTTCCCATATCAGTAGCTTCGATTTCGGGATGCATATAAGTTTTGACAAAATAATCAGCTTCAGCGGAGGTAGTATATTCAACCACGCTCGGCTCAACTCCCTCGCCCTCGTAAGCAATGAGGTAATCTTTATCGAAGGATATACCAACCGTCATATCGGCGGTATCAACAAATACGCTTTCCTTCTTTATAACGATGTTGTTGGACCAGTTAGCAAGCGCACAGTCAAGCATATGGTATTTAGTGTCCCCGCCTCCGTACACCTCGCTACCTTCATTTTTTAAAGACACATCATATTCATTGCCGCTCACATCGTATATCTTGCCAGAATAAGAATGGCCGTATGTGGTAACTGACAACGTGACGTAAATGCGATATTTAGAAGTCGAAGGTTTGGATCGTTTTTGGTCGGCGCCAACGCATTCAAGAGATTTAACGATGGGGCCAGTGTATTCGGCGACAGTAGCGGGCTGCCAATTTTGCACGAAAGTTATTAGATAGTCCTTGTCGAAAGAAAAGGCGTCTGTCGCATCGGCATTGTTTGTAAAAACCGTTTCTTTTTTGAAGATCATCTTATCAGGCATCGAATCGACATATGCATAAAGAAGATGGTTTCCGTCTACAGTGCCTGAATTCCAAATCTCTACCTCGTGAGCAACATTGCTGACGTCATAATATGAACCGCTATATCTCGCACCGTATGTGACAAGTCCGGTCGGAACCAAAAGTTGATGATAACTAGGCGATTCTGAATTTGTGGATCTTCTGCCACTTTTGATTTCAACGCTTTTGACCGCCGTTTCCGCTTTCGCTTCCACCACATCATTCGTAAAAGATCCGCTAGCAACCGCTGGAACGGCTAGAAGAGGAAGGGCAAGCAAAAGAGCGCTGGCTCCTAAAATTAATGGTTTTCGGGTCATAAGATACCTCCTTAATGCATAAGCCATTTAAATATTGCCGAAAAGCTGATTTCATCATATCTAGCCCCTTGACATATCTATATAAAAAAATAAGATATCAATATCAATAATTAGTATGTTCAATAAGGTTTATTTTCATGACATCGGATTGATCGGAAGAAGGAATCCGCTGCTCTCGTTAAGTTATACGGAACTAAATGATGAGCCCTCCATTTTCCATACCCATCAAAACTTCGAAATCATCGTTCCTCGCAGTGGTTCCGGCCAGGTCGTCGGCATCTCCAAATCCTTCCAAATCGAACCCAACTGCGTGTATATAATACCCGCTAACGCGACGCACACCGAAAAGAAAATAAATCCCTCTTCCGACTTCAAATACTACGCTTTAAAAACCACCGATTCGATTCGCTTAGAGTCAACGGATTTCTTAAAAATTGAACTTGAGCCCCTCTTCATGCAGAACCTTCTCGCCCATCTAAAATGTTCTTATGACAATCTCGTCCAATATCCCGATGATACATTCTTATCTTACCTTGATGCTTTTTCCTTTTATTTGATGCTCATCAACCGCCTTAAGGAAAAAGGCTATAAAGTCGAAGATGGCAAAAGCAAACTCTATTCTTCCTTCGTCTTTGAGGTGCAAAGTTACATCAACGAATCTTATAGCGAGGATATCGAAATGACCGCCCTTGCCAAAAAATATGGCATGTCACGCAGCTCTTTAGAAAAACGCTTCAAGAAGGAAACCGGCGTCACGCCAAAAGAATATCTTTCCAATAGGCGTCTAGAAGCAGCCAAATACCTTTTGCTGACATCCGATTATTCCATCGGTCAAATCGCTTCCCTCTGTGGCTTCTCCACCGCCGCCTATTTCGTCTATTTCTTCCGTATTGAAACAGGAAAAACGCCTAAGCTATTCCGCATTGAGGCGGCGCAAGAAAATAATTCGTAAATCACCTTATAAAAACCAAAAATCCCCGCAAATCAGGCATATTTAATTGCAAATCGTCGCCGATAAATAAACGATAACCATTTTAATGCTTCTTCCTTATTCCATATAAAAAGGTCCCCATGATAGTTTTCTCACTAATGCCAAACAGCAAACATAAAAAACCTTTACTTTATCTATGCTAAGTTAGAAAGGACGGCCTTTATACATCCACTATCCCTTCTTTAGGCCGCCATTTCGGCACATCAGAAAACAGCTTAAATGGATAAAAACCGCAAATATGCAATTGATAAATGCCTAATAGATATTGGGCGCCTGACTTAGAATGTTTGCGGCACTGGAAAGCATCTTTTTTGAGGGCGATTACACTTCCAAATGTAACCGCTTCCAAAGGAACTTAGAAAAATTCTAGGCCGACGAAACATCGCGTTTCCCTGCCATCTCGTCGCCGATAAGACTTCGTTATATAGCGAAGGAATGGAGAAAAAAATGAAGAAAAAACAAACATTGGTCGTTCTGGCCGCCACCAGCTTAAGCGCCGCCTTGGTTAGTTGCGGCACCGTGAGCCCCGGAGAAAAGATCGATTCCAGCAAAACACAAATATACGTTAGCAATTACGCCGGCGGATACGGTTCCGAATGGCTTTCCAAACTCAAAACCCGTTTCGAAGCCGCCCATAGCGAGGACAGCGTCGAAGAAGGCAAAAAAGGCGTTCAGATCATCATCGATAACGTGAGCAATATCGTTAATAGCATCTCTGATCAGATTCTTGATGGACGCAACGAAGTCTATTTCACCGAACAAAGTTCTTATTTCCAACTTAAAAAGAAAGGAATCCTCGGAGACATCACCGATGCTGTCACCACCAAATTAACCGATTATGGCGAGGACAAATCAATTCTCGATAAACTTTCTTCCGAACAAGCCGCCTTCTATGGCATCGAAGAGGATGGTTCCACGCATTATTACGCCGTCCCCCACTATTCCGCTTATTTCGGTCTCACCTATAATATCGATCTCTTCGATGAGAAGGGCTTCTATTTTGCCAAAACCCCTACTGGCACGCGCTTGGATGATCAGTTCATCACCACCCGTAACAACAAGAAGTCGGCGGGTCCCGATGGCCAAGAAGGAACAAGCGACGACGGCTTGCCAACCACTTACGAGGAATTCTTCACTCTTTGTGAATATATTGCTAAAAAGGACTGCACGCCCTTCCTCACCAACGGCCATAATTACAAAGATTATCTCAACTGGCTTGTGAACGCTTTGGCCGCCGATTACGAGGGAAAAGATGCCATGGTCACGTCTTATACGTTAGACGGCGACCTTAATTTGGCTTCCATTGTCGATAATGAATTAACAATGGATGCCTCAGCGACCACCATTACCACTGAAAACGGATACGAAACCTCCAGGATGCCCGGAAAATATTACGCGATCTCCTTCTTAGAGAAGATCCTCAAAACAAGCACCTATCATAACGACAAATACACCAACACCGGCTATTCCCACACCGACGCACAACGGGATTTCCTTTATGCGGGCAATGACGGCGGAAGTACCAAACCAATCGCCATGCTTAGCGATGGCGTCTGGTGGCAAAACGAAGCCAAAAGCGTCTTCGAGAAAATGGTCGATTCGAAGGGCGAGGCCTATTCGGCCGCTAACCGTCACTTCGGCTTCATGCCTTTGCCAAAGGCCACAGCCGAAAAAGTCGCTGAAGGCAAAACGACTTTAGCCGACACCCACTTCTCCCTTTGCTTCATGAAGTCAAACGTCGCCGAAGTTAAGAAAAACATCATCAAGGAATTCATCAAATTTGCCAACACCGACGAATCGTTAGTCGAATACACAATCACGACCAACACCCCCAAGGCTCTTAACTACAGCCTTACTAACGAGGAAAAGGCCCAGATGACAACCTTCGGTCGTTCCATCATCGAATTAAGGGAAAAAGCCGATATCGTCTATCCTTATGCCAATTCGTCCTTCTTTGCGAATAACGAATCCGATTTCGATCCACGCAATCAATATTATTTCAGCGACGGATCGACCCAAATCCAATATGTCGCTCAAGGGATCGTCGAAAAAGGCTATACGGCCGCTACCTATTTCACCGGCATGAACACCTATTACAAAGACAAGTGGTCGAAATATAACTAATAATCGCCATGGAATTAAAGCGTCAAAAGAAACAAGCCTATCACGATTTGCCTTTCTATCTTTTGATGCTTCTTTTCCCTATCGCCCAATTCGCCATCTTTTATATCGGCGTCAATGGGCGTAGTTTCCTATACGCCTTCCAAAGCGTAGACGCCTTAACGGGCACCATAACATGGACATCGAAACCTTTCGTGGATGCTTGGAATGAAATGCTTAAGCCTTCCATGCTCCACATCTTTGGCATATCTTTCCTATCTTTCTTTCTAACCTATTCGATAAGCACTATCCTGGCTTTGCTCTTCTCTTATTTCATTTATAAGAAATTGCCCTGCGGCAACTTCTTTAAGGTGATGCTTTTCTTGCCATCAATCCTTTCAGCCATCGTCATGGTCACGATTTATCAAAATTTCGTAGAACTCGCCATTCCAGAGGTATTCTCCAAATGGTTTGGAATATCCATCAAAGGCTTGATCGAGAATACGGAAACCCGTTATGGCGCCATCATCTTCTATAACATCTTAGTAAGCTTTGGCACCAGCGTTCTCATGTATTCCAACGCCATGAGCGGCATCTCCACCGAAATCATCGAAGCGGGCAAAATCGACGGCACCAACAGCTGGAGCGAATTTCTCCATATCATCCTCCCTAGCATCTTCCCGACGATTTCCACCTTCATCGTCACCGGCGTCGCCTCCATCTTCGTCAATCAAATCAACCTCTATTCTTTCTTTGGCCCCTTAGCCAGCGAAGATGTGCAAACGTATGGCTATTATCTATATAAACAAACAATCACCGTCGCTAACAACGAATCGCAATACCCTTTCATATGCGCGATCGGCTTGATTCTCACCCTCATAGCCGTTCCACTCACCCTCATCGTCAAAGAATTGTTGGAACGATTCGGCCCCTCGGAGGAATAGACCATGAACAACAAACAATCACCTCGTCTATCTCGCCATAAGCCTCACGCCAAAATCACCCCGATGAGCGTCATCATCGTCTTTTTCCTCTTCCTTTATTGTTTAACGATTTTCGTTTTGCTCTTATGGGGTTTAATGACAAGTTTCAAAGACGTCTATGAGGATTTCCGCATCAACGTCATCGGTTTACCGAATAAATGGACCTTCGACAATTTCAAAACGGTCTATCAAGAATTCTACATCACCATTAAAAACGGCGATGAGCTCGTGACCTTCCCAACCCTCTTCTTATATGGTTTCTTGTATTCGATCGGATGCGCCTTCTTCGCCACTTTGATCCCTTGCGTCACTAGCTATGTCTGCGCCAAATTCAATTTCAAGCTCTCCAAAATAATTTATCTCATCGTCATCGTGGCGATGATTTTGCCGATTGTCGGAAGCTTGCCGGCCGAAATCGCCATGGCCAAACGATTTAATTTATATAACCAGATTTGGGGCACATGGATCTTAAAAGCGAACTTCTTGGGTCTATATTTCATTGTTTTCTATAATTATTTCAAAGCGTTGCCTAACGCCTATACCGAAGCAGCCAAAATCGATGGCGCTAGCAATCTTCGCATCCTCTTGCAATTAGTCCTTCCGATGGCGCGTCCCATCTTCATGACCGTGTTGCTAATCAATTTCATCACCTTCTGGAACGATTATCAGGTTCCGCTTGTATATTTGCCCGATTACCCAACCATCGCCGTTGGCATGTATAACATGTCTTTCCTTACCAAAGGCTCTATTTCCAGCGTCCCTTGCCGTTGCGCTGCGGCCGCGTTAATGCTCGTTCCGGTTCTTATCGTCTTCTTGGCATTCCATAAGAAATTGCTCGGAAATCTAACCATGGGAGGTATCAAAGGCTAATATGAAACGAAAACGTCATCTTCTCTTGTTCCCCTTATTGGCAGCCCCGTTATTGGCTTTGCCTAGTGCCATCAAAGCTTTTTCCGAAGAAGCCGCTATACCTTTTAGCATCAAAGACGAATACGATTTCAATTCGACTTTCATCGTCCCCAAATTAGAAAAAGATGGAATCGTGTATTCCGCGACCATCGAATTCCCTAGCGGCGATACCTTCGCTTTAAGCGAGATCGTCTTAAACGAATCGGGAATATATAAACTACATTATTCCGCCTATGATAATGGCAAATATTATAACGAAGAATATTCCTTCCTCGTCCGTTCTCCCTTCGTTCAATTTGATGGCAACAAATCTTTCTCTTCCTATGGACAAAACGAGCTCACTTATGACAAGAAAGGGCTCTACGTCTCTTTAGCGGAAGGCGAAACAATGACCTTCAACGCCCCGATCGATCTATCCAAAGGCCAAAATCTAATCAGTTGGTTTGCCGCGCCAACTAACCTCAAAAGCCTCGATTTTTCGGAATTATATATCACTTTAACTGATCATTTTGACGAAAATAACGCCATCTCGATTAGGGTGAATGCCTCCAATGAAGGCGTTGGCGCCCCATGGTCTTACGTCGCCGCTAAAGCGAACAATCAACAGTTCACCGGTTATGAAGCCAATTTCAAACAACTCCATGTCAATGACGGTTATGGTTGCTCTACCATCCATAGTTTCTATGGCGATTATAAGAGCTATACCGATGATAAAGGCTCTCATCCTTTAGAAAAATATAATGCAGGCGACTTATATATTGACCTTCGCTATAACTATCAAACCAAAGAATTGTTCCAAGGATCATCCATTGTTGCCGATTTCGATAACCCCTCTTTCTATTCCAATCTTTGGGAAGGGTTTTCTAGCAACCTGGTGACTTTATCGATTTACACCAAAGGCTATTCATCGTCATCTGCCAATTTTGTGGTCCTCGATCTCTTAGGCCAAGATATCTCCCAAACGAAAATCAAGGACGTCACCGCTCCGATAATCAATGTCGCCGCGCCCAAAGAGATACCAAATGCCCAAGTGGGATCATCTTATCCCGTATATGAGGCGACCGCAAACGATGCCCAAGATGGCGCTTGCGAAGTCGAAACCCATGTCTATTACAATTATGGCACCGACCGCCAAACGAATATCCAAATAGAAAACGGCCGCTTCTTCGCCAAATGGGATGGCACTTATTCCATCGTCTATGAAGCCATTGATCGAAGTGGCAACCGCGCTCAAAAAATCATCAATGTGGCAACCACCACCATCGAACCTTTGAAAATCAGTTTGATTGCGCCGCTAAACGAAAGCAAGGTTGGCGAGACTTATTTCTTCCCTGAATATGAAGTAACAGGGGGTTCGGGCGAAAAGACTGTCTCCTTCGAAGTCTATTTAAATAACGAAAGAATTGAATCGTCTGCCGATTCCTTCCTTCCAAAAACTATAGGAAATTACAAAATCCTTGCAAAAGCCCAGGATATTCTCCTTAACGAAGGCGAGGCAAACTACAATTTGACTGTCCTTGCCAATCCCACACCCGTCCTTCGCGATGGTATCAACTTGCCAAAATATTTCATAAACGATGCCGTCTATGAATTGCCCGAGGCCTATTGCTACGATTATTCCTCCGGCACTGAGGAAAAGGTCCTTTTGGACGTCACAGTGAATGACGATTATGGCGAATATAATCTCAAATCCGGATCTTCTTTCGTCCCCAAAACCGCCTTAAGCCAAGGAAAGATTGCTTTAACTTATCACCATAAGGATCTCTCTTATAAAAAAGAAATCACGGTGATTAGACCCTATGTCTTAAGTGGTGGCATTGAACGCTTCAACATCGAGAATTATTTCGTTGGCGATAACGCTACCGTCGAAGTCGGCGACGTAAATTTTGGCGTCCATGCCAAAAAGAAAGGCGCTATGTCAATCGAATTCGTCAATCCCGTCTTGGCAGAAGAATGTTCCGCGTTGGTTGTTACCGACCCAACCGCCAGCGATTTCTCTTCTCTTTCTTGTTCCTTTGTCGATTCGATAAATGAAGAGGAAAAAATCAGCATCAGATTGCTTAAAGCGACCAATGGCGACCTTACATATCAATTAGATTCCCGCGCTTATTTGACTAGCACCAATATCGTTGGTAAAGCAACCGATCTTAGTTTCTCGTATAGCGATGGAAAATTCTCCTTCAACGGCATCAATTTAGATGGTCGTTATTACGATAATGGCGAAACCTTCACGGGCTTTAGCTCAGGTAAGGTCCGTTTCGTTATCTCACTAGCTAACGCGAGCAAAGGCGCCGGTTTCTATTGGAACCGTATCGACAATCAAAGCCTCGCTTATGCTTCTAGCGATTATAGCGCTCCGCGATTCCTCATTAGCGGCGATTATGGTGGCAGTTATGCCATCGGCGAAACGGCAAACATCAATCGCGTAGACGTAAGCGATGTCCTAGATCCCAATTCTATTTGCTATCTTTCCGTCAAAGACCCCGATGGCGAAATAGCCAAGGATACCGATGGCGTCTTACTCGATAGCGTCTATGCCGACCGTGAATATCGTCTAAATCTCTCCAAAAGCGGCCAATACATCGTCACTTATACCGCAAGCGATTCTTCCGAACAAAAGAGCAGCTTCGATTACGCGATCAACGTGGAAGAACCGAAAGTGCCCCTTATTCGTTTATTAGAGGAACCATCTCCCACGATAAATCTAGGCGAATATATCTGCATTCCTGAATTTGAAATCGTTGGCGAAAACGCCTCCGATTTCGATATCGCCATCTACATCGACTCTCCATCAGGCGAAACCTATCTCATCGATCCGTCATATAACGCCTTCAAACCGAATACGCGCGGAATTTATACCTTACGAATCCGCGCTATGGATAAGGCGGGCAACCTCGCCTACTTATCTCGACAAATCGAGGTCTTATAAGAAGGGAGCACAACATGAAAAAGAGAATCTATAAACTTCCAATCTTGCTTATCGCGACCTTGCCCCTTTTCGGATGTCAGGAAAACGACAAAAAAGAAGAAAAGATCATTAAACCCACCGATGAAACCGTCCATCACGAAATATCCGGAACCCTCCATAACGTCAAAGTGACGGAGAACGCTAGCCGCACCTTAGCAGAAAACGGCTCTTCTGATTATCGAATTATTTACGAAAAAAATAACGAATACGCTGCAAAAGCCGCTTCTTTTATTGCCAACAAGTTTTTGCAAGCCACCGGTGCGAATATCAAATGCAATGAATTAAGCGAGGACGATTCCTTTGCTTCCGACGCTCATCTTATCGTCTTGGGTTGCCAAAAATTAAGAGAGGAAGCTAACGTAGCCGATTCCTCGGAAAACCTCTTCTTGACCGGCTATCAATTTGACACCAAAGGCGAATCGGCCTTCATCCGCGTCAAGGAAGACGGCGGCTATCAACAAGCGGCCATTTCCTTCCTTCGCTACGTGCTAGGATATAACCGCTATAGCGAAGATATCGTCACCTTTGACAAGGTGAAAGATGGCAAGGTCAACTTGCCCGATTTAGAAGTCGTCGAACGCCCCGATTTCGCCTACCGCACGCAAAGCAACAAAGTCGACACCGATTATAGCTATGAAACCGGATTCTTGAATTCCACCGAAGTCTTCTTATCCGATAACGAAATTGACGCCTTCCATAATTCCTTCAATTGGCTCTCTCCGGACACCTACAAAGAAGCACATCCTAAATGGTATAACAGCGCTCGTACCCAAATTTGCTACACCGCCCACGGCGACGAAGAAGAATACACGGCAATGGTCGAGGAAGCCTCTTCGAAAATGATTGCTAAATTAGCCGCCAACCCAAGCGTCGGCGCTATCACCTTCTCGATTCAGGACAATTACGATAACTGCGATTGCGAGGCCTGCGAACAAGACATCGAAAAATACGGTGCCGCCAGCGGCTCAGTTGTTAAATTCTGCAATGCCTTAGACGACAAAATCCAAGCGTATCTCCAAGAAGAAGCCGACAAAAACGGAACCAAAAAGAGAGAGCTTAACCTCGTCTTCTTCGCCTATCATAAAACCGAAAGCCCCTGCGTCAAATTAAACGAGCAAGGCCAATACGTTCCCACTAGCCCCGACATCGTTTGCAACGAACATGTCGGCCCCTATATCGCCCCTATCCGCGCTTGCTACACCAAATCCTTCTACCATGAAGACAATGCTAGTTACGCCAATGCGATCAAAGGCTGGGGCGCTTTATCGAACAAATTATATATTTGGCTATATGAAACGAATTTTAACCACTACCTCTATCCTTTAAACACTTATTCGACGATGATCGAAACATATCGTTTCTGCATCGAAAACAACGCCCAATATATGTATAACGAAGGTCAGCACAACAATGGCGCCGTCACTTGCTTTGGTCGTTTCAAAGAATATTTCAATTCCGTCGCCGAATTTGACGTCAATAGCGATTACCAGCAAATCGTCAATGACTTCTTCGCCAATTATTTCGGGCCGGCAGGTTCCATCATGCTTTCCTATTTCCAAGAACTTCAGGATCAATTCGCCTATATTCAAAATACCTACGCAACGGATATAAACGGCACCATCTATAACAACATATCCCAATCCCGTTTTTGGCCCAAAGCCCTCTTGGATCGTTGGGTCAATTATATGAACGAGGCGCAAGAGGCCATCGAAGTCCTTCGCGAAAATAACCGCGCTTTATATGAAACAATCTCCAACAACATTATCTTGGAATCGATTTTCCCCCGCTACGCCCTCTTGGAGCACCATTCAGGCAAATATAGCGCTTTGGCTCTCCAAGAAGCCCGTTCCTCTTTCCGTGAGGATTGCATGAAAGTCAACGTCACCAAAGCCAACGAAAACACCACGATGGAAAACATCTACACCTCTTGGGGCCTATAAATCACGAAAGGAGCAAAATGATGAATAAGCCATTATCTTCCCTCTTGTTACTTCTCTCTTCCTCTTTCGTCTTAGCCGCATGCGGAGAGACGAAAGGCGATAGCAGCATCGTAAACGCTTCAATAAGCATCAGTCAGTCATCATTGACCTTGGAAGCATATGAAACGCATACCCTTAGCTATAGCCTCGTAGGCAAAGAAGGAACGCCGACCTGGTCATCTAGTGACCCTTCCGTCGCTAGCGTCGATCAAAACGGCTTGGTGACCGCCATTAAGAAAGGCACTTGCACAATCGATATCACACTAGGTGACCTTAAAGATTCTTGCTCATTAACCGTGAACTCCATCTCGATGGCCCCTCGCATCGTCTTAAGCGACCTCGTAGCCACCATCGATAAGAACGGTTCTTATATTGTCGACGCCTATGTCCTATATAAGGGTGAGAAACTTGTAGAAAACCTTACTTTAACCTCAGTCGACGAAGGCGCCGAGAATATCGCTTCTTTAAATTACGAAAACGGCAAAATCCATATTTCAGGTATTGATTATGGCGAAGCCAATTATGTCGTTTCTGCCACCGTCAAAGGCGTTTTGGTCACCAGCCCTCTTAAGGTGAAGGTTGTCAATTCCTCGCTTAAACTCTCCTTAAATAACACCGATATCGAATATGTCGATGATGCTTATAACCTGAATATGAATAGCTATTCCTTTGGAGAGGAAGACGAATACCCCACCGAATATACGCCGATTGTTAGCTTCACGGAGAATGGCGAACCGGCAAGTTACCCTTTAACTTACATCTCTTCGGATGATACGGTGGCTTCTTTCGATGAAACGCATAAAATCATCGCTAAAAAAGAGGGTGATGCAACCCTTAAGATCGTTTGCGAAGAATTCTCCGCATATATCACCATCAAAGTGCGTGTCTATAAAGGCGCGTATGATGTGACATTGGTTAACCTAAGCGAAAGCGGAGCCACCCAAAGCCTCAAAGTGGCGCCCAATAAGATGCCGACTTATACGCCATCGATCACCGGCAAAACCTTCCTTGGCTGGTTCGACGAGGAGGGCGATGAAGTTACTTCCGTCGATTCTGACTGCACCTTAATAGCGAAATGGGGCGCCGTCCACTATAACGCTAATAACAAGGTTCTCTTCAAATTCTCTAGTGAAGCTGCCGACTACACAAAACCGGCGGGCGTTGATGTGAAATACGCCGTTACCTCTAACACCATCACCAGCTTACCCGATGGATCACGCAAATTCGCACGCAGTAACAACTCAACGGACTCTAATGGCATCGGACTCCCTGCTTTTGATTTCTCGAAGGTGAACGGCATTCACTTCACTTTCGGATACGATTCCGGCGTTTGGCACGGAATCCAGTTAAACGGCACCGAATTAGGACAAGATAACGGAAAACAAAATTATCAAAATTTCACCGTTTCTATCGTTGGGAAAAACGTTTCTGGCCATAACGCATATGGTGGCTCGGATTTCTCGTTTGTTCTCGATGACGACACATATAACGGCAAAAAAGGATTGGAGATAACCGTTACGATGAATTGCGACGCCAATCTCTATATCACGCCGTTCGTATCGATGGATTGCGATTATTTTGCCACCGCTAAGAGCATCGAGACCAGTCTCCCTGACACCGTCGATAGCGATGCCACCCATAAAGCGGCCGTCACCGAATATAGCGCTCTTAGAGGTTTCTTCACATCCTATGAAAATAACGTTTATCCAATCTCTCAAAAGATGCAAGCGTGGTTAGCTTAAATCAACAAAAGAAGATAATCGTTATTAAAATATCTGGTTTTTGCATAGATTTTTGCGAATTATGATAGTCAAACGCGAAATAACCTCTTAATGTTACTGCCTTGGAAACAAACTCTATTCGAAAACTTATCTCCTTCTTTCCATAGCCGCATAAGCGTAACGCTTCAAAGCAAAATAATGCCATGGGCATTTCTTTGCCTTTTAATGATAAAAATTCTATATTTCTAATTATGAACGACTTCGTTATCGACGATTTATCCGTTGCCTATGTTTCTAGGCGACACAAAGAGGAAACCGTAGCTCTTTCTAATATCTCCTTTCGAATAAAAGAAGGTTCCTTCAATGTCGTATTAGGCCCTTCGGGAGCGGGGAAAACGACTTTGCTTAAGGCCATTGCCGGATTATTGCCTTATAATGGCAAAATCGCCTTCGGAAATATCGATATGTCCAAACGGGACCCTTTGATGTATCCCATCTCTTACGTCAGCCAAGAATATATCCTCTATCCCCATATGAGCGTCTTCGATAACATCGCCTTCCCTTTAAAAGCCGTCTCATATAGCAAGAACGAAATTATCTCTTCCGTGAAAGAGGTGACCGATTTCCTTGATCTTACCTATTTATGGGGCCGCAAGCCTAAAGAATTATCGGGTGGGCAATGCCAGAAGGTCGCCTTAGCCAGGGCTATGGTTAAACACCCTATGATTGCTCTCTTCGATGAGCCATTAAGCAATATCGACCAAGAAGCCCGCTACGCGGAAAGGGAATGGATCAAAAAAGGACTTAAGGAATGGCGCGCAACAACCTTTTATGTAACCCATTCCTTAGAAGAAACGTTTTATCTAGCCGATAACATCATCATCCTAGAAGACGGGAAATTATTAGGATATGGCTCCAAGGAAGAATTACAAAAAAGCGATAATCCTAAAATAAGAGAGAAATTATATGCAAACCCTTATTGTCAATAAAGAGGCTGACTGGCAGAAAAATCGCAAAATCATCATCATTTCGTGGTTGTTTTTAGGTTTGAGCACGCTTCTATTCAGTAGTCTTGCCATATTGATATGTCTTTTGTTCAAGCGGGAACAAGAAGTTATCGAAATCGTTTGCCTGTCTTTGGATTTAACATTTTTTGCTTGGAGCATCGTCGCTCTCCTTTGCTTTAAATTATTGCCGGCCTATGCCGAAAGAAAGATTCTCAAAAGCCTTAATGACAACGATAACGAAAAAAGAGAAGGTCGCTTCATTGGCATCAAAGAAAGGACTCTCTACCGTTATTTGTCCGCCTATTGGCTGGAAATAGAAACCAGTGACGGCAAAGAGGCTTATTACCTATATTCAGTAAACGAACGCCCTTCATTCAAGGAAGGAGAGGAAATACATCTACTGATAAACGGGAGGTTCGTCATCGGCTATGAAGCAGAACACGAAGAAAGCTATCGCTAGGAGCCTCCCCTTCTTTTTAAGCGCCGCAATTATTTGCCCCCTTCTTTCCTATGCCGTCGTTTCCTATATCCATCGGCCAAAAAACGAAGAAACGATCACCGTTTTTATTGGCTGTTGCGATTCCAAGGCCAAGAAGGCCAAATCGCTATTAGAAGAAAATAAACCATCATATCTGCTAGAAATCCAATTCTATTGCTATTCGTATCTCGAAAGCTCCTTCTCCACTTATTTCACTGCCATCGGGCGCGAAAACGCCGATTTGGTGATCTTGCCAGAGAGTCAAATTAACGATGATACGATTTTGCTTCACTATCTCCCATTGGAAGCAAAGAGCGATCCTAGCGATTATGTTTCCAAGAAAAGCAACAAACATTATGGCGTTTTGCTCCGCAAGGAAAAAGAAGCCTCAAATATCCTTCCTTACGCCGATGAAACGCACGATGAGAATTATTATGCCTTCTACGCAAAAGGGTCGTTGCACGCCGGGGAACTAACTTCCTCGCCATATGATACTTCCTCGCTATTCATCTCCTTGCTTAAAGAGGCAAATCAATGAAAAAGAAAGAGCAAAGGAAAAGCGACTTCCTCGTCACTTCCTTGCCTAAGTCGAGGAAGGATCAATTCTTTGATATATGGAAGCATAATTTTTCGTTATTGTCCGCCATCGGAATGGTTTTGTTACTATTCTCATTGCCACTTCTTGCTTCCTATTTCTTCAAGGACATTTCTTTGTTCGCCGCTCAAAACGAAAGCCTTAACGAAGAAGCCAAGCAAAGCGCTTATTTCTTCGCAAAATTCCTTTTTTGTTTCTTCTCTTCAGCCTCCGTCGTCATTTTCTTTATTGGCTTATCTGGCGTTTTGCCCATCTTGAAAAATCTTTGTTATAACGACCCGATCTTCTTCAAGGACGATTTTAAAGAAGGCGTTAAGACTAATTTTAAATCCTTTTTGCTCCTTGGCTTAATCACCGGAATAATTACTCTTGCCGAAGGGCTTATCGGACTATTCTTTGAAGGGACGCCTTGGTTTGAAGGCGTTTTATTTGGGATAAACATGATTTTGGTGTTCCCCATCATCTTCACTTCTTGCTTCCTTTCCATCTACTATGAAAATCCGTTTATTAGCACCATCACGAAAGGGGCCACCATATATCTAAGACACGTTCCTTTGCTATTGGCGGCTTTATTGGCTTTCTTATTGCCATTATTATTCGATTACATCCCTAGCATGATTATCAAATACCCATTAGTAATAGCGTTTATAATCGTATATGAACCGGCGGCGTTGTTATTTGCAATGTGCTCCCACTTACATTATTTCGATGAAGACATCAATTTATCACAATTTCCTAGTCACTATCATCGTGGCTTAGCCGATTTTTATAGCCGACGGAAATAAAATGGAATCATCATGGCAAAGATCGGTGTCAAAAAATCAAATTTTAAATATCAAAAATTAATATTCATTAGATATTATCGAATGTTTATGAGTGTCATTGTAAAGACAAAATGATATCAAATGGTTTTTTACCTGCTTATAACCGATTGTATGAATCTTATGGCATCTTCGTTTTTTAACGATTAAAAGATTGCAATTGTATTGCATTTGATATGCAAATAATTATACTAACAACGAGGAGATAAAAATATGCCAACATCCGTTTTCACCATTAGAATCGACACCGACACCAAGAAGAAATTCGATGCTATCGTACAGTCTTTCGGCATGACTTCTTCTTCTGCTTTCGCCGTTTTCGCCTCACAAGTAGTAAGAGAAGGAAGAATCCCCTTCATCATTGGAAAGCCACAGGAAAAAACCATGGAAGAATTGCTCAACGCCATTTCGTTAGAAGCAAATAAAAACGGTTCAAACAAACTAAGCCTTGATGACATAAACAAAGAAATAGCCGCCTATCGGGAAGGGAAATAAATTGAGATTCTTCGTCATCGATACTAATGTCGTTATTTCAGCCATGCTCTCCCGAAATCCGTCATCTCCGGTGAGAAAAGTCTTTGCGCTCATCGATGATGGGATTGTGGTTCCTGTGTTTTCAGACGTAACTTTCAAAGAATACATAGAGGTTTCTCATCGAAGAAAATTCGGCTTCCCGATTGATTTAGTTGAACAAGTTCTTTTCAAAATAATGAAAGCGGGCATCAAAATAAACCCACCGCATATCAACATCGAGCTGCCAGACCAAAAAGATCTTCCATTTTATGAAATCGCCATGGAAACAAGGCGGGTAAATTCGCAATTAGTGACCGGAAATCAAAAGCATTTTCCTCACGCAAAATACATTATGACGCCAAGAGAGTTCATCGATTTGGTAGAAAAAATGAAAACAGGTCACTAACTTGCTAAACTTCTCGCCTTTTATAGACGCGGCAAAAAATCGATAGCTCATTGCAATTTCTATAGCTGTTATCATCACGGCTTATCCGATTTTTATAGCCGACAGAAATGAAATGGAATCATCGTGGCAAAGAGCGATGTCAAAAAATCAAATTTTGAATATCAAAATTAATATTTATTAGATATTATCGAATGTTTATGAGTGTCAATTGCAAAGATAAAATGATGTCAAAATACTGTTGATAAAATCATTTACAAAGCCAAGATACCGGAAACGGTCATTGAAATAGGCAACCCGCAAAATCCTTAAATTCTAAGTTGGTGTTAGCTCCACTCATGTCAACCAACTAAACGAAAAACCGCTACGGCGACATTTGCGCATCGCTATAGCGGTTATTTCAATCAATCTATCGACCTGTTGATCCGATTATAATTTGGTAATATCGAGACCACCTGTCGAGAGATCCTCTACACGTGGACCGGCAAACGCTTCGATCTCGGCTGCACCAGCTTCGGTTGTGCCAGCCTTTATCTTAAACGAGGCGCTATTGACGGCGACGAAATCATAGATATAGACGCTATCAGCGCCATCATCTTGAGTAATGGTGAAATCTAGCGTCGTTTCGTCTAACGTCCAAGCAAAAGTCGCAACGTTACCATATTTGCTGCCATATCGGCTGGCGCCGATAACTTGTCCAGTGCCGTCGGCGTTGAAGTTGATATTCATCACATCATAATTCGTCTTTGACGTATCCGTGTTATAGAAAGTCACGGTTGGAAGCAACGCAATCAAACCATCATAAGTGGCAGGCCCAGCAACGGCGAAATTAAGCGTCTGGCTGATTTCTGGAGCAATCTTAGAAGAGACGGTGACGGAAGAATTTCCGGCTTTTGTCGGCGTGATAGACCAAGTACCGTCTTCATTATCAACCAAGGTGGATTCAGTCGGATCGTCGGCAGGAAGTGCGACAACAAGTTCTTGGGAAGCGGCCACAGGTTCGACGGAAGCCGTCAAAGTGATGGTTTCATCAGCTAAAACCACGCTCTTATCCAAAGAAGCCTTGATTTTATATGGAGCGGGTTCAACAAAAGTGACGTCGAATTCTTTTTGAGTACCAAACCAATTGTCGAAAACCAATTTGGTGCTGCCGGTCTTTAAGACTTCATAATCTCCGCTGCTAGATTTCGCCCCGAGGAATCCTTCATCGCTCGTGCCAAGGAATTTCGGAGGAATATAGGCGGCTTTAGAAGAATAATCCAAAGCAGCTATCGAAATCTTCGTTCCCGCTTCGATGGTCATAGCGTCAGCGTCGGCGGAATAATAATATTGCGCGCCTCTCCAGCTGCAAGCCGCTTTGACTTCGATTTCGAAATCATCCATCGCCAAATCTTCCAATTTGGTGGCTTTCACATCGTCGTGTTTGAATCCACGTTCGAAGTTGAAATTGGAATAGCTCTTGCTGCTTGAAACGGCGGTATCAGCAACGACACCCGTTTCTGCGTCATAATCATCGGAAGCGAATTTCTCCACAACACAAGAAAGGCGTTTGAGGAAACCATCGCCATCGACGACGATGGTGTTAGTCATTTGCGAAACGGTTCCGGAGGTCAATAAATTCTCATCATGAGAAACAACGGTCAAAGTGTAGAACTTATTGTCGCTAGACACTTCCGTTTGAACGGAATGAATCTTGTTTCTGAATTCACCGCCAGAAGCATACGTTAAACTAGAGGATGTGGTTCCGACATAAATCTTATCGGAGAAGATCTTTCCAATGCCAAAAGTAGTTGCGTTGGTGGTGGCGTCTTTCTCCTTCACCATTGTCTTGGAATCGAAATCCTCGTCGGCGGTTTCATCACTTACGACTTCATATAACTTAATATCGTCGTCGTCGGTTTGCGCCTCATAACCATAATATGAGCTATTTTTGCCGCTGAATTTTTGATAACGGGTGTAATAAGTGCCTTCGCCATAATAGCCCTTTTCAGCCACGGCCTTATATGTTTGATATGTCACACCAGTGACGGCGGATAATTCTAATCTCATCCTGTTATCAGCAAGCGCTAAGACTTTGCCAGAACCCGGATTGATATTGCTAGAATGTGAGAATCCCTTGAATTCGGCGCCGCCGGTACCGATTGGCGAATTCTCAATTTCAAAAGAAACCTCGCGGAGATAATCGCTTTGAAGGGCGTCGCTATTCTCAACGACGTTCTTAAGTTGTTCCGCGAAGGCCTTAACGGATTCTTCATCATCATATTTATCGGCCGCTAAAGTCGGGATGGTGTCTGTATCGACGTCTCCGACTTCCAAAACCTTCTTATCGCCAAGCGTCTTGAGCTCGACTTCGATCTTAACGTCAACGTTGGGCATCGTGAAGGTGTATTGTCCGTCTTCTGCCGCAACGACCTTGCCAGCCACCTTGACGTCTTTGACATCTTGCGTATCAAGATCTTCGTCGACGGTGAAGGTAACGGTTTCGCCGCCATAATATTTCTCGGGGGCATCCACGAAATTGACCGTTACTCCTTCAGGAGCGTCAACCGTGATTTTGACACTGGTGTCAGGGATGATGGAACTAGAGGAAGGTTCGCTTTCGCTGCTGCTTCCGCCTTGCTCCCCGCATGCGCCTAATCCCATGAGTGCCGCTGCGGATAAAGCAAATAATGCAATGTGCTTTTTCATATGTTTTTCCTTTCTTTTTAAGAGGCTTCTCGCCTTTGCACGAAAATTAACATATTGCTCCTTGAAAAAAGGTCAAGAATTTTTCGCCATTTTTACTTTTTATTTTTCATAAACTCCGCTTTTGCTTTTAGAAAAACGAGGAAACCGCTTATAAAAGAACAGGTTTATGGCGCAATAATTGATGCACTAAAAACAATCTTGCGTCCTCACCAAAGCAAGGCAAATGAAAATTTTGCGGACTTAAATGAAAATTATCTCTCGACTGTTTCAATCTTCGAATCGTGACGAAGGGTCTTTGGATCATAGGAGATGCCTAATAGCATCACTTTGCCTTTATAGTCGTTTAACGAAGAAACGCACTCCCTTTCTTTGATCTGCTCAATGGCCTTCTTCGGAGAGGAATCGGCTTTAAATTCAATAATGAAGGGGGTATGTGAGAATCGTACGGAATGAATGTAAGATCGGCTTGGCCGATAGAGAAGGTATCCTCCTTCTTAACGTTATAAAAGCGCTTGGCTTTCTAATACGTAAGAAGCACCACGACCCCGAGGACGTCCTCTTTGTTCTTGTTGAAGTCGGAGGCGATCTCTTTGTGATTACGATCGAGAGCGGCATTAACATAATCCAAATTGCCCCTCATCATCTCCTTTTTCTAAGAAAAACAATACCATCAACAATCTTGCCTTTGTTAGAATAATTGCAAAGGAGAAACATAATATGTTTTGTTTGCATTGTGGAAGGAAAATAAGCGATACCGCTAATTTTTGTAAGTATTGTGGGACCAGCACAAAACCACCCAAGAAAACCTGCCCCAACTGCAAGCATGAGAACGATGACAATTCCATCTATTGCGAAGAATGCGGCGCAAGGATAGAAAATGAAGAACCGCCAGTTGCCGTTTCGAATGAGTGCGAGACGAATGCCGCTATAGAAACTAAAACTTCGAATAAACGGCTCAAAGACAAGTTAGAAAAGGCCTTTTCCATCGCCCTAATGATTGCCACCATCGTATTCTTCGTGGTCACCATCGGCCTCTCCTTCGGCCGATACGCCGTTCAATACGCCAGATCTTCATCCAGCTCCATTTCGGCCGACGACATTGTTACTAAAATCGATTTCTCGTATCTAATAAACGCAGTTAAATCCTTGAAAGACCTTCCCGCTAGCGACTCTGTCGCCGCTCAAATCGAACGCATTAATTCGATGGTGTCTATCTTATCTACTTTTATCGTGGCTATCGTCGGAATCGTCACCGTCATTGCTATTTCCATCGTCGGAATCGTCAAAGAATCCATCAATCTTTCAAAAGGGAAGCCCCTCCAAAAGAGCAAACTTCTTTTAGCTAATATCATCGTCTTCTTGGCTTTCTCCTCATACCTAACTTCTGCGGGGATAAACACCAACTTGCTTGGGATCGATTATTCCCGTTATTCATTGGGGTACAGCCCTCTAATCGTAATCGTCTTTGGCTCCATCCTTCTTTTATTGCGTTTGGCCTATTGGCTGGCTTTAAATTTCGATAAAAACAAAATTCGTTTGTTCGTTAGTGATTCCCTTATGGTTATATCCATAATCGTCAGCATCGTATTGATCGTCTTCTTAAGCGGCGATTACGCCTCCGTCACGGAGCCATTTGGAAGCGGCGCTATCGGCAATATCTTCGTAGGCAGCGGGCTCCTTTCTTCTTATCGAATAAAGATGTCGGCGCTAGCTACTAATTCAGTCAGCAGTTCTCCCTCCATTTCCACGCTCAATAAACTGATTGTCGTTTATAACACCTTCTTCTTTTTGGCATTGTCTTTCATGATAACCATCCCCGTTCTTTTATATCGGTTCTTACAAGGCATCTATAAACGCACGAGAGACCTTTTCTTTATCGTCCTTCCCTCCATCGTCGCCTTCCTCTCCCTATCTTTGATGATTTTCGTTCCTATCGAAACGGCCATCGCAAAATCTATCTATTCCGAAGTTGGCACATTCTATTCCATTGGGGTTGGTAACATCGTCGTCTTCGTTTTATCAATCGTCGTTTTAGGTCTAGGGATTGCCGCTTTCGTTTTAAGGGAAAAGAAAACGGACGGAGAAACCGCCCGTTAAGGATCGTCAAACAAACGACCTTTATTTCGACAATTCTTTCAAACGTCCCTCTAACACTCGTAACCCAAGCAACAATTTCTTCGTTTCGCTTGCTTTAAGCGTCCTAATGAGGGCGATTTGGGATTTTAAATCCCTGATTTTGGCCTCTTTCGGATAATTGGGGTTATTGAGGTTGGCATTCAGTTTCTTGTCGTTTTTGCTCGCTTCCGCGAAATTAGGCGAAGGGAGGCGACTCTTTTTCGAGGCGTCTTTTTCTCCTTGGGGAAGCTCCGCGCGATGCAAATCGCTGACCGACGGCTTCTTCAAGGTTTTCTTCTCCTCTAGCGTCTGCGGTTTCTTTTGCGCCGTCGGCACGCTCTTTTGCCGTGGCTCCCCGACGGAGAGAGTCACGCCAGGCGGCACCGCCGCCATGCCGTCCATCATCGTCAAAGGCTTGTTGTCTTTTTTGGCAATAGATGGTTTTGCATGGGTTTTTGAAGGGGGATTTGTCGCTGGTTTTGCCGTTTTTGGATTTTTGATAAGAGGTTCTTTGCTTCTCTTATCGCCGTCTTTTTTCGGCGTTGAAGGCGTCTTCTCCTCTTTTTTTGCCGGCGCGACTTTCTTCTCGTTTTTAATTAGAGGCTGTTCTTTGGCTATAGGCTTCTCTTCCTTTTTAGCCATCGAAAGCAAATACCCGCCCTCCTCGCGTGCAACATGAATGGTTAAACCATGAAAGGAAACATCCTTCTCTTCCTTGGCTTTCATGCTCTTCGTCAAGAGGTCCATTTTTGAGAGATCATCTGCCGTCAAATCGAAAGCGCCATGCACCCCCTTAATAAAGGGGACACTTGAATCGCGGAAGAGCCATCCGTAATGCTCTCCAAGTCTCTCGAAAGCGAAGGAAGCGTTCCTTCCTCGTTCGGTCCACGCCTTCTTTTCGGAAGGAAGCGTCTCTTCGGCGGGCTTCGTCTCTTTAATGGCCGAAGCCGCCTTAGTCGCTTCTTCTTTTTTATTAGCCTCGCGGCGCGAAGGCAAAGGGGCAGATTCTCTAAGAAGCTTCTCCTTCTCCTTCTTTAGTTGCTCTAAGGTGAAGGCCAACGCTAAAGACGACCTATCCTTCTCGCTTAAGGCGGAAAGTCTAGCCACTTGTTCGTTGATGGCCTTGATTTTCTTATCTTTGGCGATTTTTGGATCCCTTAAATCGGCGCTTAAGCGCTTCTCGGCTGAATAAATATCGTCTTTAGGAATTTGTGTTTCTTTTTTAGGAGCAACAAAAGCAACGGGTTTTGACAATGGTTTTTCGTTTTTTGAAGTAGCCGAAACCACGTTTTTGTTTTTTGAATGCGGCGCAAAACCGTTTTCGTTTTCGCCGTAATTTTCTTCTAAGCCGCTATCGCGTCGAAGTTTATAGACGTCGACCCGTCTGCCTTTTTGTGATCCCAAATGGTTGAGTCCGCGAAGATCGTAAGCGAGTTTCTTATCTTGCGTGATCACCAAGACCCTCTTTCTTGAACGAAGCTCGTTGACGAGGTTGTACAGGACGTTATCGGCAAAGCCAAGGTTCTTTCTTTTCGTTTTCTCAATCTCGAATATCTTGGCGTGCCCAGGACGCCAGCGATCTCTTCTTAAAACCTTTAAGGCGCCCTTGGCGTCGATTCTTTTGCCAGCTTCCTTGCTCTTCTCGTGCTTCTTTAATTCATTGATGCATTCTTCAAGCACGATGATCTTTTCCGTCCAATAATCGTCTTCGTGCAATGTGCGTAAATCGCTTGCGAATTCCGGAAAGGATTCTTCCATTAGGGAACAAGTGTCCACGAAGATGCAATCGTAATTCGAGAGGAATTTGGCAAGTTCGCGGGACTTCGTTTCCTGCGTATTTCTCATATTTGGTATTTCTCTATTAGTACCTCCTTTCGCTTATTG
Source organism: Bacteroidaceae bacterium (assembly GCA_963624045.1). Classification (GTDB taxonomy): domain Bacteria; phylum Bacillota_I; class Bacilli_A; order RFN20; family CAG-826; genus UBA4951. Next base: position 75,459 of record CAVFNI010000005.1, read on the forward strand.
TAACTTACTTTTCATATAAATGGTTATCGTATCTACTCGCAGCCTTTGAAATAAATCGCGCAAAGGGTTTGCTCGTTTTGCCTCATCCGAAACGTTGTTATTTCTTAAAATGATAAATAAACAGCGCTTTTGAAATGATTTTTATTCGATAAATACGGCACTTTTTTTGAAACCGCTTTCTGAAAACGCTTTCTGAAAACGCTATCAAAAAACAATCGTTTATTTTGTCTTTATAGTGTTCTTGCTCCAAAGAGGAGCGTATGAAAGGAGAGTTCCAATATGATGTTCCGTAAGAACGAGATGGATAACCAAGAGCTCGCCTATAGCGAACTGCTTGAAGACATCGCCAAGGAAGGTCCGATCTTCGTCGACAGCGAAGACGAATCCGAGAATGACGACGATAGCTACTTGGATCGATAAGTTCGCCATCTCCTAACCTTATCCCGCCGAAGCCTATTCGGCGGTTTTTCTTTATCCAAGCCGCAAGAAACTCTTTATTCCCTAGCGAATCTATTCTCATCACTTTGGCACTTATCGGCTTAAAGGCTTACAATAGCGATATGCAAGAAGACTTGAATTTGCTTATCGGACGCAATTTGTCTCTTTTAAGGAAGCATAAGGGCCTAACGCAAGGGGAAATAGCCATGCGTTTTAATTACAGCGACAAAGCGATTTCCAAATGGGAAAAAGGCGAATCGTTGCCCGATATCATCGTCCTTAAAGAACTCGCCGATTTCTATGGGGTGAGTGTCGATTATTTGCTTTCCCATCATGACGAAGAGGAATTGGCCATGGCTGCCAAACATCCGCCGAAATCCATCCTAAAAGAAAGATGGATCCTCACGATGTTAGGGATTTGCACGGTTATTTCGATTTTTTGCATCGCCGAAGTCATCTTAAGAATCAACCTCATATCCTCTTGGAACAGCTTCCAATTATATTTTTGGATGGCAGTCGCCACCCTCTTCACCTTATTTGTTTTCGCCCGCAAATGGTCATGGAAGATCTTGTCAATTGTTTCCTCGATCTTGTTCGTCTGGATGCTTGCGGTCGCTATATATCTAGAATTAGGCTATGACCTCGGCAACAAAGGATGGGAATGCTGGTTCATCTTACTTTCCCCTATCCCCGTCACCATCGGGGTAATCTTAGCCAAGGGGCTTAAGATAGACGCTCAAACCAGCCAATAATTAATGCGCCCTTTCAACTAAATGTTTCCTCAAATGAACAAATCATCCAAAGAGAAGAGAAAATAATTGTTTTCTTTGAGGTCATGAAAACCATTTTTAGAAATAAAGCCATAATTAACTGCTTGTAACGGAGAGGTGTCGACTTGAGCAATTTCTTCGTCGATCTCCGCTTGTCCTATCTTTTCATTGCGATATTTCACTTCGAAAGGGATATAACCATCCTCCCTTTTAGCCACGACATCAAATTGACGGTTTATCTTATTGATTGGATCATCGTAATAATAGGTTCCAACTTCTGTGAAGGGAGGATCAAATGCCCCTTTCTTATTGGCTATTTGAATAAATGACATGCATACCGTCTTAAAGACTTTGGGAAGATAATCGCGAGCAATTTTCTCTTTAAGGATCTTTTCGTAATAGAGGTTCTCCCCCATCGTCTCCCTTACTTTCTGATGAAGAAAAACATAACGAAAATAAAAAGCGAACAAATTGTCTTTAATGACGTACAAAGTCTTCTTTGTGTCCTTTTTAGCGTCGATCGGAGATAATTTCGCCACCAAATCCATTTTGATGAGCTTTCCTAAAACATAATTAATCCCCGCCGCATCACTTTTCCCTAACCGTGTCGCGATATCCTTGTATTTATTTGCGCCAGTGGCGATAGAAAGCAATACCGTATTGGCGTCCGGCGTTTTATTAATTTCCTGACTTAAAGTAGAGGTGATTTCTAATTCAAGAAAAGAATCAGGGCATAGAAGCAACCGTTTCAATTCATCTGAAGGGGAACGATGCGGATCGATCTGAGATAAATAAAACGGAACGCCGCCAAAATAAGCATAAGTCTCTATGATTTCTTCGTTGGAATACAAAGGAAACATCTTTCTTACTTCAAGGTAAGAGAATGGATGAACGGTTATCTTAGCGGTAAAACGACCATGTAAGGCCTCTTCTTTCTCGTCAAGTTCTTTCATGACGTCCAGCAACGAACCCGAGACAACAATCTTTAATTTGCTATGGATATGATGGCGTTCGATGGCTCGTGCGAATAATCCTAAGAAATCGCTATTCTCTTTCACTAAATAGGAGAATTCGTCGATGATAAACATAAGATTTTGTTTATCGCTCTCCATGAACACATAATTCATAAGGGATTCAATATTGCTAAAATTAAATGGCGTGCCGCCTAAAGCAACGGACACATATTCGCATAAATCGGAAAAATTTTGCGAATAACTAACTTTCGCAGCCGTGAAATACAAAACCTTAGCCTTCGTGTTTTTGATTGATTCGCGCAATAATTCCGTCTTGCCAACGCGCCTACGCCCCATAAGGAGAACAAGTTCGAAGGAATTGGAATCATATATTTCCCACAGTTGACGAAGTTCTTTTTCCCTACCAATAAATTTCATATGTCTATTATAAACTAAAATTTTTTTAAGTTTTTTTAACTAATGCACAAAAGAGTAGAAAAAAGACCATTTTATGGGACGCTTGAGTAAGAGAATATTATTAAAACCACGACAAAACCCCATCGCTTTAGAGACGATGGGGTTAGATGCTTATGGTTTTACGATTTGACGAGATTACCTTGATCGCGAATGGCTATTTCGCCGTCTTGCACGCAGACGAGATACGTATCGTTGGTGTTCATCTCGCCTTTGACGATGCTATTAGCCAACGCCGTCTCCACTTTATCTTGGATGAACCGTTTAATTGGGCGAGCGCCAAAGGAAGGCGAATAGGCATTTTCGATGATGTAATCAGAGAGTCCTTTATCCCAAAGCACGTGATAGAAATTCCCTTCTAGACGCATCGATAATTCGCGAAGCATCTTCTCAACGATTTGATGCTGCACTTCTTTCGATAACGGATTGAAGTAAACGATTTCGTCGATACGATTAAGGAATTCCGGTTTAAAGGTCTTATGAAGCAAGGCCTCAACCATCTCTTTCTTGCCATCTAGGATATATTCGGAACCTAAATTGCTAGTCATGATGATGATGGTGTTCTTGAAATCGACCAAATGACCTTGCGAATCGGTCAAACGGCCATCATCGAGGATTTGTAGCAGCAAATTGAAAACCTCAGGGTCGGCTTTTTCGATTTCGTCAAATAAAACTATCGAATAAGGGTTCCTGCGCACCTTCTCAGTCAGCTGGCCGCCTTCTTCATAGCCGACATAACCAGGCGCAGCGCCGATTAGACGGGAAACGCTGTATTTCTCCATATATTCGGACATATCTATGCGGATGATATTGCTTTCATTATCGAAAAGGGCTTCGGCGAGAGCCTTGGCCACTTCCGTTTTGCCAACGCCCGTTGGGCCTAGGAACAAGAAACTGCCAATCGGTCTATTAGGGTTTTGAATACCTGCACGTTGACGCAGAATGGCATTGGAAACCAAACGGATGGCGTCCTCTTGCCCAATGACCCGTTTCTCTAAGACGTTCTTAAGGTCCAAGACCTTCTCGCGGTCCCCTTTCTCGATTCGAGAGACGGGAATGCCAGTCATCTTGGCGACGATTTTGGCAATCGATTCTTCGTCGACCACCTCATCGACCAACCTCTCTTCGTTTTTGGAGGAATTGGTAATCTCCGCCAGCCTCTTTTCCTTCTCAGGAATGATCTTATATTGAAGTTCAGAGGCCTTTTGATAATCGCCTTTGGAGAAATAGACTCCCAAATCGAACTTATCTTTCTCTAATTCGCTCTTCAGAGTCTTGGCTTCGGCCACCCCTTCCTTTTCAATGCGCCATCTCTCGGTGAGTGAAGCGCTAGCGTCCTTAGCTTCTTTAAGTTCGTCTTCCAAAGCCGATAATCTCTTCTTAGAAGATTCGTCGCTTTCTTTGGAAAGCTGAACTTTTTCAATCTCAAGGCTACGGATTTTGCGATTGACTTCATCGAGCTCGGAAGGAACTGATTCGATTTCCACCTTGATGCCAGCGCAGGCCTCATCAACCAAATCGATGGCCTTATCTGGCAAAAAACGATTGGTTATGTAACGATTGGATAATGTAGCGGCCGCAATAAGAGCGCCATCGGTAATCTGCACGCCATGATAACTTTCAAAACGTTCCTTCAATCCGCGCAAGATGGTGATCGTATCCTCCACCGTCGGCTCCCCGACCATCACCGTTTGAAAACGGCGTTCAAGCGCCCTATCTTTTTCGATATATTCGCGGTATTCATTTAAGGTGGTCGCCCCGATGCAATCGATTTCGCCCCGAGCGAGCATCGGCTTAAGCATATTGGAAGCGTCTAACGCCCCATCGCTACGCCCCGCGCCGACGATCAAATGGATCTCGTCGATAAAAAGAATGATCTTGCCTTGAGACTCTTTGATTTTGGCGAGGACGGCTTTAAGTCGTTCCTCGAATTCGCCACGGTACTTAGCCCCCGCAACCAGAGCACCCATATCGAGTTCATAGATCTCTTTGTCTTTGAGGGTGTTAGGGACGTCGTCTTTGACGATTCGTTCAGCTAACCCTTCAACGATAGCCGTCTTACCAACACCGGGCTCACCTAACAAAATAACGTTGTTTTTCGTCTTTCTAGCCAGGATCTGCACGACTTTTCGGATTTCTTCATCCCTCCCGATGACAGGATCGATCTTACCGTTTTTGACTTCGGCATTAACGTCGCGACCGAATTTATCTAATATGTTTTCGTCTTGGGAATAATCTTCCATTCCTTGATTCATGTTGTTCATAAAATTACCTCCTAGGCACCCTTATTATATGAACCTTTTTAGCACTCGCAAGAGTTGAGTGCTAATTTTTAAGATTATATCTCCCTGCTTATATCCTGAAAGCAACTAACATAAAACGAAAGAGCTTTCTCTTTGTATGCGTAACCGTCGAAAACATGTAACTCAATATCCGATTTTCTTTATCGAATGGGCCTTATGTCGAATCTTCCATGCTTAGGAAATCTTTAAGCGAGATGTGCCGAGCGGCGCTTGTCGAATAATCCACTTCATCATGGTGATAAGCCTCTTCTGCGATCGGTATCCAATGCCGTTAAAAGCGGAGAATTCTCTTTGGCACGCTTTTTCGTCCACCGCGCTATAAGGAGTTGGATGTAGTATTCCTTTCCGTCTTTCGTCGCATAAAAATCAATCAAACCGCTCATTGTCACTGAATGCTTTTGCCACTTTCAGCAAAACTGTTCAGCAAATTCATCTTTTATTGGTCTAAAAGGTTGAAGGAGTCACTAACGAATTATGTTTATGGAAAAAGCCGACGAGTTTAAAAAGCTGCTATTAGATAAGAAAGCGGCTTCGGATTGCGATTAATCCGTCTTAGGAAGCGCTCAACGACAATCAAAATACGCATTGCATCATTTAGGTACCTACGAGCAGTGCCTAATCAGAAGCTTCAATAGGACCACGAGTGCGGAATACGGGATATAGGAAATGCCACACGATCAAAGCGATATAGGAGATTTTGGATGGAATATATAAATAGAACAAAAAACCAACACGATTACCCAAAAGTCCTTTTCGACTATTGCCTTGTTACCGACATGTCTAAACGTATTAAAACCGACCCATGGAGGGCCGGTTTCTCATCTTTTCTCTAATCTTTAGCTCTTTAAATAGCAGCGAATAGTTCCTTCGTCAGATAGATGTCGACGTCGGGATGATCGAGCAAGGAAGTGCATGGCCACGCTTCATCCTTCGCTCCCTTCTTGAGGGAACGAATGGCCTCAACCTTAGAAAGATCAGAAGCGATGAGAACAATATGCTTGGCCTCATAAATGGTTTGTAAGCCCATCGTGACGGCTTGATGCGGCGTTTCATCTTTACCCGTAAAGAAACGGGCGTTGGCTTGCCTCGTATCCTCAGTCAAATCGGCCAAATGGGTCAATGAATCGAAAGGGGTATTAGGCTCGTTAAAGCCAACATGGCCATCACGGCCGATGCCTAAAATCTGTAAATCCACGCCGCCGGCTTCCTTGATCCAAGAATCATATTCCTTCATGTTAGCAAGGCTCGGGAAATGATTGGCATCAGCAGGAAAATCCACATGATCAAAAAGATTGACCTTCATGAAATAACGATATGTATCCTCTTCTTTTGGAGGGTTAACATATTCGTCCAAATTAAAAGATGAGGCTGATTTGAAGGAGATTTTGCGATTTTTATAGGCATCCGCCAACGCCTCATATAATGGCAAGGGCGTCGAACCGGTGGCTAAGCCAACCACCGCATTCGGTTTTTGTTGCAACAAGGAAATGAAATCCTTAGCAATCGTTTCCCCTATCTCCTTAGGGGTGTCCATGATGATGAAACGCATTCTTTTATTCCTCCATCCATAAAGCCGCTGCGCCTAAGACGCCGGCATCGTTTCCTAAATTGGTTACAAAGATATCCACCGTCGGAGTGCCGCGGAATCCATAATGGTATTCGCTTAATTTCTCCTTTAGGGCATCGGTTAGATATTCTTTTTGGTTGGATAATCCTCCACCGATCAAAATGACCTCAGGGCGGAAGATATTACAAAGGTTAAGCAGTCCCGTCGTCAGATAATTCTCGTATTGCTCGACGACCTTCTTCGCTTCCTTATCGCCCAATTTGCTCGTCTCGAAAGCGGTCTTCCCGTCAACCTTATCAATGTCGCCACCGACATATTCCCACATTTTGGATTCGTGGTGATTAAGCATCGCTTCTTTCGTTTGTCTGATTAAGGCCGTGACGGAAGCGTAGGCCTCAAAGCAACCGCGACGGCCGCAAGTACAATCCTCGCCATCGCGCAAAATGACCATATGGCCAAGCTCCGCTCCCATGCCCTCATTGCCTTCATATAGATGTCCATTTAAGAAAAGGCCGCCGCCCACGCCCGTTCCAAGCGTCACCAAAACGGCATCGCGGTAATTTTTAGCGGCTCCGAATTTGGCTTCGCCAAGCATCGCCACGTTCGCGTCATTGCTTACCTTGGCTGACAAACCGGTTTTCTCTTTAAGGATTTTAGCGATAGGCAAATCCAACCAGCCGATGTTGTTGTTATATAAACAAACACCTTCCCGATTGTCGATAGAACCGGGGCAACCAACGCCAATGCCGACGAAAGAGGAAATTTCTATCCCAGTTTCCTTGGCCTTAGAAAGGATCGAATCTCCTAAGCGATTGATGGTCAATTCTTGCTGTTCCCCTTTTTCGATAGGAAAACCAAATTTCTCGATGATCGTGCCATCTTCCTTAACGAAGGCCCCTTTGATGGAAGTGCCTCCGATATCCACGCCGACATATTTCTTCATGCCTTTACCTCCGTGATAACATATTCCCCTGCTCCTTCTAGATGCGCTTTCGAAGAAGCGGGGATAAAAAAGGAATCGCCCTTTAAGAAATGGATGCCATTAAAGACCCCTTCACCCGAAACGAAGGTGAGGGCCTTAAAGGAATCCTTGTTCGTCTTAATATCTAGCAAGCCATTCAAATAATGAATGCTCGAAGAAAAGAAAGGGCATTCGCCAATCAACGGCTTTTCGAAAAGAGGCTTCTTATAAGGTTCATAAGAGAGGACCTTAAGGCCTTTTTCGATATGGAGCTCCCGCGGCTTGCCGTCGGCTCCAACCCTCCCATAATCATATAGGCGATAAGTGAGGGTGCTATTCTCTTGGATTTCGATTAAAGTCACCCCGGCACCAATCGCGTGAACGGTGCCGCTAGGGATAAAATAATCGTCTCCCGGCTTCACTTCGACGAAATTGAGTAATTCGGTGATCGTTCCTTTTTCGATGGCTTCCTTAACCTCTTCCGCATTCGTTTTTCTCTTCCATCCTAAATATAGTCCCGCTCCAGGTTTGGCGGATAGGACATGCCACATCTCGGTCTTACCATATTGCCCTTCGTTTTTAAGGGCGTATTCATCGCTAGGATGGACTTGGACACTTAAGTTGGAATCGCTGTTAATAAGCTTGATGAGAACCGGAAAAAATTCAAATTTCGCTGGCAATTCCCCAATATCTTCCTTGGTTGCAACGTCTTTAAGAGGCTTTCCAACATCCTTCCCCGAAGCGATGATGCTAGGACCTTTATCGTTAAAGGATAATTCCCAGCTTTCGGCCACTTTCATAGGACCATAATCCTTGCCATAATGAAGGCGAAGCTCTTCGCCTCCCCAAATGTATTCTTTAAGTTCGCTTTTGAGTTTTACTGCGTCCATTTTACCCCTGTTTCTGCCATATTGATGGCTTTGATGGTGGTTCGCTTCTAGCGAAAATCCGCGATCAATTTAGTATATCTCATTTAATTAAGAAAAAGGCTTAACAATCGATAATTCTGTTATTTTTGCTAGATATTGGCTCAAATAGCAAATAAATGGCGAATTCTTCGCCTCTTTGAATGAATCCGTAACCTCTTGCCGCCCTCTCTTCATTTAATCCTACGCATTCCCATAAAAGGAACTTTAATAATTTACTGACTAAAAGTTCAGTGAAAAATTATTCAGTAACTTTCGACTAACCCATCACATTTTGCCATAAGATAATCAGCTGCCACTAATTAACATCCAAAAACCCATAAGAGGAGGCCGCATTATGTTCATAGGATGTCAGAAAAAGTTAAGTCTCTTATAAACGAACTTTCATCTAGGAATAAAAATCAGCCATCCTTATTTATGAAAAAACGCGTGGGAAAATCAACTTTAATAAAAGAAGCGGCTAAGTCTTTTGATGGAATCGTCATCAACCATTCGTGCGTCGTCAGCACCTTCGAAGGCAACTTAAATCTCCTTTGCAAAAACGTTTCCGACGAACTCTCCCTTCCCACGATGCAACTCGATTCTTTTTTTGTCCTTAATGAAATACCTACAAAACCTTAGAAAAGCAAATACTGCTCATCATCGATGAATACCCTTATTTGAAGCAATCCAAAAAGAAAAACGAAGTGGATTCCTATATGCAGGCGGTCATCGATAATCTGCCAACCAACGTCAAATTAATCCTGTGCGGTTCTTATAACGCCACGATGAAAGAACTTCTATACGAAGATAACCCCTTTTCGGTCGTTTTTCCTTGGTTTTGCACCTTCGCGATTTTGATTATTACGAGGCTTCGAAATTTTATCCAAATCTGCCAGTTAGAGACAAAATCGCCTTTTATAGCGTCTTCGGCGGTTGTCCGTATATGCTTGAAAACATCGATGAAAAAAAGACGTTAAGGGAAAATATCGTCCCCTTGCTTTTACCTGAAACGGGAATCGTGAGGTCTTATGTGGAAAACATCTACCTCAAGGAAATCCAAAAGGCCTTCGACACGAGGATTCTAGAGGCTTTAGGGAATGGCAAAAAAATATGCCGAAATCCAAAAGGCCATCACCGGCAATGAGACTGGCTTGCTAGATAAGCAACTGAAAACGCTCTTGGCGATGGAGACCATCAAGAAAACCGAGCCGATTAATTCTAAAGGCAGCAAAAAGAAGCGATTCTATGAGATCATGGATAACCTAATGCGTTTTTATTTCACTTTCATCTATGGACAAGCGGGGAATTCGACTGCGTGATAAAACGCACTGGCGATTTGTTCGATTTCTATGAATGCAAATATTTTTCTAGGCCGTTAACGCTAAAGGAATGCGATAAAGAGGCTATGGAAAACCGCCATATCCCCACAATAAAGGCCGCGAAAATAGGTTTCGTAAGCGTAAACGGATTCGCTTTCGCTAACCGAGGCGACTTCATTTTGATTGATGGCGAGGAACTATATCGAGAAAACCAAAAGTCTTGATACAAAGAAAAACGGAAATTACTTTGTCAATTTACGCATTAAACGATGGAAGAATCGACATCAGGGCTTCTAAGCTGCCTTTTGATACGACAAAGAAAAGAACGAGCAACACGCATCCTAAAGCGATGCGGTAAATCCCAAAGACGTTGAAGGTCCTAGTGCGAAGCAATTTCATGAAGAATTTAATGACGATTAAGGAAACGCCAAAGGCGACGGCCATGCCAATCAGAATCAAGGCCACTTGGAAGCCCGTGATTGATGCGGCTTCTCCTTTAGCCACCTTCACCCCATACATTATCCCTTTAATAAGAGAGCCGCCAAGCATCGCGGGAACGGATAAATAGAAGGAGAATTCGGCGCTGGTGCGGCGGTCGACCGAAAGGAGCAAGGCCGCGCAGATGGTGACCCCCGAACGGGAGGTGCCAGGAATTAGGGCCAAGCACTGAGCCAAACCGATAATGAAGGCGAACTGAAGCGAGATGTTCCTAACGGAGGTAATGCGGAAGATGGAATATGATTGCGCTTTCGCACCGTCTTCGCTCACCGTCGCCATCGCTTGGTTAAGGTGATAACGGTCCCGCACCTCTTGGCCGCGGCGGCGCAAAAAGAATTCGATGGCCAAGAACGCCAAGCCATAAACAATCAAGGTGATAGAAACGACGAGATAATTAAAAAAGTAGGTGTCCATCCAATCGTCCAATAAGACCCCTAAGATGCCAGCCGGGATCGAAGCGACGATGATCTTGCCCCAAAGGGACCAAATCTCCTTCTTCTCCTCGGGCGCCTTCTTCTTGCCAAAGGGCCAAAGCTTTTGGAAAAAACAAAAAATGACGGCCAAAATGGCGCCCAATTGGATGATGACCAAGAAAAAATCATAGAAGGCCGTCCCTTGGGTCTCTTTGAAACCGAAGAACTGGCCGAGAATGATCATGTGGCCGGTCGATGAGACGGGCAACCATTCCGTGATGCCTTCGATGATGCCGAAGACGATAGCTTTGATAATTTCAATAAATTCAAACATGCGCTTAATTGTCGTTACTTAATGGGAATTTGTAAATGAAAGACTACCCCGTTAGCGCCCCCTCTTTCTCGAAGCGCATTTCCTTTATACACGATAAGGAAACTTTTCTCAAGAACGCCCATTTCTTCCCTCTAACCATAAAGAAGCGCTAGGACGCATTAAAATTTCAAAATATCGCTGCAAATCCCAATCGTTTTATAGCAATATGACCAATATATACGTTTCAATCGAGATTCGTGTATTTGGTGGCGTTGCCCCTAGATTTCGAAACCGGATATTTCTTTTCGTTCTTCTCCATTTTGGCATTCACGATCGTGTCTTCATCCAATCCGAGTTTATCTAAAAGGTCGTGACAATAAATGAGAACATCTGCCAATTCTTCTTTGACGTGTTCTAAATCATATTCCTCTTCCGACCATTGGAAACATTCCAAAAGCTCAGAAGCCTCAATCGAAATGCTCTTGGCCAAATTGGCTGGCGAATGGAATTTCGACCAATCCCTTTCATCAATGAATTTATGGATTCTATCAACCGTTTCCTTTTTCATACGCACCCCTTTGCTCTACCGATCATTAATTATGATACGCATGGCGAGAAGAACAAAGGTTCACATCTAATGATTAACCTATTTCAAAATAGGCTAGTTTGTTGCGTATAGGAACGCGCGGCTTATTTATGTTCATCGGTAGGGAAAAGGACACAAAAATTAATCCGGTAAGTAAAAGCTATGCCGTAAACGCGACGACGAATCCAAAGGCGCTTTATTGCATAAGCGATCTTTGAGGGATTTCTATTTGCTTTCCCTTCCTCTTATCAAACGGAAAGAAGAAGCATGTCTTCAAAACAATTCTACGAGAAATACATAAAGGAAGAGCTTGAGAAAAAAATATCTGCCAATAAGATTCGAGGAAGTAATCAAGGAATATTGCATCAGAGCGAACATGGATTCCAAATTGCCGTTTTTGGCTGCGCTTTGGGACGCCTTTATTACCACGCCAATAAAATCAACAAAGAATTCAATCTCATTTTTAAGGCCGATGGTAGCTTAGTCATAACCAAATGCGAATATAGCATATCCCCTCTTTCGCTTTCCGTAGTCAACGAAGAAAAAAAACAATGGAAGGCTCTGTCCTTTAATGCGCATATATGCGGATTCCCCTCTCGAAGCGGATTCTCCCTCGAAACGAAACGGGATCCGAATCTTTTATTGATCGATTCAGGCACGATTTATAAATGATCAATAATTTGCACCAATATACACCAAACCTTGGTGAGCCCCATAATAACCTGCAACACCCCCCTCAAGTAAGAAACGAACAATAACCCGACTTCACACAGAATGAAGTTAAGAGTGAAGTAAGAGTGAAGTATTACTTCATTGTTACTTCATTGCAATCGATATAAGCATGATGATTGCTACATAAACGTCATCCAAATCTTCGCAATCGTATTAGACCGCCTTCTTCTCTTTGGGCTGTTTAGTTTGAGATTTGATTAGCACACTTCTTGGGGTGGTTTTAGAGGTATTTTGACTTAAAAACAATCTAACCAAAAAGGTGAATTTCATAACAATTACAAACTAATGCGATTAAATCACCTTTATATCAGATATTGTAAAAGTGTGAAAGAGTGTGAAAGAATTTGAAAAGTGTGAAAGAGTGTGAAAGAATATTGATTAGGAGGTGACCTATGGAACGGCACAATCCCTTCACTTTAACCTTTGGAGCACAACCGCCAGAATATTTGGAACGGGCCTCTCACGTTAAAAGCCTCATCAAAAACATCACCACCACCCCACCATTATCGAGGAGTTTCTTGATAACGGGCGTAAGGGGGTCAGGCAAAACGGTTCTTTTATCCGTCGTCGAAAAAGAATTTTCGGAAATGGATGATTGGCTCGTTACCGAACTAAACCCCAACGACGACATGCGCGAGGGCTTGGCGGCAAAACTATACACGTTGGGCAAAGTCAAACGCCTTTTCATCGATAAAGAATTCAGTTTTTCATTCCATGGCATCTCCTTCTCGTTGTCGGGCAAAAATCCCATTCTCAACATCGATGATTTGCTCGAGCGCATCTTCGAGGAACTAAAGAAACAAAGGAAAAAGGTTCTTATTTGCATCGACGAAGTCTCCAATAGCGAAGAGATGAGGAAACTTGCCTCGTCCTTCCAAATGCTTGTGAGAAAAGGATATGAATTGACGTTATTAGGAACGGGTCTTTTTGAAAATATTTTCGAATTGTCAAACGAGAAGAATCTTACCTTCCTCCTTCGTTCCGAAAGGATAAACCTTTCTCCCCTTTCTTTTTCTTCCATCGTTGCCTCTTACAAAAAGGCTTTGGGCGTAAGCGAAGAAAAAGCCAGAACGTTCGCTAGCCTCACTAAGGGCTATGCCTTCGCTTTTCAGCTCTTGGGATATTTGCTTTACGAGGAAGAATCCCGAAAGGTCACTGACGAATTATTAAGCAAATACGATTCTTTCCTGGCTTCTTACGTCTATGACAAAATCTGGTCTTCCTTAAGCGATGGCGATAAGAAGCTAATGCGGGCCTTCCCTTCTAACGGCCCCTCTAATACCGCCGAATTGTTGCTCGCTTCCAACATGAGCAAAGATTCCTTCTCCCGTTATCGCGACCGATTGCTTAAGAAGGGTGTCATCATATCGCTAGGATGGGGCAAAATGATACTTGCCTTGCCCCGCTTCCGCGAATACATAAACGATCGGGACGCCTACGAGAATATCTAGCCGCTAAATCATTCGCGATTTTCACCGTCTACGGAGGGCAATGAAGGCAACCCGATCTAGCAGCCAAGCCAGCGGATAAGCGGCGATCTTCACAGCAATATAAATCTATACAAACGACAAATTTTAGACATTGGTGTCATAAATCCAAACAAAATCCACATCGCTCAACGCTATATGGCCTAGATTCGTCTTTCTAAGGTCGGATATAAAGCCTTATAAGAAACCCTAATCCTTAAGGCATCCAATAGGAACGATATAGATGCCATCGGTGTCGCGGTAGGCATAATCGCCAACGGGGCATATCGGAAAAGGACGCTGAAGCGGCCTCCACAAGGACATCGTGGAGGAGATTAGCCTAGAGTGGCTTCCCGCGTTTCGCATAGATGGCAAAAACGGAGCTAGAACACCAACGCCTTTGTATACGTCACTTCTTTTTTAAATATATAACCTATATTTCAACAGTTGTTTTGCCACACTAAATATTATATATTAATATTATATATGGAAGATTAACTATGATATACGATTATGAAACGCTGGGACTTAAATTTAAAGATTATTCAAATATTAATCAAAAGATTAGTCTAGAAGCTAAAAAAGGTTACCTAACTCGAATAAAGAAAGGACTTTATACCGACTCTTTGGATTTAGATAAATATGTGATTGCGAATGTTATTGTAGACCCTTCGTACATATCGTTTGAATATGCCTTGTCATATTATGGATTAATACCTGAATATGTGTCTGTCGTTTCTTCCGCTTGCTACAACAAGAAAAACTACAAAAAGTTTGTCGTGAAAAATATAGCATTTGAATATAGGAGCATCCCTAATGATGCTTATCCATTCGGTATAAAATTCTATACAGCAGAAAATAATATAAAATTCAAAATGGCCTCGAAAGAAAAGGCGTTGTGTGATTGTTTGTATACCAAATATCCTGTTAGGTTCATTAAGGATCTGCAATTTTTGTTATTTGAAGACTTAAGAATTGACGAGAATGAATTTTGGAAATTGGATTTTGAATTTATAAAGCAAATATGTGATAAATACCATTCCAATACAATAAAGACGTTGGTTAAGTTTATAGAGAGGAAGAGAAATGAACACGATTGAAGATCTCATTGACTCTTATAGCCCCAAAACTATAGATGAGACAAAATTGAGATTGAAAGAAATGTTGCAGCAGATAATTTTAATCGGTCTTAGCAAAGCCAATTTCTTTAAATGCGCTAGTTTCTACGGCGGAACTGCCCTCAGGATATTTTATTCTCTAAACAGATATTCTGAGGATTTAGATTTCACATTAAATCAAAAAAACGATGAATTTTCTCTTGAGCCATTTACCAAAAAAATAAAAGAGGTCGCCGGAGGATATGGCATTCAATTAAACATAGAAACAAAGCCTAAAAAGGTTTTAACGCCAATTGAAAGCGCGTTTGCAAAACTGAATGCCTATCAAACATTTATCGCTTTAAAATTAGATGGTAATTTGACTAGACTATTGCATAAAGACGAAATAATCAAAATCAAGTTTGAAGTTGATCGCAATCCAGCGTTGGGTTTTGCATGCGATTCTAAATGGCTTGATGTTCCAGAATTTGCAAATATAAAAGTCCTGGATATCGAAAGTCTCTTTGCAGGGAAAATACATGCCATATTATGCAGAAACCATAAGAACAATGTGAAGGGAAGAGATTATTACGATTTTCTCTTTTACATTAAAAAACGCATTAAGCCGAATTTGATATATTTGAAAAATAAACTGATCGATTCCGGAACAATAAAAGAAGAGGCTCCTTTTGATATGGGTCTGTTAAAAGAAATGCTTAAAGAAAGATTTGACTGCGTGAATTTTGATCAGGTAAAACAAGACGCAGAAAGATTTGTAATTAACAACGAAGATTTGTCCTATTTTTCAAAAGATCTATTTGTGGATTTACTAAATCGATTAAACTGAGTCAAAGTTTCTCAATGGTTCACATAAGTTTTGCGAATAAGTTGAACGTCGTTATCAAAACGCCAAACAAAATATCGTGGTCTCATTCAACAAATAACCAATTGACGTAAATAAGCCTTCAAATGATCTCCTCAACGCTTCATCTTTCACTTCCTTGTTAGGGTGATTTGTAATGTAACTTCCGTATTAGTCGGCAATTTCTCTTTTTAAGTTGCGAAGACACCATCAATTAAAAGAGGGCAAATTGTGGTTAGATGAAAGATAGGGATATCACCTTTGTCGAGACATCATCCCTATATCGCAGTAACCGGCAACAAATAACAATCATCGCCCATTGGATAAACCGATTTGGATGTGCATATGATGGCCTTGGCCTCTACTTGATAATGCGCGTTCCTTAGGACGTTGACGGACTTCAGATCCTTGGATGAATATTGCTCGCCGCTCTTGCATTCGATTGCGGTTATCCTCCCATCCTTAAGGATAAGCAAATCAATCTCATTTTGAAGGGAGTCACGATAATAATAAAAGGAGGCCTCTTTATCCTTACGGAGATTGGAATAGGACTTAAGGATCTCGTTGATGATATATGTCTCCATCATGCGCCCCTTAAGATAGGAGGCGATCAAAGTCTCTTTGCTTCCTATCTTCGCTAAATAGCAAGCGAGCCCCGTATCGGAGAAATAGACCTTAGGTCGCTTGACGATTTGTTTCTTGATGGATGTGTCGTTATACGGTTCAAGCAAATGGATCAAATTGCCAGCCTCTAGGACGCTAAGCCAATTAGATATCGTCTTCACATCAACTCCGATGATCTTAGACAATTCCGAGCAATTGAGTTCCTGACCGGTCAAAGAGGCGAGCAACGTCATCAGATTCAAGAATTTGGTCTTATCCTTAATCTGAAGGACCTCGTCTACGTCCTTGCTGAGATAGGATTCTAGATAATCGCTATAGAAGGTAGATGGATTCAAGAATTCCTTCTCATATAGTTCTGGATAGAAGCCCTTGACGATATAGCCATATAAATCTAACGTCGGTATTTGGTAAGAGGCCACTCTAGCCATATTCTCTTTCGGAGACACCATAAACGGGGCCTCCTCCTTTTGCCATATCTCCGACATAGAAAGAGGCGACATATGAACGAAGGCAACCCTGCCCCGCATCGATTCGCTTACGCCCCGCTTCAATTTATAAGCTTCGGAACCCGTTAAAATATACAAAGAAGCGTTCTTGCCTTTTCTCTTCTGCTCATCGACCTCGCCTTCTAGATAATCGAATAGAATTGGGGCCTTTTGAATTTCATCTATGATTAACGGAGCAGGATGCAAGGAAAGGAAGCCTTGTGGGTCCTCTAACGCCGACGCCCTTAAGATCGGATTGGCCAAGGAGACATAAGAAAATCCTAATTCCTTTTCTATCTTATCAGTGCAAAGCGTCGTCTTCCCCACTTGTCTAGCGCCCGCGATGACGACAACGGGTTTTTCCTTGATGGCCTTTTTAATTTCCTTATAGATGGTTCTTTCAATCATGATTCAACTTTATATAAATTTGGAGTTCAATTCCATATTTATTATAAATACATCGCATGAGAATTCAAAGAAATCAAAATCGCCTGACATTTTATCCGCCAGTTTATCTATCAATTTATCTACCAATACATTGATAACAAAATATATGTTTATGTAGTAATTAACGGGAGATTTATCTACCGGTTCATCTATCGATTTCTATAAATGGCCAAATCCCAAAGCGTTTACTGAAAAGGCTAGGCCGATAAAAACCTATATAGAGTACATGGCTTGCCTCAGATAATCAGAGCCTTGAAACATCAAAAGCGTACATAAAATCAATTTCGCACAGCAAAAGGCGTGATTAACAGGGCGATTGCATTTCCGTCCTCCGCGAAACTGCATTAAGTCGGCGAGCCATCGGATTTTTGGGGGAAACTGCGATTAGTGTTTTAATTTACGAACTTTTTAATCTTGATTCAGGCTTTATCCGCTTATCCGCGCAATTCACCCCGTTCGGCCTCAAATGCGATAGACGGCATTATGCATCTTCTCTAAGAACGCCTCTCTATTCCATAAGGCAGCTTTGCATCGGATGAATTATTCATGACGTTCGTCGCGATTTAACACAAAAGAAACTTATAGATTCAAAATAAACGTGGTTATAAAAAACGCCTTGCTTTGCGCGGCACACGCGATCAAAATTAGGCCCTGTTTGAACAGAGCCTATAAATGACAAATTTTAGACATTGAGACTATAAATAGGCCTCGAAAGTCTAAAATTTAAACATTGGAGGCTAAAATTTAAATATCGATACTATATAGAGACGCACGAAATGTTGACGTGGACAGCGCCATTTTTTCGTATGCCAAATTGCCAGACAAAATGTAGCCAAATTACCAAACAAAACGTTGCCTAATTGCCAAATAGAAGAAAAAGTATCGACGTGCCAACCATGAATAAATATTTAAAAAGATGCATCGAATCTAAACCGAAAAGAAAATTAGAAAGCTCAGGAGCCGTTTGGATTAAAGGGCAAAAACGGTGTGGTAAATCCACCACGGCAGAACTTTTTCCAAAAGCGCTGTCTACATGCAAAACAGAAAGGAACGCGATCAAAATATAGCCTTAGCTAAAAACGCACCCGACTTATTCTTAAAAGGCGAAACGCCCAAACTTATAGATGAGTGGCAGACCATCCCATTTATTTGGGATGACATTAGGTATGAGATAGATAAACGTGATGCTTTCGGCCAATTTATATTAACTGGCAGCGCCACCCCGCTAAACGACAAGGAAGAAGCGCAAAAACAACATAGCGGCATTGACCGAATCTCCTCTGTTGTCATGAGGCCGATGAGCTTGTTCGAGTCACTAGATAGCAATGGCGAAATTTCTTTAAATGAACTTTTTAACCACCAAAAAGTACGTCCCGCAAAATGCGATAAGGATTTGGTGGATTATGCGCGATATGCCTGCCGAGGCGGCTGGCCTAAATCTATCGGACAATCCGAAAGCACCTCCATTGAAATCGTAAAGAATTATTATGAAGGTTTGGTGGAAAACGATATCAATAGCGTCCCCGGCGCGTCTAAAGATATAAATAAAACAAAAGCAATCCTTCGTTCTTACGCTAGAAACATATCGACCGAATGTAGCGTCGAGACCATCCTTTCCGATATCAAAGAACACGAGCGCAAAACAATTAGCGACGAGACCATCAGTTCATATATAGCCACCCTTAGAAACATATGCGTGATCGAGGACATAAAAGCGTGGTCCCCCGTTTTAAGGAGCAAGACAGCGATAAGGTCGTCTCCGACCAGGCATTTCGTTGATCCTTCGATCGGGTGCCGCGCTCTAAAGGCAGGCAAAGAAGATTTAATAAACGATTTAAGGACGTTCGGATTTATATTCGAAGACATGGCCGTCAGGGATTTGAAGATATATGCTGATTGTCTGGGCGGGGAAGTCTATCACTACCGCGATAAAAACGGCCTTGAAGCGGACGCGATAATCCATTTGGACAATGGGAAATGGGCTGCTTTCGAGATCAAATTATGCGATTCGGAGAGAATAGAAGAAGGCGCAAGCCACTTACTCCGACTTTCCAATCTGATCGATGGGCAAAAAATGAGAAAGCCGGAATTCCTAATGGTTATAACCGCCACCCAATTCGCTTATCAAAGAGAAGACGGTGTGTGGGTCGCCCCCCTTGCTTGCTTGAAAGATTAAGACGCCGGTTAAAGCGTGTAACGCAATTAATTGCCAGCCTCTAGGACGCTAAGCCAATTAGATATCGTCTTCATGTTGGCCCGACACTTTTAGATAACGGCTCTTACGATCACGCTTCACCCATATATATAAATTTGGAGTTCAATTCCATATTTATTCTAAAAACCTCACTAAGAATTCAAATAAATCAAAATCGCCTGACATTTTATCTATCAGTTTATCTACCAATTTATCTACCAATATATTGATAACAAAATATATGTTTATCTAGTAATTAACGGGAGATTTATCTATCAGTTTATCTACCAATTTATCTACCAATATGCTAAAATTCTGTCAATGGAGGAACGTCTATGGAATATCGTGACATCGTTTCGGATCTAGTTAACAGAAACGAAGAAGAATGGTTTGAATTCAAGGAAAACTGGTTCAACAAAGAAGAAATAGGGATGTATATTTCCGCTTTGTCGAACGCCGCCGCTATGCATGGCAAAGAATGCGGATATTTGCTATGGGGCATAAATGATGCCTCACACGAAATCAAAGGAACCAGCATAAATTACCATTGCGATTTTAAGGGAGAGCCGTTTCAAAACTATTTGGCTAGAAACCTCTCCCCATCGATTGCTTTCGAATTCCAAGATTTGCAAATAGACGATAAACGGTTGGTTCTATTGATCGTGCCGGCCGCCAAGAAAGTCCCCACCTCTTTTAGTAGGAAGCGGTACGGAAGAATCGGTTCTAGCATCGCCAATTTGGAGAAATATCCCGAAAGAGAGGGAATGCTATGGAAAGTCCTCATACAAGGCTATCCAACCATGATCAACACTGAATCCCCCGTTCAAGACCTCTCATTTCACCAACTTAAAGCGTATTACCTCGGAAAAGGTCTTATCTTCAATGACGAAACCTTCAAAATAAATATGCATTTGCTCACATCCGAAAACAAATACAATATGCTGGCTTGCTTTTTGGCGGACAATGGCGAGATACCTGTAAGGGTGTCTATCTTTAATGGGATGAACAAATCGTCACCACTCTTTTCGGTGAAGGAATTCGGGAACCAAAGCCTCGTATCCGTCATTGACAGGATCATCGATTACGCCGATTCGATTAACCTCCCTAGAGCCGTCGAGCACCTAAACACCGGCGTGAGGGAGGATATCCCCCTCTTCGATCAAGATTGTTTCAACGAAGCCGTCAAGAACGCCTTCATCCATAACGAATGGTTGAGGAAGGTTGCTCCGATGGTCACCTTCTTCGAAGACAGGATCGAGATAACATCCTTTTCCTCATTGGCCCCCAATCAAACCATCGAAGGGTTTTATAAGGGGCATAGCATCCCAGTTAATGAGGAATTATCATCCATCTTCCTAGCTACCCATTTAAGCGAACGGACGGGCAAAGGCAACCCTTTGATTGTCTCTCGCTATGGAAGGAAGGCCTTCGAAATAAGCGAATCGTTCATCAAAGTAACTTTGCCCTACAATTGGAAAAAGGCCTTCGTGAAATTAGATAATGAACCTTACGAAAACATCGCTAAAAGCTTGAGCAACAAAGAAAACGACATCTTGAAGAGCATGCGTTCAAACCCGAATTTAACGCAACCGGAAATAGCCAAATTGACTAAGACCAGCAAAACAACCGTGCAAAGCGCCATTAGAAAATTTAAAGAAGTCGGTTTGATTAAAAGACGAGGATCCAACAAAAAAGGCTCTTGGGAAATCCTTGCTCAATAGGATTTAACGCCATCGAATAAATTGATTGTCACGTTGTGCTCATTTTAGAGAGCCTTTTATCATATGGCGAGACGCAAAGGCTCTTTAAATAGGGCCTAAACCAATAACGAAACATGTGTGTCTTATGACAATCCGCCAAAATAGAAGGTAACAATAAACTGCTAATCCCGCCTAAAGAGATCCCTCGTATAGACCTTCCCTTCCACGTCATCAAGAAGTTTGTCATAGCGATTGGCGATGATCGCATCGCTCTCTTTCTTAAAGGCTGATAGATCATTGACCACCTTGGAGCCAAAGAAGGTGTCCCCATCTTTAAGGGTTGGCTCATAAACGATCACTTCCGCCCCCTTGGCCTTAACCCGTTTCATGACCCCTTGGATGGCCGATGAGCGGAAATTGTCGGAATCCTTCTTCATCGTCAGGCGATAGACGCCGATGACGACCCGTTTCTCCTGCCCCTTATCGTATTTGGCGTTAGAGGAATAATATCCCGCCTTCTTAAGGACCTCGTCGGCGATGAAGTCCTTCCTTGTGCGATTGGATTCGACGATCGCTTGGATAAGGTTCTCTGGCACATCCTTATAATTAGCCAATAGTTGCTTAGTATCCTTAGGAAGACAATATCCGCCATAGCCAAAGGAAGGATTGTTATAGAAATCCCCGATACGGGGATCGAGGGAAACCCCCTCGATAATCTGTTTGGTATTTAACCCCTTAACGGAGGCATAAGTATCTAGTTCGTTGAAATAAGACACGCGAAGGGCCAAATAGGTATTGGCGAAGAGCTTCACGGCCTCCGCCTCAGTTAGGCCCATAAAGAGGGTTGGCGCGTCTTTCTTGATGCTTCCTTCTAATAGCAAAGAAGCAAAAACGCGGGCCGATTGAAGCTGCTTCTCTTTCTTCAAATCGGCCCCAACGATGATGCGCGAAGGATAAAGATTGTCGTATAAGGCCTTCGATTCCCGAAGGAATTCGGGAGAAAAGAGGATATTGTCCGTCTTATATTTTTCCCTCATCGCTTGACTATAGCCCACGGGGACGGTCGATTTGATGACCATCATGGCCCTAGGATTAGCCTTCGATACTAATTCAATGACTTCCTCCACGTGAGTGGTATCGAAGAAATTGAGCTTAGGATCATAATTTGTCGGCGTGGCTATTATGACATAATCCGCCTCTTTGTAAGCCGTCTCCCCATCGGTCGTGGCGACTAAATCCAATTCCTTGTTGGCAAGATATTCTTCGATATATTCGTCTTTGATCGGCGAGATATGACGGTTTATCATATCCACCTTTGAGGATAAGACGTCCACCGCGACAACATGGTTATGCTGCGATAAAAGGATGGCTAGGGATAACCCGACGTATCCGGTGCCTGCGACTGCGATATTCATTCCTTCTCCCCCTTAGCTAAATAAAATTCGTAATACCATCTAGCAAACCTTCTTAATCCCTCCCTTAGAGGAGTGGAGGGCTTAAAGCCCGTATCTCTCTCTAAAGGAGAGGTGTCGGCGTAGGTGATAGGGACATCGCCCGCTTGCATGGGTAATAGCCTCTTATGGGCTTCGAAATCATAATCGGGCGACAAGACCTTGGCCGCCACAAGCTCCTCTTGGAGGATCTTAATGAATTCTAATAAATCCTCAGGGTGGGAATTGCCGATGTTATATAGGCGATATGGAGGGATAGGGAGATTATCCTCTCCCTTCGTTCTTGTTGGGGCCCTCATCATCACCCTTAAAATGCCCTCAACGATATCATCGATATAGGTAAAGTCCCTCTTGGAATGGCCATAATTATAGATATCGATGCTCTCCCCTTTTAATAGCTTATCGGTGAAGCCGAAATAAGCCATATCGGGCCTACCGGCCGGCCCATAGACGGTGAAGAAGCGAAGCCCCGTCGTAGGGATGTCATATAGCTTCGAATAGGCGTGGGCCAATAATTCATTGGATTTCTTCGTCGCGGCGTATAAGGACACTGGATTATCGACCTTATCGTCGGTGCTATACGGCACCTTCTTATTAGAGCCATAAACGGAGCTAGAGGAAGCGTATATTAAATGCCTCACTCCCCGTTTGCCATTATCGTAACTATGCCTAGTGGCCTCTAGGATGTTATAGAAGCCAATGACATTGGATTCGATATAGGCATCGGGGTGGCTAATCGAATAACGGACCCCCGCTTGGGCGGCAAGGTTAGCCACGATATCAAAATCACGTTCCTCGAATAAAGAGGTAATCCTCTTCTTATCAGACAAATCTCCTTGGATGAACGTGTAGGATACGGAAGGGTATTCCTTAACTATCCTCCCTATCTCCTTAAGCCGATACCTCTTTAAGGAGGGGTCATAATAATCGTTGAGGTTATCGAGGCCGATAATCTCGATGTCCTTATATGCGGTTATTAGTCGCTTGATTAAGGCAGCGCCAATAAAGCCCGCCGCACCGGTGACTAATATCCTCTTGCCATTGATATCGATATTCTTCTCAATCATCTATTTGACCCCCTTATATATCCGTTCCACTTCTTCGTAACTAGCTATATCCCCGATGTCATAACGGCATCCTGGCATCTTCATGGCGTACACCTTGCTCTTAGACGATAGCCAAGCAGCGAAGCTGCCTGGCGCATCGACGTTAACGCCATCAAGAATCGCTTCGTTAATCCGAAGCAAATCCTCTTGGCGGTAATAATAAAACGGCGGAGCGCACCATGAGGATTTAGGAGAAGGCGACTTCTCCTCCATCATGGTGACTAAATCATCGCCGTCTACCATAACGGTGGCGCAAGATAATACCTTCTTCTTATCGGGCTCTAGGTATCTCATGATGGCCGAGGCGCCCTTCTTCTTAGCGTAGTCAATAAATCTCCCCAAAGAGAAATCCAACAGATTATCCCCGGCGATGACGAGGGCATCGTCATAGATATTAGCTTCCCTAACGGCGTATTCGATGTCTCGTAACGCCCCTAAGCGGCTTTCATTAGTAGTCGTCCCGTCATCTAGCACCCTGATCTTCTCTTTCCTTCCCTTAGCCCAAGAAAGGAAATGATCAAAGAATTTATGATTGGAGACAAGGATGTATTCGTCGATATCCTTGCTACCATCTATATCATCAATCAGCCAATCTAGGATAGCTTTCCCCTTAACCTCTAGGAGAGGCTTAGGGAAATCTCTAGTGAGGGGATATAGCCGCGTGGCGTAGCCCGCGGCCAAGATAAGGCACTTCATTCATTATCTCCTTAGATCCACGCCGTCGCTACTAGTGGCGATAAACGCGCTATATTTGTCGGCAAGGTCAGGGAAGGCGGCTAGATATTCCTCCCGCACCTGCTTAAGGACGCTTTCCTCATATGCAGGGTCGATGAGAGCCACGCAGCACCCCTTAAATCCCGCGCCCGAGAAGCGTCCGCCATAAATGCCTTTGGTATGTAGCATTATCTCATATAGCTTCTTTAATTCCTCCGATCCCGTCTCATAGTTATGGATGGAACTATATCCCGATTCGAAGACAAGGCGGCCAAACGTCTCGATATCACCATCGATCCAGGCTTGGCGGCCTTTCTCGACCCGTTCATATTCGCTATACCAGTGCTCCGCCCGTTTGCGCCAATTCGTAGGCAACTTATCCTTATATTTTAGATACACCTCATATGGCACATCCCTCATGTTGCTATCTTCCCATTTGCCATATTCGCTTCCCGAGAAGGCCTTAAGAGCGTAGGACGCACTACGCAACTCATCCACCCGCATATTGAATTTAGAGACGGCTAGAGTCCGCTCTAGCCCCGAGAAGAAGATGGCGAATTCATATGGCTTCATCTTAGGGCTAACGGGAATGTTGCTATAACTCCCATCCAACATATCCATATATAGCAGATTGTCCTTCTTGCAATATACCTCGCATGATTGGTCCAACCTGCCGCAAGCCACGCCGACATATTTGTTCTCGGCCTCTTGGGCGATGTTGATTAATTCCTCCTCCTTGATGCGGATATGATTAAGGTCACATAACGCATTAAGGAACGTAATAATCACAGCGGCCGAGCTAGATAAGCCACCGATAGGCAACTCCCCGTCAAGGATGGCGCTTAAGCCGATCCTTAAAGGATATCTATTGCTTAGAGCAATCGTTGCGCCCCTAAGATGATCGGCCCAATCCCCCTCCTTCTCTCGTGGGGTATCCCCTACGAACCACTGGGCCCGTTTATCAAATTGAAGCGATGATACCTCAATAATGCCATTCATCTTCGGCCCATAGGCCATATAGATGCCCTTATTGATTGCAAAGCCCGTTATCTTGCCGAGGTTATGATCGCTATGAGCGCCCAATAAGCATATACGATAGGGCGTATAGGCGATTCCTAATGGTTCCCTATGATATTTATTTATGAACGCGGATATCGCCTTCTCGCGCCCTTCTGTAGCATCATATCTAACGCTAGATGAGACATTTATAACCGTATGGGATTCCTTGGTCCGCTTATCGAGAGGTTTGGAGGATCCTTCGGGGATCAGCCATTCCTTACCGGAACGGCTCGCCCCTAGGATCCTCCCTTCCCTGCACCATCTGGTTATTTGACGTTCTTCGACGTTCCATAATTTAGATAATTCCTTGACGGTGAGTTGTTTCATGATAATAGCTCCGAGTACATATGATTATACAAATGTAAATGGATATATCAAAATGTATTAATACATGTCGCCTTCAGGCAGCACATCGCCAATTTCGACGAATTTGGCTTTGAATAACATAAAAAGCCGAAAATATATTAAGGGCCACAAGAGCGAGGGGACCACTGACGAATTATGTGTATGGAAAAAGCCGGCAATGCCCCACCCCCAGGGGTGGGGCGGCCGGCGTCATAAACGCGAGGATACCGAGGGACAGGCTCGGCTTGTTCGAGGAAAGGATCGTAGGCAGATACAGCCGCCGCATCGACGATTTCGACGCCGAGGTGTGCCGGCTCTACGCGGAGGGGATGACCTGCTCCGACATCAGCCGATACCTCAAGGCCGAGATCGGCGTCGACGTGTCCGAAAGGCTCGTCCTCGCGATCGTCCAGGGAAGCTACGGCCAATCGGAGAAATTCAATTCCGGGCCGCTCCCAGAGCGCCCGATAGCCTACCTCGACGGGACGTGGCTCCCCGTGAGGAGGAGCTACGACGGCGGGCGCGGCAGATACGAGAGGGAATGCGTGATGATAGCCGTCGGCATAACCAAGGAGGGCGGGAAGGAGGTCCTCGGATTCCGGATCTTCCCCAGCGAATCCTCGACGAAATGGGGAGAATGCCTGGAAAGCCTCGGGAAGAGGGGGATCGGCAGCCCGCTGCTTTTCGTCACCGACGGCCTCCAAGGGATGCCGGAAGCCATAGCCAAGGCCTTCCCCTCGGCCAAGCAGCAGCGCTGCCTCGTCCACGTCGGAAGGAACATGTCGTCCGGGGCGAGGAAGAAGGACAGGCAAGGGATATTGGACGATTTCAAGGCCGTCTATTCCGCCGAGACGGAAAGCGAGGCGAAGGCGCTTCTCGGCGCGTTCGTCGGCAAATGGGGCAAAACGTACCCGTCGTTTAGGAAATACATGGACATGCCGGAGCTGTTCGCGTTCTACGGATTCCCGCCGGCCATCCGGAGATCCATATACACCTCCAACGTCATAGAGTCGTTCAACGCGTGCCTCAAAAGGAAGCTGAGGGCGAGGCTCGGGATGCATTCCTTAAGGAATGGCCTCTACGTCATATCGCTCGAGGCCGAGCGATACAACCGCTCCAAGCACAACAAGAGGATATCGGGGTTCTACGAGATGACCGACACCGAGCTCAAAACGCTTGGCATGGAGCGGTAGGAGGGCGTTAAAGTATATGCGCACGGATGGGCTTCTTCAAAGGGTCCGCGCATAAATCCATACGCGGTCTCATCAATTCTTATCTTTTATCCGCTTTTCGACCTCTTCTTTGGCTTCTTTTATGCTTCCCCAAAACGCTTTTTTGGCTTCTGATAGTTCCTTTTCACCAAAACCAAAGAAGGTCATTTCATACAAAATGACCGCCAAAACCCGTTCCAAACCGTATTTCTCGACGATAAGAAACGGCAAATAATAACCTAGAATGTCTCTAGTAGGCCTCATTTCGTAAGCGAGAGGCACGATTTGTTTGCTAGCGTTCCCATCTCGATTTGAAGCAATGCTTTCTAATTTCGAAGCCGGAAAAACGTCTACGCTAAAAGTGTGTCCTTCTTGAGGAGAAACAATATCGCCTTTGACGGATGGCATTTCGCCGCAATCGATAAGGAATTGTGTAACGTCAGGCCTTTCGCCCATCTCCAAAAGATAGGTGTCACCATATTCGGTCGGTTCTTCCTCCCCTTCTTCTTGTTCCATCCAAAACCTAACGATGACTAGCGCCTTCTTTTTGTTCTTATTCGGCCTCATCTCCAGGCATTCTTTGATATATAGAAGCGTGCTTAAAGCGCATTCCTCTTGGTTCTCTTGGCCTTGGTAGGTTTTTAATATTTCCTCATATAATTTTTTCCGTCCGCCTTCGATAAGGCTTCTTTGACCGTCAAGCAATCCGTTAACATAATAGAAGTCTTGCCGATCATTTCCTTTTAGCGGCTCTCAAATTAAGCATATGAACGCCGGCATCGCTAGACAAATCGATCCCGACAAACTCCAAGTGGGCTTTCGAGAAATTCTTAAAGGCGACATCGCGTTGCGAAGCGACCAGGAAATGAACGCCATTTTCAAAGAGCCTAACCCCTTCCTTAAGAATGTATTCCTCTAAGAAGGAGGAGGCGCCTATTTCGTCGACAAAGACCATCGCTCCATTGAAGGATGGCTCTTTCATCCTCTCTTCTAACGTTGATATCGCCTCTTTTATCTTATCTTCTCCTCGGGCGTAGAAAGGTGTTTTGCATTGATCTTCAATAATGAAATACTGAGCCATGAATTCACCCATCTTAGGATCAAAGACATAAATATCCCGCCCATCTGGAATCTTTAAAAGCGACCTGATCGTTTTGATTAGCAAGATGGATTTGCCGCTCCCCGTGCTGCCGTGGATATAGACGTTTCCTTCAAGGAAAACCGCCAAGAGGGCTTCGTTGACGAACTTATATTGATCGAAATTAGACATGCCGTTTCTCCTTTCTTTTAATTGTCTGCGGCGTTAAAGATACAGAAAGGCGGTATCTTTTTCCGTACACATCCTTTTGAGGAAGCCAACCAACTGTCCGGACGCTCAATATGAAATAATATTCAATATTCCTATCTATAGTCGCGAAAGCGTTGCTCTTGAATGTGCATACATTCCCATTCTCGTTCCATAAGCTGGAGGCGTTTATTATGTTGCGCTTCTTGACAATATTAATTTCCAATTTTTCTTTAATTTCCCGCTTTCTGTCCGGATAAGAATGACTATTATCTATACATTTGCCTTTGTAAGAATAATCGTGGGGCACGCGCAAAAGGGCTGCGGAAGAAGCTTTTTTCGCATCTTCGCAACCTAACGTACCTAACAAATAGCTAAACCTCTTCCCAATAACAAACTCTTCGTCCGTGATGCTATTGGCCCTCCTCTTAGCAATAAAAAATCTGCCGCCGTCAATCAGATAAGCCGAAAAATCCTCATCCATGTCGTTATATTCTTTGGCGATAACCGACCTAAAATGTCTTACGGCCTCTTCAAAATCGGTATATTCCGTCCTCTTTTCATTTTGTGTCAAAATCCATTTATTAGCCATAAACACATTGCTCCATCAGGCTAAAGCGCCCGTTAAAAAGATACATCGTAAGCGGTCATTATTGTTTATAGGAGCGAAAATGTGCAGATATGTGGACTTTATGAATGAACTTCCCACTGCCCTTTCTTACGAGAGCCAAGACGAGAAAGAACGCCCATTTGCATCAAGGAAGCGATGGCGCGGTGCGTAGTGGCTGTCGATTTGCCTAATTTGCGGCTTAATTCAGGGATCGTCATCTCCGGCTTCTCTTTAAGGACAAAGAGCAGCTTTTCCTCAAATAGGGATAGCGATGGCTTTTTATCGGCGGCCTTCTCTTCCTTAATTGAAATAACATCGTTGGGTTTCTCTACCGATGAATCATCCATTCGGGACAAGCGGAAAAAACGCATTTCGAAAGAGGCGTCGTCTTGAATGATTTCATATCGGATTCTCTTATCTTGGCAATTGGCCGCCAAGCGAGACAAGCCTAAGCCAAGCGTAGAATAGCCGCCCATATAGAAGGCTAGATTCAAACGGGGGTTATGATAATTAGAAGCACGTATCCCTTTTAAATAAGGAGCTAGTTCAATTTTCTCGCCGCCCTTAGCAAAGGCGTTCTTAATGGAAACGTACTGAGGTTCAAAGGCAATTACCACTTCTTTCGAAATAGAATAATCCAAATGTGTGAATGCATTGACTAGCGCCTCAAAAAGGAAAGGATAAGCAAAGACAAGAGAGGCTATGTCGTTCTCTTTCTTCGGCCTTCCCAAGGCGAAGCGAGCCGCTAAAAGGGGGAGAGCTTCTTGGAGGCATTCTAAAATATTGCCTTGAAAACTAGAAGGGTTGACAGAAGTGGCCTTTTCTATTTTCAAAATAAGCGGCTTATTCTTAGAAAAAAGCCAATAGGCATCCATAGAAACGGAAGAATCGTCATTAAGAAGCCCGAGCAACTTTAGCGATGTCGGCACATCGACATATAACTCATGATGCCTTCCATTCAAACGCCCATGACGAAGAAAGGAAATAACGGCTTTCTCGTCAAGAGATTTAAGAATCTCATCGTCAGTAACGGATGAAAGGGAGGGGTCGTCTTTCTTGTGCAAGATCCCCCATAATTCGTCGGTAGTAATAACGCGGTCATATTCGCCTTGACGAAAATAAATGTCGCCATCGACCGAATAAGGGAATTCATGACCAGAAAAAAGAACGCGCACGCCCTTAAAAGAGGGAAAAGAGACCGTTTCGATATTTACTTTGGGAATCGGGCGGAGCCTCTCTTTGATGGCATGAGAGAAGTCCAACACGGATTGGCGAAGGTTATGGGCAGGAAAAAGAGGATTTTGCGTCCCGTTTTTGTTCATCCCAAAATAAATGGTTCCCTCGCCAAAAACATTCAAAATGCTCACCATGGAAATAAGGGCTTCCTCGCTTTCATAGAAGGATCCTTTTAATTCCGTTTGAGCGTTTTGAAAAGGTTTTGTCATTACGCATTTATCTTATCATCGCAAACTAATTTATCTAATCATTTTTTGTTGTCATAAGATAAAATCGGAATTGCAAGAACGTTTACAATTAATTTGATATTTATCTATTTAAGCCATTTTTTATCTAATCAATTTATTTGCTTAAACTTCATTGAATATCGTGATAAGAATCAACAAATACGTCCTTGTCGGAACTAATTTTTGATTGCAAAAAAGAGGCACAGACCATAGTCGCACGAAAAGACGAAAGAAGAAACAAGGAACATTTCGAGAATATTTTTTGCTTTCTACTAACCTCAAGAAAAAGGCGATTACTCTAATATCGAAAATCGCCATTCAAACAAAAAAACAGATCGATTGAGTTGCGCATCTACTTTTTTACCTTTTGAATACTGCCGTCCATATGTGAATGGGCTTATATGCGTGGCGATTCAACGATTTAATGGTTAATTTTAACGCTTTCGCAATCTAATTTTATCGATTATACGAAGGAAATGACGATATTATCTATATTCCACGATATTTTTTATACATTTATTATCTTTTCAAACAAAATTACTTCAATTAATCGTCTATTATTCGAATTTTTTTGATTTTTAGCAAATATATACAAATAGTGCCAATTATTTTTTAGAAAATTTATTTTCTAATGTACGCTTGGTTTTTTGACCTTTTATGAGCAGCATCAGCATAGCCAATTAACCCCGAATCGATAGCAGGGAGCAGGTAATGCCTTCTTAACGTTTCCTTGGACCGCAAACCTAGGAGGTTAAGCAAATCGGCCGTCGTGTAAGGAATCCCAAAGGCCATTTTCGATAATAATTTGCGAACGTATTTTGTCTTCTCTAGCGCTTCTTCGGCACCATTCATTTCCATCTCCAAACCCCTGATAAGAGCCGTCAAAATGAATTCGATAAAGGGTGATGCGTCCGCCGCTTTTCTTGCCTCGCCTATTTTGGAGAAATAGAGCCTATTATCGGCATAAATAGACCTTTCTAAGCACTCGCCGATGAATATTTTTTCTTCGGAAAATTGATATAACCCCTGCCAAAATCTCGCGATTTGGCAATTTCCGTCGGTGAAGGGGTGAATGAGGACGATTGTCAGGTGCATGATTGCGCCCAAAATGACAGACGGAAGATGTCCGCCCTTCTCCTTAACCCAGGAAAAGGTCTCACGAAGCGCTGTAGGCACCTTTTTAGCGCTAATTGGGGTGAAGACGCATTCTTTATCGTGGAAAACGGTTTCCGCTTTATTTCGGTAAGTTCCGGCGCGGCTTAACAAGGATGAATTCAAAATTTGATGAGCTTTTTTGAAATCAATCAGCGAAAAAGGATCCATATCAGGAAGACTTTTATAAGCATTGGAGGCATTTTTAAACATCATCGCTTCGCGATTTAAAACGTTGGTAGGGCCGTTTTGAACGTCTTTTAAAAGGGTTGTCAGATCGCTTTTAATCCCTTCGTTTCGCACCGAAAGATAGCCGCATAAAGCCAAGCGGCTCGCGCCATCTTCAAAGGCATTTCTCCCCTTGTTCCTAGCCAAAAATTGAGAACTAATCAAACCATACCGATAGATTAGATTTAGCATTTTCTCGGTAATTGTAAAATTCGAAAACAGTTGCTCAGGCATCAATTTCAACCAAATGATGATTTTTGGGATTCCTCATCATCATAAGTATTATCATACGTATTTTGTTATTTTTCAATTCATGTGGAACGCTATCAATTTACAAGATAAATGTATCGTCATTAACTAATGAAAATCACTTTCATGAAGCCAATAAATTCCTTTTTACATCATCTTTTGATTATTAAAAGGAAATCGCATGCGAAAACATTTTCAGACAATCTCTTTACAATCTTAAAAGCGTTCCCCCAGCAACTCGCAATAAAAAAGATCGCCAATCATTTTTGAAAAGCGTTCTATTGATTGCTATTTAGCTCTCTTGAAAGACGTGCATTAACCTAAAGATCAACGCACGCAATAATATTCATCGCGGAAAAAAGTCGAAAACGGAAACATAGATTTTGTCGGAACTTTTTTAGATAATTCCCTAAAACATATAATAAAACACAAATTTTAGGGAAATATAAATGCATATAACAAAAAACCATGTATAATATGAATGCATAATTCCCTAAAACATATAATAAAACACAAATTTTAGGGAAATAGGAGCAAAAAACATGGATATCATCGGAAGGGCAGAAGAACAAAGCGAATTACGTTCGTGTCTCACGTCGCCAAAACCAGAATTCGTCGTAATCTATGGAAGGAGACGCATCGGTAAAACCTATCTTATCAAAAATTTTTTTGATGAAAATTTTTCTTTTTACGCAAGCGGGACGAATAACGACACGACCAAAATCCAGTTAAAGGGTTTCACGAATGCCTTGAGAAAATATGGTTTGAAACAGCCTGGCAAAATAAAAGATTGGATTGATGCCTTTGAGGCTTTAAAGAAATTGTTAGAAAGCGACAATGTTTATCGCGAGCCATCTTCCCGCAAACGCATAATTTTTCTTGATGAGGTTCCTTGGCTAGACACCAAAAGAAGCGATTTTAAGGCAGCTTTAGATTTATTTTGGAACACTTATGCGTCAACGAAGAACGACTTAATCCTCATTGTTTGCGGTTCCGCAACCAGTTGGATCATGAAAAACATGGTTAAGGATGAAGGGGGGTTTTATAACCGCCTTACAAGGAAAATACACTTATTGCCATTCACATTGGGCGAATGCCTTCTTTATAGCGATTATTTGAAACTCAATTATCAAAAGAAACAAATAATTGATTGTTATATGGTTTTCGGCGGCGTTCCTTATTATTGGGAAATGCTTAATCCTAGCCTCAGCTTAGCACAAAATATAAATCGCTTATGTTTTAAGGAAAATGGACAATTGCACGACGAATATCAAGCGCTTTTCAAATCGCTTTTCTCTTTGAAAGGAAAACATCGGGAAATCATTGAAGCCCTCACGAAAAAAAGAGGCGGTATGCAAAGAAAAGAATTATCTGAGGTCACGAGCGTCGAAAATGGAAAATCCTTAACGACAACATTAGAGGAACTATGCGAAAGCGGTTTTGTAAGAGCTTATGACAACTATAAAACAAATAAAAACGGAAAGTTCTTTCAAGTCGTCGATTCTTTCGTCTTGTTTGCAAAATCCTTTTTGCTAGAAAACAAATTTAATGATTGGACGTCTTTCGTCGGCACTCCAGCCTATTATTCATGGGCCGGGCGTTCTTTCGAAATTGTTTGTTTGAACAATATAAGCGCGATCAAAAAGGCCTTGGGGATCAGCGGAGTCGCAAGCAAAGAATATTCGTGGAGAAGCAAAAAAACAAAAGGGGGCGCCCAAATCGACCTCTTAATCCAACGAAGAGACATGGTCATAAACGTCTGCGAGATGAAATATTCCCTCGGAGAATACGCGATCAGCGAAGAATACGAAGAAGATCTGCGCAATAAGCTGCAGTCATTTAGAGAGGAAACGAAAGGCCATGAGCAGTTAGCACTAACACTAATAACATTTAACGGTCTCAAAAAGAACGCATATTCCGATATCGTGCTATTTAATATAAATGGCGATCAGTTATTTGAAATATAGTTCCGTCTTTGAAACAAAACATAGCCTTTAATGTAACCCCCCTAAACATGGAAGCGTTGCTACGTCTGATATAAATAGGATAATAGACAATATGTTTGAAAACGGCCTTTCTTTTAGAGAATATTTCTCTCGCCTAAAAGAAAATGATAGATTCGGCGATTGCAAAGATTACGTCGGATATCATGGCCTTTGATTTAAAGGGAGAGCACCATAGCGCAAAACGCAATCGGAGCCAGATTTGTTGGCGTTTTTGAGAATTTCAAAATAATCTGGAGCTTCTTTCTTATTCGGCGAAGATAAATAAGCGTCCAATTCTTGTAGCACCGTTGCATAGAACGCATCGCCCGCCCCCGTGCTATCCAATGGCGTAACTTTTTTGCTAGGAACGAAGAAGGAGCTTCCCCCATCAAAAGCGCCGCTTCCCTTCTCTCCAAAGCTCACGAATAAAGTGGCGTTCACTTTCATGAATTCATTTTTAAAATCAGCTGGCTCTTCTTGATCGTCAAAGAACAACAATTCCTCATCGCTTAATTTGAGGAAATCGACGAGAGAAAAGACTTTGCGATATCGCTCCTTAATAACGGCTTTGCTTTTAAAAAGAGATGGCCGCAAATTGGCGTCGAAGGAAATAAACACATCTTTATCTTGGAAATAACGGATACTTCTCAGCAAAAAATCGAAACCCTCATCTTCAGAAAGCATTAATGAGCCAAAATGGACGATGTCGCCTTTCTTAATCGAGAACGAATCGAGGCGTTTATAATCCAACATCCAATCGGCACCAGGGTTCCTAACGAAATTAAAGGATCGCTCTCCATTGCACAAAGAGACAACCGCTAAGGTAGTACTGGCCTGTTCCGTTTGTTCCAACAATAAATGCTTAAAAGGAATGCGATTGGATTCTTTTAAGGCAAAATCGCCAAAAGGGTCTTTGCCAACGACGCCATAGAAAGCGCTATCGCCACCGTTAAGGGCGATATTGGCGGCCACGTTATATGGCGCTCCGCCAACACTGGCTTTCATAGCCATCACATCTTTTCGTGTTTCCTCATAAATATCTAAAAGGATCTCACCAATTGATAAAATCATAGCAAATCCCCCTTCTTTTTCGTAAACGTGATTGCTAAATCTCCATCGAATAGAGATATTCGAATTATACCATTGAAATCAAAAGATCTGACTTCAACAACAAAAGATATGACTTATCTTTCGTTGGTTTAAGCCATCAAAAATACGAAACTGGCATTCATATTTAGTTGAAAAAAAGCATAATCTAATGTTGCTAACTAAACAGTTAATAACTCAAGAGCCAATAATCATATTTATAGGCAAAAAACAGAATCAAGAGAATTAGCAAAGGGTTTTTGATCGTCAAGAAAGAGTTCGGCGTCATTTATGGTCAAAGAAGAAACGGAAATCCCATTTGATAAACGAGTTCTTGAAGGGGAAGCAGCGCTCGCCTCGCCGCACAAAAGAAGATAACAAATTCGGCAGCTTAAGATCGTCATCACATGAAATCAATAAGCTGCTGGACTTACCTGCCTCTTTTATATTCGAAACCGACTAGAAATGGCGTTGCGATTATAAGGTTATTTGTTTCCGTTTAATTGACTTTGATGTCATTCGTGGCGAAGAAGATTAAATTCCTCATGTGGCGGCCTTATAAGAAACGAGCATTTTTATTGCCAAAGAGCCTATAAAATCAAAAAAACATCCGCAAATCGCGTTCATTTTCTTATAAATGGATCGCTATATGCTAAACAAAAAGAAACCGCTTTAGTTGGTTACTTGAATTGAAACGTATAGTAAAAAGAAATCGGCTTGATACAATAACTAAGCATGGCTTTCTGGGACTACATTAAAGATTGGATATACGGCTTCCTCGGCATTGATTTAATTATGGAGGCCATAGAGAATGGAGCCGCAATACCGCCGCAAGCCTATGTTCAGTTAATCTT
Source organism: Bacteroidaceae bacterium (assembly GCA_963624045.1). GTDB lineage: Bacteria > Bacillota_I > Bacilli_A > RFN20 > CAG-826 > UBA4951. The sequence continues at coordinate 111,367 of CAVFNI010000005.1, forward strand.
TTCCATAGTCACCATCGTCTTTGGAATTCTTAATTGCTATTGCTTCTTTTATTTGTTGGTGGGTATTTTTGCTAGAGCAAAAACTTACCCAGAGCAACCAAAAGACAAGAAATATGCCTTCATATTATCGGCTCGCAACGAAGAAGCGGTTTTAGGCAATCTCATCGACTCCATCCGCGCTCAGGATTACCCGCAAGAATTAATCGATATTTATGTCATTGCAGACAATTGCTCGCCAGGCGATAAAACGGCCGAAATAGCTAGGAAAATGGGGTGTGCCGTTTATGAACGACATGATCCCGAGCACGCTAGAAAAGGCTATGCCTTAGAATGGGGCACCAAGAAGATGGCGGAGACCATCGATTTGGAACACGATTATTACGCTTATTTCTTCTTTGATTCTGACAATGTTTTAGCACCCAATTGCTTATCAAAAATGCACGATGCGATGGTATCAAAGAATTTCGATGTCTGCCTTGGCTATCGCAACGTCAAGAACCTGAACGAAAATTGGATAACCGCCTTCCATGGCATCGACATGTATCGAAACGTCATCGCCAATTGCCGCCCTCGTGCCGTCTTGGGCTGCCATTCTCAATTCATTCCCGGAACCGGCTTCGCTTTGCGGTCATATCTATTAAAAGATGGCTGGCATGGGCATCAAATATTGGAAGATGGCGAGATGAGTATTGCCTTAACAATCAAAGAGGCCAAATTCGGTTTTGTCGAAGAAGCGGAATTCTACGATGAACAACCAAGCACCTTGAAAATATCCTTAAGACAACGTTTCCGTTGGTGCAAGGGCGGCGTCATCATATGGTGGAACTGCGGGCGAAAATTAGCTCATTCTTTCTTCAAGAAACCGACATGGCAAAAATACGATAGCTATTGGCACTATTTCCCTTTCCCCCTCCTTTCTTTTATTTGGTCAACTATTTACCAAATCATCTTTTGGTCTTTAGGGCTAACCACCGGTTTTGCAACGTGGGCTAGTGCCGCCAATTTCTTTCTATCATATTTAATAGGCATATACATCGGCGGTCTTTTCACCGGCACCGTCGTCATAATACGTGAATGGAGACGCGTCCATCTTAACGTTTGGCAAGCCATCCTTTCTTGCTTCGTTTGGCCATTTTGGGATATCACCTCAATCATTATCTCCATCGTCTCCGTATTCGTGAAAATCACCTGGAAACCCATCCCCCACAAAAGCGTGGTTAATCCTTTAGAACTCCAAGCCGTCGAAGAAGCCAAAATAAAGAAGAAAAAATAATAAAATTCTTACTCCTATTCTCCATCGTCTCCATATAAAAGAACGCTTAAAAATCTTTGTCATTAACTCAAAAAAAACGAAAAAACAATGCAAACTGCGCATAAACTTTAAAATTTAACAGGTGCTTACTGAGGTTGATAGACTAAAAATAAAAAGACTTTGACCATCATTAATGGCATTAATTTCATAAATGTCTAAGCGGTCACTATAACCAATAACACACCGTTTGCCCTT
>CAVFNI010000006.1:0-112346 GCA_963624045.1 Bacteroidaceae bacterium
TTTGAGGGGCGTATGGGGCAACCCATGCCAGTTCGATTCTGGTTTCCCGCACCAAATGCAAAATAGCGAGTTCGACTCGCTTTTTTCTTTATTTCAAGGCTATTTTTAAGGGATGAAGAATGCTATATTCATGCCTATGGCTCTCTTCGAATGCACCGACATCGAATTCAATTACAGCGATAAGGAACTATATCGCAAGGCCTCGATGCGCATTAACGACGGTGAGCACGCCGTTTTAGTCGGTGCCAACGGCACTGGCAAAACAACCTTGCTTAATATCCTTGTCGGGAACATCTCTCCCGACAAAGGAAAGGTGTCTTGGACCAACGGCATCACCTTTTCTTATTTAGACCAGCATCTAAAAATCGAAGAAGATGTTTCTTTAAGCTCCTATTTATACGGCGTCTATAAAGATCTTTACAACAAAGAAAAAGCGATGGAAAAATTCTATGAGCAATCCGCTTTAGATCCAGAAAATTTCGAAAAATACCTTGCAAAAGCCGAACGGATTCAAATGGAATTGGACCAAAACAACTTTTACGCAATCGATGAAAAAGTTGGAAGATTAACTGATGGATTAGGGTTAGATAAGAAACATTTGGAGATGCCTTTACATGCTCTTAGCTCTGGACAAAGAGAAAAAGCGTATCTCATCAAAATGCTTCTTGAGGAAAAGCATGTTCTAATCATGGATGAGCCAACCAATTTCTTAGATGCCGGTCAAGTCGAATGGTTGGCCAATTATTTAAACGATTATCCAAATGCTTTTTTGGTGGTCAGTCACGACGAAGCGTTCCTTCGAAAAATAGCCAATGTCGTCTTCGTCTTGGAAAACGGCACGATCACCCGTTATAAAGGCGACTTCGATCATTATTTAGAGCAACATGAACTCGATAAGGAACAATACCGCAAAAACTATGAGGCGCAGCAGCGATACATCAAAAAGGAGGAGCGTTTCATCGAGACGCACATCGTGCGGGCCACAAGTTCCAGGGCGGCCAAAAGCCATCGAGCCCGTTTGGCGCACGTTCAAAGGATGGAAGCACCAGCCAAAGGCGAAGGCAAAATCTCCTTTTCCTTTCCTTATACTCATCCCGTGGGAGAGAAGCCGTTACAAATCGAAGACCTTTCGATCGGATATGATTCCCCTTTGCTATCGCCAATAAGCTTCCTTTTAAAAGAAGGCGAGAAAATTGCCATTTTAGGCCAAAACGGCGTGGGAAAAACGACTTTTTTGAAAACGATACTCGGGCTTTTGCCGCCCTTAGGAGGATCTTATCGCTGGCTAGACGGAATCAGCGTCAATTATTACAGCCAAGACGAACGTATCGATTTAAAGCTCACCCCTTTTGAGCTTCTATCCGCGAATTACCCTACGAAAAGCAACACCGAATTGCGCTCTGCCTTAGGAATGACGGGCGTCAAGAAAGAGTTGGCGATGAGGCCCATGAACGAGCTTTCTGGCGGAGAAATCACCAAGGCAAGATTTGCTTTGATGTCTCTCAAAAAGAGCAATTTCTTAGTTTTCGACGAACCCACTAACCACCTCGATCAAAAAGCCAAAGACGCCCTCTATTCCGCCATCGCCGCCTATCCTGGCTCCGTCATCATCGTCAGTCACGAAAAAGATTTCTATGACGGCTTAGTCGATTACGAACTTTATTTTTAGGCGATTCTATTTCGTTTTCGGAAGCCGAAAAGAAAGAACAAAGGACGATATAACCACATCTTTCGCCAATATTCATAACCGATGATATCGGAATTATAAGTCGCTAGAATTCGGCGGTAATTGCTGTCGATATCCATGGCAGCCCCTAAAAAACGCCGCACATCGTCGTCTTGAGCCAAAGAATCGTTTTGGCTGACTAGTAGCACCAACCGTTTCTGGAAATCGCCAATCACCGAAACCAATGGCCGCACCTCGCTTTCTTTCAAGGAATCGATATGGAGCCAGCAAATCTTGGCACAGCTTTCCTTAATGGAAGAATCCATTTCCACTCTTCGCCCATCTAGATAGGCATAAAAGGACAATAGGACGTCCTTCTTTTCCTTAAAAAGCACGCTAAAGGCGACCAATTTTTGATTGAGACGGCGTTGAAAAGTCAAAAGGCTAACAAAGACATAAATGAAAAAGGCGAGATAAAGAACGAAGAAGACGGCGATGGTATAAATGAAAACCGAAAGGGGATCCATGCCGTTAATTTTAGGAGGCGTAAAAGAAAAAACAAAGCGATTCTCGCGATTTTGCTTTCGTCAAAAACATGGTTTATACTTAAAAGCCGAAAGATATCGGCTAAAAGTTATGAAAAAACCAATTTTAGCAATCCTCTACGACTTTGATAGCACCTTAGCCACTAGCGACATGCAGAATTTTTCCTTCATTCCCGCTTTAGGGATGACGCCTGATGAATTTTGGCAAAAAACTACTGATTTCGCCAATAAAACAGGAACCGAACGCACCTTATCGTACCTATACGTGATGATTAAAACATGCGAAGAAAAGGGTATTAGGATGACGAGCGAATTCTTGAAAGAAATGGGCAAGAACATCCGTTTCTTCCCCGGCGTCTTAGAGTGGTTCGGAAGAATTAATGCTTATGGTCAAGAGCATGGCGTCAAGGTAGAGCATTATTTAGTAAGTTCTGGCAACCGCGAAATCGTGGTCGGCTGCCCCATCTATAAGGAATTCAAGATGGTGTATGGCTGCGAATTCTATTTCGATCCGCAGACTAAACTACCACTATGGCCGAAATTAGTGATTAATTATACGCAGAAGACCCAATATTTCTACCGCGTTTCCAAAGGCGTTTATGATGCCACCGACGATGCCGGCGTCAACGAGAAAAAAACCAAAAGACGCGTCCCTTATAACAATATCGTGTACATCGGCGATGGGATGACCGACATCCCCGCCATGATCATCGCCAAAAATAGCGGCGGCAAATCCATCGCCGTTTATCCCAAAGGGAATCGTGATAAAGTCAGAAAGCTTTATGATGACGGAAGGGTCAATTACATCGCCAAGGCCGATTATCGCGAAGGTTCGAAAATCGACAAAATCATGCAGCTCATCATTCAAGGCGTGGCCATCAACGAATCCCTTTCGCATAGCGAAAACTAATTTCCGTCGATTGCGTTACAATACTATAGAGGGAGGCCAAGATGAACATCGCCATCATTCTATTGGCCGGATCTGGCCAACGAGCCCATCAAAAAGAACCAAAGCAATATGTTGCCTCCTCAAAAGGCGAACCTCTTTTTGTGGCCACCTTCAATAAATTGCTCGACTCCTCCCTTTTCGATGAATTCTATTTCGTGATTCCAAGAGGCGACGAGAGAAAAATCCAAGCGATCCTTGCTAAAAAAGTCTCCAAGCCTTTCTCCTATCATTTATTAGAAGGCGGCAATACCCGCGAAGAAAGCGTCTATAACGCCTTGAAAGAAATCGCAAAATGTCCCGCAAATCTCCATTCAATCATCTTGGTTCATGATGCTGATAGGCCATATATAAGCAACACGCTTCTAGAAAGGCTGATGCAAGAAGCAAAAACTAACGAAGCCGTTATACCCGCCATCTCTTCTTACGATTCCTTGTTGTCTAATGAGGGAAAATCGCTTCGATATTTGAATAGGAAAACTATCTACCGCGTCCAAACGCCGCAAGTTTTTCATTTCGAAAAGCTATATAAAGCGTTTTTGGCAAAAGAAAAAGATTTATCCTCCTTCACCGATGACGGTTCGATTTATCTTTCCGTCTATCCAGAAAGGATTAAACTTATCGATGGTGAAGAAGAAAACATCAAAATCACCACCCCTGACGAATTGGAGAAATGGAAGGAAGAAGCATGAAGGAGATCAAAGTCGGCGATATCATAGAAGGCACGGTTGTGCGCGTCTATCCTAAATATGCCATCATGCTCTTTGACGAAGGCCGAACGGGCTTGCTTCATATTAGCGAGCTCTCCAATTCCTTCATCCGCAATTTCACTTCCTTCGTTCAGGTCGGCAACATCTACAAAGTCAAAGTTACCGAAATAAATCCCATAGAAAATTCGATGCGCGTCTCATTAAAGCAAATGAATAACGCCGAAAAACATATGCCGTTAGCTAAAATATCCATCGATCCATCTCGCATATCTTTCACGGAATTAGAAAGACACTTGCCTTCATGGATCGAAGAAGAAAACAGCAAAGGAGAGAACAATGATCGTCAAAACTAACGTTAGCCATCTAACTTCGCCAATCGATTGGAACCAATACAAGGAGAAAGTCTTCGCCATCGACAAAATGATCAAAGAAAAAACCGGCGCGGGTAGCGATTTCCTCGGCTGGGTTGACCACCCGATCGATTACGACAAGAAAGAATTGCAGCTAATCAAAGAAAGCGCCGCTTATGTGCGTGATAATTTCGATGTTCTCGTCGTTTGCGGCATCGGCGGAAGCTATCTTGGCGCCCGCGCGGCTATCGAAGCGATCAATGGGCTATTGAACGATAAGAAACCGCAAATTCTATATTTAGGCCAAACCTTTGATCCTTCCTATACCAAAGCGGTTCTCGATTATCTTAAGGATAAGAAATTCGCCATCAACGTCATCTCCAAAAGTGGCACCACCACCGAAACAAGCGTCAGCTTCCGCTTGCTTAGGGAATTCCTTGAAAAGCGTGACGGCGTGGAAATGGCCCGCAAAGCGATTTTCGCCACCACCGATAGAGAAAAGGGCGCCTTGCTCACTTTGGCCAAAAAAGAGGGATATGTTCGTTTCGTTTTGCCTGATGACATCGGGGGCCGCTATAGCGTTCAAACGGCCGTTGGCCTTTTCCCCATCGCTTGCGCTGGCATCGATCCTGAAGAAATACTTCGCGGCAGCGCCAAAGCAAGAGAGGATACCTCCAATCCGAATCTAATGGAAAACGAAGCTTATAAATACGCCGTAATCCGCCATGAAATGTGGAAAAAGAGATCGAAAACGGTTGAATTATTCGTCACATACGTCCCTTCGCTAGTGCAATTTGGCGAATGGTTCAAGCAACTCTTCGGCGAAAGCGAAGGCAAAGAGAAGAAATCTCTTCTCCCTGACAGCGTCACCTTCACCACTGATTTGCATTCCTTAGGACAATTTGTCCAGGAAGGAAACCCAATTTTCTTCGAAACGACGCTTCGTTTGATGAAACATCGCGCCTATTTGACCGTGCCACACGACGAAGAGAACCTCGACGGCCTCAATTATTTGGAAGGCAAAGATTTGGGGTATATACAGGATAAGGCTCTAGAAGGCACCTTGGCAGCCCATAGCGAAACAGCCAAAATCGATAACATCGTCTTAGAATGCGAGGAAATGACGCCGTTTAATTTAGGTTATCTTTTCTATTTCTTTGAAAGGGCGTGTGCCATGAGCGCTTACCTTAACGAAGTTAATCCCTTCAACCAACCTGGGGTTGAAATCTACAAAAAGAACATGTTCCATTTGCTTGGAAAACCAGGTTTTTAGAAGCGATAAAAACGTACGAGGCATCATTTTTTCGATGTTTTTATGTGTTTTCGTTCTATTTTCATTGTGATGAAAACATAGTAAATATCGAATGAATTTCAAATAAATTTCGACTTAAATTGGCTCTGTCCCATTCCAATTTTTAGGCGCGGTACCTTCCATTACGCGCAAGAACTACGCTTGTCTTGTTTTAATCCCTATCAGAATTGACAGAGCCAATTAACAAAGCCTTCAAAAAAAGGCCTGATACAGCGTATCAAACCTATGGTTCTATGTGGTGCCCGGGACCGGACTCGAACCGGTATGGGTTATTCGCCCGAAGGATTTTAAGTCCTTTGCGTCTACCATTTCGCCACCCGGGCCTTTGAAAATGGTCCCCCGTGACGGGCTTGAACCGTCGACCCCTTGATTAAAAGTCAAGTGCTCTACCACTGAGCTAACGGAGGAGATGGCTGGGGTGACTGGGATCGGACCAGTGCATGACAGAGTCAAAGTCTGTTGCCTTACCGCTTGGCTACACCCCAATCGATGTGGTGGGCGAAGATGGATTTGAACCACCGAACCCGGAGGAGCTGATTTACAGTCAGCCGCGTTTGGCCACTTCGCTATTCGCCCACAGTTGTATCGAACACGTTTCAGGTGGTGGATGCTACAGGTTTCGAACCTGTGACCCCCGCCTTGTAAGGGCGATGCTCTCCCGCTGAGCTAAGCATCCGCTAGAGATGACGCCTAAACGTGCGTCAATAAATATACCATCGACCCCCTATCCCGTCAAATTGTTTTTATACGGTTTTAAAATCTCGTTGCCATCGAAGTAAAATAGCCGTAAGACAAGAGGTGTTTCGTTGATATAAAAACTCCCATTCGTCAGATAAACGGATGGGGTTTTGCATGGTTTTTGAGATTTTTAGTTATTCGCCGTGTTTGGAATAATTAGGCGCTTCAACGGTGATATTGACATCATGCGGATGGCTTTCGCGGAGCCCGGCGTTGGTGATTTGAACGAAATAAGCGTTCTTTCGTAAGGCCTCTAAGTCTTTGGCGCCGCAATAACCCATGCCACTGCGAATGCCGCCGCATAATTGATAAATGGTGTCCGACAGCGGTCCTTTGAAGGCGACCCGTCCTTCGATCCCTTCGGGAACAAGTTTACGAGCGCTAGTGGAAGCGCTTTGGAAATAGCGATCGGCGCTCCCCCGCTTCATCGCGGCTAAACTGCCCATTCCAACATAAGATTTAAAACGACGGCCTTGATATATGATTTCTTCGCCTGGCGCTTCGACAGTGCCTGCAAGCAAAGAGCCAAGCATCACGCTATCGGCGCCGATGGCGAGCGCTTTGACGATGTCGCCGCTATATTTGATACCGCCATCGGCAATTACCATGACGCCTTTATCGCGACAATAGGAACTCACTTCATCAACAGCCGAGGCTTGTGGCATGCCGACGCCGCTTACGACACGAGTCGTGCAAATCGAACCAGGGCCAATGCCGACTTTGACGCACGAAGCGCCGGCTTCGATAAGGTCATTGGCGGCCTCTTTAGTCACGATGTTGCCGGCAATGATCGGCAACGCCGGATAAGCGGCATGAATATCTCGGACAGTCTTAAGGATATTGGCGCTATGGCCATGAGCGCTATCGACCGTCAAAACGTCGACATCGGCTTCATAAAGGGCTTTGACCCGTTCTAATGTATTGCTTCCAACCCCGACGGCGGCACCGCATAGCAATCGGCCTTTCGAATCTTTGGCCGCTTGGGGATAATCCTTCTTCTTATCGATATCTTTAGAGGTGATTAAGCCAACCAAGATGCCGTTTTTATCGACAATCGGCAATTTCTCAATGCGGTTCTTCCATAAGATGAGTTGCGCTTCTTCTAAAGTGATACCTTCCTTGCCCGTAACTAAATTATCTTTGGTCATAATTTCTTCGACGGGCGTCTCGTCGGCCTTAAGGTAACGGATATCCCGGTTGGTTACGATGCCGATGAGTTTCATATTCCTATCGACAACCGGGAGTCCCGAGATGGAATAATGATGTAGCAAAGCCTCCGCTTCAGCGACAGTTTGCTCAGGACGGAGGGTAATAGGATCTAGGACCATGCCCGATTCGTTGCGTTTGACCAATTCAACGTTTTTCTTTTGGTCTTCGATCGACATATTCTTATGAATCATACCGATCCCGCCTTCACGGGCTAAAGCGATGGCCATCGGCGCCTCGGTGACGGTGTCCATGGCGGCGCTAACAATGGGAATATTAAGAACGATCGACGGCGTTAGATATGTCTTGAGCGATACTTCGCTAGGCACCACTTCGGAGCGTTGCGGTATTAAAAGAATGTCGTCATAAGTAAGACCCAATTTGATGTCGCTTAATTTCATGTTTTTCTCCTTTATACAAAAAACGGCGACTAATCGCCGTTATTCGTTTTGAAATCCTCATTGGATGCGTAGGCCGCATAAACGGCGGAGAGGGGGTTATTGGTGACGATGCGATCGATGCATTCTGCTAACATGCTAGCTAATCGCACCACGCGCACGGTCTTAAGTTTGGAGAAACGCTCATCGAGAGGGATGGAATCGGTGACGATAATTTCTTCGAATGGGCCACTAGAAAGAAGATCGTAACAAGGATCGCTAAAGACGGCGTGGGTGGCAGCAATTTTGACGTTTTTGGCACCCGCCGCTAACAATGCATTGGCACCGATAACCGCGCTTTTGCCCGTGTCAATCATGTCGTCGATCATAACGCATTCCTTGCCTTTGACTTCGCCAATAATGCTCATCGCCTCAGGTTCGAGCTTAGAATTGCGCCGCTTATCGATGATGGCTAGTGGCGCATCCAATTGCTCAGCCAATAGTCTGGCGCGGGTAACGCCGCCATGATCAGGGGAGACTACCACGATATTCGAACAATCGGGATGCTCGCTCAATAAGGCGCGCCCAAGCAAAGGAACCGCCGTCAAATCGTCGACCAAGCATGAGAAAAAGCCTTGGATTTGGGCGGCATGAAGATTGACGGTGACCACGCGGTCGACGCCCGCCGTCGTCAATAAGTGAGCGACTAAAGCAGCCGTAATCGGCTGACGCGGTTTGGCCTTGCGGTCTTGCCTAGCATAGCCAAAATAAGGGATGATGAGATTAATTTCCCTAGCGCTGCTTCTCCTTAAAGCGTCCACGAAAATCAAAGTTTCCATCAAATTGTCGTTAACGGGCGGGCAAGTCGATTGGATGATGAAGACATCCTTTCCCCGCACCGTCTCTAACGGCTCGACGATGATTTCCCCCGATGGGAAATGCTTGATGCTTCTTTGACCCAAGGAAACATGTAATTTCTTGGCGATTGAAGAAGCCAAATCCTGGTTGGCGGATAATGAGAATAAAATCGCATTGTCGAGCATGATGACTACTTTCTCCTCTGTTTTTCAAGGCATTTACCTTTATGACATTTTATTATGCTACGAGACATTCAGAATGTCTTTCCAGAATTGCTTTTTTCTTTGAGATAGCGCTTTCTTTACCTAAACGCGAAAAAATGTCTTATATTGGATTATTAAATAAACGCGCCTAACGTCATTAGGCTATTCCAAAAGAGGTGAATCAAATGCAAGAACTTGTGATGTCCCATGAAGAAATCATCGCAGCGACCGACCGCATCGGGAGGGAATTAAGCGAGCGCCTTAAAAACGACGAAAGGCTCCCCGTCTTCGTCTGCGTCATGAAAGGGGCGGCCAATTTCATGATCGACCTTATCGAACACCTATCCATCGACACATTGGTCGACTATATCCAAATATCCAGCTATTCTGGCGATCAAAGCACTGGCAACATTGTCCTCAAACAAGATATTAAGCTAGATGTCGAAGGGCGCAGCCTCGTCATCGTCGAAGACGTCATTGACACAGGTCTATCCATGAAATATTTGATCGAACATTTCCAAAACAATTACAAGCCTAAGCAAATCATCGTCGCCGCTCTCCTAGATAAAGCGTGCGCAAGGAAAGTGCCCGTGCAAATCGATTATGTCGGCAAGACCTTAAAAGAAAACAAATTCGTCGTTGGATATGGGCTCGATTACCGTGAGCTCCACCGCAACGACCCCTACATCTATGTGCCCACCCCCGAAGAGGTGCGTGCGATGGATGAGCTTATCGACCGCTAAAAGAAAAGCACCTTCCTTCGTTTGGCGAAAGAGAGGTGCTTTTTAATTACTTAATCGTCCCGAAAATGCGGTCGCCAGCATCCCCAAGGCCGGGGCAGATGTAGGCGCGATCATTCAATTCGCGGTCCAAAGCACCGATATATAGCGGCACATCGGGATTGGCTTTGACGAAGGCCTCCACCCCTTCGGGGGCCGCTATTATGCAGATGAAGGAAAGCTTTTTGGCGCCATGGCTCCTTAGCATCTTGATGGCGTCGATGGCGCTGCCTCCCGTCGCGAGCATCGGATCAAGGACATAAACGTCCATATCCTCAAGGCCGCTAGGGAGCTTGCAATAATATTCGTGCGGTTCATGGGTCACTTCATCGCGATATAAACCGATATGTCCAACATGGGCCGTCGGCACTAAGGCAGTCAAGCCATCGACCATCCCCATGCCAGCGCGGAGGATGGGAACGAAACAAAGTTTGCTTCCTTCCACCATCGGCTCAACGCTGTCTTCAATCGGAGTATGGACGGTCACGGGAACCGTTTGGAGGCTACGAAGGGCTTCATAGCCTTCCATCATGGCAATTTCCTTGACGAATTGACGGAATTCGCCCGTAGGGGTCTCCTTCATCCGCAAATGGGAGATCTTGTGTTTGAGCAAAGGATGGGATAAGAGGGTAACGTTAGGATAGTCTTTGATGTTCATATTTTTCTCCTGGTTAGTTATTGGAGCTAGGCTCTTGCGGTTGTTTAGGATCACGGAGCATAACGTTCATGAGAATGCCAAGGAGCATGCTGACGGCGGTTGAGGTGATGGTGACGGTCGTATCTTTGATAACGAAGCTGATGATGAGGCCGCCAATGCCCGCCACGAGGATGACGGAAGCCACGAAGATGTTTTTGGTCTTGGACATGTCGATCTGCTCGTTGATAAGCATTTTAACGCCGCTGGCTGCGATAAAGCCATATAGAAGCAAGGAAACGCCACCCGTAACGCAAGTCGGAATCGTCTGGACGACACACATGATGGGCGAAAGGAAACCGAGCAAGATGCTCATGATGCAAGCGAGGATGATGACTTTGACGCTGGCGACTTTAGTAACGCCAACGACGGCGACGTTCTCACCATAAGTCGTATTGGCCGCGCCGCAAAGGAGACCGCTGACGGCGGTGGCGATGCCATCCCCCGCCAAAGTCCTCGAAAGGCCGGGGTCTTCTAAGAGGTCGCGTCCAATGATGCCAGAAAGGTTCTTATGGTCGCCGATATGCTCACAAATCGTAACTAAGGAAACGGGAATGAAGAGGAGCGCGATGCTGCCGATTTGGCCACCTGTCACGGAGACGGCGGCGTTGAAATTCTCAGGTAAGAAAACAAAGCTAGGCAAATCGATGAAGCTCTTGACGCCGATGTTGGTGAAATTATTGACGATCGGCGAGAAGTCGACGATATGGAAATAATCGTTGTGGCAACCATAATATCCGATGGCGGTGAAGATCGCCGCGGTCAGATATCCGGCAAGCATGCCGACGACGAAGGGAATGAGACTCAAGGTCTTTTTGCCGTAATGCGCGCAAATGGCGGTGACGGCCATGCCGACTAGGCCCGATAAAATGGCGATAAGGTTATAACTGTCGCCGCTGCCGCTAGAAGCCATAAGGTTATTGACGGCGCTGACGCTTAAGCCAAGGCCAATGACCATGATGACGGGTCCGATGACAACGGTCGGAAGAAGTTTGTTGAGCCATTCGACCCCGGCGAAGCGGATGACGATGGCCACGATGACATAAACGAGGCCGACCATAGCCATGCCGATTGGCAAAGCCCAAAGGTTGCCCATATAACCGATGACGGTGTCGCCGGCGAGCGCCTCAACGATTTGTCCTTCAGCGCCCATTTTGACAGGAATGGCCCCCAAAGCAAGGCCGCCGCACATCGGGGCGATATAAGCGAAGCTGGAAGCTAAGAAGACCGGGCTTTTCATCTTCGTAAGAAGAATATAAATAAGGGTACCAACGCCTGCTGCGACTAATGTCGGCGCGATCATCGTCTGCGCTAAGCTAACGCCATTGATATTGACGTAAGGAACAACGGCGCCCGAATTGGCGAACCCGTTCCCTACCGTCGCCGAAGAAAACACCAGTAATGGTACGGTGATGCAAGCGACAAACATCGCCAGCACGTGTTGAATAGCCAAGATGATCCATTCGGAGATCTTCTTGGGGCTCTCATTCACATCTAGAATGAGCTTTTTTGCTTGGTCCATGCCTAAGCCCTCCTTTTCTTTCCCATCCCATTTTTAGAAAAAAGGGACCTAGAAGTCTAAGTCCCTGAAATTGATAAATGAGATGAATATTTGGGAAGAAGGAACCCGTAAAGAAGAAAAAATCCCCCTACGTTTGGTAAGAGGTTTCAGCTTCAAGCTCCGGAGTTCCATTTTTCTTTCCGGAAGAAAACTCTAACAAGGAAAGGGGACGGAAACAATCATTTTTTATAAACGATTTTCGACCTCAAAAATATTTTCCAAACCTCTTTCCAAAGGAAAGGGGAGGCAAGATGAAAGATGTAACCAAAAATGAAAGTGCTTTCACCACCAAAGGGGGTGGTTTTCTTTTAAAATTAGGCAGTCGAAGTCGTATATGCCGGTAATATGGTCCAGCAGTCTCTACGCCCTCTCCTCAAAACTGGGCACTACGACGAAAATCCCTAGGAGCGAAACGGCAGCTCTTTCGGCTTTTTGTCTCTCTGACCTTCTTACCCCATTATGCTTCTGACAGCATTCTTCTCATAAGGAGGGTAACCATGGAAGAAGCAATTATGGCCGAATCTCCGTCTAATGGAAATGGATCTTGGAGCCCCAAAACTGGTTTCGGGCGCTTTTTAGACCGCTATTTCCACATCTCCGAAAGAGGCTCTAGCATCGTTAGGGAACTCATCGGTGGTCTCATCATCTTCTTGGCGATGTTTTACATCTTGCCGCTTAATTCCAACATGCTTTCGGGCGACTGGGCCAACATTCTCACCGGCGTCGACACCGCTTCTAACGTCAAAACGTCTATCGATGGCGTTGTATCGATCCTAATCTATGGCGATGTCTGGGCAACCGTCAGCGAAGTCCGCGCCGCCATCTTCGCCGCTACCGCCATCAGCGCCGCCGTTACCACCATCTTGATGGGATTCTATGGCAAACTCCCAGTTGGTCTTGCCAGCGGCCTTGGCATCAATTCTTTAGTTGCCTACACCGTCATGCTTGGCATGGGCTTTAACCTCGCTCAATCGATGTGCATCGTCTTGCTTGACGGCGTTCTCTTCTTAATCATCAGCCTTACTCCTTTACGCGCTTGGATTGTCAGAAACATCCCTAAATCGCTTAAATTCGCCATTTCCGCCGGCATTGGCTTCTTCATCGCCTTTATCGGCTTCCAAAACATCGGCATCATCGTTCCAAGCACCGCGACCGCCGTTACCTTTGGCGATTTTACTAGCCCCGCCGTCATCATGGGCATCGTCGGTGTCGTCATCGTTTTGGTCCTTTCTTCTTTGCCACAAAATAAGAAATGGTCTTTCTGGGTCTCCAAATTCGCCGTCATCATCAGCATCGTTTTAATGGGCGTCGTCTGCGCTTCGATGGGTCAAGCTGGCGTCGCTGGCATGCCAACCTTCTACGATTCTAGCTACCACATCAGCGAACTTGGCAACATCGGTAAAATCTTTGGCTGCTGCTTCTATGGATTCGATGCCTTCGCCAACCCCATGGCCATCGCCTTCACCTTCGCTCTTCTCTTCGTCGATTTCTTCGACACCGCCGGCACCTTAGTCGGCGTTGAAGCGGGAGCGGGCATGGTCGATGACAATGGCAACATCACCGTCAACGATCGTCCGGCGATGGTCACCGATGCCATCGGCACTTGCTTTGGCGCCGTTTGCGGCACCACCACCGTCACCTCCTTCGTCGAAAGCACCACCGGCGTCGCCGCTGGGGCGAGGACGGGCTTAGCTGCCGTCGTGACTGGTTTGCTATTCGCCTTGAGCTTAGCCATCTATCCGGCCCTTGGCATGTTCTCCTCTAGCTCCGTCACAGGGCTAGCGCTCGTCTATGTCGGCGTTTGCATGTTCAAAAACCTCGAGAAACTCGAATGGCACGACTGGATCGCTGTCGGAAGCGGCTTCTTCACCATCTTGGTGATGACCATCTCCTATAGCATCAGTGATGGCATCGCTTGGGGCTTTATCTCCTACACCATCATGACTTTGGCCGCTGGCAAATTCAAAAAGAGCGACATCACCGTCGCTTGCTGCTCCGCCGCCTTCTTGGCCATCTATATAATGAAGGCTGCGTTAAAGATTTAATCAAAACATCATAAGGAATTTGGGGAGAGGATGATATTTCTCTCCCCTTTTTGCTAAGATATCGTGAATTGGAGAGAAGCATGGAAAGAGAAATGATCGTCGTCCTCGATTTCGGAGGGCAATATAACGAATTAATCGCCAGGCGCGTGCGGGATTTATCCGTCTATAGCGAGGTCTGGCCCTATAACGTCCCTTTAACGAAATTAGAAGACCCACGTATAAAGGGGATCATCTTCACGGGCGGCCCGCGCAGCGTCTATGAAGAGGGCGCCCCCAGTGTCCATAAAGAAATCTTCGCCCTTGGCAAACCGATTCTAGGCATTTGCTATGGAGCGCAGGAAATGGCTTACCAACTAGGCGGAGAGGTCATTCCCTGCGAGAAAAAGGAATTCGGATTGACATCTATAAAGAATCTTTGCGCCTCTCCTTTGCTTAAGGATATCCCCCTCACCCATAACGTCTTCATGTCCCATGGCGACCATGTCGAGAGATTGCCTGATGGATTTAGTGTCATTGCCTCCAGCGAAACGACGAAAAACGCCGCTTTTGCGGACGAAAATAGAAAATTGTACGGTGTTCAATTCCATCCCGAAGTGGAACATTCCGTCTATGGGAAGCAAATTCTGGCCAATTTCGTCTATGATATCGCCAAATGCAATAAATCATGGCAAATGGAGGATTATATCAACGAAAGCATCGCCGCCATTCGTCGAAAAGTCGGCGATAATTACGTCCTATGCGCCCTCTCTGGCGGCGTCGATAGCGCAGTCACTGCCGCCCTTATCGATAAAGCTATCGGCGAGCATCTTATCTGCGTCTTCGTTGACCATGGCTTATTAAGGAAAGATGAAGCCGTCGAAGTTCGGAAGGTCTTTGGAAAAGAAGGGCGATTCGCATTAGATTTTCGCCCCGTGGACGCTTCCAAGATGTTTTTGAAAGCCCTTGAAGGCGTAAGCGAGCCCGAGGAAAAACGCAAAATCATCGGCAAAACCTTCATCGATGTTTTTGAAAAGGAAGAAAAGAAGATCACAAAACCCTGTTTTTTGGCCCAAGGAACGATCTACCCCGATCGCATCGAATCGGGGCTAGGGATCTCGGCTAAAATCAAATCCCACCATAATGTCGGCGGCTTGCCAAAGAATATCGATTTTTTAGGATTAATAGAGCCTCTCGACCATCTATTCAAAGACGAAGTGCGGCGTCTTGGCCTCTCTTTGGGGTTACCTTCTTCCTTGGTCAATCGGCAACCCTTTCCCGGCCCGGGGTTAGGAATTCGTATCATCGGCGAGGTAACCCCCGAAAAAATCAAAATCGTCCAAGAAGCCGACGCCATCTTCCGCGAGGAAATGGCCAAAGGTGCCTTTGATAAGAACGCTTCTCAATATTTTGCCGCCCTCTCCAACATGAAAAGCGTCGGGGTCAAAGGGGATTACCGAAGCTATGAATACGCCGTCGTGCTTAGGGCCGTCCAAACCGATGATTTCATGACCGCCTCGCCCATGGCCCTCCCTTATGACTTCCTAACGAGGGTAAGCGACCGAATCGTCAACGAAGTCGCCGGTGTCAACCGCGTCCTTTATGATTTCACGAGCAAGCCGCCCGCCACGATCGAATTAGAATGATGGTTATAAGGCGAAGGCCGCCACTATCACGATCCCGCCTAGCAATAGCAACAGGCCGAATGGCATCTTTTTGCTGAATTTCTCTTTGAGGACAAGAAAGAGAAAGAGCATCGTCAAAGCGATGGAGAATTTGCCAACGGAGGTTATGGTAACGGCATTTGACCCCTCGTAATTGAAGGCGGCGTATCCTAAAAACCAACAAACCCCGGTCATCACCCCCGAAAGGGTGAGAAACAACCAATTCCTTTTCCCAACCGTTTTTAATTTGGGAATCTCTTTCTTAGCCAAAACGATGGCCATGGCGAAAAGAAAAACGGCCGTTGCCCTTAGGAAGGTACCAGATGAACTAGAGGTACTACCAATCCCAACTTGACGAAGAAAGACAACAATGCGGCGAAGGTGGCACTCAAAACGGCGTAAATCATCCATTTGTTCCCGTCTTTGATGGCCACATCCTTCTTTTCGATCATAAGTAACGTTCCGCCAAGCATAAGAACCATAGCCAAAAGCGACATCGAAATAGTCAAAGGATCTCCATTATGCGTCGTTTCGTCATAAAAAACGAGGAAGAGAATGCTAGAGAGGACGAAGCTCGATTTATCGATGGGGGCGACTTGACTAATGTTGCCTAGTTACAAAGCGCGGTAATAGCAAAGCCATGATACCCCCGTTGCTAAACCCGATAAGGACAAAAAGAGATGATTTTGTCATGTTAGTTCGGGAAAAAACGAAAAGCTGCTGGCAGAAAGGCATTAAAAGAGCCGAGCAAAATAGCACGATAAGCGTGCGGTAAGCCGAAGCGAAATCACTATTGACATCCTTAATGCCTATTTTAGCCAGGATATTCGTAAGACTCGTCGCTATGGCGGAGCTAATAGCCATCAATACCCAAAGCATCGCCATAACTATATTCCCCTAGGAGAGAGCAAGAGGTCATTATTTCTTCTAGAGGAGAGAACGCTTATAGTTATCTAAGAACACGCGGGAGGAAGATTATGTCGAAGCCAACGGTCGTTATCATCGGTGCCGGACCCGCCGGTTTAAGCGCCGCCTATGAATTATCGAAGAACGGCGATTATGAAATCGTGGTCTTAGAAAGCGAGGAGCATGTCGGCGGCATTTCGCGAACGGCTTCTTATAAAGGCAACCGCATGGATATCGGCGGCCACCGCTTCTTTAGCAAAAGCGAGCGAATCAACGCCTTATGGGAAGAGCTTATGCCCACCCAAGGTGCTCCCGCGCTCGACGATATCGCCTTGAAACGGGAAAAGAAATGGGCGATAGGTGGCCCCGATCCCGAAAAAAGCGATAACGTGATGCTTATAAGAGGACGCGTTTCCCGTATCTACTTCTTGAAGAAATTCTTCGATTATCCTATTTCCCTTAAACTACAAACCTTTGTCAATATGGGCCTTTGGCGCACTATCCGCTGCGGCTTTGGGTATTTGGGGAGCAGTTTGCATAAACGAAAAGAAGATTCGTTAGAGGATTTCTACATCAATCGTTTTGGCAAGCCCCTCTACCAACTATTCTTCGAAGATTATACCGAAAAGCTTTGGGGCGTCTCCCCGAAGGAACTCTCACCCGATTGGGGAGCCCAAAGAGTCAAGGGGCTATCCTTATGGAAGGCTTTGGGGTCCGCCCTTAGCAAACCCTTCAAGAAAAAACCAAAAGATGTGGAAACCACCCTTATCGAGGAATTCAAATACCCCAAATACGGACCAGGGGAATTATACGAAAGAATGCGCGATATCCTCGTCGAAAGAGGCGTCAAATTCTTCTATGGCAAACAAGTCTCCAAGATCGAATTAAACGAACAAGGCGCGATAACCGCCGTGATTTCCGCGGATAACGAAAGATTCGTTGGCGATTATTTCCTTTCAAGCATGCCGATCAAAGACCTTTTCTTGGCCATCGGCGAGGAAAAAATGAGCAAAGAAGCCTTTAAGGCGGCCTCTACTTTGCCTTACCGCGACTTCATTACCGTCGGAATATTGTTAAACCGCCTAGCCATCAAAAACAAAACGAAGATCAAAACCCTCAATGATTTGGTGCCCGACAATTGGATTTACGTCCAAGAGAGATCGGTCAAGATGGGACGCATCCAAATCTTCAATAACTGGTCCCCATATATGGTCGCCGATCCCTTCCATCAGGTTTGGATGGGACTAGAATATTTCGCCAGCGAAGGCGACGCGCTTTGGGAGATGGATCAAGATGATTTCATCGCCATGGCCGTAAACGAATTGCTTTCCATGGGCTTAATAGCCTCCAAAGAGGATGTGCTAGACGCCACGATGATCAAAGTGAAGAAAGCCTATCCCGCTTATTTTGGCTCCTATCAGGACTTCCCTAAGGTGCGCAAGGAATTAGATAAGATAAATAACCTATATTGCATCGGAAGGAATGGGCAACACCGTTATAACAACATGGACCATTCGATGCTGACTGGCCTTATTGCCGCCGATAACATCATTAATGGCATTGCCGACAAGAATAACATTTGGTCGGTCAACACCGAAAGCGATTATCACGAAGAAAAAAATGAAGATAATCGGCCAACCCAATCCAAATAACGCGGATTTGCTAATGATTTTACGAAATTCGTTAAATTTTACCGTTTGCTTATGAAACTAAAGATAAAGAAGCTAATCGCCTCGATATCCACTTTGCTATTAGCGGTAGCAAGCGTTTTAATCACCTGCTTCGCCTTGATTAATAGCGATGTCAATATGAATAGCAAACAAGGCCTGCCCGACCTAAAAGGCGGCATCATCGATTTTAACGGCTACAACATCGGCGAGAAATACGTGAAGCAACATATGAAGGGAGAATACGAATTCTTCTATAAGAAGTGGATTGTCGAGGATAATTACCTCGGCGAACCCGATGCGAAAGTAAATGTCCCCCACCATTACCAAGACACCGTTATCGACGGGCAAAGGCTTCCTAATGACGGCCATTCCTCTTATCGCGTATATATAAAAGGGTTGCCCGTCGGCACGAAAGTATGGTTCATTAACAACAATTTCGTCGGAGGGTTTTACGCTTATATAAATAAGGGATTGGTCGTCAAATACGGGACTAGAGAAAAAACGGGCAATTGCCTAAGTAACGGCGGCGATGACATGACGAAGGAATACGTCGTTCAAGACGAGAGTCCATTGGAAGTTGTTTTCGAGGTTTCTTCCTCCTTCCAAGGCGGCCTAACTTCCCCGGCAAGGCTCGTCATCAACACCTTGGGGAGGAACCCGACCTCCCAATATCTGACCAATAATATCGGCTTCGTGATTTTAGGAATCGTCCTTTCTCTTCTCATCATCTCCTTCGTCGTGAATATCAACGTCTCGCGCAAGGATTTCTCTTTCGCCATCCTGATGGGGCTTATTTCCATTATGGTTTTCTTCTCAATCGACGTCTATTGGCGCATCCTTTCCATCGTCAAGCTAAATACCTATAACCCCATCATCTTTATTACCCTGCTTATCTCAATATCTTTGGCCTTCGCCCTCTATTTTCATTTGGCCAAATCGCACAAAATCCAAGGAAACAAATTTTATTGGATAGCCTTCTCCATCATCTCTTCCTTATCGATCGCTCTTTATTTCATCTTGATGGGTAGTTTCATGCAAGTGGTTCCCCTGATGCTATCCTTGCTTAATTTCTTAGTGCTGATGCCGCCATTGGCAAGCGGCATCTTCGAAGGGAAGAAAGTAAACATTGCCTTCCTTTTCATCATCTTTTGCTTATTGACGTATTTTTCCATCACCTTCTTCGATCTCGAAAACATCATGATCGCCGGAACCGAGCAGGCCATTTCCTATGTTCTCTTGCCTTTGATTATCACAATTATCGTCCTCTATCGTCTTTTTAGCGTCTCCCGCACCAAGAAATACATCAAGGCCATCGAAAAGGAAAAGGAAGCCGAACGCTTAAAAGCGGACGCTCTAAAAGAACAAATCAAACCCCATTTTGTCTTCAATTGCCTCACTAGCATCCAAAGCGCTTATAAAGAAAACACCGATAAAGGGGAGAAAATGATCACCATGTTTTCCAAACACCTTAGAAACAACCTTCAATCTTCCTCCTATGACCTCGTTCCTTTCGAAACCGAATTATCCAATATTCTTAATTACGTCAAATTAGAGAACGCCAGAAAGGAAAAGGAGATAGAGCTTTTGCTCGATTTAGAGGAAACAAATTTCTCTTTGCCTCCCTTAAGCTTAGAGCCTTTCGTCGAAAATGCCGTCAAGCATTCGCAAATCGAGACAAAAGAAGACGGATATATCGAATTATCCACTCATAAAGACGAAAGGCATATAATCATAACCATCGTCGATAACGGCGTAGGCTTCGATACGAAAAAAATAAGCAGCTCGTCGGTGGGCTTATCCAACGCCAAAGAGCGCTTAACCTTGATTTTGGGCGCCAAAACGAGAATCGAATCGGAAATCGGCAAGGGAACCAAGATTCGTATATCCATCCCTTTCCCTAAACAGGAGGAAGCAAATGAACGCAATTGTAATTGATGACGAAAAAGAATCCCTTTTGCTATTCGCCTCCCATCTCATCGACGTCCCTAACATCAGCCTCAACATCTTCTCATCGAAATGCGAAGAAGCCCTTTCTTATACCCGTAATAACCATGTTGATGCCGCGTTCTTAGATATCGTTATGCCTAAGAATAACGGCATCGATATCGCCGAGGAACTAATCAAAATAAACCCTCATATCAAAATCATCTTCATCACGGGATATGCCCAAGACGTCGAGCGAATCAAAAGGAGATTGGGCAGGAATTTCTTTGATTTCTGCTATAAGCCATATGACGAAGAGACGATTAAAGGGATTTTGGTAAGACTCCTTAATGAAGAGAGAATCCGTGTTCGTTTTGTATCCTTCCCTCGCTTCGACGTCTATGTGAATGATGTCTTGCTCGATTTCGAAAGAACAAAAGCCAAGGAATTATTAGCTTTGCTCGTCGATCATCATGGAGGCGAGGTCAGTATGGAAGAGGCCATCACCAAATTATGGATCGACAAAAAGACGGATTTGGCCAAAAGGCTATATCGCGACGCCGTCAGCCGCCTCAAAATGAAATTGAGGCAATATGGCATCGAACACATCGTGACTTTCAACCGCGCGCGGGCTTTTTTAAACCTTAATGGCCTCTCTTGCGACTATTGGGATTATCTAAACAAGAAAAACACCGCCTTCCATGGCGAATACATGAGGCCCTATGAATGGGCCATTGAAACGGAAGAGAGACTCGTTTGCGAAATGGAATAAAATAACCCCCTTCCGTTGGCTCTTTGTTGGCGCTTCATTTTATATACTCTCCGATAAGGTGGTTTTTACATATGAAAAAAGAAGCGTCAGCTAAGAAAAACAGGGGAATCCGCTACATCTGGATCCTTATAACGACGATTTTGTTAGTCGGAATAGCGTCGATGGCATTTGACAGAATATTGTTTTCAAATCAAACATATGCCTCAGCGACAGCCAACGTTTTCCTCATGACCTTGTTCGCCGGCTCCGTGACGGCTGCGGGCCCTCTCTTATTCATAAGACTGGTTACATGTTTCATAAGGAAAGACCGCGGAGTGCTCATCAAAAACCGCATTAGTTTGATTGTGGGCGACATCGCTATCTTCATCATTCTTCCGACATATGCCTATGTTTTTTATCAAACAATGGCCAAAAGGTGCGTGGAAGAGGGGGATTGCACGATGGGCTACACCGTCGCCGGGGAAGGGTTCTTGCATCTTTTTAGTGGCCAAAACGACTGGATCATCTATCTCTCCATAGCCTTAGCGGCCGCTTTAATCGTCGTTTGCATCTTGATGAACGTTCTTCATATCGTCAAAACCAAGCCAGTTCGTCTCGTCATCAAAGAAGAAAAGAGAATCGCCAAAGAGAAAAAAGACGCCATAAAAGAAGAAAAAAGAGCCGAAGCAGAGCGGCAGGCCACCATTTTAAAAGCCAAGAAAGACGAAGAAAGAAGAGTGCAAGAAGAAAAGGCTTTAGAAGAAAAGAAAGCCAAAGAAGAAGCTAAACGCCTCGAAAAAGAAAAACGAGAGAAGGAAGCGGAGGAGAAAGCCTTGGCGAAACAAGAGGCCGAGCAAAAGAGTCTTTCGCAAAAACAAGAAAAACAAAAAGCGATGGCCGCCGAAAGAAAACCAAGCGACAAGCTGACCGTCACGAAAAAAGAAGAAATCCCCAGCAAAAACGCTACGGAACCAATCACCGTACCTCCCAAAAAGAAAGAACTTACGCCAGAAGAAACAAGAAAAACCGTGTATAGGTTCTTCTCGTTTTATTTCATCCTTTTAATGATCTACGAATTCCTTTTCCTTCCTTATTTCTCTGACGAACCTGAATTCGGGCTCTTAACACTTATGCTCGGCGCCATCGGTCTTATCGTGAACATCGTCTTCATGATTATGGCTTATATGAATCCTAAGAAAATCCGACTCGCTTTCAAAGAACTGGCCATCAATTTCGCCGTCTCGCAGTTCATCTCATTATTGTTATCTTTCGTCTTTTCTCCCCGCCACTACGATTATTATGATTACTATGGGGGGAGGATCGATTCCACTCCGTTATTATTCGTCTTCCCATCGCTTCTACTCATCGCGGAAATTGTTCTGCTGATTCTATTTAGAAAAAAGACAAAGGAAACGAACCTTATCAATATCGGCATGCTGGCGTTGCCTATTCTCTTTAACTTTGTTGTGGCCACCTCTTGCCTTTGCGAAGCCCCGTGCCTTTTCTTCTTTTTATATAATAACCCCAACGAGGCAAAGATCGTTTCAATCGTCTGCATCGTTTTCGGGGTCATCGCCCTCCTCTTCTTCGGATTAGGTGCCAAAGGCCTTTATCAATCCTTAGAATTATCCATTACATGCCCTCAAAAAGTTCGTTTGAGCGACGAGGAGAAACTCGCCGCCTTAAAGACGGAATTAGAGGAAGCCAACAAAAACGGCGATGTAGAAAAAGCAAGCAGAATCAACAAGAAGATCGCCGAATTATCGCAAACGGCCAAGCCGATTTCCTTCGAAGGGGAATCCAAATTCGATGGCGGTTTGCTGCAATTGATCGGCTGGAGGATCTTAGGCGCCTTAGTCACCGGCATCACCTTCGGCATCGGCTATCCGTGGTCGGTCTGCTTTGTCGAAAGGTGGGTGACCAAACACACCACCATCAATGGACGTCGACTTAAGTTCAATGGCAAGGGCATTCAATTGTTCGGCAAATATATCATCTGGCTCTTGCTTACGCTAATCACCTTCGGCATCTATTCCTTCTGGCTCGTCATCAAAATGAAGAAATGGGTCATCTCTCACACCAATTTCGCCGATGCCTCGCCCGAGGAAGAAAGCGTCAAATCCAAATTCGATGGCCGCTTATTGCAACTCATAGGATATAACATCCTCGGTTTCCTTATTACCATCTTTACCTTAGGCATCGGCTATCCTTGGGCCGAATGTCTCGTCGTCAATTGGGAAAGCAAACACACCATTATCAATGGCAAACGGGAAGCTTTCGATGGCAAGGGCATTCAATTGTTCGGCAAATATATAATCTGGCTCTTGCTTACGCTAATCACCTTCGGCATCTACGCCTTCTGGCTGTCGATAAAGATGAGAAAATGGGTCACCTCCCATACGCATTTCTACGAAGAAAAATAAAGAAATCCATCTTCCTTTCAAAGCCTTCTCACCTTAGAAGGCTTTTTGATTGGCCAAAGCCTCTTTCGTCCTATCGTTTCTATAAAATCCTTCATCGTCCCCATTCGTATGAAAATCCCTTTAAGCGTGCGCGCGAAAAGCCTAAAATAGAGCCACCGAACTAGGAGGTTTGGAAAGAATATGTTAGTAAACGCAACGAGGATGTTAAAAATCGCCCACGAGAATCATTACGCGGTCGGACAATTTAACATCAACAACCTAGAATGGACGAAAGCCATTCTTTTGACGGCCCAAGAGCTTAATTCGCCGGTTATTTTGGGCGTAAGCGAGGGAGCAGCCAAATATATGGGCGGCTTCAAAGTCGTCGCCGCCATGGTCAAAGCCATGGATGAGAGCCTTAATATCAGCGTGCCAGTCGTCTTACATCTCGATCATGGCACTTACGAAGGTGCTAAAGCTTGCATCGCGGCCGGATTTACTTCGATTATGTTCGACGGCTCGCATTTCCCTTTCGAAGAAAACATCAAGAAAACCAAAGAATTGGTCGCCTTGGCTCACGACAAAGGCCTATCCATTGAAGCGGAAGTTGGCGCTATCGGGGGGACCGAGGACGGCGTGACGGCCGATGGCGAGGTCGCCGATCCCGAAGAATGCAAAAAGATCGTCGCTTTAGGCGTCGATTTCTTAGCGGCCGGCATTGGCAATATCCACGGCATCTACCCCACCGATTGGAAAGGACTTCATTTCGACGCCCTCGAGGCTATCTCCAAAGCCACGGACGGGATCCCTCTCGTCCTTCATGGCGGCACGGGCATCCCCGATGATCAAATCAAACACGCCATTCACGATGGCATGAGCAAAATCAACGTCAACACCGATTGCCAACTTGTCTTCGCTCAAGCCACCATCGATTATTGCGCGGCCGGAAAAGCCTCTCCCACTGCCGATAACGAATCCAAAGGCTATGATCCTCGCAAGCTTCTTAAGCCCGGATTCCTCGCCATCCAAGCGAAGGTCAAAGAAAAGATGGAACTCTTCGGTTCCATCGGCAAAGCCGATCTCGACTAAATTACCATTCCAAAGGCTCGCCGCGATGCGGGCCTTTTTTGTCGGCAAAGAAGAACCGCTCGTTTCACTCTTTTTTGCAACGAGCAGACCTCGTTGCATTTTTGCTTGCAACGAGACATAATTTAAACGGAGGTAATCCAATGGAAAAAGAAAACAAGCATCTAGAATACAAAGAAAACGCAACTAAATCCTACCTTAAGACGGTATCGGCCTTCGCAAACTATCATACCGGCAGAATCGTGTTCGGTATCACCGACGATTATCAAATCCTGCCAATCAAAGACCAAAAAGCCTTCCGTGAAAACCTCGAAAATCAAATAAATGATTCGATCGCCCCCCAACCAGAATATTCTTTATCAAGCAACCAGGATGGCACAATCACCCTTGCGGTCTATAAAGGAGAAAACCAACCATATCTATATCATGGTAAGGCCTTTAAAAGGAACGATACAGCAACAATAGAATGCGATGACTTAGAATTAAGAAGACTGATACTTCTCGGCAAGAAAATCGACTATGAGACTTTGCCTTATAGCAAAGGGAGCCTTTCTTTTTCGTTCATTGGAACGCAATTAAAAAAGCGAATGGGGTTGGAAAATTTTTCGTTGGATACCTTAAAAACGCTTGAACTATATAGTGATAAGAGGGGCTATAACAACGCCGCCGCCTTACTTGCCGACACCAATTCCTTTCCTGGCCTAGATATTGCCGTATTTGGCGACAACGAAAACATTATAAAAGAACGGTATAGCTTCTTCGGGCGCTCATTGGTCGAGCAATATTTTTCCGCGATCGAAGTTTTCAAAAGATATTATTCGTACGAAGAGATCAGAGGCGCTCTCCGTGAAAAGAAGGTTTTGATTCCGGAAGAAGCTTTTCGTGAAACCATTGCCAATTCTTTGATTCACCGCACATATGACGTCAAAGCAAACACCAAAATAGCGATGTATCCTGACCACATTTTGGTTTCCTCACCAGGCGGACTACCAGTCGGAATCAACAAGGAGCAATACTTAGATGGCGATTTTTCAGTATTAAGAAACCCTATCATCGCCAATGTTTTTCATCGTCTTGGCATCGTGGAAGTCTTTGCAACTGGAATAAACCGTATTAAGTCATCATATAAGACAAGCTATTCCAAACCAACATTCATCGTCAAAGACGATTCGATTGGAGTTCTTTTGCCATTAACGAAAAAAGAAACCGATTTAAGCGAAAACGAACAAAAAATCCTCGATAAAATGAAAAACGCCACCGCATATTCCAGACAAGAGCTTGAAAAAATGTCCTACTTAAGCAAACCATCGTTAATCAGGGCAATCAACAATCTAATTGATAAAGGAATTGTTTGCAAAATCGGTAAATCTTCCAAAACCGCCTATATTCGAAAATAACAGTCGCGTCCATAAATGGATTTGAGCGCAAATAAACATCTAGAAATAAATATCCTTATAACGACATTTTCAATTAACCGATTTGACAGCCATTTCCCTATGTGCTACTTTAATAGTGAAGCCACGGCTTCAAAGAGCGCTTTATTTTCTACACCGACTGTCAATTGGGGCTAGAACAGGAGGTGATGGCTAGTTGATAAGGCGCTCTTTTTTAATGAAAACCCTTCGTTGGCGATAGGCTAACGAAGGGGTGATGTAGCATTAATCGACGTTATAGGAGGATAAAATCTTCTTTAAAGGAGTAATCGTCTTTTTTAAGACGCCATCATCGAAAGGCACTTTAAGGCCATCCTTCCTCACCAATTCGCAGAAAGGATATTTTCCGCCCATCTTGCAAAGCTTGAGGTATTTCTTCCAGGCTTTTTCGTGGTTCTTGCGATCGAGGATAAAGAATTGGAAGGCCAACACCTGAGCCAAGGTGTAGTCGATGTAATAGAAGGGGCTAGTGAAGATATGCGATTGGGTTAGCCAACGATGGCCGCTATACATATATGGGCAATCCTTTTCCGCCTCCACTTTCCAAGGGGTGTATTTAAGCTCCAATTGATGCCATTTCTCATCGCGCTCAGCAGGCGAGGCGTCAGGGTTTTCATAAACCCAATGCTGGAATTCGTCGACCGTCACGCCATAAGGCAAGAAGGAAATCGAATCGGCCAAATGGACATATCGATATCTTTCTGGCGAATCAAAGAAGAGATCCATATACGGCTCAGCAAAGAATTCCATCGACATCGAATCGATTTCGCAGCTTTCCATCGTCGGCATGCGATATTCGGGAATCTTGATGTTGCGGGCCATATAGGCTTGGAAACTATGGCCGAATTCATGGGTCAAGACGTCAACATCGCCGCTCGTGCCATTGAAATTAGAGAAGATGATCGGGCATTTATGGACGGGGAAATAAGTCATATAGCCACCGCTTTGCTTGCCTGGTTTAGCGTCTAAGAACATCAAATGATGCTCATCCATGAAACGGAAGAAGAAAGAGGTATCAGGCGATAAAGCATCATACATCTTTTTAGCGGCTTCCACTTTCTCGGCAGTGCTTCCCTTAGGCAAGGGATTGCCATCGACGAAATGCACGCCCATATCGGTGATGTGCGGTTCTTTGATTCCTAAGTGCTTAAGTTGTTTCTTGACGATGTCGCCAACGAAAGGGGTAACGACTTCTTGGATTTGCTTGCGGTAATTGGCTACCATTTCGGCGTTATAATCGAAACGGTTCATTCTAATATAACCGAGTTCAACGTAATTCTTATAACCAAGTTTCTTGGCCATTTGATCGCGGACTTTGACTAATTCGTCATAAATTCCTTCCAATTCGTCTTTTCTCGTCTCTAGATACCCGTAATACGCCTCTTCCGCCTCTAAACGGGTTTGGCGATCTTTGTCGGAGAGGAATTTCCCCATCTGCGGCAAATTATAAGTTTCATTGCGGAAAGGAACCTTAATGGAGGCGATGGCCGCATCGTAACGCATCTGCAATTCGTTTTCCTTTTGGGCTTCCTCCACCACCCTTTCGTCGAAGGCTTTAAGAGAATATTCGTACATGGTAAAGAGGAAAGACCCCAATTTCTCCTCAAGCTCTTTGCGGTAAGGCGAAGCGACGAATAATTTGGTGAATCCTTGCATCTCCAAAGAAATAAGAGGGAGCATCTCATTGATTTTGTTCATCGCCTTCTCATATTTCTTATTGGTTGTCTCCAAGCTGAAGAGGACTTGGATATGTGTGATATCGTCGGTTATCTTATCGTTTAATTTGCTCATCTTCTTATAAGCGAGCAAGCTCTCTTGGGCGTTTTTAGCTTCCTTAAGCTCCGTGATGATGGACGACATCTTTTTCTTGATGCCTTCTAGTGAAGGGACATGGAAGGTCCAATCCTCGAATTTCTGTAATTCTTTTGCCATAATTTTATTTCCTTTCTATTTTCCTAAATTGAATGTCCTTCGCCTTATTTGCCTTTCTTTTGTTTAAAGTCATCGGCAAGATCGGAAGCACTTCGTCCGATAGTCGCAAGAAACCGCCATTCTTGGCGGTCGTATAATCGCAAACGAGATATCCATGCCGCTTTAAAGTGGCAATCATGAGTTTGATGGATTTCGATTTCTTACTTGGCAAATAGCCAAAGGAATCCGCTTCCCATAAAACGAATGGCACAGTGGCCGAACCGGTGAGCAACGACACCAAGCCGTCTTCGTTCATCTCGTATCCTAAGCGATACGCTTCGGCAACGGCGAAGAGGAGATGAATATGTCGAAGGGGTATCTTTCTCTTCTTCTCCATGCACGGATTATAAAGCAAAACGAAGATAATGAAACGCGAAAAAGAAGGAAAGACATCGTATTTCTTGAAAGGATGATGGCAGGAAACTAGAATACAAGGCGTTATGGAAGACATCGAAAGACAAATCGACATCGTATTAGACAAAATCCGCCCTTTCTTGCAACGGGAAGGCGGCGATGTGGAATTGATCGGTTTCAAAGATGGCGTCGTCTACATTCGAATGGTTGGCGCGTGCGAAGGCTGCGCCTATGTCGATCAGGATATTTCTAGCGGCGTCGAAGTAATCTTAATGGAAGAGGTACCTGGAATCATTCGTTGCGACGCATCGATGAATGTGCCGGAAGACGTCATGAATGCATATATCGAACGAAAAAAGCAAGAAAATAGCGACAATATATAAAAAACGGGCTTAAAAAAGCCTGTTTTTTATATCGTTAAGCAGAATATAGCCATCATGATTATAGACATCGTCGCGGTTATACGCATAATGACTGCCATCGGGTTTTATCATATATCCGCCCGCTTCAGTGACGATGAGATCGCCAGGCGCGACGTCCCACTCCTTAGTGCCGCCGCTAAAACGATAAAACATATCGGCCTCGCCTTTAGCGATGGCTAAGAATTTGGTGGCAGCCCCTAGAATTCGCACTTCGGCGATTTCTTTTTCATGGCGCTTAATCAATTCCTTTTCCTTCTCCACGGAGAAGCTTCTAGACAAGAGGCAAATGTAAGGAGGGGTATTTCGCTTGCTGGCCGATAAGCGGCGTAATTTGCCATCTTTGTTTCTAAGATACGCCCCTTCTCCTTTAATGGCGTAAGACAATTCGCCCTTCACGGGGACGTTAATCACTCCCACGACGATCTCATGCTTATATGCCAAAGCAATGTTGGTGGTGAATTCATCGTTATGATGGACGAATTCCTGGGTGCCATCCACTGGATCGACGATGAAGACATAATCGTTAGAAAGCCTCTCTTTAGTGTCTTTGCTCTCCTCCGTCAAGAAGGCGTATTCAGGGAATTTCGTATGAAGATAGGTACGGATAATGGCATCGGCCTCTTTGTCCGCTTTAGTGACCACCGAATGGTCTTCCTTCAAATCGACGGCGAAATCAGTATGGTATATCTCCAATATCCTCTTTTGGGCCAAAAGGGCCGCTTCTTGCATCGCTTCTAATTCTTTTTCCCACATATTCATTGCTCCAAAAACCAATTGTTTATTGCATAAGATACGCCGTCATCGTGACAAGAAAGGGTCACTTTCTTAGCCACGGCTTGGCATTCAGGGGTGGCGTTGCCCATGGCAATGCCATAAAAATCCTTAAGCATTTTGACATCATTGCCTTCGTCGCCGAAAGTCACGATGTCATTATAATCGCTCACGCCAATTAACGAGGCCAATTGAGTTATGCCATAGGCTTTATCGACTTTCTTTTCCATATATTCACAAAACCTCGGGGTGCTTCTGACGCTAGTCAAATCCTTCGGAGCAGGATGATTCATCAAATCGCTAACGAGGGCAATATCCTCACTTACCGCCATGAATTTCATGATTCGATCAGATGGCTTCAAAGGATTTTCCTTAAGCAAACGGACCTGAACATTATTCCAAATCCGCTCATTGCGAAGAGCCATGGAATCCTCAAATCCGCAAACTTCGGTGGCGGTAAAGCAATAAATGTCCATTCCTTTTTCGATCAAAGGCAGATGGTCGTTATGGAATTTCTCAAAGACGGCGAAGGGAAAGCCATTATCGTATATGAGTTTCCCCTTGTTATCGTAAACAGCCGCCCCATTCAAGGAGACAGCGTAAAGCCTCTCTTGAATCAAAGGTTTTAAAAAAGGCGCTATGCCGCTATAAGGACGACCGCTGGCGATCGTGACGAAATGGCCTCTTTTTTGCAAATTCCTAATCGCATCAATAGTCGACTGCCGAAAGGAACCTCCCGCTTCTAGGATTGTCCCGTCGATATCAAAACAGAATAATTTCATATTTTTCCCATAATTACAAAAAAGAAGCTTTGCAGCTTCCTTTTTTTCGTTCTCGTTAATTTATTTGAACCAGAACGGATAATCGAAAAGAAGAATGCAGACGATATCGAGGATCCATCCGACAGTTCCTGCCGCGATAATCCAAAGAATCGCTAAGATTAATTGAATCGCGCTGCCATTCTTAATGGATTTGGCAATACGCCAAATGGCCCACGTGATATCGAGGATCCAAAGGCAAAGAACGACCTTAAGCCATTTCGGATTCTTTTCCATCCACTTGCAATATCCCATTTTTGTACTCCTTCCTAGAACAATTATACTCAATCAGACGTTTTGTTTAAGAAAATGCGTTAACAATTTTCACGATAGACAAAAAGCAAAAACGAAAACATGGAAAGCGTTATTTCACGCCCAAAGAAGAAAGGGTTTCTTCGGGAGCTTTTTCTTCCAAGCCTTCTTCAGAAGAAGGCATCCCCTCTTCATCGGGTTCCAATAATTTGCCTTCGATTTCGGCGTTATATTCCTTCTCTTCCTTCTTATCCTCTTCGTCGTCGTCACTTTCGTCGACATCGGTGTAAACGTCATTGACGTCGATATGGACTTTATCGTAAGTATGGCGGGAGCGAAGGTCCCATTTATTGTCGGTCAAAGCGACGAAATGGCCATCAAGGGTTAGTTGCGTGTAGAAATCGCCGATGCGCTCGTCGCGTTCCGCCTCATTCATGTCGAGAGCTTTGACCACGGCGTCATAAAGTTCTTGAAAAGTGAGCTCATGATTAGAAGCGGTCATCACTTCGTGGGCGACGTCAAGCATGCTTTTTTGGTTGTTCATTTTTATTCTCCTAATTTTTAATCGTTTTTACATCCGTTCAGGGGCGGATACGCCAATTATTGCCAAGGCATTACGCAAGACGATTTGACAAGCCTTGATCAGGGAGAGGCGGCTAGCCGTGCCCTTCTCGTCTATACGGTCGATGATCTTCGTCGAGGCGTAATATTCGTGGATCAATTGCGACAAACGGTCGATATAGCCAGCCACTTTATGCGGTGCCCTAGCCTTCGCCGCGCCCTCTATCATACTAGGAAAATCCATCAGTTGCTTCAAAATATCGTCTTCTTTTCCTTCGAGGAAGGCGTTTTCGTCATATTGGATACCAATATCGGCGCCTAACGCCAAAAGCGAAGAACAACGGGCATGCGCATATTGAGCGTAATAAACGGGGTTTTCTTTGCTATGGCTAGTTGCAAGATTCATATCGAAATCCAAATGGGTGTCGCCAGAACGGGCGCTAAAGAAATAACGAACGGCATCCTTCCCCACTTCGGCGACAAGTTCGCGGTGGGTGATCGATTTGCCGGTCCTTTTGCTCATTTTGACTTCTTGACCGTCACGATAAACACGAACCATCTGATAGATTTCCGCCTGCAAAATGTCGGGGGAGAAGCCCTTCATCATCATCGCGCTCTTCATACGGGCCACATAGCCATGATGGTCGGCCCCCAATAAATCAACGAGGAAATCATAACCGCGGGAAAGTTTCTCGTAGTGATAGCAAACATCGGGCATGAAATACGTATAGAGTCCATCTTTCTTGATGATCGGTCGGTCCTTATCATCCAAGAAAGCGCTCGTTTTTAGATATGTTGCGCCATCTTGCGTATAGACATAGCCCGCTTCCTTAAGCTCTTCGATGGTTTTTTCGATGCGATTATTCTTCCGAATATCGGATTCATAGCTATAACGATCGAAGACCACTCCGAAATCAAATAGATCTTTCTTGATTTTCGCAAGTTCATGATCGATGCCGAAACGGATGAAAAAATCATGACTTTCTTGATTATCTGCCAAATAACGATCGCCATATTCCTTTTGTATTTCTTTGGCGATGTCGATCAGATCGACGCCATGGTAATCATCTTCCGCTAGGGAAAGCGGCTCGCCATAAAGCTCATGATAGCGCGCTCTAAGGGAATGGCCTAGATGCTCGACTTGGTTGCCGCAGTCGTTGACGTAATATTCGCGGGTGACATCATATCCAGCTTTCTTATATAAAGATGCCACCGCATCTCCCAAAGCGGCCCCGCGCGTATGACCCAAATGTAAATCACCCGTGGGATTGGCGCTCACGTATTCAACGTTTACCTTGACGCCTTTCTTTTTGCCATCGCCATAAGCGTCCCCCGCTTGCAAAATTACTGGGATAATGGCGGAAAGAGCCGCTTTCTTCATGAAGAAATTAATGAAGCCAGGACCGGCGATTTCAATTTTCTCAATGGCCGTCTCATCAATCTTCGTCACAATCTCCTTGGCGAAATCGAGAGGGGTTTTACCGTGCTTTTTGGCAAATTTCAAAGCGAAATTGCTGGCATAATCGCCATGAAGAGGGTCTTTCGAGCGATCGATTTTAATTTCCGATACAGGG
The DNA here is from genome assembly GCA_963624045.1 of Bacteroidaceae bacterium. Classification (GTDB taxonomy): domain Bacteria; phylum Bacillota_I; class Bacilli_A; order RFN20; family CAG-826; genus UBA4951. The sequence goes on from CAVFNI010000006.1 coordinate 32,525, forward strand.
ATGTCGTATCCATTAAGCGAGGCGGCTTTTGCTAGCGCCTCCATCAATAAATTTTCGTTATTCATTTCCATTCTCCTTGCATACCAATATCGTGGCAATGGCTTTGATGGCCTCCTTCTTGCCGACGGCGTCAAGGCCTTCGTTAGTCATCGCCTTAATGGAGATATCGTCAATCTTAATCCCTAACAAAGAGGCGATGTTTTGACGCATCGTCAAGATATATCCCGATAAATGCGGTTCTTCGGCGCAAATAGACGAATCGATATTCGTAAGTCGATAGCCTTGCTGACAAACGATGTCATAGCACTTCTTTAAGATGATGGAACTAGAAATCCCCTCGGTGCTCGGATCGGAAGGCGGAAAGAGGGCGCCGATATCACCTTGGGCCACGCTCCCTAACAAAGCGTCGCTAATCGCATGATAAAGAACATCGGCATCGCTATGCCCTAATAACCCTTTAGAATATGGAATGCTTACCCCACCAATAATCAAAGGGCGCCCTGCCACTAAAACGTGGATATCCTCGCCATAACCAATTCGAAATTCCATCTTATTTGCTCACATTAAAACGGAAAAAGACGATATCGCCGTCTTTCATCGGGTATTCTTTCCCTTCGCTTCGCATCTTGCCCGCCTCTTTGACGGCCACTTCGACTTTCTGTCCCAAAGGGGCGTCCCCTTCCTTCATCGGAAAGGATTTGCTCGCTTCGTAAAAATCGGCGAAGGAATAAACCTCAGCGCGGATAAATCCTTTTTCGAAATCGCTATGGATAACACCGGCACATGATGGGGCCAACATCCCATTGCGGAAGGTCCACGCCCGGCATTCGTCGCTTCCGCACGTTAGGAAAGTCGATAAATTCAAAAGCTTATAGGCCGCTTTAACCAATTTATCCAAGCCAGATTCGGTTTGTCCCATCGATTCAAGAAAATCCTTCTTATCAGAGAGATTATCAAGTTGGGATATCTCATATTCGATTTGGCAGGACAACGGAATCACAATAGCCCCTTCATCGTTAGCCTTCTTCGTGACCGCTTGATAATATTTAGAAGCGGATAAATCGGCATAATCATCAGCAGCCACGTTAGCGACATATAAAATCGGCTTCAACGACAAAAGGAAGAAATTCTTTTTGGCATAGGCCAATTGTTCATCGCTTAGGCCTTTGACTAAACGAGCTGACTTGCCCTCCTCCAAAACGGACTTGAGGGCGGTTAGAATCGGCATTTCGTAGATGGCTTCTTTATCATGAGCGATACGCGCACGAGTTTCTTGCTTGGCGATTCGAGCATTAACCGAATCCAAATCGGCCATCGAAAGTTCCAAATCAATGACTTCGATATCGTTAATGGGATCGACCGGTTCGTCGTTATAGCGCAAGACAGAAGGGTTTTCGAAACAACGAACCACTTCCACAATCGCATCGCATTCTCTGATGGCCGCCAAAAACTGATTTCCTAAACCTTCGCCTTTGGAGGCGCCTTTGACAAGCCCGGCGATATCATAAAATTCAAATGTGGCGTTAATTTTTTTCTTAGGGGCAAAATATTTGGTCAAATAATCGAGTCTTTCATCGGGTACCGTCACCACGCCGGTGTTGGGGTTGATGGTGGCAAAAGGATAATTCTCCGCCAAGACGTGCGAATTGGTGATCGCATTAAACAAAGTCGATTTGCCAACATTGGGTAAACCGACAATTCCTGCTTTAAGTGCCATAAATACCTTCTACTTCCGTTTCGTTAGAGATTATATCTCTAGATAACGTCCATTCAAACACGAAAAAACATAATAAAAACCTCCGCGTAAGGCAGAGGTTCAGTCTTGTTCAACGATTAGTCAACTTTTTTAACGTTCTTAGCGCGTGGACCACGTTCGGATTCTTCGACTTCGAACTCGACGGCTTCGCCTGGTTCGGCAGTCTTGTATTCGTCCATGATCAAGGCGCTATAATGGAAAAAGTAGTCTTTGTTGTCTTCAGCGTGAATGAAGCCATAGCCTTTTTCCTTGTTGAACATTTTGACTGTTCCCTTCATATGCTCCTTACCTTCCTGGTTCTCTCTTGCGAAACAACCGCTTGATACTATAGCACGCTTTGGAAAAGGGAAGAAAGATAAAAAATAGAGATTTTTCGGGTTTTATGTTTCCTCCTCCCGACTAAAACCGCTTTTACGAAGCATTAATTTGATAAAAACGCCAGCCAATAGCAAAGAAAGCAGATAAACGAAAAACAAGCTGAAATGCGGTAAAAAATCCATTTGAAAAGATGACGACAAGCCAAACGAATCCCTTATCGCCCCCTCGAAAAAGACTTCCACGAAGCTTAAAGAGAAGAAGGCCGTCCCAAAGGCGGAACTTAAAAGAAGGAAAACGCCCGAAAAATGACTATCGAAAATTCTTTCTTTCGAAAAACCCAAGCAAAACAAATAACGTCCTTCCGCTTTGTTTTCTACGATATGTAGCAATGAAACGGCTAGCAAAAGCAAAAAACTAGAGAGCAAGCAAACGCCCGAGGCAAAAGAAAGAATCGTGGAAATATATCCCACCACTTGGGCGACGCTTTCGGAGATGATAGAGCTAGGATCGATGAAAGAATAGGATGGGTAGCGCGAGGATAAATGCGCAAGCAGTTCCTTGGCGTTCGCTTCATCCTTTAGAAGCAAAAGGCATTCGCGCGGTTCCAAAGAGAAAACGCTCATCCCTAATCGCGCCCGAAAGAAATCGATGAGCCAATACGAATCGCTTACAATCACGTCGTTTTCTAATGATGAAACGCCAACGACCTTAAGCTCGGCAAAGCCGTAATCACGATAGAGCGTTCCCTCAAGCAGATTGGTTTCTCGCGCTCCTGCGACATAGACGCTTTTGGGATTGCCTAACCGTTCATAAAGAGGACGCGAAAGAACGATTTCATCTAACCCATTGGGCGCCACGCCCTCAGAAACGCTCGATAGATCGCTCGAGAAGGTCAAGGCGGCGCTCCTTGGCCTTAGATAGCTTCCTATGGCGAGTCCATCGGGGATCTCTGGCAAAATCGCCATCGCTTCCTTGCCCACTTTGGAAACGGAATCGGCGTATTCGGCGACGGTGCTTTGCTCTTTGCCTAGAATGAAAGGCTCTCGAAATCCCATCGCCATTGCCGCCGGATAAGCACGGTAAGCCCCCTCTCCTAAAGGTGTAAGCGAAAGGAAACGCGATGAATTAGCAATAGCATCGATATCTTCTTGCTTTAAGCCAAAACGATTGGCAGAAAAAACGAAATAACGGCAATCGGCACGCCGAACGCCGATATCGTTATGACTTTGATCATAACGGTAGGAATCCTTGTCAAAGAGATAATCGCGCCACCCCTCTTTCCTCGTTTGCGTTAAAAAGTCTTCCTCGTCGCGAATGTCACGAAAACCATAAGCCTTATGGAGCGTCCAAGGCGTCGAAAAGGAAGATCCATCACTAGAAGGCAAACGCATCCTTTCCTCATATATGGCTTCATTCCAAAGGGTGTCGAGATGAAAGATCGTCGGCGTTTCGAATTCCATTATTCCTTTAATGAAAAAGCTTTCGTGGTCGTAGTATCCCCAATCCGCATTCTCCGTCCAAAGTTCTATCGCCAATTTGTGGTTCAAAAGAAAAGAGGCGACGGCCTGATAATTGCTTTCGACATAAAAACATTTAGCTAAATCGCGCATCACCTTTTGGGGAAAGCCCAAAACGATGTCATCGACTTCTAGCACCTTCGGCCTAGAGGGAAAGACGGCATTCGTAGGATAATCGGATAAAAGCAAATAATCGTTGATGCTTCTAGCGCTCATCGAAGCAAATGAATATCGCTTAGAGCCATAACGGATGGACATATCGTTGGCGTCTTTGAACATCTGCTCAAAAGAAGAAAGATAGGATGCGCATAGTTCAAGAGAATCGTCATAATTATTAGCCAAAAGACGCAATTTATTTTGAGAGGCGGAAAGAACGTTGGATAAAGACGGTTGGTTGCTATTTCGTAAGGACATCACAATCGACCCTTCGCCCGTCAAAGAAGAAAAAGCCGTCTCGATTTTCTTAGAAACATCTCGAGAAAGGAACAAGCTTAAACCAAAAGCCAGGAAAGAAAACGATAGAAGCGCAACCGATAACCCCGTTCTGATTTTCTTTGCCTTGAATAAATGCGCGGCATGTTTGAGCCAAAAAAGAAAGGAAGAGGAACGCTTTTGCTTCTTTAATGGCACGTCGCTCTGCTTTTCTTCTAAAGAAAATAGAGGCTTTTTGCAGGTGATTTTATGATTTTCAATCAAATAAACGGCATCGGCTGCCTTGCTAAAAAGAACTTCATCGTGGCTGCTAACAAGAACTAGCCGCCTTTTAGATGTGCGCTTAAGTAGCTCTAATAAACAAAGGGCAATATCGGGATCGAGGGCCCCCGTCGGTTCGTCACAAAGAAGAAAGGCGGGATCGTTGATGATGGCGCGTACAAAGGAGAGACGTTGTTTTTCGCCACCCGAGAGAGTAAAAGCCAACGCCTTCTTTTTGTTTGCCAATCCCACATCACTTAATAAAGCTTCCGCCCTTATTTTCTTCTCTTTAGATGATAGCTTCTCCCCCTCCAATGGCATCATAGCGTTATCGAGAACGCTTTCATGAGGCAACAAATCGAAATTCTGACGCAAAAAACCAATGTTTTGTAGCCGAAAATCCGATCTTTCGGTTTCCGACATCCGTTTAAAGAAACGACCAAAACAACATACCTCCCCGTCATAATCGATATCGATACCCGATAGCATCTCAAAGAGGGTGCTTTTCCCCGAGCCGCTTGCGCCCAAAAGCAAAATGAGACCTTTTGACGGCAAAGCCAAATTAACGTCTTGATAGATCTTTTGCTGACCAAAAGCCTTGTTAATATTCCTTAATTCCAAAGCGCTCATTCTTCTTTCAATTCCTTAGATAACGATTTTCTCGATAGCCATAACAACGGAAGGCGAGCCGCAAACAAAATAAGCAAGGCGAGCATCAGTAAGAAAAAACACGGCAAAAAGAGAGGAATCCCCGCAAAAGAAAGGTATGGAATACTGATAAGGCCGTCCAAAGAGAAACGCGCATTAAGCAAAGAAGAGCAAAGGTGAGCGAGTGGATAAGAAAGAAGGAAGGCAAAAAGTAGAGAGAGCAAAGAATTGATGGCTAGACGGTCTTCAAAGAAACGGATGCGCCAGCCCTTCGGCATCCCTAACGTGTCTAGGAGAGCCAAAAACCTCCTTTGCTCGATGAAAGAGGAATTAATTAGAGCAGATAAAGCGGAAAAAGCCAAAGCTATTTCCGCGGCAAGGAAAGGCAATAAGGCCGTTTTGGTGGCTTGCCACAAAGAAGAAAAGGCTTCTTGCGACGACCATAGAACGTTGCTTAATTCATAATCAAGAGGCATATCATTAGCGGCCTTCTTAAGTGCCCTTGCGTCGCTTTCGTCAAAAAAGAGATGATAGGAATAAGATGATATCTCTTCACTAGACGAGGAATTTTCCACCAACGAATACACGTTACTATCGGCAACCGCCATCTCCTTGGCCTTCATCTCGAAAGCCGGATAGCTATAATAAACGCGCGGCAAGGAAAGGAAGGCGAAATCCTTGACGATGCCTAAAACAATGAACCGGAAAGAGAAAGAAAAATCATATTTCTCTTCGCGATACAACAGATTGGTTTCATAGGAAACTTCAATAAGCGCTTCAATGGGATCCTCTAATAGAGCAGCCATCGCTTCGTTAACCAACACATAATCTAAGCAAGAACCGCTAGGGCATTCGCCTTCGAGCAAGAAATGACGGCTACGGTTTGACAAGGAGATGTCCCAAATGGGGCAAAATGAGACGCTTTCTCTTAGATATCCATTTTGGCGGTATGGTAAAGAAGAAGGGAAAAAGAAAGAATAATCGTTTTCCAAATGGGCGCTAGGAAAGGAAGATAACATTTTTACGGCTTCGTTCTTCGTGGGTCTCTCCATGCGCGTCAAATATAAGGAAGTGCCGCTTATCTCCGTTTTCTTTTTCTTAGCGAGGCTAGAGGAAAGATATAGCAACGAGCGGTCTTCTCCGTCGCTTAAAAAAGCCGAGCCCCCTTCCCAAAAACCAAAAAACAACAGCAAAGAAAGGAACATCATCGTCCCGATGGCAAAGGAAATGACATCTTTCCTCCGTTCTTTCTTAAATTTCCTTTTTCCTAACATCCTTAGTAGCGAAAAGCCGCCGCTTCTATTTCTCTTTTCCTTTCTATCGCTAACGGGGAGAGGCGTCTTTGCCTCTTCCTTTTGTTTTCCTTTCCTTACTAATGACAAGCTTCCTTTCTCTAACCTAAGAAAAACATCAGCGAACTTTTTAGCAAGGTCTAAATCGTGGCTAACCATCAAAACCAGATGGGTTTTAGCGTACTTTTTGAGAATTTCCATAATAAAGATGGCGTTCTTATGATCGAGGGCCCCCGTCGGCTCATCACAAAATAGAAGCGGAGGCTCTTTGATGACGGCCCTTAAAAAAGCCACTCTCGATTTCTCTCCGCCACTCAATAAAGAAGCCTTTTTATAGACGAGCTGAGACAGAGAAAAATCCGCGAATAATCTTTCCGCCCGCTTAATGGCATCGGCTTTCGTTTCGCCATTTATGAGCAAGGGAATGATGACGTTCTCGATGGCGGTCAAATCTCCATCCAAATGATGATGTTGGAAAAGGAAAGCCACATTCCTCTGACGATAAAGGCCGGCTTCTTTCTGGCTGAGGCACATAACGTCCTTTCCTTCATAGAGGATTTCGCCATCATCGGCTTTCTCTAATGTCGCCAAGATATGAAGGAAAGTGCTTTTGCCCGATCCGCTAGGCCCCGTCACAATAAAAAGCCCAGAAGAGGGAAAATCGATATGGACGTTAGCAAATAAAAGACGCTTCTTATCGCCCTCGACAATGCTTTTGCTTAAATTCCTAACCGATAGCATCCTACACTTATATATAGGGTGCGTTTATCAAAAATTATTCCTCTTTTTCTTTAGGTGACACGGCCAACTTCTCGACGGCCCCGTTTCTATCGACAGCCAAAACCTTGATGGAATAGCCTTTATAGGATACCTCATCCCCTGGTTTGGCGAATTTATCATCCAATAATTCGACGATATAGCCGCCAATCGTGACGTATTCGGTGTCAGTTTCGTCGAAATCGATGCCTAGGAGATTGCAAAAATCCTCCAACGTCAAAGAACCGTCGACGATATAGCCACCGTCTTTCTTCTTAAGGTATTTGGCTTCGGGGTCATCTTTCTCATCCCAGATTTCCCCGACGATTTCCTCTAAGATGTCCTCCATCGTGATGAGCCCTTCGACACCGCCATATTCATCCATGACGATGCCAAAATGCTTCTTCTGCCTCTTGAAGGCCTTAAGGACGTCATTGATCTCCGCGCTACGCGGGAAGCGCAACGGCTCTTCCAACAAATTCTCCAAATTAAGCAATTGGCCACTCATCTTAGCCAACATGAGATTCTTCGTCTTGACGAAACCGATGATGTTATCGATGGTGTCACGGTATACGGGGACGCGGCTATAATGATAGACCTTTGGGTTATTGGAGACTTCTTCGATATCCTCGTCGATATCGATGGCAAAAACGTCGACGCGCGGCGTCATCACCTCATAGGCTTCCGTGTGGGTATAGCGGATCGTCTCATGAAGAATGTTCGCCTTTTCCTCATCGACCACGCCTTGTTCTTCGATGCCGTCGACCATTTCATGCAAATCGTCTTCGCTTATGGCAATATCCGAAACGTTTTTGATGATCGGCTTCGAAAGAAGGTCACCGAAACCGCTCACTAAGAAAGTGATGGGGAAAGTAAGCCAAGAAAGAACCTTCAAAGGAAGCGAATACCACGCCACCAATTTGAGGTTATAAATTTTGCCAAAGCTCTTAGCAATGATCTCGCCAAAAGTGATTTTGACAACGAGACAAATCATCGAAGCGACGAAGCCCCACAATTCCGCTTCAGAGGAGGTGCCGCTAAAAAGCTCGACGCAGATGGTGACGCCTAGCAAGGTGCTGACCGAATCTAGACCGGCGTTGACGGTGTCGTTCAATAGCAAAATCGTAGAAATCGTCTGAGGATAATGATCGGAGAGTTTCTTCGCGGTCTTTAGGCGTTGGCTGTTTGGTTGCTTACGGCACATCTCCTCTAACCTAATGGCGCTTACCGAACCATAAGCCATATCGCTACTCGAAAACCAAAAAGAAAGGAGAAGAAGAACGAAAAGAGCTATAGAATAAATAGTGATTAGCATCTTTTTTCTCCTTTCTTATAAATGGTCTTTCGGTCATTGGATTCGTCGATGTCTTCGACCAATTCTTCTAAAATATCTTCCATGGAGACGATGCCCACGACTTGGCCACCGCTCATGACGACCCCTAAATGAGTTAAGGCGGCGTTAAGTTTTTCAAAAGCGTCATTCAAAGTCATATCGATATCGATATAAACCGGTTGCTCCATGATGGAACGGAAATCCAAATGCGGGTCTTTGGCATATTCCTCGAAATAGATTTTGACCACCAAGACACCAATGATGTTTGTCTTCTCTTCGTCGTAAATAGGCAAACGCGAATAAGGGCAATCCATGATGGTTTTATTAATATCGGCAATCGAAAGATTGGCGGCGTTGAGGGCAAAGGTATCCGCCAAAGAGGTATAAACTTGACGAACTTTGACCTGATCAAAGGAAAAGACGTTATCGATTAATTCCGTTTCGTCGTTTTCAAAAAGGGCTTCAGCTGGTTTTTCCTCGTCATCTTCATCCATAGGCTCATCGACAACGGCTTGTTTGGTGCTTTCGATGATCTCCTCTTTGGACAAAAGGTTTTGATCGGTCACTTTGAAAATCTTATGGACCAAAAAGAGGATAGAACGGAACAAAAGAATAATCGGATAGGCAGGGAGGGAAAAGATGAAAACAGGATAGGCCAAGAACGCCGCCATGCGATTGGGTAAGGATTTGCTAAGGATTTTTGGCAAAGTATCACTTACAACGTACACCAAAGCAGCCATCACGATGGTCGATAAGATGGCATCAAGACCGGAAAAAAGACCCCATTCCTTACTAAGCTCATAAAATAGCATAGCACTTAAGTAGGACATGATTGTTTGGACAATGTTGTTACCAACTAAGATCGAAACCAAAGTGTTATCGAATTTGTCGACCAATCGGCAAACCAATTTGGCGGTAAAATTGCCCTTATTGGCCAAAGCCTGAAAATGGTAACGATTGCAATTGGAAAAGGCGTTTTCGCTAGCGCTAAAAAGGGCGCTGACAAATAACAAGACGGCAACGATGATCCAACAAACCCAACTCGGCATCCCCCAGATGGTCGAAGCATCCGCGGAAAGCGTATTGTTTAGCATCGTACACGAATCAGGGTCCACGTCGGTAATTCTCCTTGAATGGCGAATAGTATAGCAAAAATTGTCAATATAGCAAATTATGGCCACTTCTCTTCACGCGCTTATGCCGATCAAATAAGCAAATAACGCAAAAAATAAGCGGGTTGGCCCGCTTATTAAGGATTTTATCCGTTCCTTTTATGACACTGGATAAACCTGGGTGAAGGTCATTTGGAAGTTATATAGAGGAATATCCGGATGAATCGTAACGATGAACGAATCTGGGCCGGTATAACCAGTATAGATTGTGGATTTTCCCGAAAGCACTTTCGCTATTTTATTTTCCTTTTGGCGCTCGGTGCCATCTTGATTGTACATAGCGTGGTAATTTTTATCGGTGATATCTTCACCATCTCTATTCACGATATTAAATTCAAAGAACTTGCCTTCGGGAAGGGTAATCTCATAGAAACCATATTGGCCGGTGTTTATGCTTGTGGCGCCAGTTCCCTCACTCGGAGAGAAAGTATAAGTCTTTTCGTCAGCGCTCATAGCGAAAGTTCCGTGCGTAACCATATATCCGCAACCGCCATCGAGTTCCTCATTGCAATAGCCGGTTTTGTAATACCCATCAAGGTGCGTATGAACGCTCGTTACCTTACCCACCAAAGCGGCTTTGCCACTAGAAGCGGCCAAGAAGCTGACGAATTCGTCACCTACTTGCACGGGGTAGGCATTGCCGGGATTAAATTCGAAGGTGACCTTCCTTTCTTCGCCAGTTGGTATCGATGAAACATGTTTATTGTCACTATCTCTAATTTCGATAATTTCGGCATTATTTACTTGCATTCCTTTGCCGCTAAGATCACTAAAGCTGTTATTACCAGAGGCATAAGTCATTGAAAGATCGGGGACAAAATAAAGGCGGGGCTTCTCGTAATATTTATATTCGTAGGTCGAAAGGTTCTTTAATGTCACGTCGAATTGCGGAATGGATTTAGCGCTTTCGGCATCTCCCCATATAGATAAACCGGCGCCTCCATAAACGGAATTAAACAATTCTTTTATATCCGAAGAATCTGGGGAAATTAAATAAAGCTTGACGAAATCGTATTCGAATCTTCCTGCTCTATCGATGCTATTGCCGTTATTATCTTCAATTTTCTCCACTTGCGCCGGCTTTACGATGTGCGAGAAATAAACGGTATCGCCGACGGCCACTTGCCCAGCTTGAATGTAACCTGTCGAAATGACTTCGGTATATGTGCTGTTTATTTTTGCCGTTTGAACGAGGCGGAATGTCTCGTCGTTAAGAACCTCCAGGGTGAGCGTCATGCCATCCCATTCTTCAGGCTCCTCGTATGTGTAATTACCATCAGAAAGAAGCAAATGTTCAGATGAGAATTCGTGCGTACCGATCTGCCACATTTCTTTGTCGCCTTGTTGGGCGTCGTCATACAAATAGACGTCGTCCCCTGGCAAAACACCATCCTCTTCGGTGAAGCGATAGATGAGGTCGTAATGTCTCTCCAAAGCGCTACGGGTGAATTTCCCACTCTTAGCGGAAGAAGGGAGAGTCAAGGTCCTCTTGGTGGAAATCGTATATGTGTCCTTATCCAAAACGAGCTTATAATTCGCGGCGTCATCGCCTGATAAGGTTATGTTTCCTTTAGAAAGGGAGGCGCTCGCAGTTACGTAGGAATAACCATAATCGACATCAACGTTAATGTCGTCTCCATCAACCGCGCCATATTTAACCAGAACATCAGTCTTTTCGTCTTTGACGTTAGAAATCGTTTTGGTACTGGTGCCATCATAAACTTTATCGAGGTTTAGCCCCGTGCCCAAAACACGTTGCTCAATCACGAAAGTCACTTGCATTTCGTTGGCTTTAAAATCCTCGCCCTCAGAGATAGCCGCCTTAATTTTGTATGTGCCGACGTTTTTAGGCGCATCGGCGGCCTCATACCAAGCGGAATCTCCCTCTTTTTGATAGGTAACGGTAACGGCGCCATTCTGGCAAGAGAAACTATCCGCGTTGATAAAAGCGCTGATCTTTCTGCCATCATAAATGCCTTTCAATTGATCTTGGCTTATTAGCAATGTGATCGGCGAATCCTTCTTTTCGAGCATCGGGATGGTTTCGTTTTTCTCATAGGAGCAAGTAAGGCAAGTATAATGTTGCGATCCATTCGCCGTGTATGTAGCTGGCGTATCGACAACTGGCTCCGTCGAGAAATTATGCTCGGCATAAGAATCCTTTTCGTCGGTATGGGCGCAAGTGGCCTTATGCCAATGATGGGTTTCGTTTTGCTCCCAGTTTTCGGTATCGAAGGTATGAACGTGCTCTATCACCGGAAGAACTTCCTCCTTCTTATAAGAGCAGGTCAAACAGGTATAGGTCTTAATGCCCGTCTCGGTCTCGGTAGCGGGTTTCGTTTCCGTCCCCTCGTCGAAATTGTGTTTGGCTTTCTCGGAGACGTCGGTATGACCGTTTGCGAGGCACTTTTTCCAGTGATATTCCTCATCATACGTGTAGGTATCGCTGTAACTATGCTTCACCTCCGAAGACGACGGCGTAGAATCGCTAGAGGCAGAGCCACTATCGGATGATTCCCGATGTCCGCATGCGGAAAGCATACCAAGCATGGCAAGAGAGGACGCCAAAAGCAGTTTTTTGTTCATGGTAATTATCCATTCCTTTCTAGTAATAGAATACAAGAAAGAACTCCCCCCCCGCAAGAGTCAAATATAAAAATTTTTATTTTTACAAATTAATATTTTATCTATTTATTATTGAATTATTTTAATAAATGTAATTGTATTTTAATCTTGTCAATCAAAAACCAATCGGTCCTTCGTGTTTGGCGATAACCTTTTTTAGCGAATGATTGAAATGGTCGCGGTCCATCATAATGACGTTGCCACACCCCAAACATCTGATTTTGATATCCGCACCCACGCGGACGATTTGAAAACGCTTGAAATGATTGGCGCAAGGATGGGATTTCTTCATCTCCACCTCATCGTATAAAGAATAAATTATTTGTTCCATGGCTCCTCTTCCATCAAAACGGCGTTAGGCGTTTTAGGTAAGCCTGGCATCCGTAAAATGGAGCCCGACAAAGGAATCACGAAATCCGCGCCGCTAGCGAGCTCAATATCGCGGATATGGAAGGCTTCATCGATAGGGGCGCCTATTTTTTTAGGATCGTCGCTAAGGGACATCGGCGTCTTGGCCATGCACACATAGGCATCGCGATACGGAGAGGTTTCTAGGAAATTTAGCTTTTTAAGAGCTTCCTCGCTATAGATGACTTCGTTAGAACGATAAATCTCTTTGGCAATCGTCTCGATTTTGCCCTGGATGGAAGAAACCTTCTCGTATAGCGGTTTATAAGCGGATGGCTTTTGGCACGCTTCAATGACTTTCTTTGCCAAATCGGTCGTGCCTTCCCCACCTTTGTTAACCCCTTCGCTGAGAGCGAAAGACGCACCCATTTTGGTTAATTTGCTAGATAAAAAACTAATCTCGTTATCGGTGTCGGAAGCGAAGCGATTGATGGCGATAACAACATTGACGCCGAATTTCATGAGGTTTTCATAATGGATTTTTAGATTTTCGAAACCTTTATCTATTGCCGCTTCATTTTCTTTTTCTAATTCTTCGAAAGGAACGCCGCCATGGAGCTTAAGGGCGCGAACGGAAGCAACAAGCACGATGGCGGATGGCGAGAAATCGCCAACCCTTGAAACGATATCCAAAAATTTCTCGGCGCCTAAATCGCTACCAAAACCTGCTTCAGTGATGACATATGGAGCGATTGAGAGGGCGAATTTCGTGGCGATGACGCTGCTAGCGCCATGAGCGATGTTGGCGAAAGGCCCGCCATGCAACAAGACAGGGTTCCCTTCGCTTGTTCTCACCAAATTCGGCTTGAAAGCGTGCTTCATCAATCGCATCACGGCGTGAGTCAAACGCAAATCCTCGACAGTAATCGGTTTATCATCATAAGAATAAGCGACGACGATACGCTTAAGACGATTTAAGAAATCATCTTTCGAAGTCGCTAAGCACAAGATGGCCATCAGTTCGCTAGCCACGCTGATATTGAAACCGTCTTTGCGCGGCACTCCATCAGTCTTGCCGCCTAGTCCGACCTCGATATGACGAAGGCTACGGTCATTCATGTCGATGGCCCTCTTCCATAAAATCCTCGCGGGGTCGATATTTAGGGGATTGCCAAAATATAAGCTATTGTCCAAACATGAGGAAATGAGGTTATTGGCTGAGGTTATGGCATGGATGTCGCCTGTAAAATGAAGGTTGATCTCCTCTTCGGGCAAAAGGGAGGCTTTCTTAGCCCCCGTCGCCCCGCCTTTCATGCCGAAAACCGGCCCTAAAGCCGGCTCACGCAAGCAAAGCAAGGCTTTCTCTCCGATTTTATAAAAACCTTCGGTGAGACCTATGGCTGTAGTCGTCTTCCCTTCCCCTGCCTTAGTCGGGGTCATGGCCGTCACCAAAATCAAATGCCCTGACTTATTGTTAACGGGCACTTTATCGATATCAATTTTGGCTATCTCTTGGCCATAAGGCTCTAAAGCTATGGAAGGTATTCCGATCTGCCTAGCGACGCTTTCGATTAAAAGTTCCATGTCGTTATTTTCCTCTTACTAAATATTCTATGGTATTCATTTGAGAAGTTCACTAATCGCTAGATATGCGAGCAGCAATCCCGCCGCCGAAGGGACCATCATCATCGAAGATGGGGTAAAGCGTCTAATCAACGGCAATTCCTTGGAAGCCACTACCCTAACATCCTTCAATTTGATTCCCTTCTCCCTTAATATCTTCCGAAGTTTTTTGGCCAAAGGGTCGCCGCTTGTCTTATCGAGGGTCGTTTGATATACGGCGCTAGGATCAAGGCGATTGCCCATCCCCAGTGACACAAAAAGAGGTTTTCCTGATGATGATGCCGCTTCAATAAGGGCGACTTTGGCCGACAAATCATCCACGGCATCCACCCAAATGTCAGCGTCGAGGAATTCGGGCCGCTTCAAAGACGAAGAATCGATCTTCAAATTAAGCGTCTTAACTTGGCTATCAGGCCTAATCGAATAAGCGCGACGAAAAGCCACCTCGCTTTTGCTTTTGCCAATATCTTTATATTCAAAAAGCATCTGTCGGTTCAGATTGCTTTCCTCAACGTTATCGAAATCAACGCCGATAAGCGAAGAAACGCCGCTTCTTAAAAGGGCTTCATAGCATGTTCCGCCGACGCCGCCTAAACCAAAAACCACCACTTTTCCCGCGCGGATTTTCATTAATCCCTCTTCGCCTAACAATGGCAATATCCGTTCATCGATATGAGAAATCATCAACAACCTCCTTAGCGGAATGCACTTCTTTCGTTTGAAACTGGTGACGGAAGAAAGTCTCTTGACGTTTGACGTAATGCCTAGTGTCCATGACGATGGCTCGCTTAACCTCATCCAGACCGATGAGCCCATCGCGATAGGGAAAAAATTCTTTGATGCCGATCGCGCTATAAACGCCCTTGATCGTTTTTACCCCTGCAATCTGCGGCATAACCTCCTTTTCAAGGCCGTCATCAAACATCTTCTCCATCCTTCGTTCAATTCTTTCATACAATTCTTCGCGATTAGGCGATAACCGATAAAAAGCGGTCGGATAAATCGGGGCGTGCTTTTGTTTGGATAAAAAGGAGGTTTTGCTTTCTCCTAGCGCCAAGCAGATTTCCAATGACCTTAACACCCGACGGCGGTTCTGGAAAGGGATCTTCTTGGCCTCCAATGGATCTAATTCCTCTAATTTTTGATGCAAGGACAAATCGTCCATCGTCAAATATGGCGACATATTCACCTTAGAAGTATCGAGAGTCAAATCATAATCGTAAATGGCGCTGCGGATGTATAAACCGCTTCCGCCAACAAGAATCGGCGTTTTCTTCCTATTTAGGACTTCTTCGATTTTCTTTCTCGCGTCTTTTTGGTAGCGATGTAGGTCATAAGGATCCAAAGAGGAGACAAAGCGAAAAAGATGATGCGGTACTTTTCTAATCATCGCTTCATCGGGGCACATGGTGGCGATAGGAAAGTCCCGATAGACCTGAAAGGCGTCGGCGTTAATGATTTCGCCATCAATCTGTGAGGCCACCTCGATTGCCGTCTTACTTTTGCCTGAGGCCGTCG
This sequence comes from Bacteroidaceae bacterium, assembly GCA_963624045.1. Lineage (GTDB taxonomy): Bacteria > Bacillota_I > Bacilli_A > RFN20 > CAG-826 > UBA4951. Next base: position 48,124 of record CAVFNI010000006.1, read on the forward strand.
GTCCCATCAAGACCAAAATCATTTAAGAACCTCAGCAATAGCTTTTAATTCACTTCCCGCTTCATCTTTAAGCACTTGGTAATTCGCCAAGGCGGGGTGAGAATTGATTTCCTTTTCGAGCGCCAATAACCGCTCCTTAGCCTCTTGGTGTTTGTCGACATCACCGATTGAAAGAGCCAACTCCTTCTTGGCGGCGGCGTATTTTTCCCCTAATTCCGTAAGGTAAGGATCATTAGAAAGGCTTTCGCTAAGCTTTTTAAATTGCTTTAGCAAAGGATCAACTCCCATCAAATATGCCACGTCTTTGGCTTTTTCTAGCAAAGGGTCACCTATTAATTCGCCATGCAGAGAATATGTCTTCGAGGCGTTTATTTTCACAGGGACAATCGCGCCCTTCAAATATGCTGGCCCATCGAAATGAATCAATTTGCCATTTCGGGCGTATCCGCTTAGCTTATTGGGGTCTTTTTTGCTTGGTCCCTCAACCAATACGTCGATGGTTTTTCCTAGCATTTCCTCGCTGGATTTAGCCGTTAGGTCATCAACGACCGCCTTTAAGCGAAGGAATCTCTCTTTGGTAACTTCCGGATCGACCTGTTTCATTTTGGCGGCCGGAGTCCCTATGCGCGGCGAATAAATAAAGGTATAAGCGCTAGAATAGCCCACTTCTTTCATCAAACTTAAAGTGTCGGAGAATTCCTCTTCCGTCTCGCCAGGAAAGCCGACGATGATATCCGTAGTCAAAGCGATATCCGGTATCTTCTTCTTGATGCGGGAGACCAAATCGAGATATTCTTCGCGACTATATCTTCTCCCCATGCGGCGAAGGCAAGATGAGGAACCGCTTTGGACGGGGAGATGGAGCCAATGATCGATATTGGGATATTTGGCCATCGCTTCGATCATCTCATCGGTGAATTGGCTGGGATAGGAAGTCAAGAACCTTAGGCGTGGCACCCCCAAAGCCGCGACCCTCTCCAACAAGGAAGCAAAGGTTGTGCCATCATGCAAATCAAGCCCATAGCTATTGACGTTTTGTCCTAATAAGGTGATTTGCTTATATCCCGTTTCGACTAATTCGCGGCATTCTTTCAACACGTCTTCCATTTTGCGGCTTCTTTCCCTGCCGCGCGTATAAGGCACGATGCAATAAGTGCAAAATTTATCGCACCCATAGGAGATATTGACATAGGCTTCATAAGAAGATAATCGTAGCGATGGCATCTGTTCAACCACTTCGCTTGAGAAGGAAGAAGACGAAACCACCGCCCGTTTTTCTTCGATCACTTTGCTTAAGAGCGATGGCAGTTTGTTTATCTCATGGGTTCCGATGATCAAAGAAATGAATGGGTAAGTCTTTAGCAAAGATTCGGCCACCCCTTCTTCCCCCATCACGCAGCCAGATAAAACCAACAAAAAGGATGGATTCTTCTCTTTATTGGCTTTAAATGAGCCGATTTCGCCATAAATCTTCTCTTCGGCGTTTTCGCGCACGGCGCAGGTATTGATGATGGCGATATCCGCCTCTTCAGGTTTATCGGTACGAAGGAAGCCCGCTTTCGCAAGATACCCCGCCATCGTCTCCTCGTCCCGATAATTGGCTTGGCAACCGTAGGTGCGGATATAAAATTTCTTCCCTGCGCCAAAAACACATAAATTCAAAGGGATACGTCCGTCATCGTAAGAACGTTGGACGGGCGGCCTTTGGGCGGCGGTAGTTTTATTTGGTGTTTCCAGAATGAGCGCCTTTTTCATATTGCTGCCTCCATAACGAAGTTTAATTATTTTTGCGCGCTTACGCGAGAGAAAGAAGCGCGTGACTCAAACAAAGTGTATCGATGTATTTGTACTAACTAAAATCGTCCTCGCTTCCCTTGCTAAAGGTCATTAAGGAAAGATGGACCGCGTGGCGGCCCATCATTTTCTTTGCGTTCCTAAAGCGGGGACGCCCATTATTTAGCAGTCTCCACCGCGCGATATTCGCGAATGACGGATACTTTGATTTGACCAGGATAAGTCATCGTAGTCTCGATTTGCTCGCGAAGCTGTTGCGCCATCTTAATCGCTTCAACATCGCTTACCTTCTCAGGAATCACCATCACGCGGATTTCGCGGCCCGCTTGCATGGCGTAGGCTTGTTGCACGCCCTCATATCCTTTGGCAATCTCCTCAAGCTTGGTGATACGCTTGGTGTAATTCTCCAAAGATTCGCTGCGGGCGCCAGGACGGGCGGCGCTTAAAGTATCGGCGGCCATCACCAAATGGGCGATCACGCTCTTAGCGGGAACATCGCCATGATGCGATTCAATAGAATTGACGACCACTTCCGGTTCATTGTATTTACGAGCTAATTCAGCACCGAGTTGAACGTGGCTGCCTTCTTGTTCAAAATCGACGGCCTTGCCGATGTCATGAAGCAAGCCGGCGCGCTTAGCTAAATTCTGATCGAGGCCGAGTTCAGCGGCCATGATACCGGTTAGATATGCCGCCTCAATAGAATGCTGCAAGACATTTTGGCCATAGGATGTGCGGTATTTTAAGCGACCTAAAATGCTAAGAAGCTCGCGGTTAATGTGGGCCAAACCCAAACGGTTGGCGGCATCGATGCCAGCACGCGTACAATCGGCTTGGACGTCGTTACGGAATTTGTTGGCGACCTCTTCGATACGGCCCGGCTGGATGCGGCCATCCTTAACCAATGCTTCCAGGGTGCGCTTGGCCACTTCGCGGCGAATCGGATCAAAACAAGAAATCGTGATTACTTCTGGAGTGTCGTCAATCACCAAATCGACCCCCAACGTCGCTTCTAGGACGCGGATGTTACGGCCTTCGCGCCCGATGATGCGGCCCTTAAGTTCGTCGGTCGGCAAAGAGATGACGGCCACCGAACGTTCTGTGGTAACCTCTTGGGCGTATTTATCGCAAGCTAAAGACAAAAGGTCTTTGGCCTTCTCTTCGGCCGTTTGCTCCGCTTCGTCCTCGGCGTTTTTGATATAAGCGGCGATTTCGCTCGACATCTTGTTTTCGACGCGGGCCATGATTTCGTCGTGAGCTTCCTTGACAGACATTCCACTTACCTTTTCTAGTTCGGCGATGATGCCATCGATTTTCTCGCTCAATTCCTGACTCTTCTTGTCGGTTTCTTCGATTTTCTTATCGAGCATGTCGTTTTTGGCGTCAAGGGACGTTTCCTTCTTTAATAAGGCGTTGTCCCTTTGATTGATCGCCTCTTCGCGGGCATCCAATTTGTTTTGCTGCAATTGTGCCTCTTGCTTCATCAAACGAATTTCGTTTTGCGCCTCTTGCTTCATTTCGAAAGCGATTTGCTTGGCGTCTAGTTCGGCGTTTTTAGTCGTCCGTTCCGCTTTAATTTCCGCGTCACGGATGATTTGCTTAGCCGTCTTTTCGCTCGTTTTAACCTTCGTTCCACCAACTAAATGGAGGAAGAGGTAGACTAAAGCGCCACCGATAACGAGCGCCACAACGGAGGCAATGAGGATCCAATACCAATTGATCATAATAAATCTATCTCCTTATTCAAAAGATCCTTCCCAAAAAGAAAGATATGCTATGAGCATATTTATAACGGATATACCCGAGATAAAGCTCTGAATATGCAACCCTAATGGGATAGGTACCTTTTGGTACGCCATCATTGTAAACCTTAAATAAAAAATGGGCTATAGATAGTTTCATGAGAAAGGGCATATAGCCAATAAACGCACGCCAAAAGAATCTCACCTGCGCCCCAAAAACATCATCAAAAGAAAAAATATGGCGCTTTTGACGGGGTTATTGCGAAAATTGGCACCCTTTGGAAAATTTAAATTAAGCAAACCTTCTAATCAAAAAAAGGGGCGCGCCCCTTTTTTTCGTTCAATGGTTAATCCTCATCTGAAGAAACGCTTTCGCCTTTCATGGCCTCGCGTATCTTTTTCTCCATGGCGTCCGCCACGTCTTTATTTTCTTTGAAGTAGGCTTTGGCAGCTTCGCGGCCATTGCCGATCTTCTGCCCATCCAATTCATACCAATTGCCGCTCTTGCTAAGGAATGAATGTTCTAAGGCTAGATCGACGATTTCCCCTTCACGAGAAATGCCTTGCCCGTATATGACATCGACGCTGCAATTGCGGAAAGGCGGGGCAACTTTATTCTTAACGACCTTCACTCGCACGGTGTTCCCGATGATGTCGGAACCTTGCTTGATGGCCTCTTGCCGCCTTAAATCAACGCGGATAGACGCATAGAATTTGAGGGCGCGCCCGCCAGTCGTGACTTCGGGATTGCCATACATCACGCCGACTTTTTCTCGCAGCTGATTAATGAAGATCACCAAACAATTAGTGCGCGAAAGGATGCCGGCCAATTTGCGCATGGCTTTGGACATCAAACGCGCTTGCAGCCCAACTTGGTTATCGCTCATCACACCATCGAGTTCTTGTTGGGGAACCAAAGCCGCCACCGAATCGACGATGATGATGTCGATGGCGCCGCTATTGGCGAGCATCTCCACGATCTCAAGAGCCTGTTCACCACTATCTGGTTGCGAAAGGATGAGTTCATCAATATTAACGCCCAGTTTCTCAGCATATTCCGGATCAATCGCGTGCTCAGCATCAACATAAGCAGCCCTTCCGCCCATCTTTTGCGCTTCGCTAACGGCCTCTAAAGCCAAAGTCGTTTTGCCTGAACTTTCAGGACCATAAATTTCAACGATTCTCCCTTTTGGATAACCGCCGATGCCCAAAACCTGATCGATCAATAAGCTTCCCGAAGGAATGACGTCAACATCGACATGGGGTTTCTCCCCCATCTTCATGACGGCCCCTTTCCCATAGGCCTTCTCGATTTCCCGAATCGCCCTCGCTAAAGCCTCGTCTTTGTTTGGTTGGATTTCTTCTTCAATTTTTTTAGCCATGATTAATGTGCCTCCACTATTCCTATAGGTGTCTTTTGACGAAAATGAATCGCTTTTTATTCTTCGAAGATAGCGATGAGCTGATCAAGCATCATGTCGACACAAGCGTCGCGCACCTCGTTTCTCATCAAAGTGAAATCCTGTTGCATCTGCATGCGCCCCCAGGGAGTGGCTATCGTCATGTTGACCCTTCCTACCGGGGCCATGCCAAGTTCGCTAGAAGGTCCGGCGTTGCCTGTAAAGGAAACGCAGACATCGACGCCCAATTTATGACGCCCGCCTTGAGCCATTTCATTGGCCACTTGCTGAGAAACGACCCCATAATCCTTAATTGTCTCCGGATTAACGCCGGCTAAAGCGACTTTCTCTTCGCTCCAATAAGTGACTAACGAGCCTTTGAAAACCTTACTGGCACCAGGAACGCTTGTAATCGCGCTGGCGAAAAGACCGCCAGTTAAAGATTCCACCGCCCCTAAAGTGAGGCCTTTGTTGGAAAGAGATGAAATTACCCTTCGCGCTTTTTCGTTTTCAATCATTTCTCGCCCTCCTTGAGCACATGACGGTTGCTAATAATATAAACGATTCCGGATACGACCGACATCAATGTGGCCATATATACGAAAATCATCGCGATGCGGCAATATGGCGACCACGAGGCATCGAAATAGCTAAAGGGCCAACCGTTGAGGAAAACCATAGGGATAGCCACCATTTGCAAGACCGTTTTAGCCTTACCGAAGATGTTGGCGGCCAAAATAAGACCTTTGCCAGCAGCAATGAAACGAAAGGCATCAACGATCAGATCGCGAGCGATCATAAGAAGGGCGCAAAAGAAAGGAATAGTAAGATTATTGGCGTCAAAATGCGGCAACATCAAATAAAGCAAAGACGCATTGACTAACAATTTGTCGGCAATCGGATCGAGGAATTTTCCTAAATCGGTGACTTGGTGCCATTTTCTAGCCAAATAGCCATCAAGAAAGTCCGTCAATGAAGCGAAAATAAAAACGACGCAAGCAATCAAATAAACCAAATTGACTGGTCCGTATGTTGGAATCGATAAATTGGGAATGAAATCCAAAACGATCAATGCGCCAAATAGCAAAGCCACGATGAGGATGCGGCAGCAAGTAATTTTCGTAGGAATATTGATTTTCATAATGTTTGAGTGGAGCATCCGGCCCGATAAGCCATGTTCTGTCGAGGGCGAACATTCATCTCAGGTTTCCCTGGAAGGGTCGTCTTCATTTGGATTTCCCTTCTTCCCCTACCAAATTTGGGTTTCTCGCTTGTGGGGTTTACCGCGTTTCACCTTGTTGTCGCCAACAAGCTCGTCTCTGTGGCACCTTGGGGAGAATCGTCTACGGGAGACTCCTCTCACGCCGTCACGCGCTCCGGGCGTGCCTAGGCTTATTGATTAACCTAGCGCAATCACTACATCCGTCGCAGGATGTGCGAGCATGGACTTTCCTCTGGTTTCCCAGCGGTCGCCTGGGCCGGATTAGCCGCTTCGTTTTTTGAGGGTCGATGGGTCATAGCCTTCGCTATAAAGGAATCCTTCCAATTGGTTGACGCGTTGGATGTAACGCATGTTCTCGGCGTTCGGAACGTCGCCCGGTTTAATCGATTCGAGTTTTTTCCTCATCACCGAATTCTCCCGTTCGAGTTCCCGCATCCTTTCGTAATCGCTTTGGTAGGATGCCGTTTTGCCACATTCCTTGGAATAAGCTTGACGCAATTCCTCAATTTGGGCGTCCTTGGAAGAGATGATGCTCTCAAAAGCGTCGTAATCGCGAATGATTCGATCCAAGAAAGCGTCCACTTGTTCGGGATTATATCCCTTGACGTCCTTCTCGAATTTCTCTTTGTAGATGGTGTCGATTGAGAGTTCTACTTTCTTTTCCATGGCGCCCTTAAATTATATTTAAGCCCTTCTTAGCTTACAAGCACTCAAAACGTCAGCCATATAGGCAAAGAAGCGATGATGGACTAAAATGTGATCGATATGAAAATTCTTAACAAGGCCATCAAAAACGCCGATTGTCTCGTCTTCATGGATTTGGAGGCGACCGCTCTCAGCCATGAATTGATTGAAATCGGCGCTTACCGCGTGCTTTTACATGACGATGGCACACCGAAGAAAATCCACCTTCCTTTCAAGCGCTACGTCAAAGCGAAATCGCCTATTGGCAAAATCGTCGTCGATATGACCGGCATCACCGAAGAAATGCTAAAACGAAATGCCATTCCTTTTGAAAAAGCCATGGAGGATTTTCGTGATTATGTAGGCAATTATTGGAAAAGCGCCCGTTTTTTGACCTTTGGCCCTCACGATATGGTGATCCTTCATTCCACGATGGCCATTAATCGCGATGCCAACCCCGAATTCGTAAGGCATATTTCCGGCCGTTATTTGGATTTTCAAGGCTTTTTAAGTCAATACATCCAAGACCGCAACGGCAATCCTTTATCTTTGTCCAATTACCTAAAAACATTTGAACTTTCTTTTGAAGGGCAAGAGCATGACGCCTGCGCCGATGCTTATAACCTATATCGCCTATATGAATCGCTATTCAAACGAAAAGATATCTTGATTAAACAATACGAAATGACCTTATCGCATAACCACAAATTGCCCACTCCTTTGAAAGAAGCCTTCCGTCGCTTAAATGAGGGGGAAGATCTGACGGTGGAAAAATGGCGCAAAGCCATCGGGGAGACCTTCGAATGAACATCCACTATCCGCCAGGCATCCATCCAAAAGCAAAGGCCAATATCGAATCAAAAGGAAAAAAAATAAGCCCTTTAAAGGGACGCCGCATCTATAGCGCGGCTAACCGCGGTCAATCTTTCGAAGACGACATTAACGAAACCAATGAATATTATCGCGAAAATGATTTGGCCATCGTCTATAAAAGGCCCACTCCTATCAATATCGTCAAGGTTGATTATTCCCAAGGCGCCATCATCACCAAAGCGTATTTCGAAACGCAAAGCACCACTGATTATAACGGTGTCATTCAAGGAAAATATGTTGATTTCGAAGCCAAAAGCACCCACTCAAAAACCTCCTTGCCGCTCAATAACATCGCTAAGCAGCAAATAACGCACCTTGAAGCCGTAATCAGAAACGGAGGCATCGCCTTCTTTTTAATCGAATTGACTTTGTTCTCCGAGGTTTATTTGTTGCCGGCCAAATATGTATGCGATTTTTATCGACAAAAGCCCCGCAAATCGATTCCCTTTTCCGAAATCAAGAAAAACGGGTACGCCGTTAAGGAAGGATATCGTCCGCGCATCGATTACCTACCCGTCGTTTTGGAAGTCTTCTTCCACCACAAACAATGATCTTTGAGCCCGCATTCGTCGCATTTCGGCTTAACGGCCGTGCAAATATTTCGCCCAAAGGCAATTAAGGCGTGATGCAAAAATGCTCTTTCTTCGGACGGGAAAGATTTCTCTAAAATACGCTCGATTTGCAATGGATTTTCGTTTTTTCGCGCATAACCAAGGCGTTTGGATATCCTCGCTATGTGCGTGTCAACAGGCAAAAAGGGTTGCTTTGCCCTTTCTACCAAGAAGACGCCGGCGGTTTTTCTTCCGACGCCCGGCAAAGCGATAAGTTTCTCTCGGTCAAAAGGGATAAGACCATGATATTCGCTTTCAAGCCTTTGCGATAAATTGAGAAGGTTTTTGGCTTTGTTATGGTATAGCCCGAGGCTTTTGATCAATTCTTCGATATCGGCAAGGGAGGCTTTTGACATCGCCAAAGACGAAGGATAACGAGCAAAGAGATTGCCGCTCACCTTATTAACGGCAGCATCGGTAGTTTGAGCGCTCAAAACAATGGCCACTAAACACTCGAAATCGTTATGAAAGAGAAGTTCGCAATGAGCGTCATGGAAACGCGCATGCAAATAAGAAGAAACGTCTTGACTCTTTTTTGTCAACTCATTCCCCCCACATGCTTTTGGTTAAAGCGATGGTCGCTTCGATGTCTTTATCCCAATTGTCGTTGATTGCGCTAGCCCCTTCCTTGAGAAGATCGTTTTCCTTGCGGCGGGCTTTAAGAGTCTTCTCGACGGCCCGAATGGTTTTCTTGCCGCTTTTGATGGTATCTAGCAAAGCGTTCTTAATTTCATCCACCGAATATGAAGAATTAAGCCATTCGGAAATAGTATCCCTCTCTAGCGGAGATAAAGTGCGGGATAGGCGTTCTTCGAAAAAGGAAAGCAAGCCCGAAAGAAGATTGGCCTCGTTCTCGCCCACTAACGATAGACGTTGCCTCTCTAATGTATCGGCGAAGATGGCATAACATTTTTCTCTTAGCGGAGCAATTGAGGTTTCCATCTTCTCTTTCATAGCGAAGGTAAGGAAGCCTCGCTTAAGCATCGAATCCATCAACTTGTTGATCTCACTAGGGCTTTTGCCCATCTTCAAAGAAAGCATGTCGGCGTTGATGAAATGATTGCCTTGTTCTAAAAGGTGATCGATCATGAGGACCACAATCGCTTCTTCGTCACTAAGTCCTATTTTCTTATATGTCTCCAAGAGAACATAAGCAAAAGGAACGGCGTTTTGATAGGGATTTTTCATATTTGTCCTTTCCATCCTTTCTTCCTTTCTTCATCTAATTTAGCAGGAGATATTTCCTTTAGAAGAGGTCTTAATTCCATGATTGCTCGAGCACTGTCTTGATCCAAAACAAATCCAAGCGAAGAGGCGAAACGTTCTGCTCTAGCGATTCGCAAGGGGTCTTCTTTGATACGCAAATATGGGTCGCCGATAAAACGAATTATTCCCTCTTGCAAATCATCCATCCCATGGTGGTAATCCAGAACGCGATAGTCCTTATCTAAATACAGTGCGTTGATGGTAAAATCACGTCGGCAAGAATCCTTTCGGGGGTCTTTGATGAAGAGAATATCATCGGGATGACGGTGATCGGCGTATTCCCTTTCCTCGCGAAGCGTCGCTATGTCACAATGTCTATCAAGGATTTTTGTTTTCAAAACGCCATATTTAGCAAAAACACCATTAGCATCTGGCAAAAAAATAAGACTTTCCTTAGGCAAAGCATCGGTAACGAAATCAAAGTCATGAACTTCCTTATTGAGCAAATAATCCCGTACCGATCCGCCGACTAAATAAAGAGAAAATCCCTTCCGGGAATATATTTCATTAAGATAATCAAAAACCGGCAAGCGCTTCATAAAGATATTTTAGCATGCTCAAAAGGAAAGCTCATTCGAAAGAAAAGGCCCCGCGTAGCGGAGCCTGAGTGTTCAACTTCTTTAAAACAATTAGTTGAGCTTCTCTTTGAGGCCTTTGGAAACCTTGAAAGAGACGGAAGTGCTGGCTGGGATGCTGATCTTCTCTTGGGTAGAAGGATTGGTTCCCTCGCGAGCGGCGCGATGCTTCTTCTCGAAGATGCCAAAACCAGAGATTTTGACGGCATCACCCTTGACAAGGGCTTCGGTGACGACGTCCACAACGGCGTCGACAGCAGCTTCGGCATCTCTCTTGGAGAGTTCGGCTTTCGCGGCAACGGCTTCGATTAATTCAGCTTTATTCATTGAGTTTTTCCTCCTTATAGCTAAATCGATACAATTAAATTATCATCTCTTGACCTTTGTGACAAGAGTGGTTTTGCAAAAAAAGTGCGATGGTAACAAGATATTTCGCCATTTTTGGGAGCTAAAAACATTTTTGAATTGTAAAAATCTAGATTTTATCGATGTTTTTTCCGCAAAAAATTCATATAGTGCCGATGACATGAAGATCATTTGCGCAGTCGATAAATAATATGAATTGGCGTACCATCGAAGTCGAAAGAATCACGCAGACGGTTTTCCAGATATCGGGTGTAAGAGAAATGGGCCGTCTCAGGATTATTGCAAAAGAACACGAACGTCGGAGGGTTGACCGAAACCTGATTGGCGAAAACAATTTTTAAACGCCCATGATTGAAATTTGGGGAAGGGTTCATCGCTTGAGCATCGCGGATGATGTCGTTTAGAAGCGGCGTCGGTATCCTTCGTAAACTTGCCTCGTGCACCATCTTGATCTTAGGAAGAATGGCTTCTACGCCGGCGCCGCTAGAAGCGCTCACGAAAAGAATCGGAGCATAATCGAGGAATTTAAATTGCTCACGAATGTCTTTGACGAATTCCTCTTTGCTCTTTCCTTGAGCTTTGGCCAAATCCCATTTATTCACAATAACAATGATGGGTTTATGTTCGTCGACCGCATAGCCGACGACATGTTTGTCTTGTTCTAAAATCGGCGAGGATGCGTCGAGCAAAAAGAGGACAATTTGACTGCGTTCAATCGATGACAAAGCGCGTAAGGCGGCATATTTATCGATAGCTTCGAAGATCTTGCCCCTCTTTAATAATCCAGCCGTATCAATCAAAACGTAATTGTCGCCATCACGAGAAAAAGGAGTATCGATAGCATCTCTTGTGGTGCCGGAAATAGGCGATACGAGCGTTCTTTCCTTGCCTAAAATTCGATTCGAAAGGGAGCTTTTCCCTACATTTGGGCGTCCAATCAAGGAAAAGGTGATAGCGTTTTCGTATGTGGGGATTTCTTTCTCGGGCAGAGCGTGAATAATAGCATCGAGCAAGTCACCGATGCCAATGCCATGGGCCCCGCTTACGAGGTAGGGATCGCCAAAGCCTAGCGAATAAAATTCGGCGGCGTTGGCAGCCTCTTCAATGTTGTCTATTTTATTGACGGCTAGGAAAATAGGTTTCTTTTGGCCATAAAGCATTTTTGCGATGAAGCGATCATCGCCGCTTAAGCCTTTTTTACCATCGACGACAAAGACGATCAAATCGCTTTCTTGCAAAGCTAGTTCGACTTGCGCCCTAATTAAATCTTGAAATGGCACGTCTTTGGCCTGAATACCGCCCGTATCGATCAAGGTAAAGGTCTTCGTAAGCCATGTGCATTTGCCGTAAATGCGGTCGCGAGTAACGCCCGGCGTCGGCTCAACGATCGATTTTCTTTCCCCGACGAAACGATTAAAAAGGGTGCTCTTGCCTGACGAAGGAGATCCAATGAAGCTGACCGTTCCTAAAGCCATCAGGCGACTCCTTTGCCAGTCTTTTCTTTGATGATGCGAAGAACTTCGGCGACCACTTCTTCCACATTCATATCAGATGTATCAAGAAGAACGCTATCAGGAGCGGCTTTCAAAGGCGCGAAATCGCGGTGGGAATCGATATAATCGCGTTGACGAACGTTTTCTTTGACTTCTTCTAATGTCGTAGGAATGCCCTTTTGAACATTTTCTTCGTATCGGCGCATAGCTCTAGTATCCACCGAGGCAATCTGAAAGATTTTCACTTGGGCATGAGGCAAAACGTAGGTTCCTATATCGCGACCATCCATCACCACCGAACGTTTCGTGGCCATCTCTCTTTGCAATTCCACCAATTTCAAACGGACGGGCTTCATGGCCGCAATATAACTGACGTTTCCAGAAACAGGAGCTTCTCTGATGGCTTCGGTAACATCTTCGTCATTGCAATATACGCGATTATCTTCGGCCAATTCGATTTTAATTGTCGGGATCAAAGTGACGGCTTCTTGCTCGTTTTGTGGATTAAGGCCCCTCTTAATAACAGCGTAAGTAAAAGCCCGGTACATCGCGCCCGTATCGATATAAGTCATTTTGAGTTTTTCAGCGACTTTCTTAGCTACGGTACTTTTGCCTGCCGCAGCAGGCCCATCGATTGCGACTGCAATTATTTCTTCTGCCATTATTATTTCCTCACCCACAAAAACCAAAGAGCAATCATACCTGCCACCGCTACGACTAGCAAAACAAATTTAAAAATGAGCGCTCTTCTCTTTTTGGAAAGATAGACGCCCCAAGGGGTTACCTTTTTCGTGGGCAAGCCTTTGGCCGTGACAGCGCTAGAAGCGCGGCCTTTCTCCAATAATAGAGCTGTCTCTTCATCAGAAGCGTTCGTAAAATGTGGCTTATTCTTGAATTTGTCGGCTGGGGTAGCAGCAATTTTCGAGCGATATCGCGCCCATTTCTCCATCCTGGTTTTCATAGACTCCAACATTCTAGCCGTTTTTCTTGGCTCTAAAAAGACTCATGTCGCTTTTGTCAAAACCATTTTTATAAAGGCGTTTGTCAATGAAAATTTAAAACGAGAAATTTGATGCTTCGGGAACGATTTCGAACCGAAACACTCAAAAAAGTATATTGAATTTTCAGATAGACCCATCTAACACCCTAATTAGAAGAAATGAAGATATGAAAATTATCGGCAGGAAGAAAGAAAACGAAGAATTAATGCGTCTCTACAAAAGCGGCAAACCAGAATTGGTAGCCGTTTATGGTCGTAGAAGAGTTGGCAAAACATTTCTTATCAACGCCTTGTTCGCCGGCAAAATAACCTTTTCTCATACTGGGGTCTCCCCCGACGACTTAGCAAAATCGGGTGAAAAGAAAATGAAGCTCCAATTGAGCGCATTCTATGGTTCTTTGCTTTCGCAAGGCATGCGGCCGAGCAAAAAACCTGGCTCTTGGATCGAAGCCTTAACTTTGCTGATCGAATTTTTGGAAAGCAAGAAAAACGGGCAAAGGCAGGTCGTCTTCATCGACGAGCTACCATGGATCGATACCATCCGCTCTGATTTCATATCATCTTTCGGCTGGTTTTGGAATCAATGGGCTTGCAAGCAAAATGATCTGATGCTGATCGTATGCGGTTCGGCGAATTCTTGGATCAATGGCCATCTGATTAACGCTCACGGTGGATTATATAATCGTCTGACTTATACCCTTCGCCTCACATCATTTTCATTAAAAGAATCGTTGGATTACCTTGCGAATAAAAACGCCAAAACAAGCAAATATAAAGTCGCGATAATCGACATGGTCCTCGGCGGGATACCATATTACCTGGAATATTATCAAGAGAATCTATCGATAGAAGAAAACATCGATAACTTCTTTTTCAAAGATAATGCCAAGTTAAGATCCGAATTCAATAACCTTTTCAGTTCGACCTTCGCCGATGACAAATTAACAAAAAGAATAGTTATTGCCTTAGCCGGACGCAACAAAGGATATACGAGAAAAGAATTGTTGGAAGCTATAGGCGCATCCGATGGCGAAGCTATATCCAAATGCCTGGAAGCGCTTAAATATAGCGACTTCGTCATCGAATATGTTCCATTCATGGAAAAGAAAAACAAAAGATATTACAAGGTAGTAGACCCCTTTTGCTTCTTCTATCTCAAATTTGTCCATAACCAAAAGTCTTTGAACAAAGACATGTTCTTTGATTGCGAGAATTCCTCTTGGAGAGGGCTCGCTTTCGAAAACCTATGCCTCTATCATCTCAATGAAATCAAATCGGCACTTGGTATAAGGTCCGTTAACACCATCCAATTTTCATGGTGCGCCAAAGAAAGCGCCGCTCTTCACGGAGCCCAAATAGACCTCCTAATCGAAAGAAAAGACAATATAATCTCTTTATGCGAGATGAAATTCTATAACAAAGAATTCAAAGTGGATAAGCAATATCATTTAAACCTAATGAATAAAATCGAACAACTAGCTTCGCATTCTAAAAAGAAATACACCATTATCCCAACGCTAATCACAACTTTCGGCTTGCAAAAAAGCGATTATTTCGATGATTTTGGGGCGGTCATAACGTTAGATGACCTCTTTATGGAATAATCGACACCAGGGAGGTTAAATTATCAATATTATAGTTAGCCATAACTAACGAAAAGATTAGATGCCATCTATACTTTAGTGATTGAAAGACAGCGCTTTTCGTTCTAAAATTACGTCGTTTCAAACGGAGGAAAACCATGAAAAAAGTCAAGGTCAACGCTGAGGCCTGCATCGGATGCGGCCTTTGCATCGGCAATGCCCCAGACGTCTTCGCCTTCAGCGATGACGGCAAAAGCGAGGTAATCGGAGAAGTCGCCGACGAAACCGTCGTCGAAGAGACCATCGCCTCTTGCCCAGTTGCCGCAATTGAGTGGGACGACTAATTCGAGAAATCAAATCGGGCTTCACGGCCCGATTTTTTATTGCCTAACTTCCTCGAAACGCAAGGCTTTATGAAGAGCCTTGTATATAAAGAAGGTTAAGAACAAAACGGCTCCATCTTTAATGAGATTGAGAGGCAAAACACAATAGAATCCATAGGACCAACCAAGATCGCTAACCGAGGCATTGGCCATTTGGCACAAAGCTAGCAACTGGCTTTGATCGTAACCCATAACGGCGATATAGAAAGGTAACATCACGTATATATTGAGCAACAAAGCGGCTAAATTTTGCGTTAATAACGAAACGAGAAAACCAATAAAAACACCTTTGAGGTTTCTTTTCTTGCGATAAATAATCGTGGCCACCACCACAAAAGAAAGGCTAAGACAAAAATCCGTCAATTCGCCTACGCCCAGGGTGCTGCTCATCGGAAGCTTAATGAGCGTTTTAACGAGCAAAACGACAACGGCCGTCCAAGGACCATAAGCATAGCCGGCCACAAAAGCGGGTATCTCATCAAAGTGAAGAGAAAGAAAAGAAGGAAGGAACGGCAATTTAAGATTAAAGACGGGGACGATATATAAAATCGTTGATATAGCGCCGAAGATCCCCGCCCGAGCCGCTAATTTTGCATAATTAAACGATGTGTTGCCTCTTTCTTTGAAGAAAACGGCGAAAAGGGCCACCGAAAAAACGATAAAAGCCGCCAATGAGACGAATTCACGAGATCCTATGGTCATATATTCCTCCTGCTTCAGGAGGTAAAAGAAACGTTTTGGCCTCTCTTATCCGGACTTTACCGTTGGCATCGGAATTGCGCCGATTCATGCTTTCGCTTGCGGGCTATACCGCCAGTCGGCGTATCTAACGCCGCCCTGAAGCGAACAAATTATACGCCAATTGCCAACGCAAAAGAAAAGGAATTAATCGCCGTTGGCAAACCCTTCAAAATATCTCTTAGCTTCTTCTTCGTTAGAAAAGGAAAGAACCACGCGATTATTCTCAAGAGTGATTTTCTTCGGTTTGACATTGCCTTTTACAGGGCGCCCCGCCAAAGAACGAACCATCTCTTCGGTAGCGCGCACCGATAATTTCTCTTCATGAATCCTTTTTGCCGCCAAGAGAATATCTTCTTGGCTAAGACAAAGCAAAGCGCGTGCGTGCCCAAAGCTCAATTCTCCCGATGAAACTTCTTTGATAATCGAATCAGGCAAGGAAAGTAGCCGCATGGTATTTGTCACCTGACTACGTGATTCATGAGATATTCTAGCCAGGATTTGCTGGGAATATTGGAATTTCGTCGATAATGCATTATATATATAAGCCATTTCCAAAATGTTCGATTCGCGTTGATCGCGCGTATCGGCAAGCAGAATCAAAAGCATTTCTTCGTCCCCCATCGATGAAACGATCGTAGGAACCGTCTCTAGCCCCGCGGCTTTAGCGCCAAAATAACGTTTTCTTCCCAATATCAATTCGTAATGCGAACCTTTTTCCCGCACCAAAATGGGGCTGAAAATACCTTTCTCACGAATGGATTTCCCTAACTCGTCCAAGCGATTTTTAGGGAAGTGAACCCTTTTGATATAAGCGTTGTCATCGATAAGCGATAATGGCAGATTTTTGCTATTAAGCGATTGATATTCCCTTTCCATCTCGGCGATAACATCGAACTTGGAGAAACGAGAAACCAATTCCGAAAGTGAGGCTGATCGCTTTTTCTTAGCGTTCATGGTCGATGATTTCCTTAGCCAAAGACAAATAAGCGATCGCTCCTTGTGAGGAGGGGCGGAAAGAACAAACGGATAAACCGTGCATCGAAGCTTCGGGAATCGAAATGTTTCTAGGGATTACGACGTCGAAGGTGTTCTCTTTAAAAAGGCCTCGGACTTCCCTGGCGATTTCCGTATCCAAAGAATTACGCGCGTCGTACATCGTCAATAAGAACCCTTCGATTTTAAGGGACGGATTGAAGTCGTTTTGAATCCTGTTGATAGAAGAAAGAATGGCAGCCACCCCTTCCATGGCGAAGAATTCGCATTGAACAGGGATAATAATGGAGGAGGATGCCGCTAAAGCGTTGATGTTAAGCAAGCCCAAAGAGGGGGGACAATCGATGATGATGTAATCATAATTATCGTCCATTTGCGACAAAACGTTCTTTAGCAAGAAGAAAGGTTTAACGATGCCTTTATTTTGAATGGCGATATCGAGATTGGCCAATTTTAGGTTGCTTGGCAAAATATCGAGATCCTTTTCTTTCGTCTCTCGCACCGCTAAATCAATCGATATGTCCCCTAACAAAACGTCGTAAACGGTCTTGGGCAAGGAGAGAGCGTCGATTCCCAAACCGCGGGAAGCGTTGCCTTGAGAATCGAAATCGATAAGCAAAACGCGGCGCCCGCTTCGCGCCAAAGCGCTCGAGAGATTGATGGCGGTCGTCGTTTTGCCAACCCCGCCCTTTTGATTGGCGATGGAAATGATTTTGCTCATGTGGATTTATGGTATCACTCTTAAGAGCCTATAAAAAGGAAGCTTCTACAAAGGCTTTTTAAGAATTTCTGGATACGGCCTAGGGAAACGGTGCGGCGTCTCTTTTTCCTTTTGAAAAAGGAAGAGGCATCTTTCACCAGCGCCTTCGGGCAATTGATACACCTCTTTTTTTATAAGCTTTAAATTTAAAACGGCAATAGCCTTCTTAGCGGCGCATAACTCTTCGTCGCCATTGGCGCCTTTCAAAGCCAAGACGTATCCTCCCACGCGTGGCAAGGAGGCGCAGATTTCTAAAAGGATGGGCAAAGGTGCCACCGCCCTTGCAGTCACGATATCGAAACCGCCGGCTTTCTTAAAATTCTCCACTCGAGAATTAACCACATTAACATTATTAAGCGATAGTGCGTCTTTGACGTTAGATAAAAAATCGCATTTTTTCTTGGTGGCATCTAATAAAGTAATGTGCGCATCGGGCGAAAAGATAGCAAACGGAATGCCGGGAAATCCAGCGCCAGAACCAAAATCTAAAACGTTCTTGTCACCAATTTCGATGCATTTTAAAGGATATAGCGAATCATAAAAATGTTTGATAAGTATATCCGATTCCATAGTGATGGAGGTTAGATTGAATTGCCGGTTGCTAGTCAAAATCATCTCTTGATAGAGGCGTAATTTTTCTATCTTCGCCATATCGGCATTGGGCAAGAATTCTTTTAGCAACGAAAAGAGAGTTTCATAATTCATAATTGCCCCCTCCTTTTTAGGTTCAGCAAAATGATCGCCACATCCGTCGGGTTGACGCCCGAAATGCGGGCCGCTTGGCCAATCGAAGAAGGGCGAATTTTATCTAACTTCTCCCGCGCCTCCAAACGCAGGCCGTCCATATGCAGGTAATCGAAATCGGAAGGCAAGCGTACCTCTTCTCTTTTTTTCTCATCTAAAGCGTCTTTGGTAGCCAAGGCGATATATCCCTCGTACTTGATCACCGTTTCAAGTGTCAGCTTATCTTGTGCGGACAAAGCAAAAGATGTCAGTTCTGGCATATATTTTTCGATTTTTTCATATTCAACGAAGGGACGTTTCAACAATTCGAAAGCGTTATGCCCACTCGATATGTCATGATAACCAAGCGACGATAAATATTCGCCAATGCCACTTTTGGGGGAAATATTATGAGTCGAAAGGTATTCTTTGGCACCTTCGATTCTTTCTTTTCTCCTAAGGAAGCATCGATAACGATTTTCGTCGGCCAAACCGATTTCATGACTCTTTTCGGTCAAACGAAAATCGGCGTTATCGTGACGAAGAAGCAAACGATATTCGGCCCTAGAAGAAAGAAGACGGTATGGCTCCTCCGCCCCTTTTGAGACAAGATCATCGATCATGACGCCGATATAGGCCTCATCTCTTCTTAAAACAAACGGAGGCAGCCCATCGATATAGCGGGCAGCGTTAATGCCAGCCATGAGGCCTAGCGCAGCGGCCTCCTCATAGCCGCTAGTACCGCAGATCTGACCGGCCACGTATAGGCCTCTATATGTTTTAATGGCCAACGAAGAATCGAATTGGAAGGAAGCGAGGGCATCATATTCGATTTGATAGGCGTCTTTTAGAATCGCCGCCTGTTCTAATCCAGGCAAAGTATGGACAAGCCGAACTTGCATATCATGGTCAAAACCAGTGCTAAATCCTTGTAAATAGATGGAGTCTCCATCTTCCGTTTCCGGCTCTAAAAAAAGCTGATGCCTTTCCTTATCGGGGAAGCGAAGGATCTTCGACTCAATCGAAGGGCAATACCGCGGCCCGCTCGATTGAATAAGACCATTGGTGACCGCGCTCTCGGGAAGATTTTCGAGAATCAGTTTCTTAGTGTTGTCATTCGTATAAATCAAATAGCAAGGAAGCTGTTTCTCTAGCGGAGTGAATTCTTTGGTTAGATATGAGAAAGCCAATTCGCCATCCATCCCGTTTTCAACCTTGGCCTTAGAAAAATCGATGGTCTTTTTGCTAATACGTGGCGGAGTGCCCGTTTTCAAGCGGAAAAGAGCGATTCCCATCCTCTTTAAAGCGGCGCTTAATCCGATAGCCGAGGCTTCGCCATCAGGTCCGCCAGGCGTGCACGCATGTCCTTTAAGAATAGAACTTTCCATATAGGTGCCAGTGGTAAGAATGACCGCCTTGGCGCGAATCTCTTCATCATTTTGAAGCCTGACGCCATGAACTTCGTTTTCATCGTATAGCAAATCGACAACCATGCCTTCGCGCACTTCGATATCGGAATGGTTGAAAATGATATCTTGGACATGCCTAGGATAACCGATTTTATCGACTTGGGCGCGTAGGCACTGGACACCCGGGCCTTTGCGCGTGTTCAAAAACTTTATTTGCAAAGGATGATGATCGGAGAGAATCCCCATCATTCCGCCTAAGGCATCGATTTCACGAACCACGATTCCCTTGGCGCTACCTCCGATATGCGGATTGCAAGGCGTATTGGCAATCATCTTCTTGTTCAAGGTCAATAAAAGAACCTTTTTGTGAAGATGAGACAAAGCGAAAGCGCTCTCTACTCCAGCGTGTCCTCCACCGACTACTATCGCATCAAAATCGTAATTTCCCTGCATTTCCTTATCCGATTGAATTAGACATGTCGAGTTTTATCAAGCGATTTAATTCAATCGCGTATTCCATCGGCAATTCTTTGGCGAATGGTTCGATGAAACCCATGATGATGGAATTAGTAGCTTCTTCCTCGCTTAAACCGCGCGACATTAAATAAAATAATTGCTCCTCATTTATCTTCGAGACGGTGGCTTCGTGCTCGATGAAGCTGCTGGCGTTATGAATTTCGTTTTTCGGATAGGTGTCGCTTTTGGACTTATCGTCGATGATAAGGGTATCGCATTCGACGTGCGAGTGGGCGTTTTCGGCGCCAGGAAGCATCCGCACCGTCCCGCGGTAATTGGCCACACCGCCATGTTTGCAAATCGATTTCGAGATGATATTGGAGGAAGTGTCTTTCCCCATATGGATCATTCTTGCACCATTATCTTGAAATTGATTATAACCGCCGACGGCGATCGAAATGACCGAGCCTTTGGCGCGCTCGCCTTTTAAGATACAAGCAGGGTATTTCATGTTCCTCATCGAACCGATGTTCCCGTCCACCCATTCCATCAAGGCATCATCTTCCACCACCGCTCTTTGCGTGACTAAATTAACGATGTTACCCGACCAATTCTGCACAGTTGTATAACGGCATTTCGCCCGTGGTAAGACAATGATTTCCACCACCGCGGCATGCAAAGATTCTTTGCTATATATCGGAGCCGTGCACCCCTCGACATAATTGATCGAAGAATCTTCATCACAAATGATCAAAGAACGTTCGAATTGTCCGCTTTTTTCGTTGTTGATGCGGAAATAAGATTGCAAAGGCTTCTCAAGATGAACACCTTTAGGCACGTAAATGAAGGAACCGCCGCTCCAAACAGCGCCATTAAGGGCAGCGAATTTATTGTCGGTAAAAGGCACGACTGAACCGAAATATTTCCTGAATAGGTCGGGGAATAATTTGAGTCCCATGTCGGTCGATAAGAAAATAACGCCTTTCTTTTCCACCTCTTCGAGCATGTTGTGGTAAACCACTTCTGATTCGTACTGCGTAGTAACTCCGGAAAGAAATTTCTGCTCGGCTTCGGGAATGCCGAGTTTGCTAAAGGTCTCTTTGACGGCATGAGGCACCTCGTCCCAGGATTGCGCCTCCGTTTGGGCCACTTTCGTATAATAGGTATAACTATCAAAATCCAAAAACGAGAGATCGGGTCCATAAGAAGGCAAAGGCATCTTCAAAAAAGCCCGCAAAGCCTTCAAGCGATATTCGAGCATCCAATCTGGCTCCCCTTTTATCTTGGAAATTTCCCGGACGACCTGCTCATTAAGCCCTTTGCCGGTGCTATACAAACTTTTCTGATCGGTTTTAAAGTCGTACTTGTAATCGTCATTCAGAAAAGAGACGTCGCTATCGTTAATGCTCATGGCTCTCCTCCTTAAGCAATAATTCGCGCATGGCATCCCAACCCATCGTGGCGCAATGAACCCTGGCGGCTTGCTTGCCGGTGTTTATAAAAACGATAGCTTCGTCAAGCACAGTTTCGTCGAATGGTTTCTCGGAAATCATCAAGAGATATTGTTCGATCAAATACAAGCCTTCTTTGGCGTCCATGCCAATAAGGCGATCGCACATGATATCCGTTGAAGCGCTGGAGATAGTACAAGCGACGCCTTCCCATCTAGCATCGACGACTTTGTCGTTTTGATATTTCAAATAGACGTCGAAAGAATCGATGCAATTAACGCTGTCGGTATGGACGGAAATATATTCGCTCCCATTGGTAGGCTTACCTTTATGACGAGGCGAAGAATAATGGTCCATAATGATTTCACGCATGATTTGCGGGGTTATTTCAAAAATAGGCATCGAGGAATTCCTTTCCGTGCTTCACAGCATCAACCAATTCATCAATCTCTTCATAGGTGGTATAAAAATAGAAACTCGCGCGGACAGTCGCTGGCGTCCCTAAAAAATCGGTGAGAATTTTCGCGCAGTGTTGGCCACTTCGGCAGGCGATTCCGCGGCTATTAAGGAATGTGGCGGCGTCTTGAGCAAAAACGTCTTTGATATTAAAAGTGACGATCGCTCCTTCGCTATCTGGATTATAAATGATCGCATTATCGGTTTTACTAAGCTCCTTAACCGCATATTGCTTTAATTTTCTTTCATAAGCATCGATATTTTCCATGCCAAGACTTTCTAAATAATCAATCGCGGCACCTAAGCCAAAAATCCCTTCGATGTTTTGCGTTCCCGCTTCAAACTTCAAAGGCGGCTCCAAAAAGCCAACTTGCCCGCACATATCGAATTTGGCATTCATCCCTCCGCCCGTCATGAAGGGATCCATCATCTTAAGCAGTTCATATTTGCCATATAAGCAACCGATACCCGTCGGCCCGCACATCTTATGGCCGCTGAAAGCCAAGAAATCGCAATCCAAATCTTTAACGTTTAAAGGAATGTGAGGAACCGTTTGCGCGCCATCTAGCACTAACAAAGCCCCATATTCATGGCATATCGCCGCCAATTCCTTGGCAGGAGCTATATAAGCTAAAACATTCGTGACCATAGCGACAGCCACTATCTTCGTTTTCTCGGTGATGACCGCTTTCAAGTTCTCGACCGTCAGCTTCCCTTTTTTGTCTAAAGGAATATAGCGAATAACGGCACCCGTCATCTCCGCTACTTTGAACCATGGCAAAACATTGGAGGCATGCTCCGCCTCCGTCAAAAGAATTTCATCGCCATCTTTCAAATATTTTAAACCATATCCAAAGGCTACAAGATTCAAAGACATCGTCGTGCCCGACGTAAAAACGATCTCCTCTTCTTTAGCGCCAATGAAGGAGGCGACTTTGCGCCGCGTGATAGCGATTTGCTGATCGACAAAATAGCACAAGTCGTAATCGCCACGATGGGAATTGGCCCCTAATGTGGTGTCATATCCATGGACCGCCTTCATAACGGCATCGGGCTTGAAGGTCGTGGAGGCGTTATCAAGCCAAATAAGCGGCTTTCCTTGCATTTTGATGCCGTCACGCAGCATCGGAAAATCGTTCCGAATTTTCTTAAGATCGAACATCTAGAAAGCCCCTTTCGATCGAAGCCTCGATTCTTTTTTTAATGTCTTCGCTATCGAAATAATTCTCAATCGGTTTCAAATAGCCTAAAGCGATCAATCTTTTAGCCATAGAAAGTGGAATGCCGCGGGATGCCAAATAAAATAAATGTTGCTCGTTCAACCGTCCGACGATTGCCGCATGCGACGCTTCCACATCGTTATTATCAATGAGTAAGGCAGGAGAGGCCAAAGCATCGGCAGCGGGATCGAAAACGACGATCCTCGCCTCTTGCTTCGTTTGTGACTTATGGGCGTTATTCTCGATATGGGAAGTGCCAGCGAACTTCAAAAAGCTTTCTTCTCTAGCAATGCCATAATTAGATACGGTAGCCATGGTTTTACTTGCTTTATGAGCAACGTCAATTTGATATTCCTTGCGTTGCTTTGATGAGCTTAGGGAAGAGAGATGCCATTCGGTTTTTGCACCTTCGCCAAGTAAGTTTATTTGCGTTTTAATTATCTCGCTTTCTAAGCAAAAATCTGCAAAAACACCTACAAAATTAGCATCTTTTTCTACATCGACGATGATATTCGAAGAGATTCCTTTAATAAAATTAGCAATAGTCAAAATACTCGTTGTACCACTTTTGACTAAGAGGTGAAGCGAAGAAGGAAGATCGTCAATGTATTCTATTTTGTTACTTTCCATCTATCGCCTTTACCTTAGTAGCACACGAGCCAATCGAAGTTGGCACAGCGTTTTCTTTATCGATGCTCACGCCGTATTCGCCCTTAAGCCAAGCGTATCCCTCTTTATCGATGCGCTCGATGATTTCTGGCCCACCTTCCAAAACGATCCGGCCATTGACTAAAATCGCTGCGCGCGTTGGCTTCACCATATGATAAAGTCGGGCATAATGACTAATGATGAGGAAGCCTGCTCCGCGTTCCTTCTCTTTTTCGATGGCTTCTGCCACCACATTCATAGCATCCACGTCAAGACCGCTGTCTATTTCATCCAACATAGCGATTTTCGGAGCAAGCAAGCGCATTTGCAAAATCTCATTGCGCTTCTTTTCGCCACCGCTAAACCCTTCATTGAGGTTGCGTTTGCTCATTTCGAAGGGAATACCTAATTCTCGATAAGCTTTTTCTAATATTTGATAGAAAGCGAAAACGCCAAGCGGGGCATCACGTCTGGCGTTGATGGCGGCCTTATAGAAATCCGCGCTGTTTAAGCCAGGGATCTCCGCTGGATATTGCATGGCCAGGAAAAGACCCGCTTTGGAGCGTTCATCAACGCTCATCGACAAAACATCGCGACCATCAAAAGATATCTCGCCATCGGTAACAACAAAATTGGGATTTCCCATGATGGCGGCTAACAAAGTCGATTTGCCATGGCCATTAGGACCAAGCAAAGCGACCGTTTCACCTTCGTTGATGGCCAAGTCTAAGCCCTTTAAAATGGGCGTTCCGTTAGCTTCGACATGTAGGTTTTTAATGATTAGGCTAGGCATACTTCTCTCCAAATCGAGGTTATTTTAGTCTCACGATAGTGGCTTAGCAACGAAGATGATAAGACAAGCGGGCGCGCATATAAATTTCTTTCTTGCACGCATTCTCTATAGAGAATAGACTAATGAGGCATTGTTAGTGCAAGGAGGAACGAGTCCACACTTATGAAGAAAGTGAAAAAATGTGCTCTCGGGCTTGTAGCGCTTGCCGCTTCTCTGGCCGCTTTATCGGCATGCGACAGAGTTACGGAAAGCGATAGCGGGGTCATCATGACCTTTACCGACGCCACCGGCGCCCGCACCAGTTACACCGCCCAGGATTTGCTAAGCAACTATCAAACAAGCAGCAGTTCGCTTAGCTCTCAGTTTGACAAGATCTTTGAGGTCCTTGTCAGACATTATTATGCCAATTACGAAAAGAACCACGTTGGCGACAATGGCGCGAAGATGCGTAGCCTTAAGGCCACGGCAACTTCCGACATTTTAAGCGTGAAGCTAACCGCTACGAATAACGCCAACAGCAACGGCACCACTTATGATGAGGAATTGGAAAAACTCTTCGATAGCGAAGGTGTCGATAATGTCGACGAATTATTCGAAAAGAAGCTTTATGATGCCGAAAAGAAAGACTTCAACGACCAAATGACCCAGAATTTCGGAACCGGCGATAGCAATGTCAACGGTTACGAAGCGATGCGCGATGGCTATTACACACAAAACGGCGAAAAGAAAACCTCTTTTGCCGCAAGCGAAGATTGGGGTATCGGTAACGATGGCTGGCTCAAAGGGCAAATGCCTTATCACATCCGCCACATCCTCATCAAATTAGCCAGCGCCTCCGATAAATCTTATACGCAAGATAAGATCGGAGATAACACCGGGGTTGGCGAATACGGTGAAGCCACCAAAGTCGCCAATGTCGTCATGGAACTTGCCGGTGCTAAATTGAATTCCGAAACGAAAGTGCTTGAAGCCGATGAAAACCGCCGCGAATTCGGCCGTATCGCCCTCGATTATAGCGACGATTCATCGAATACTGCCTATGGCGAATACGGAATTATGAATAAGAACGTGGTCGGCAGCGACAGCGCCTTAGTCCATGAATTCCAACTCGGTACATACGCTTTCGAAACCCTTTATAGCAAACGCGAAGGATCAAAGGAAAACGCCTATCGTTTGACGCCAGGCTTAACGCAAGAAGCCGATAGCAATCCGACCAGCGTTACCTCCGAAGAAATTGATGAGAATCAAACAATCACTGTTGGCGATGACGAAGAGACCGTCTATGAATTCTTCGTCAACGAAGGTGTCGGACAAATTCCGATGGGCGCTGCGCTCGCTTTAAGAGACACCGCCAAGACCACCCTTGACGACAGCAACACGCCCGTCAACGATTCCCAAGAAGCCTTCTATCCCCGTAACGTTATCTATAACAAATATTTCAATAAGCATAACGTTTGCGTCATCACTCCGAACGTGATTCCTTCCAATGCCGCCGTTAAGAAAGGCGTGAACGAAACGTCGCCTTCTTCCGACGACAATTATCGCTATACGTGGCTTGATAGCGCATCGAAAACGGCTTCGAAAGACGCCCTCGACGAGCTCAATGCTCTTTATAAGAACACTGGCGCGGGAGCTGGTTATATCGATAACAACGATGCCGCCAATAACGAAGCCTCTCTCTCCGTTGGCAAATATAGCTCACAATTCGGTAGCCTTCCCGGTTTCTCTGTCGACACCACCAACGTCGTCGAAGGAATCAATAGCGGCGAAAGCGAAAAGAATGCCCATAACGTCTTGACCGATAGCGAAGGCAACATCGTCTTAGCGGTGCGCGCCGGCTCAGGCAGCAGCTATCAAGGCATCCATTTCATCACCGTCGCCAGGAGCGCTTTAAACGAATTCGGCTATCATCAAAATAGCGATGGACAATATGTCAATTACACCGAAGATGAAGTCAAAAATTCCGACGGAACCTATAAAGTTAACAGCGCTTCCTTAAGCGACTATTACAGCAATTACGTTCCTGCCGCGAGCAAGGCCGATAAAACATCGAAATATCCGACCTACGGAAGCGATGCAGCGGATCTTACCACCTTCATCAATTACAACAAAAACACCCAAAATGAATTTGTTGAACGCCGTGGCAAAATTGAAACGGCCATCACCAGCTATCTTAGCGATCTAAACACCTATGAATTCCAACGTCTTTTCGAGAATGGTTCCATCACCTTCGCCGACAAGAAATTAGAAGCGAACGTCAAGAATTACAGCGTCACCAAACGTCAAAGCACGCAAGATGATTTGTGGAACACTTGGAAGAACAATTGGAAGGAATATGCCGAACAGATCCTAGCTCAAGACGAAACCAGAGAATATGGCGCCGGCACCATCAAAGGAACCCTTTTGACCGAGCTTTGCGTCATGGCCTTCGGAAACGCCAACGATTCTACTTCTGTCTATAATTCCTTATTCAATGTCGGAGGTGCTTGCTATTATGCGAAAAAATAATTGGAAAAACATCCTCGCTCTCGGCTTAGTCTCGAGCGCGATGCTCTTAGCCGGATGTGATAAAGTCGAGGCCAAACTCCCAACCAACAATCCCATTTTGGATTTCGGATCGGACGGCCAAACCATTTATAACAACACCGAAAAGCAAATCTACGAGGCGCTCGTCTCTAGCGGCGACACCAACAGCGAGAAAGTTCTTAACAACGTCCTTTACATCTATTCGCAAAGCGTTTTCGGGCCTTTCTTCGGAGATGATGGCTTAAAAGCAGTCGCCACTTCTGGCGATAACGCCAAAATCGACGCTTTCGCCGCCAGCTATTCTGCTTATGAGGTGAAAAAAGACGATGGCAGCATCGACGCGGAGAATACGCGTGCGCGTGTATTATCCTTTTATGATGATGTCCTCTACCGCATCAACGAAATCTTCTTTGGCTACGTCAAGGACAGTTCCTATCAAGAAAGAAACCAATTCTTCGAGGAAAAATTCTACAAAGCCCAAATCAAGAATTATTACAAGCTTCCCACCACTCTCGATTCTGGCAAACCATACAAAGAAGAAGGCGTTTTAATCGATGGATCGGTGCGTCTAGACGAGACGGATGCCGCTAGCGACGAGACTCTTAAGGCTTATTTCAAGGATATCTTCGCCGTTTATAGCGAATACATTGAGATAGCCGTTCTTCCGGATATCTATCGCAAAGAACTCACGGCCCAATATTTGCTCGATGAAAATTATTCGAGCACTGTGCGTAACGTCGCCGCCCGTAAAGTTGATTACATCACTTTGCCCGCCGATTCCAACAACAACGTCCGCAATTTGCTTAATGCTTATGACACTTTAGTCATCAAAGCCGAAGGCGTGGCCGATGAGCACAACCTCACTTATCTCGATGCCCTTTATAAAGGCGTCGACCAGGATCTTTATAGCGATCCTTTGGCCAATTCCGTTTACGGCAAGGCCAACTGGAAGCTCAACGACATCGATCTCGACGGCGATGGAACGCCCGATTATAAATATTACGAAGAATCGCAATTCGGCGATATCTGCGAAAAATACAAGGTTATCTTAGAAGCCGAAGATCGTTATGACCCCAACTTCGAAACGCAATGGAATAGTTTCACTTCCAACGGAACCTATAGCCCTGCCACCGGATTTGAGATCAAACGCCGCGAATTATTAGCCAAAAACGAAACCACCTATGGCTGGTATACGCCTGGCGGACTGAGCTCCTTGCCAGAAAGCCTCCGCAACCGCATCTTCAAAACGCAAGTCGCTAACGAAATGGGCACCGATGCCGCGACCGCTAAATACAATTATCTCCAAAAAGAAAGCGGCCACTATTATCTCATTCCGAAAGATGCGATGACTAGCGACACTCATCCTTATATCGTCAAAGATGGTTCCAATTTCACCATCGTGGAAGTCAAAGAAGCCGTTAAGAGCAGCAAACTCGATAGCAGCAAAGATGATTTCTATGGCGTGGATGCCGCTTACAGAATCGCTCATAAGATTGCTTATAGCCTTTCTTCCAGCGACACTTGGGTGAAGGCCGCTAAGGGATATTACGTCGAAAAGATGTCTATCATCTATCACGACGAATACGTTCTTGATTATTTCAAGACAACCTTCCCTGACCTCTTCGATTAATCTTCATCCATAAGCCAGCCGCCCAAACGGCTGGCTTTTTCTTTTGTCTAATCTCCCCATTGCCAAGAAGCCTATAATAAAGGCAAAGGAGCGAAACGATGAAAGATATCTTCTGCCGCATTATTGATGGTGAGATCCCTAGCAGCAAAGTCTATGAAGACGATGAGGTCTTAGCCATTCTAGACATTTCCCAAACCACCAAAGGACATACTTTGGTCCTTCCTAAAAAACACTATCCCGATTTCTTATCGACACCAAAAGATGTCATGCATAAGGTTTTTGATGTCGCTCAACGCATCGGGCAGGCCGAAATAGCCGTTTTGGGTGCCAAAGGCGTTAATATTCTAACCAATGTCGGCGAATGCGCCGGCCAAAGCGTCCCTCACTTCCATGTCCATGTCATTCCTCGTTATATCGGCGGAACGGGCGGCTTCCAAATCACGATGGATGCTCAAGACACTTCGAAAATGAATCTGCCGATGCTAGCCGATTCCATTAAGAAGGAATTAGACAAATAATTATTTCTTCTTATAAATAGGAGAATATAGGCAAGTATCGTTCAAAGCAAAAATTCTGGGCGTCCATTCGCCAGGCGCCACATTTTCTAATGATTTATCGATAAGAGCCATTTTGGCATCGAAATCGTCGATCATCGAAAGGGCGTAAGCTTCTAAGGTCATCGGATAAAGAGGAGAACCGTATTCTGGACAACCATGGTGCGTTAAAACCATGTGCTCGAGAAGCATTGGAATCTCGCTTTCTTCGTCGTTTTCGTTCATCATGCCAAGCTCTTTGGCGGCCATACGAATCTCCCCTTGCATAATGGATATGTGGCCGAGCAATTTACCTTCCGTCGTATAGGTCGTGGCCACCGGGCCACTCATTTCAATCGTTTTGCCAATATCATGAAGCAAGGCGCCGGCGATTAAGATATCGCGATCAAGATGCTTGTATAAACGGCATAGCGCTTCCGCCATATCGGCCATCGAAAGGCTATGGAAAAGAAGGCCGTGGAGGAAATTGTGGTGATTTCTTGTTGCGGCAGGATAATCGAGGTATCGCTTTTTGAATTTATTAATTAGATATTCGGTAATTTTTTTGATTTCCTGGTTTTGAAGGGAGGTAACATAAAAATCGAGCTTCTTTGTAAGATCATCAAAGGAGATGGGGGCCTCGGGTACAAAACGGGAAACGTCCATCCTAGAGCGGTCGATTTTCTCGCCAGAGATGATCTTCATTTGTAACGAGCCATTGTACGCTAAGACCTCCCCTTGGATAGACACGATGTTGCCAGGAGCGAAAATGTCGCAATCATCGGCATAAACGTCCCATTTTTTAGCTGGAATCTCACCGCTTTTATCTTGCAAAGTGATATTCAAATAATTCTTGCCTTTGGTATTCACGCATTTGTTGCAACTGGCAACTAAATACTGCGAAAACACTTGATTGCCATCCATCAAATCCTTAATCAGATCCATTTTCATATTCCTCCATTATCTGACTGATCGCATAATTGCTATAGCCCTTGCGCATCAACGCCGAGCGCACCTTAAGGAGCAATTCATGACCATTATACTTTCTTTCGTATAAACGAAAGCATTTGCGAGCATCCTTTTTGATCAAATCGCTTTCTTCGTTCAAATTCATCAAGCGCATTTTGCCCAATGCTTCTTTAACCTCATTTTCACAAAATCCACGGCGAATCAAAGCCATTTTTATCTTTTCCTTTTTTGCTTTATAAGGCAAAGCGGCATATCTCTTCTCATAAAGCGGCAATAATGATGCGGCCGATATCCTTTCTAAGCCATCGATATTTGCTGTCGCTAAAGCTTGTTTGGAAACATGCTTGATATTAAGCAATTCATATTTGATTCTTTCCTCGCCATAGCCATGAAATAGCTTATCCTGAAAATAATTAGCGATGAATTCCCTTTCATCGAGAAACCCTTCTTTTTCTAATCGTTCATAAACGGCGTACGCGTATTTCTCGTCCTTCTTAAAGAGTTTCCCTTTGATTTCATAAGAAGAATGGGCACGCTTCAAAGCCAGGCGTTTGCCATATTGATACAAAGCGTCCATCTTAACTTCGCGAAGAATCGAATAATATTCCCTGCCAGTTACTTCCTTGCCCTCATAAAGAAAATGGCTGGTGAAAATATCGCTAGAAACATCAACGGAACCGTCAGAAAAAACCAGTCGAATCTTTTTATTCTTTAACGGTGATACTTTAAGAATCTTCTTACCAGTTTTTGCGGATGGCACGTCGATAAACCTCCATGATGCTTTGATAGAACTGCTCCAAGCTATAAGGGCCCAACCCATCATTCGCTTTTTGGATGATGGAAAGGCGTTTTTGCTCATCTAGCCCCATGATGTGATGAACTTTGTCGGAAAAATCATTCTCGTCGATGAAAAAGAAGCCATTTTCCCCATCGTGAATCGTCGCCAATAGCGAATCATCATAACGAGCCAATAACGGCACGCCAGAGGCCATCGCCTCCATGAAGGTAAGGCCCTGCGTTTCCGTGATGGAAGCCGAGACGAACATATCGCCAAGATGATAATAAAGAGGGACTTTTGCTGGCAAAACAGGCCCCAAAAAGCGAACGTTCTCCTCGATTCCTAATTCGATGGACAATTTCTTTAATTCATCTAGCGCTGGCCCTCCCCCTACAATAACAAATAGGGTCTTTTTCGCGGGTTTGGTCCATAAAAAATTGCGATATCCAATCAAACACAAATCAATGCTCTTTTCCTTAGCCACCCTTCCTAATGACAAAATGACATACGAATCGAGAGGAATATTGAAGTCGTTTTTGATTTTATTAAGCGCCTGATGATCAACCTTTTTCGGTGAAAAAGCCTCGAAATCGATACCGGTCGGGATGACATTGATATAAGTATCCACGCCAATTGAGCGCATGTATTCTTTGGTCTTGGTGCTAGGTGTGATGAATTCGTCGATATGGGAGGCGGTATAACGAACGTAACTACGGATAATCCCTCTAGCCACGCGGTCGAAATGCCCATGGGTAACGTAATATGTGTAATCCTCTAAATCGCTATGAAAGGTATAAACCGTCGGTATTTTCATGCGACTAGCCAAAATATCGCCGAATTTGCCAACGCCCCAGTCGGCTTGAATATGGAAAAGATCGGGGTGAAAATCCTCAATCAGACGCGCAGCCCCTTTGTTATAGATATAAGCTAGGCGATAATCATAGAGCCATTTTAATTTAATGCCAGGAATGCGAATCACGTTCTTATGCTTCGACAATTCATTGCCATAGATGTTGGTGGTAACAACCAGCACCTCTTCGCCATGTTCTTCCAAAGTGCGCGCCAAATTAAAGCAAGAGGTCGCAACGCCATTTATCTCTGGCGGATATGTGTCGGTGAAAATAACGATTCGCATATATTCTCCTAAAGCTAATCAAAGAGATTGGCCTTTCCTCTCCCCTTGTTTCGCTTATGGCTTATTTTAGCTTTTTTAGAGAAATGGGTGCCTACATAACCATCACCCGTCATATATCCCCAGCCTTTAGTTGATTGGATTAGGCGCCTTCTAATCGTTTTGCGCGATAATTGCTTCGTCTCATATAAAGTATCGAAATTCATTTTGCTAGTATCGAAATGAGCTAATTGCAAATCGATAAAAGTCTGCCTCGAGGTATAACGAAAAATCTCCCGCTGCCGAGAATGATATAAAGAAGCAACAATGCCAGAGATAATAAGAACCAAATAGAAAGTGGTAAAACGCCATAATAATTGAGTGGCCATCATATTGGCGGAAGCGCTACGGACCATGCTTAACCCGCCAGGGCCAACAGCATAAGTTTCCACGAAGAAATCATTGAACATGGCGGCATAAAAAAGTTCGGAAACGCCTGCGGCGCCAGGAATCGGCACAAGCCCCGTCACCATCTGATGGAAAGAGCTACGGAAACAAGCATCGATCATCCTGACGAAGGAAAAACCTTCCGTCGCGCCATAAGCATGCAAAGCCATTCCAGCAAAATAAGGCACCGAAAAACGTAACGCCAGCATGAGCATAAACAAAACGAAGATCAAAATCGTAACTGGCACATTGGCTTGCAAACGGCGAAGCTCCACTTTGAAGTTCTCCACTTGGACCCGAAGGTTTTCTCTGGTTCTATCGGGGTCTTTGAGTATTCGTATCTTTCCTAAAAACCCAACGAAACGGCCCAAAATGAAATTGTGAAAACGATGGGAATAAGACATTAAAAGCAATAGCCCAATCAAGGAAACGTTCAATATAAAGCCGAGAATGATAAGAGGCAACAAAGGTATCTCGCCATTCCAACCAAAAAGAGAGAAATTCGGGATGCGGAAAGAGGTAATCGACATGATGGTCTGCCATTCGAAAATCAAAGCGAGGATATCGAAGAAAATCAAAGCGCTTTGATAGAGAATAAACCACATCACCATGATGCTGGCGGCATTAGAAACCTCCACGCCTTGTTTTTTAAGGGTATAAACTTGCATAAACTGCCCGCCTGAGGCGCTAGGCGTAACGTTATTATAAAAGGCGCCAATCAAAGAATTAGCCACGCCTTGATGCAAATAATAACGGCGGGTATACAAACGGCAAAATACCTGAATAACCAGCCCATCAATAAGGAAGGAGGCAAAATAGACAGCTGCCATGATAAGCAAATAAATGGGATCGCTATTGATTAGGGCATCGTAAACGGTATTAAACCCTAACCCCAAATCGCCATCACCGGCGCCATAAAAAGAAAAAAGCAATGAGCCGATCGTCAGGACGATGACGATGATGAACATGATCAAAGAGGATTTGCTCTTCTTCTTTTCGCCCGTCTCTGGCAAGAATTCATCCTGATTTTTCTTCTTTTTGGCCATAATCAAAAATAGACGACGTCTATTTTAACAAAATAGAGGGATATGTGCATCTTAGCGAGTTCCCCGAATGGTGATCGATAAAAGGGTATAGGGGCAATTGAAACGGAAAGGCAAATAAAAGCTCTCGCCTAGGCCGTTGGAGATTATGAGCCTTTTCCCTTCCTCCAAATATGTTCCCCTTTCGTATTTGGTCCAAGGCCAAGATAGCAAAGGGTAACCAAAAATATCGATTTGCCCCGCATGAGTGTGCCCTGATAAAGTCAAATCGAACCCCTTTTCTTTGGCCACTTCGAAAAAAGAAGGCTGATGAGAAAGTAGCAAATTGAAGTTCTTTTGATCTAAATCCATGGCTTTCGCTTGTTTATTGATGGCACTTCCTTCTATCAATCCAGTTTTGTCTTTTTCGTTCAAACCAGGATCACGAAATCCAAAAATCTGCAGCGAAACCCCGTTATTTTTTGCCAATAAGGCGGTATTTTCTTCTGGTTGCAATATCTTGATTCCGTATTTCTCATATATTGAATAGGAAGCGTCCCTAATTTCTTCCGAAGCGTCCTCTTCGTGATTGCCACTTACGAAGAAGGTCGGATAAGCCTTCTCTTTAAAGAAGGAAACCAAAGATTCTAGAACCGATAAATTGTCGGCGTTAGTGTGGCTATCGACCATATCTCCCGTCATCACCACGGCATCGGGGCTTTCTTTCTCAATGGCTTCTATTAGCGATTCGTTTTGATAATTTAAACCATGGTTATGGTAATCGCTAAGCGAGACCAACCGATAAGAGAAATCCTTGGTGAATTTATCCGTTTCGATCGTATAACTGATCGTTTGCAGATTCGTTTCCCTGTTAATGTATAAAACGACGGTTGTCGCGCCGATGGTTGCTAAAAATATCGTGGTCACTCGCACGATGTTTTTTATGACCTTGACCGGCTTATAAAATCTATTTTTCTTCACCTTCGTATAAATAATAATGGGTCCCAGCCTTAATTACTTGCACTTCTTTGACTTCGGGATTAAGGCGCAAGGTCTTTCCTTTACGAACGTATTCCTGGCCATCGCAGATTATCGTTAGGTCAACGTCCTTTAGTTCATCGGTAGCGTAATAAGCCTTATCGTTCTTGGAATCGATCACCACTGAATGTGGCAAAATCTTCGTTTCTCCTAAATAAGTCAAAACATCTTGATCGATGCTTCCATAGACGCTAGAACCATTGAATAACGAATTATCTCCATAAGCGTAATAATCGAATTCATGATGTCCGGCGCGGAAAGCGCTTTTGATCTTGTCTTCTAAGATATTGCTATCGATTTTCGTTTTGGCTTTGCGGAAAAAGGAAACAAAGGATGATTCCTTCTTCTCCTCTTTGTCGTCTTTTTTGTCTACGGCTTCCTTTTCCATTACTTCAGCATCGATTATTTCGTTTTCCATTTTGCATTACCTCGAATCAAGGGCAGTATAAAACCTCATCCAAGCCTTTTGCTTGGACAATTGAGGGCCTTTGTCACTTTTTCATACAGTTGTCCAAATTATTCTAATAAGAAATCCAAATCATCCTCGCTTAAGGCACTTAAGAAAGACGAAGAAGAATGGATGAGGGAATCATAAAGCTCTTTCTTCGAGTCCTGAAGCTCTAAGACTTTTTCTTCAATGCTCTTGCGGGAATATAGCTTATAGACAGTCACCGGCCGCTTCTGCCCAATGCGGTAGGCGCGGTCAGTAGCTTGCTCTTCGCTAGCTAGGTTCCACCACGGATCCAAATGAATGACGATGTCGGCGGTTTGCAAATTAAGTCCCGTGCCACCGGCCTTTAAGGAAATGAGCATCACCGACCGCTCATCCTTTTCGTTGAAGCGTTTGACGATGTCCGAGCGGCTCTTTCCCGAGACGTCACCCGTGATCTTAAAAGAGGCGATGCCCGATTCCAATAATAATGACTCCAAATGATCTAACACTTTCACGAAGGCGCTAAAAATTAGAACCTTATGCCCGCCTAGCAAAGCGTTGGAAACTAGTCCCACGGCATATGTCAATTTGGCGTTGGGAACATCAAAACCATCGAAGAAAGCCTGCGGGTCAACGCAGATTTCCCTTAATTTGGTAAGGATAGGCAGCATCATGAATTTCTTCTGCCCATAACGGTCGGAAGCCTCGCCTTCCTTCATTTCTTTCTTCTTGCGCTTAGCTTCTTGCAAAGTGGCACGATAAAAAGCTTCGCTATCGCTATCCATGGCAATACCGACGCGCTCCGTCACTTTCTTGGGCAATTCCTTGAGAACTTCTTGCTTAGTGCGGCGCAAGATAAAAGGCTGCACCCGTTTGGAAAGGAGCCGACGGGCTTCCTCTTGGTTGCCCGCCATCACATAAGTGGTTTTGAAAATAGGAAGGGTACGAAGATAGCCTGGCATCAAAAAATCAAAAATCGCCCACAAATCGCTCATGGAATTTTCAATTGGCGTTCCTGTCAAGGCCAAATGGAAGGAACCTTTAAGCCTTTTAATCGCCTTAGACCTTAATGCGGCGGCATTTTTAATGTTTTGCGCCTCGTCACAAATAATCGTCTCAAAGGAGATATCCGAATAAAGCTCCGAGTCGTTACGGAGGGAGTCATATGAAACGACGAAAACGTCGCTTTCCGTATCCTTCATCTTGCGAATGATCTCCATCCTTTCCTCGCGAGAGCCGTCAAGGACTTCCACACGCAAAGACGGAGCAAAACGCTTGGCTTCCTCTTGCCAACCATAAAGAACGCTTTTAGGGGCGATAATAAGGGACGGTTTTTCTTTTTTAACGAGGCTTAAGAAGGCAATCGTTTCTAGCGTCTTGCCTAAGCCCATATCGTCAGCCAAGATGCCGCCCATCTTATTAGAATATAACGCCCAAAGCCATTTCACGCCGTAATGTTGGTAAGGGCGTAAAATGCCCGCCAAAGAGGGATCAAGAGGCAATTCCTTCTGATCGAAGGAAAGAATGTCGTCGATGAATTGTTTGACGAAAGTGCCGTATGAAAGGTTAAACGAAGCTTCTTTGGAACGAAGGCTAAAAGCCTCATACAGAGGTATTTCGTCATTGGTTAGACGCTCATCAAGGCGTAGGTTTTCCGCTAATTCCGACAATTCTTTGAGTCCTGGATCGTCAAGCAATATCGCTTTATCGCGCAGCAAAACGAATTTCTTCTTAGCCCGATACGATAAAAGAATCCTTTCGAGCTCTTCTTCATTAAATTCCTTGCTTTTGACTTTCAAAGAGAGCCAATCGACGTTTCTTTCCAAATGAATGTCGATTTGCCCGACACGCGAGACTTTCGTCTGGGCCAAACGCTCGCTAAGAAAAACGCTAGCCACTTTCTTCAAAGACGTCAAATCCTTCTTTAAGAAAGCAATGATGGCACCATCGTCCTTCAAAAACCCTTCGGCGGGAATCTCATAATTCTCTAATTCCTTACGATATTTAGCGATACGCGAAACATAATAGACGTTGTCTTTGAGCTCGCTTTCGCCCTTATTTTCTCCAAACACCAAATAATCAGTCCGAAAAACAAGCTCTGCTCGTTCATTTAAGTCGATATAGAGATTGATTTTGAAACTGCCCGAATCTTCTTTGATTTCGGCACCTTCGACATAAGGCAATAAAAGACTGCCTAACATCTTAGGAGAAGCACTAGGATTCTCCAAAAAGAAATAATAGACTTTGCCGATTTTACTGCCCGCGAAGACAAAGCGTTCCAATACGCCGACGTTGTCATTAAAGAGCAAAAAGTTCCGCCCATCACGATAAAACATCATCCTTTCGATGGCGCGAGGCGAAGGAAAAAGCGTAACCAATCCTTCTTCGTTGATGCTGACGCTAGCTTTTTGCACATCTTTGGACACGTAATACGTTTTGCCTTGAAAAAGAATGTTGCTTTCGACGATGACATTAAGGAAACGGGCCAAAGAGGAGACGCTAAAAACAAAATCATTCGCACGATAATCGCGATAATAATTATTAAGAGAAGCCAAATAGATGTTAGAGAGGAATAACAACGCCCTTCGCGATGATTCATCGAAGAGATCATAAGAGATTATCATTCTTTTTCCCGTCGTAAAGGAATAAGGCGTTTGTTCGGCGATGGCGCTAAAGAAAGTCATGAGGTTGCGCGGTGAGAACAATTTCTTCTCACCCATCAAAATATCGAAGGTCAAAACGGGCGAACCGTTGTTGTCACGTAGATTATATTGAAGGGAAAGCTGAACGTCGGGAACAAAGAGATTTTCATCGCTAGCGTTTCGCTTAGATTCTTGTTCGTAGGACATAAAATCCAAAAAATCCTTGCGAATCTCCCTTCTTTCCGTTCTTTCTTTCTCGTTTAGCCCCAATAATGGTTTTAATTCGGAGGCGAATTTGGAATAGAAAGATGGCAATTTATCCTCGCCCTCATCAGCCAATTTCTTTTCTAGCTCGAAAACGAAAACATACAAAGCCTTCTCCGAGAAATCTAAAGCCGTCGTATCCATATCCATCTTGTTAGAACGTGAATAGGCATTACCAGAGGCGTCGATGGCGATAGCAAAATAAGGCTTTCTATCAGAAAGAGGATTAGAGGCTTCATAAGCCTCGTATAGCAAGATCTCATCATCCTTGGAAAAGGAAACGGCAACATGATAACGGCCATTAACGATATCATTGAAATAATTCTTAACCCGCTGATCGCTAGAAAGATAGGATGAGGAGGTCGCTTCGCTTTTGGATTTGACGCTATAAAGAAACATGGTTGCCTCCCATTATGATGAGGGAATCATTCTCCTCGGGAGCGAGTAATTTCTCTTTGACGAGGAGGGAAACCGCCTTTGCTTCGGGATAACGAGGGCCAAAAAAGGTCTCATAGCGTTTGTCCCCTATCATAGAAAGCGCGAATCTCTCCCCTGCCGCGGCTAAAATCAACGCAGCAGCATAACAATCTTCGCGTTCGGCGGCGGGATGGCGTTTCTTCGACAAAAACGAGTGCGCTAACGCCAACAAATAAGCTTGTTGTTCTTCATTAAGCTTATCCCTCAACGGCCAAAGAAAAGATAACGATAATTTCTTTTCCTCAAAGGCCCCCAACAGGGGATAAAAAAGGAAAACGATATCGTTATAAACCGGAATATATTTTATTAGAGGCGCATGTTTATATAGCGCCGCTCCTTCTTCGCGAGGCAAAGTCGCGAAAATGAAAGCGGCGTCACCACTAAAATAAACGCGCCCCGCCAACATCTTTTTGATGATTTCGCACGCTTTTTCCTTATCGATTTCCTCGTAATATCTTTTTAAACCATCATAGAAGAAGCTATCGCGCTTATCGTTTTTTTGATAAAAGGAAAGGCAATTGAAGAGCATTTGCGGGTCGCGATACGTGTCTTCCTCTTTTAAGAAGTCGGCAAAGGAATCTTCGGGCAACAAATTGGGTCTTTCTTTAAGGAGAACCGAGCGGAAATCGTGATTTTTGCCGATGGCAAAATACAAACGGCGATCAATGCTATCGAGCAATCCTAGCGCAGTATTTTTTTCCGTTTCGTAGGCTCTTAAAAAATAAACGGCCGCCACTTCGCTAAAATCGCTACTAAAAAGAAAATGGGAGAAGATATTTGCGGCGTGATACGCCTCGCCTTTGCTCGCTAAAGCAAGTACATCGG
Source organism: Bacteroidaceae bacterium (assembly GCA_963624045.1). Lineage (GTDB taxonomy): Bacteria > Bacillota_I > Bacilli_A > RFN20 > CAG-826 > UBA4951. The sequence goes on from CAVFNI010000006.1 coordinate 87,461, forward strand.
TCACAAACGTTTCCTTATCTATATCCGCCAAGGCATAAAGGGAATCGAGATTCCGCCAACTGGCTTCGTTGGCGTAATTAGAACTACGATTTTTAACATATATCCCGCGCTCTAAAAGAACGTAGCTTTCTATAAGAAGCGCCTTTTTGTCGAAATCCTTGCCGAAACGAAGCAAGGAATCGAGTTGGCGCACTAAGAAAGCCGCCGTCCCTTCGCCACCGCCATTAGACCAGCCTCTCAAAGAGGAAAGATATAAATCCGGAGTCAATTTGGAATTATTCGCAACCACCGAAAGACGTTGCTCTTCCAAAGCAAATAAAACCGCAACGGCGTGCTTGCAATCATAATAATAAGGGCAACTGCAAGCCGTGCTTTGTAAAGTAACGCCATCTTCCTTGAAATATAACGACGTTGAATATGGGCGCCTGCCGTTTCCAGCAACAGTGGCATACACCCGATTCTTATCTTGCGATATCGATAGGACTTTCCCTTGTTTGAAATATTCCTCGCCGCGAGCGACGATGGTAGAGGAGAAACGGGAGAGGTTGTCTAAATAAGAGGTCATAGCAAATTACAATAGCACGAAAACACTTAATTTTCGATAGGCATTAGCTCGCTATAAACTTATGACGGTCCTGATGGGTTGACGGCACTTTCCGATAACGGGTTTGGCTGGCCTTGCCACTTTTGATCGTCAAACCTTTTTTATCCAAAGCAGCCAAAGCCCAAATGACGGAATCCTTACTAAACCAGCTAATTCTTCTAATTCCAAACGAGAATAATCATAATTGTCATTCATTTCGCTAAAAACCTTTTTCTCGCTGCTATTTAGAATAATTTCCTTTTTCGTCGGCAAAGTCACAGATATAAAGGAATCGCCCACAACAAAGACTGGCTTTTGTCCAAAATCCTTATACGAATCGTTGATGCGCCGGATACCCGTGGCAAAGATTTCAACGATGTTAAGCCGACGGAAGACGCCGGCAAGTATGGAGTTTCTCAAACATGAATATTTCCCTTGCAAAAAAACTTCTTTAGACATCATTGGCGTAAGTCCGCCAGGCGAAGACGCCGCTATTTTGTCCGCGTGCATTTCAATTTTGGTATTGATTTTATTGTCCCATACCCGATGTATGATCGAATTGGCCAGCGCTTCCCGAAAGGCTTCAAATGGCGCTCGTTCATATTTTTCTCGGAACCCGCCGTCGATTCGCTCAACAATATATTCTTCTTCGAAAATTTGTAACGCTTCCAAATATTGTTTCAAAACGGAAATGCCTGCCAAAGTACGCCTCTTTTTTATTTCATTGATATTCGAACCGAAAACAATGATCTCCAATCCGGGAAAATCATTAACGTCAGCCAATAGCGAAGCGGCGTTGTTGTAACCCTTTTGTCCTAATAAATTAAGGCTTTTAAGCGTGTCTTGATTAAACGAATTTAGCCCTAATTTCTCCTTTAAAGACCGTCCCGAAACCTCGAAAGTAAGATTTTGTTGTCTAGCAACCAATTCCTCATAGCTCAAATTCATTCCTTCGAGAACCAGCCGATTCTCAGCCAGTGTGTCAGCCTCCACTGTCGACAAGTCGTTTCTTTTGCCGCATACTAAAATCTTGATGATTCAAAATATTAAACGAAAAACGCTGGCATTGTCTTAAAAAGACAAATTTTAATAAACTTATAAATCAAAGAGAAAAGCCTTCTTTTACGTAGGCAATCTTGCCGCCAACGATCGTCATATAGACATTGAAATCATCATCAATAATGGTGAAATCCGCTTTTTTGCCGACTTCAATGCTCCCGATTTCATCGTCTAATTTGAGGTTTTTAGCCGGATTCAAGGAAACGAGATTGATAAGGTCAGGCAAAGAATATCCCTCTGCTAGAGGTTTGACATTCCGTAAGGCCTTGTTAAGCGAGAGAATAGACCCCGCGATGGTATCGTTCATAAGCCTCGCCACGCCATCGAAGATTTTGACCTTTTGGCCGCCGAGTTCGTAATAGCCGGGCGGCAAGAACTTTCCTTCGGTGCTATCGGTGATGAGAACGATATCTTCCTTTTTCTTGTTTTTAAAAACAAATTTAACGGCATCGGGGCTTGAATGGATCAAATCGGCGATAAGTTCCACCCTTAGGCCATCGGTTAAAAGAGCTTCGCCGACGATCCCGACCTCCCGATGGGCAAAACCCCTCTGGGCATTATATAAATGGGTGATGCAACGAAGGCCTTTTCGATAAGCCTCCTTCACCACTTCACCTTTGGCGTCGCTATGGCCTAAGGAACAGGTTATGCCGTGTTTAACACAATAATTTAGCAATTCTTCCCCGCCTTCTTCATAAGCCACCGTAACTTCCCTTATAGCACGCCCAGACAATTCGTCCCACCCGGCAAATAAAGCGGCATCCGGTTTTAAAATCGCTTTCGGATCTTGGGCGCCCGGATGAAGAGGGGAAATAAAGGGCCCTTCCAAATGGACGCCAAGGACTCTGGCGCCATCTCGCTCCGTGGAGCGATAATCACGAACATTTAACAAAGCCTTTTCAATATTGGCGATAGGCATCGTCATCGTCGTCGCCAAGAAAGAAGTCACCCCTTCTTGAGGCAATGACTTAGCAATATTAGAAAGGGCTTCGATTGTGGCGTCCATGGTATCGCTTCCGTTTGCGCCATGGATGTGTTCATCTATAAACCCAGGAGCCAAATATAGTCCTTTTGCGGAGATATTTGGATTTTTTGGCTCGTTGATGGCGGCGATCAATCCGTTTTTAATATCGATAGAAACTTCTTTTACCCCATCGGGCATAATCGCTTTGATTCGGTCAAATCCTTCAATCATATTGCTCTCCTTTAAGCATCTAGCGGCAAGAGACTAGCTCCAATGATACCGGCATCGTTACCATAATGGGCGAAGACGCACTCCTTATATTCGGGGTCGATTCTCTTCTTCATGACGTCTTGGGCGTTCATAAGCCCACCGCCAAGAATGATTAATTCAGGCGAGGTCTCTTCCCTTACGAGAGCAAGCAAGGCATTAAGGGCCGCCCCATATTGATTAAGGGCGCGGTTGGCTTTCGCTTCGCCCCTTTTAGCCCGCATCATGATCTCTTTCGTTTTGACGGGGAAGCCATATAAAGAATAGACGTATTTTTTAAGGGCCGCCGTCGATAAAAGCCTCTCGGCCGGTAATCCTTTATCGCCCACTCTGATGATCCTCTCGCCCCAAGAGACCCTTTCGCTTCGATCAACCTTGCCGTTAACTAAGGAAGCGCTTCCGACGCCCGTCCCAAAGGTAAGCATCGTAACGTTTCGATAATTCTTATAATAGGAAAGCTCGCCATATAGCGCCCCTAAGGCATCGTTTTCCACGAAAGTCGGCAATCGATAGCGGTTCTCTAAGAGGCTTTTGATGGGTGTGTTGGACCATCCTTTAAGGTTCTGACTATAAAGGCAAACGCCGCTATCGGGATCGATATTGCCTGCCGAAACCAAACCAATGCGCTCAATATCCTTCTCTTTGCCAAGCAGACTGTCGATCGTCTTATAAATGGCATCAAGAATATCTTCGCGGTTTTTAGCGAACCTCGTGCGATAAGAAGCGGAGCAAAGGATGATTCCGTCCTCCACCACCCCGCCTTTGACTGACGAACCGCCTAAATCGATGCCAATCCTTTTCATCTAGTCGCCTTCTCTAGCATATACAGATTGCCTAAGGAAGTTGCTTCGCTTGGACCTAAATAAACGTCACGTCCAGTGACTTCCTTAACCAAATCGTTCAAAAAATGATTTTGCACGCCGCCACCGAAAATAGAGATGCCAGAGAAACGCTCGCCAGTCATCTTTTCTAATCCAAGCAATGCATCCCGATAAGAAACGGCCAAAGATAGATAAACGCCTCGGAAAAGATCGCCATTGCATAGAGGCGTCTTCGCGCCTTTTTCTTTCAATAACGTTAAAACAACTTCTTTCATCGAAGGAGGATTGAAAAGCCGTTTATCGGCCATGGGGAAATATTCCTCATACGAAGAGGCTTTAGCCAAATTAACCGCTTCAATCACGTTAGGGATCTCAGGCAATTCCGACAAAAGACGATTAATAACCCACATCCCCATGATGTTCGAAAGGAAACGTACTTCGTCCGGAAGAGATAATTCATTCGAAAATGCTTCATTATATGCCGTCTCATCAATGATCGGCTTATCTAACAAGGCCCCGAATAAAGACCATGTGCCGCTAGAAAGATAAGCGTAGCCTTTTGGGGAGGAAGAGCCATAGAAGGCGCTGGCTGTGTCGTGTTCTAAAACGCAGACGACTTCGGCGTCGTAGCCAACTTCTTTGACTATTTCCTCACGGAAATTTCCAACAATCGTTCCGCCTGAGAGAGGATTAGGGAAGAAAGAGGCGTCTAAGCCAAGTTCCTTTAAGAGGCTTTCTTCGAAAGAGGCCTTACGACTATCGAGCAATCCCGACGTCGAAAGAATGGAAATTTCGTTTTGCTTAACGCCCGTTAACAAATAAACAAGATAGGAAGGAAGCATCATGGCTTCCTTGGCTTTAACGAGGCGTCCCGTCTTTTTATCGTCATATAACTGATAAATCGTATTGAACGCGTGCGGATATACGCCTGTTTTATAGAAGAGATCACTAGGTGATAGAAATTCTTCTTTGGCTTTATTGGTCCTTTCATCGCGATAAGAAACGACCCGGTCAATCAATTCCCCGTTTTCATCTAAAAGCGCATAATCGACGCCAAAAGAATCGATGCCGATGCGCGTCGGTATCTTGTTAAGTTCTTTGGCTTTCCTCAAACCGATGATTATCTCATCGAATAATTTCTTGACGTCCCAATAACAATGGCCGCCATCTAACGTCACCAAAGGCGTTTTAAAACGATATATCTCCTCTAAAACCATGTCTCCGCTTTGGGGATCGCGGTGCCCTAAAACATGGCGGGCGCTCGTCGCCCCGATATCAACTGCCAACAAATGATCCATAATCTTTCCTCTCGACATAATGGTGGCTTCCTGCCTCAGCAAAGTCAATTGTCAGCGGCTCGAAAATGTATAAAAAAAGAGCCCGCCGCAATGGGTAGGCCCTTTAAGCTCATTACATGAGCGATTTGTAAATGGCGATGACGTCTTCTTTGGAAGCGTCTTTGGGGTTGCCACCGAAGCAAGCATCGGCAACGGCGCTGTCGGCAAGGAAGGAAAGATCCTTCTCTTTGACGATTTCCTTAAGATCGGCAGGGATACCAACGGAAACGCTCAAGGCCTTCACGGCGTCAACGGCCGCCTTGCGGTATTCCTCTTGGCTCATCTTCTCGACGCCTTCGACGCCCATGGCGATGGCGATGTCGCGATATTTGCTGCCAGTCGCGGAAGCGTTATAAGCCATGACGGTCGGCAAGAGAATCGAGCAAGCGACGCCGTGCGGAGTATCATAGAACGCGCTTAAGGGGTGAGCCATGGCGTGGACTAAGCCCAAACCGACGTTGCTAAATCCCATACCAGCCACGTATTGGCCAAGAGCCATTTCTTCGCGGCCCTTCATATCGCCGGCATAAGAAGCTTGGATATTGTGGGAGATGATGCGGATAGCTTCGATATGGAACATATCAGAAAGCTCCCAAGCGCCCTTGGTGATATAACCTTCGATGGCATGCGTTAAGGCATCCATGCCCGTCGCAGCGATAAGGCTCTTTGGCATCGTCTCCATCATGATGGGGTCGACGACGGCAATAAGCGGCATGTCGTGAGGATCGACGCAAACGAATTTGCGGTGCTTCTCAACGTCAGTGATGACGTAATTGATCGTGACTTCGGCTGCGGTGCCAGCGGTCGTCGGAACGGCGATTGTCGGAACGCAGGGATTCTTCGTCGGCGAAAGGCCTTCGAGGCTACGGACATCGGCGAATTCGGGGTTATTGATGATGATGCCGATGGCTTTGGAAGTGTCCATCGAAGAACCACCGCCGATGGCGATGATATAATCGGCGCCCATCTTCTTGAACGATTCGACGCCGTCTTTGACGTTTTCAATCGTGGGGTTAGGTTTGATGTCCGAATAGATTTCGTAAGCCAAACCGGCTTTGTCAAGCAAATCGGTCACTTTCTTGGTGACGCCGAATTTGATCAATCCGGGGTCGCTAGCGACCATGGCCTTCTTCCAGCCGTGCGCTTTGACTTCGGTGACGATGTTTTCAATCGCGCCATAGCCGTGATAACTCACGGGATTCAAACAGAAACGATACGACATTCGAGATTTCCTCCTTCAAATAGATTCTCGTACGTGGTTAATTATGTCACGATAAATCGGTAATAAAATAGCGATTCTTTATTTTTATTTCCTGACGATTCATAAAAATGGAAATTTGGCACAAAAGGACTAATTTTTCCCTAAGCCCAAAAAACTCGGCCATTTAAAATACATGCCGAGGAGCGACAACGATTTGCGGCATCTTTGTCGCACCATCATTGCGCATATCTAAACCGATTTTCAGAAGAGGTGATTGCCACCTCTTCACGCTCCTGAAAGTGTAGTAAAATCGCTACGTGAATATCGCTAACGAGCTATCAAATAAACTAGGTATATCAATCAAACAAGCGGAAACCGTCATCAAAATGCTTGATGAAGGCATGACCATCCCCTTCATTGCCCGTTATAAAAAAGACGAGACAGGCAATCTAAGCGATGTTTTGTTGCGCAAATTCGAAGAAGAGAAAGAGACGCTAACCAAACTCCTCGAAAGAAAGGAAACCGTCCTTAAAAGCATCGAAAGCCAAGGAAAATTAACTGCGGAACTTCAAAAATCTATTGAAGAGGCAAGAAGCCTGTCGCTTCTTGAGACCCTTTATCGGCCCTATCGACCCAAAAGGAAAACAAGAGGGAGCGTCGCCAAAGAAAAAGGCCTTCTGCCTTTGGCGATGTACCTAAAAGCGCAACATGGTAACCTAACCGAACTCCACTCTAAAGCGGTCACATTCATCAATCCCGACGAGGGGATAGAGAACGAAACCATTGCCATCCAAATGGCCCTCGATATCCTCGCCGAGGAAATTTCCGATTCCCCTTCCTATTATCTAGATGCCAAGCGCTATATTTGGCGGACGGGGCATCTTGTAGCCAAAGAAAGCAAAGAAGACGTCGATAAGCATTATGCCAATTATGCCCATTTCGATACACCGATCACTCGCGTTAAGGCCCATCAGACCCTGGCCATCCTCCGTGGCGCAAAAGAAAAGAAGATTCATTTTTCCTTTGCTTATGACGAGATGACGATCACTAACGCCATCGCCAGAGATTATTTATTGCGTCCCAAAAGCCCCTATGAAGATCTGCTTAGGGGAATGATCGCCGATGCCTATAAAAGATTGTTGGCTCCGGCTATTGAAAAGGAAATCACAAACGAATTATTCGCCAAGGCCCAGGATTTCTCCCTGGATATCTTCGCTAAAAACCTCAAGCAGCTATTGTTGGCCTCACCTATGAAAGGGAAAAGGATCCTCGGCTTTGACCCAGGATACCGAAATGGTTGCAAATTGGCTCTTATCGATCCTAATGGGCAGGTCTTAAAGACCGCCATAATATATCCGACCATCGGCAAGCAAAAGGAGGCCGAAATTCTTTTGGATGTTTGGCGAAGGGATTTCGGATTCGATCTAATCGCCTTAGGAAATGGCACGGCCAGCCATGAAAGCAGGGCGTTTTTGCAAGGATATTTGGAAAATAGGAATTTAGGAGAGCAAATAAAAATAAGCGTTGTAAGCGAATCGGGCGCCAGTGTTTATAGCGCTTCCCCTCTCGCCAATAAAGAATTCCCTAATATGGACATTGAAGAACGAAGCGCCGTCTCTTTAGCCAGGCGCTTGCTCGATCCGATGGCGGAATTAGTGAAGATACCTCCCGAAGCGATCGGCGTTGGCCAATATCAACACGACATGGACGAAAATAAATTGAAGCAAACGTTAGAGAACGCCACCATCGACGCCGTCAATGAAGTTGGCGTTTGGCTAAATACCGCCTCCTTCTCTTTGTTGCGATATGTGTCGGGTATCAATGGCAAATTGGCTGAGGCCATCGTCGCCTATCGCGATGAGCACGGCCCTTTCTGCTATCGCAAGGATCTATTGAACGTCAAAGGGTTCGGGCCTAAGACGTTTCTAGATGCGGCGGGGTTCCTAAGAATCGAAAACGATAATCCCCTCGAACGGACCGCCGTCCATCCTAAGGATTATGCTGCCACCTTTGCCCTTTGCAAAGAACTAGGAATTAACCAAAAGGAAATCGGAACCGAAAAGGCCTTGAAGATATTAGAAAGAGCGCGCGATTACAAAGATATAGCGAAGCAGACTGGTTTAGGCGAATACGCTTTAAAAGATATCATCGAGGAGCTTAAGAAGCCTGGACGTGACCCGCGCGATAACTTCCAAGAGGAATCCATCAACGATAACGTCAAGGACTTAGCGGATTTAAAAGTCGGGATGATCCTTCATGGGGTGGTCAGGAATCTAAGCGCATTCGGGGCCTTCGTCGATATCGGCGCTCATCAAGACGGCCTCGTCCATATTAGTGAAATAGCCAACCGTTACATAACCGACCCCTCTGAGGCTCTTAACATAGGCGAGAATGTGCGCGTTAAGGTGATCGGAATCGACTTAGAACGAAAAAGAATATCCCTCTCGATTAAGCGAATAGGCGAAGACGATTAGATGATGACCGGTTCGAAATAAGTGTCGGGATGCAAGGGATCATAAGGTTCATTGGCCCACATCAAGGTGACGGAATCCCTTTCCCCTGCCGTCTCAATCGAATGGGTGTAACCGGGTGGAATATCCACCACCTTAAGTTCGCTCTCCGAGCATTCATAAGAAATTATCTCTTGCGTTCCAACTTTACGGAAACGGATGATAACGGAGCCGGAAACGCATAAGAATTTCTCGTTTTTCGTTTCATGATAGTGGTTGCCTTTAATAATACCGGGATGCGAGATATTGACCGACACCTGACCATAGGAAGGGAAATGCAGGCATTCGGTGAAAGAACCCCTTTGATCAATATGCATATCGAGGGGATAAGCAAAAGAATCCTTAGGCAAATAGCTAAGATACGTCGCATATAATTTTTTGCTGAAGCCTTCTTGCAAAGCCACGTTCAAATCGGTGCGGGAGTCTCTAAAAGCGAAAAGAAGTTCGCGAATTTCGCTTAATTTCTTTTTGTCGTGCGGTTCGGGATAAAGGATGTCCTCATAGCCACAAGTCGAAGGAAGCTTGCCGTCAATGGCCTTCAAGAAAGAGGCGATCACATCATCGATATAAACAAAATCGATGGCGGGATCGTTTTCGTTAAAGGAAATCGGCCGGTTAGAGGCGATGGCCGCGCACCAAGTGGCGATCACGCTGTTGTAATTGGGGCGGCAACCTTTCCCGTAAACGTTATAAAGACGGAAAATATAGACGGGTCTTTGGTTATTTTCTTGCAAGAAAAGCTCTTCGGCCATCCTCTTGGATTTTCCATAATCATTATCGAGGGCCGCTTGGGTGCTAGAAGATAAAAGGATGGGGCTATCTGTTCCTGTTTGATGGAGAAGTTCTATCAACTTAGCGGTGAAATTGACGTTGCCGTCATAAAATTCCTTCTTATCAAGAGGGCGGTTAATGCCAGCGAGATGGACGATGAAGTCGCTCGCTTTAATATATTCGATTAACGTTTGCTCACTATCGCCAAGATCAAAGGGAAGAACCTCATGCCCCGCATGTTCCAAAAAGCGGGACAAATTGCTCCCGATAAACCCTTTAGCGCCTGTGATTAGAATCTTCATTGAATTATTTCTTATCCTGGAATTCGGGCAAACGCAGAAGTTGCTTTTTCATTCCTTCTAGCGTCAAACGCTCGGTGTTATGAGACGTGTATGAGCCGCCTAGATTGAGCCTCGCATCGCCTTCGGTGAAGAATTTATCGTAATTGAGATCGCGGTTATCGGCGGCGATGCGGAAGAAATTCCCTTCGTCGGTAGAACGGATCATCTCTTCTTCGGTCACCAAAGTCTCGTAAAGCTTTTCGCCATGGCGAGTGCCGATATATTCGATGCCGACCTCGCTATGCGTGAGGGAGAGGACCGCTTCCGCCAAGGTGGCGATTGTGGCGCTTGGGGCTTTTTGCACAAACAAGTCGCCCTGTTTGCCGTGTTCGAAAGCGTAAACCACCAAATCCACCGCATCTTCCAAGGTCATCATGAACCTCGTCATGTCGGGATTGGTGATCGTCAGAGGTTTGTCATGCTTTATCTGTTCCAAGAAAAGGGGAATGACTGAGCCGCGGCTCGCCATGACGTTACCATAGCGAGTTAGGCATAAAACGGGATCATTCTCGCCCATCTGCCGACTTCTAGCGACGACGTTTTTCTCCATGAGCGCTTTAGTCATGCCCATGGCGTTGACGGGATAGGCCGCCTTATCGGTGCTAAGGAAGATGGCTTTCTTGATGTGGTTATTCACGCAAGCGGTGATAACGTTATCACTACCGATGACGTTGGTTTTAACTGCTTCCATCGGATAGAATTCACAAGACGGAACTTGCTTTAAAGCAGCTGCTGAGAAAACATAATCAACCCCTTTGAAAGCGTTATTTATGGCAGATAAATCACGAATATCACCAATATAGAACTTCAGCTTCTCATTGTCGTATTGCTTCCGCATGTCATCTTGCTTTTTCTCGTCGCGAGAGAGGATGCGGATCTCCTTGATTCCCGTCTTAAGGAAGCGATCCACCACCGCATGGCCAAAAGAACCGGTGCCACCAGTCACTAGCAACACCCTATCATCAAAAATATTCTTCATAATTTACCTCGTTGCAAGAAGTTTAGCGCACTTTATGTTATAAAACCACCTTAAAAATAAGACGGTACCTTGCGATGTAGAGACATGAAAATAAGCGTTTTTAAAACGCCCCTTCAAAAAATTTCTTACCAAAATAATCTGCAGCCGTGAACAGACTTGAATGTAGCACAGAGACATAGCCGTTTTCGATGATGTTCGCTCTTTCGGCGCCATAGACGTTTTCTTGCGATGCGACATGGAGGTATTCGTGATAGGATGGCTTTGAATATTTTTTCGTTGAAACATAATTAGCTTTGCACGCGTTCATCCATATTAATTTGATGATATCCGTTTTCGTTAATTTACTGACGTTCGTCTAAAAACCCCGTTCGCCGACTATTCTTTTGTATTCGGAACAATCCTTTAAACTAACGTTTCTTTCTTTGAACGACAACGGATCCGAAAGCGAACAATCCCTATACGATTCGAACATGGGGTAATTGACATAAAGCTTTCCGACCGTTGGATCCGTTTCATTGTTGAAATACCCTATCATTTCTCCGATATCCGATAATCCCCGTTCAACATTATCCTTCTTGACCAAGCCATAATGCTGAGGATCATAATCGAAAATCAAATAAACGAAAGCGAAAGGCCTTTCCTTTTCGATTGTTTCCTTGTCTTCTTTAGATACCTCTGGCAATGAGGTAATGAAATCGACGATATCGATATTGAAATCCATCGCTTTGATCTTTTGATAGAGCATATGGATGTTGCCACACACCGAAAAAGCTCGACTAGACAAAGAAAGAGTTTTGGAAATGTGGTTATATAAACGTTTTTCGGCCACCTCTCCTTCCACTATAAACAAAATTTTGGCTTTATTTATTAAACGCCCCGTTCACGTACATCTTCTCCAAATTGTGTGCTTCCCTTATCTCCTTATCCGTCGCATTGCTTAAGCTGGTAATTTTGTTATCGGTCATTATGAAGCAACAATCAGGCCTCGTCAGTCGGTTTTGCATAAGGTATGTATTATGCGATGTCAATATGACCTGCATGTTTGTACATTCATTGAGCCTATTTATGATGTCTTCAGCTGATTCAAAATGGAAAAAGGCATCGAATTCATCGATGAAGAGCAAGGAAACGTCATTGAATGTCGAAATGCTCCAAACAAAATAGAGAAATAACGCCATCGTCCCCGTGGAGGCGACGGAATTGAATAAGGCCTTCCCACCATTAAATTCCGCGACAAGCTCATGCACGCCGTTAAGCAATTCGAACCTCAAATTGTATTCCAATCCGTTTTCTTTCAAAAAAGCGACAAAGTCGGATAGTTTGCCACTCTCATAGAGCTTTTCGCATAAAAGGCTCGCGCCATTTGTAAAGCCAAAATATTCATTCCCTTTGGAAAGGCTTCGATACCAAAGCATGTTCTCGCAGAATTTTACGAGCTTGGTTATCGCCGGATTGGAATTCGTCGGAGTGTTTCTGTAGATGTATTTAACGATGGATAGCTTGTTATCGATTAGCTCAATATTCAGATTATTGATGACAGCATCAGCAATAAAATTGCCTGTTTTGTCGAAATAATTGTATTTTATGAGCTTTTACCATTAACAATCAGCTCCTCTTCATACAAATTATTGACGTCCAACTTTGAATAAGTGTAGACAACCTCGTCGTCGTCGAATTGAAAAACATAAGAAAATTCAATCAGTTTACTCTTAGAATCTAAGTTCTTGTAATTTAAATAATATTCCGGCCTTTTTTCCTTATCGGTTAGATGAAAAATAATATCGAAGATGGCAATGCCGAGGGAACTTTTCCCGATTCCATTCTTACCATATACGATGGCCTTAGAAACTATCTTGTTGTTTACAAGCTTCTTATTGAATTCATAATCTTTAGCCGCGAGGTCGAAAACAAGCTTATCTTTAAAGCCTCTAAAGTTGGTCACGCTGAATCTCTTTAACATTCCACGGTCTCTCCTCTTATATGTAGAGTATAAAGAGGGAAAGGGAGTATACGAAAGTTCGTGTAAACCCATCCACCCGACACGCAATGAAGGGCGGATGGGTTGACCCCCTAGGGGGTCGCGCCGGGCGCCCGGCGGCAAAAAAGCAGGATTCCTGTATCATATGATTGCTAACAAAGAAAGGAGTCCTGCATGGATAATTTAGCACACAAACTTCAAGAGGCGTTAGCCTCAAGCGCCCAAGGCGGCGGGGGATTCAGCCTGGAGGGGACGCTCAAGGAATTGATCGGGAAAGAGGTCGAGGGAGGGATCAACGCCGTCCTCAAAGCCGAGATGTCCGCCTACCTCGGATACGAGAAAAACGCGCAAGGCGCGGCGAAGGAGCTCGGCGACGCCAGAAACGGCTTCGGGAAGAGATGCATCCAAACCGCCTACGGCCCCGTGAACGTTTTGTCGCCGAGGGATAGGAACGGCAGCTTCAAAACCAAGCTCTTCGAACCATACCAAAGAAGGACCGACAACATCGCGGAGACGGTCGCCAGGCTCTATTCGGCCGGAATGACCGACAGCGAGATATCCGGCTTCGCGGCATATCTCTACGACGGGAAATACTCGCCTTCCGCCATCTCGAGCATGACCGATTGCATAAAGGAGGGCGTGGAGGCCTTCAGGGATTCGCGGCTGGAGCCCGATTGATCCGCCGTCTTCATAGACTCGATCTGCGTCCCCTTGAGGAGGGGGACCGCGGAGAAGGAGGACATAAACATCGCCATGGGCATAGGCATGGACAGCGAGCGCAAGGTGCTCGGATATTCGATAACGCCGACCGAATCGGCCACGGAATGGCCGTCTTTGCTCGGATCCCTGAAAAAGAGGGGCGTCGAAAACGTGAGGGTAATCGTCAGCGACGGAATGTCGGGGGGATCGGACGTCGCCGCGAGGCTCTTCCCCGGGGCAAAATTCCAAAGATGCTTCGTCCACATGGCCAGGAACCTCGGCTCGAAGGTCAGGCAGGAGGATAAGCGGCCGATCATGTCGGAGTTCATGGAATTGGCCAAGAAGGGCTCACGGAAAGAGGCTGAGCTGTCGTTTTCGGCCTTCAAGGCGAAATGGGGCGCCAAATGCAGATCGGTAAAGAATTGGGCCGCCGGCATCGACGCCTCCGAGGTGTTCGCCTTCTACGCGTTCGACGTGTCGCTGAGGGGCAAAATATACACCAACAACTGCATCGAGGGCTTCAACAAGCAGATTCGGAGGATGCTCAAGAAGCACATACAGTTCGTCACGGAGGAGGCCATGGAGAAATGCCTCGTTTCCATATTCCTCCATTACAACCTAAGGCCCGGCAAGAGGCCGATCAAGGGCAGAGAGCGTCTTGCGGACGAGTTGCTGGCGGATTAAGATGAAACGCGGATACGGAATCCTGTTTACACGAAATTCAGGGCAGTCTCGAGGGAAAAACGTTCTTTCAAGTTTTCCGTAGTTTTTTTACGATACTTCTGTATTTATATGACGATGGCATTCATAAACCTAAGCTTTTATCACCAAATATTCCTTGTGAGAACGTTATTTTGAAAAACATAAAGGCATGGGGATATTCGGGCAAATTGCCACATGCGTCCAACACGCAATTAAAGATGAACGCGGTATTGCCGACTTTTTTTCGATAGACATAATTTGTCAGCGGTTCCCTGCAATGGCATCATCCGATCAAAACTATATTTTCACTCGTCTACAAACGCCTTAAAAACATCATTCAAGGCGCCGATAAATCTTTTTTTAGAATATTTATCAAAGTATACTTGACGAGCATTCCGACCAATCTTTCTGAGCTTAGCAATGTCAAGCGTTGTTATCAATCGATATAACGCATCGAAATCACCTGAATCGCACACATAGCCTATTCCATTCCCTTTGATAAAATTGGCGCAACTGCCATTGATCGCGCCGATAATTGGTTTGCCAGCAGCCATATACGATTGTACTTTCCCCGGTATCGTCATGTTGGCATAAGTTTTATCTTCCAATGTGACGAGCGTAGCGTCAGCAATTTTATATAGTTCAGGAATTTCTTCTAGTGATTTTTGGCCATAAAAAATCACATTGCTCGCCTTTAGTTTGTTTGCAAGTTTTTTGATGTTATCCAATTCACTTCCGATGCCAACGATATGAAACTTATATCTTGGATCGTTTTTGAGCAATGCCGCCGCTCTAATGATGGTGTCAACGGATTGGGCTTTTCCGACATTGCCCGCAAACATTAAGTCAATAACGCCATTATCTACATTATCGAAATCGCTCTCTTCAAATATCGCATCAGCATATTGAGGCAAATATTCGATGCTCAGATTGCTACAATTGGGCAATCCTTTTATATAAGCCTTATGTTCTTTGCTAGAGACAAGAATCTTATTGCATTGAGAATATATTGATGCCGATACCTTTTTATAGTGTTTATAGATTATGGACTTGATTGATACCCCTCCGGCAAGCAAAGATTCCGGCCATAAATCCATTTCATACATAATCAGTGGTTTTTCGTATTTCTTAGCGTATGTGATGGCTGGTCTTACAAGCATTATCGGGGATTCTTCCATTGCTAACACAACGTCGAAATCATTGGGAAGTTTCTTCGCCAATTTTGAGCCATAAAATGGGAATGAATAATAGTTTAATAAGCGACTAAAAACATTGTGTCGTCTTTCCGTTAGTTTTGCACGAACGATAGAAACATCATTATGTGCTTGAATCCTGTTCTTTCCTTTTCTGTAACCATCAAAAATGTATCCGTCAGGATAATTCGGCAAACCAGTTAGAACAGTCACTTTGTTGCCGCTTTTTTGCAACGATTCAGCAATGTCAGTAACTCTAGAGTTTTCTGGCCAATAGTATTGCGTAACAACAAGAATCTTCATTTTTTAATTTTCTTTATTTTCAATTTTCTTACGAAGCTGAGAACTGCTTATTCCATCTGTATGAGGCAGGTAGACAACATCACATCCAATTCTTTTAAGTTCTTTTTCAATTTGATTCCACTTCTCTGTGCCTTTCCAATCGCTTCCTACAAACATAACATCAGCATGATTATCTATTGCGGCACTTATTTTACCTTCGATGGAGTAAGATTTTTGTGGTACAACCTTGTCTATATACTTTATTGAAGATACAATTTCAAATCTTTCAGAATAAGGTATTACCGGCATTTTATTTTTGTTCTGTATAACCACTTCATCCGTTGAGACGGCAACTATCAAATAGTCACATATTTGTTTTGCGTTTTTAATTAAATTCAGATGTCCGATGTGGAACATATCATACACGCCAGACGTGTAGCCGATTTTATATTTTTTCATATTTAAAAATCTATTTTAATGAACCCGGTTCATCATAGCCCTTTTTGTTAATTTTGCATTCATATATTTTAGTATCCACTAAAAATCTATACCAATAAGCTTGTAACCAACAATATGCCTTTCCGGCCCTGCCGTCCAAGAACCCCAACTTGATTATGTATCGATAAACATAATAAAGCCAAGATCTGAAAAATAGAGGCATTTTATAATAAAAACTATCCCTGGCTTTCTGAGTTTTTTTTGCATTTTTATAAAGATTTGTTCCAGTTTCATTCGATCCGTTTCTTTCATAAAAATCTATCACTTCTCTTGTGGCATACCAATTGTGCTTAGCAACCCACGCATCAATGCTTTTGCAATCATGATGTTCACAATAATTATTCAAAGTTATCGATTCGCCTTCTGATAAGATAGCGTGCTCCCCCATATATCGTTCAGAAAATCTGGCTTTTCCGTATTTCCAAATAACAAGGTTTAGAAATGGGTAATTGCCAGCGTGTTTGAGCAATTTTCCAAGAAAGAAAATTTTAAATGACATAACAAATCCATTTATATGATCATCAGAATGTTTCTTTGTTTGCTCCAATATTTCGGCTTTTAACTCAGAAGTAACGATTTCATCTGCATCTATCCTATATACCCATTTTGTCGAAATAGAAGCGTTATCAAGAGCCCAGTTTTGTTGGTGCGCATAGCTCTTAAAATCGTGTTCGTAAATATCGCAGCCATATTCACGAGCAATGACTAACGTGTTATCAGTGCTGCCACTATCAACAACCACGATCCGCTCAGCCAAATCTTTGATAGATTCCAAACAATTGCGAATATTTCTTTCTTCGTTCTTTGTTAAGACAATGCAAGTAATGTCTGAATTAATCATTATAATCTCCTAATCTTTGTTTAATAACGTTTATTTGTCTTTCGGCCATATTCTGAATTGTATATTTCGATATGGTATCTAAAGCGCGCTTTCGGATGGAATATCGCTGCTCTTCCGACAAAGAAACCAGCGAATCAATCAAATCACTTGGAGTGCATTTATTACAGTCAAACACGAAGCCGTTTCGGTTATTTTCAATCAATTCTAAAGCGGCAATACATTTGTTTGAAGATGCTACAATTAATCCTTGCGACATTGCTTCATTAATCACGAGCCCCCAAGCGTCATAAATCGTTGGGTGCAAGAAAAAATCTGCATTACGAAAATAATCCTTTAAAATTTCTTTGCCTAGATAATCTATGATAATTATATTTTTTAATCGCCTACAGGCAATTCTCGTTTCATATTCCTGTTTTAATTCTCCGCCGCCGATTAATATCAAGACATTTTTTTGATCATCGGGCCAGCCATCAATCAGCCAAAGATAATTTTTAACACTCATGAACCTGCCTACGCCCAAAAAAACGTTATCGTATTCATGGCCCACAAGCCGTTTAAAAAAAACGTTATTCTTTTTTGGCACTTCTTTTAAAATGTCTTGTTGCTCAAGCGACGAAAATGTATGAATAAAAATGTTCTTTTTGTCGACGCCATTCTTCTCAAAGTACTGTGAGGCATACTTTCCGCTTGCGAAACAAGCTTCGGCCTTCGATAGCAAAGCTCTTTTAATTATTTTTTTAATAAATAAATCTCGCTTCCCCAAAATGATCCCATCGCAATTTATAAAATATGGAATTTTCTTCTTTTTACATTTGCAGATCAAGTTTATGGCATTCGTGCTTGTATAATCATACAAAACCACCCCATCATATTGTTCAATGCTCAGGCAAGCTTTTTTGAATTCTTCTTTGTAATTTCCATCGCTCAATATTTTTGTTCCGTTAACAAACCATGAAGAATTGCGATTAGAATCAAAGTCTCGCTCATAAAAAGCGTCAACGTCAAAAGAGTTTGATAAGTAGTTAATTAAATGGGCTCTATATGGCGCGGGGAACACCGCTAAAACCAACAATTTACTTGTCTTTTTCATCCTTACCGATTTCTCTCAAAAAAACATCTGCATCACCAAAATATGGAGCGATGGTTTTGAGATATTTTTCTTCCTTTTTCCACCATTTTATTTCTTCCAATTTTGCGATTGTTTCTTCTTTGAATCTATATTTAATAATCCTAGCTGGACATCCAGCCATAATAGCGTATGGCGGAACGTTTTTGGTAATAACAGCATGCGCCCCAATTACCGCTCCATCACCTATAATAATTCCCGGTTTAACAAAAACATTCTCGCCTATCCACACATCGTTGCCAATAATAACCATTTCTTGTTTTGGCTTCGGCAAATCACCAAAATTTTTTTTGAATACATTTCTCCCTTTTTCAAAAACGGGGGATGTTGATATTCTGGTATAATCATGGTTTCCTCCACCAATAGAGCAAAAACTCGCAATCGAACAAAACGATCCTATATAAACATTACAAATAGAATTATGATCACCCAAATATGTAAAATCGCCAATTGTTACATTTATCAAATTAGAATAATAACCCACTTTACTTTTTCTTCCTTTTTTGCATTGTTTCAACGAACTTGGATGCAGCTTCTTAATTAATTTCGAAAAATAATACGCAATGCTATTCATACACTTCTCCCGTTATACATTTAGTTCATAACAATTTACTATTCGATTGATCAAAGCAGGATAGTTGTTGGGCTTCAGTATTTCGCAAAAGACCTCAAAACTAAGTTTTCTTTTTTTAAACAGCATTAGCAACGCTAATCCAAAATAAATAAGAAATAAAACGAGGTACGAAATCAACCAAAGAAAGGACAGTGAGTATTTAAAAATCAAAACAAACGCAATTGAAAAATATAGCAACGAATAAATACCAAGAAGAAAGAACTTGTTTATTGGCATGCCATTTATGAGTGATCCAATCAGGAAAACAAATGCAAATAAAACGGAAATTGCCGCTCCCACACAATTTGCATAATAGCAATAATCGGAATAATCAAACCTGTTACATTTTATTACTATGTTTATATTAATTTTAGGGTCCTGTTTTAATGAAAAGCCTATGGACATTCTCCCTGAAGTGATAGCGATCGCAGACAGCTCATCGCCGCAAAGCCCATTTTTAAATGTCCAAGCCCTTTTATTATAATCGTTATTTGTTGTTAGAATTTCCGATGGCAATAATTCTTTCTCAAAACCATTTGTATATCTTAACCGCAAATCCAGCTTTTCCATTTTGCCTACCTTCCACCAAGTATCCCCATAATATTTAATGGATTCTGGCGCATTGGCCATAATATTAATATTCTGACTTGTAATAAGTGCGGGGTTACTCCTTGAACAAATATTTATTTGATACGTGCCTCGATTTAAAAAAGTTACTCTTGAATCGGAATCTATTTCGTACAAACCGCCAGCAATATCGATGTCGTAATGTTTGTCGGTAGCCTCATCGTTAAACAAAGGGATAATGCTAAGCGGTTCGAATTGATAATGATCAGTGGGGATTTTTACCGAAATTGAATCTGTTGGTATGAAGCCGGACGATGAAACAGTAAATATCAAACTATTGGACTGATTGCGATAATCGTTTTCAACTATAGAATAGATTTCCACAGTTCCTTGACTAATAAAACTAATAATACCTTGATCGCTCACTTTCGCTACACTTTCATCGCTACTAAAAAATGAAAGTAAGTCAATTCGCGGAATATAATTAGCGTCAAATATAAGTTTGGCTGTTTCGCCTTTTTCGTAAACCAACCTGTCTTCTTCATTATGAATTTCAAACAAACTAAAATTGTAATGCAAAGGATCAACTACCGATATCATCTTTCTGCCAAAAGTAGTATATGACTTTGATGATTTACCTATTATAGTGATATTTCTTCCAACTTTGTTTGCTGTTACTGTGCCGCTAAATTCATCAATAGAAATTTCATTATTCTGAGCCCAAACATCCCATCTCGTTCCTTTATCTGTCGTATTTGAAGGATTAAAAACGCTCTTATAATTAACTTTTTGTCCAACACAAATCACATCGGGTCCATCAACCACAACAGATTCTGGTTGCACATAAGCTATTGTGGTTTTTCCAAAAGGCAAAACATCGAAAATAGAGCTTGAAATTGAATCAAAAAGCGAAGATGAAAGTACAAAAAACAACAAGACGCCATAAACCAATGACGAAATAACTGTTGTGAGAATATCTTTATTAAAAACTAAATTTATTTTCGAAGAAACTGCGAAAAAGAACGTCTCGGTCTTGGAAAGCATTTTAAAATCATCTCGATATGTGCAGCAAATAATCATCCAAAAAACAAATGTTTCCGCCCCTGGTCCAAAAGGCACCAGTCCTTCAAAAATAGAAAAACTGAAAAAGGAAATTAAAAACAATAATTGAAGTTGAACAATCCAGTCATTTTTTCCTAAAACTTTAGATGATTTAATAAAAAAGAAAAATGGCAAGGCGATAATTGGCAAAAACAGCAAAAAACCCACGAAGCCGTAATTAACAATAAGAAGCAACGGCATACAATCAAAATAAGTTGAAAAATTACCAACAATATAATTCGTATTGGCCGTAAGTTTACCATAAATAATGCTAAAGCGGCCCGAAAAAATGTCGTCAATCGTAGCATTTTGTTTTCCGTTTAATAATATACTGAAGAGAATATTATCTCTGAAGTATGGAACAAAAAACAATAAGGCGAAGATCAAAAAAATAGTGACAACGAGAATAATAAAAGCTAAATCGCTTTTGTATTGGATACTAAATAAATAAATCAGTGAAATCGGTAAGAAAATAAGTACTGTCCTGCACTTCATCAACGCAATAATTACAGTAAAAAACGCATACAATAAATATCTTACGATTGTGGACCATGGGCTTTTTTTGTTTAGGAGAAAGTAAGAAAAAATGATTGCTACAAAAAGAATGGGGCCAGTAGAATTTTTTGACCGATAAGCATAATACGAAGAGGAAATGTCAGAACCGCGCAAAATATCAAAATATACAATAGATGCCAACAACACAGCAGCCACAACATAAACAATCATAAACATTTTTATATTGCTGTGCTTGAACAAAGGCGAATACATAAGCCAAATAGTCATAATAAAAACGGACAAATAAATAGCTTTGGTTAATGGCGTGCCAGTGAAAGATGGTTGCTTAAATAAAAATGCAATTAACAAAAAGACAGAAAACGGCACAACAACTAAACTGATTTTAATAACCCTGTCTATAAAAGTTTTATAATCAAAAATCAACAGAAGGACTAAATCAAAAATCCAAATTACATCAGCGACATGGTTAATGTTTTTATCCGCTAAAGGTGGTATTTGGCAAAAAACAGTCAGAAAAACCGACAACAAAAGTGAAACAAATAAAATATTCCAAATAATTCTTTTGTACTTTGAAAAAGCAAAATAATTATCTGGTCGGCACGAAGACAAAAACTCTCTAATTTTGGCTAAAACCATTCTTTAATTACCTTTTCTAATCCTAACAAATTGAATCCTGTTAATTTATCAACGCATTCGCAACCTTTCACGGAAGGATGTACCATTATCTCCATATTCTTATCTTTCGTTTTAAGTTGACTTAGATAGTTGAAACTATCAAGAGATGTATCCAAAAAAAGAACTGACGAGTTAGAAAATTCTTTTTTTATTTTTTTGTTAATAATGTTTTTATAAACGGTTTTAAATAAAGTAGATTTCGGGACATTTCTGCTAATTCTCAAAACCTTAAAATTGTATTGTTTTGCAAGTTTCAAAACGATTTTTAAAATTGGATAAACGGTGTGGATGTGATGGTGCGAATCCAAAACATCTGACTCAGGAAAATATTTACGAAACAACTTCATTTGAGCCTCAATTTCTTTTTTTATTTGTGCTTTGTCTTTCCGAGAAAAAGAAAAGAAGGACGATAAGCCTCTGTGCCTAATATTGTTATAAAAAGCACCATTTTTTACAAATTTTGGATTTGATTTAATTTCTTCAGTTAAAGGAGTAAATTCTGTTATGTTTAGATGTAACCCTATGAACCTGTCGACTCCAGCGTTTTTAGAGATTTCAACAGCTTCAAAAAACATAGGGGCATTCACCATAATTGTCGAGGAATTGACAACTTTATTTTGGAAGCAAAAAATGATCGATAAGTTGTCCGATTCTGAATAGCCAAAATCATCAGCGTTAATTCTAATCATTTTTTCACTCTTCTTTTAAATAAGGAACCTAAAATATTCTTTAAAGAAAGATCACCACTGTATGTTAAAACAAAATAATACAAAACACAAAAAACAACACCAGTTATAATAAAATTTACATTTGGATAATGAATAATATTGTTGATGCCCTTCAATAATAAAAACGAAAATAACGCGCAAACAAGGCTGAATGTTAATATTTTTATTAAATGAAGCAAATGGCTTCTTATATCTAACTTAAAATATTTTCTTTGAAACATTATAAGTAAGAAGACAGAAGAAAAGATGGCTGAAATTGAGGTAGCAAGAGCAATTCCTGGCACCCCCATGTAATGGCCCAACAAAAAATTTAAGCCTACGTTAATGCCAATTGAAACAATAGAATTAATTCCAGGAATAATAGCATTTTTGTTAGCATAAAAAACCTTAACAATTACATCTCTGAAGCTAACAAAATAAATGCCAAAACTGTAAAACATCAATGTCAAAGATGTCATCGCCAATGAATTTTCATCAAAAGAACCTCTCATAAACAAAATTCTAATTATTGGTTCAGAATTAAACAAAACAAAAATAGTTACGGGCACAAGAAGAACTCTCAGCATCTTAAGAATATGTTCTGTGCTGTCTTTTAGTTCGCTTATCTCTTTTTCGATTAGTTGCTTTGAATACTCCACAAACATTACGTTCAAAAGACCTGTAACTAACAATTCTTGAATAGCAACATTTATAGTTGAAGAATAGCTCAAAGCACTAACGCTTCCGAAAGCAAAATTTGATGCAATAGATTTATCAACAATATGATTAATCTGGCTCATTGTCGAGCCAATAATGATGGGGATCACCATTTTAAATACATCAATACCAAATCCCGTTTTCCTAAAAGAAGGCTTGATTTTAATATTCTGTTTAAATAAAAACGGTACAAGAAAAATAAATTCAGACGAAAACGCCAATAGTATGCCATATCCCAAAACTATATAACTTGTCCGCATCGACAAAAAAATGCTGGCGATCAAAATTATATTAAGAGGAAGACTAATTAAAGTTGTTGCTACATATTTTCTTTTTGTCATGGCAAGAGCGCTGCACACAGCAGTTAACAACATAGAGAAAATAGAAAAGGCTCCTATTCTCAAAATGTTAATACAAATATTAGATGTTTCAGCATCAAATCCAGAAGCGAAAATGACAACAAGAATGTTTGGAAAAAGTTCTATAACCGCAAGGATTGCTCCACTAATAATTAATCCGAAAAAGAAAATTTTAAATAAAAAAATAGAGGAGATATCAGTTTTATTTAAATCGTCGTCTTCTTGGTGTTTTAAATAAATCGGAACCAATGCAGTAGAAACGGCTTTTCCTAACGAAGCAAATAATACTGTCGGGATTGAAAGCGCAATAACATATGCATCGGCAATTTTGGAAGTCCCATAACAATATGCCAAAACAGAATCTCTAAGTAAGCCAAATACCTTCGTAATAACAACAAAAAACGTCATGATGAGCAACGTTTTTGTGATTCTTTTTGTTGTTTCTTTGTTTGCGAATTCATTACGCATATTACAATTTCACATTTAAGATGCCGTGTGTAGAGCGCCTTTGATCCAGAGGAGGTAACTCCATATAATTTCCATATCTATTTTGGAGAAGGGCTTTATAGTTGCGAGGACACTTAAACACAGCGTCCTCGAAAATCAAATCAATAGTATCTAAATAAAGTTCGATTGGTTCGCAGGGCTTTTTTGGCCCAGGATGACAAATTTTTGCGACTTTGTCTGTGTTTTTATTTCTATAAAGAGTCATTGTTTTTTCTGTTCTTTTATTTATAAATTTCAAAGAAAATAGAGTAAACGGAAAAGTGATGATTTTTTTCTTAAATGGTTGTAGTTTATATTTTAATTTTGTCCATCTGACATTTCTCCAAAAAGATAACAATTTACCTTGTTTTTTCCACTTATGTTCGAATGTTTTGTCAATAGGAAAAATATCGACATAGACTCCATCAAGCACATTTAAACCGGTCATACACTCTTCAGAATAAAGGGTGTTTTTCTTTTTCACTTTCGTAAAGTCAAATGGGTAGCTAATCTCCGTTCTATTATTTTGTATGAAGTAATTCTTATTCAAATCATTTGCACAGCAAATTAAAAACTTTTCATAATTCTCTCTTGTCATAGCTATGTCTAAATCATCATCCCAGGGAATGAAACCTTTATGCCTAACTGCCCCAAGAAGAGTCCCGCCATCTAAAACATATGTTATGCCATTTTTATCACAAATACGCTTTATTTCTTTGGCAATTTCCAAAATAGCAGATTGAATTTCTTTAATATCATGCCCACAAATAAGATAACAATTATCCATATTGTCTTCCTTTTTATCTTCCTTTCACCACACCAATTAGAATTCTATAAATAATACCCGTCTTTGGTAAATAGCACCATATAATTTTGCCGTAAATTGACAAAGTAATTTCCGTTCGTGAACTGACAAACTAAACGCAGCTTTTCCGGCGCGAACTGCGTTTAGTCCGACAACGCCCCTCCTTTCGGCTATGATATCCGCGTTCC